>JAJYCL010000012.1:44647-66608 GCA_021778415.1 bacterium | reverse complement strand
CGCTCGCAATGCTAATACGTGGCCTCGTTCATGCGAACGGTGCGCGGCAATGCAGTAGCCGATTGCCGCCGGTGCAATGCGCGACGCCAAAAGCGCAGCTGCCGAAACAATAAAGCCGTCGAGTAAAATCGGAATTCGCAATCGCGCCAGTTCGAGGATCGCTCCGGTCAGCCCGAGAATTTCAAGCCCACCGACCTCGCGAGCAACACTGCGCCAATCGGCGCGATCAACACGGGCAAGACCGGCTTCGATCGCGGCGAGTTTCCGTGCGATGCCTGCATCATCGACGCCGGTTCCCCGGCCAACGACATCGCGCGCATCGGCATCGATCAAGGCGGTAACGATTGCCGCGGCGCTCGTGGTGTTTCCAATGCCCATTTCGCCCAGCGCGACAACCTGCGGATCATGGAGCGCGCACATGCGAGTTACTGCGCGAGCACCGGCTGCGAGCGCCGCATCGACTTCTTCATCCGTCAGAGCAGGCTCGCGGGAAAAATCACGCGTCCCATTGGCGATATGCAAATCGAACAATGCGTCGTGCTCCGGTAATGCCGATGCAACACCGACATTCGCAACAAAGACTTGGGCACCGGCACTTCGTGCGAAAGCATTGATCGCCGCAAATCCGGCAAGAAACGCACCGACCATTTGCGGCGTGACCTCACTCGGGTACGCACTCACACCCTGCGCGACAACGCCATGATCGCCGGCGAAAATGAGTACACAGCGACGATCATAGCGTGCTAACGGGGCATCGCCATGAATCGAGGCAAGTCGTTCGGCCAAATCTTCGATGCGACCTAAACTTCCGACGGGTTTGGTCAGATGATCGAGCCGTTCTCGCGCCTGGCGAGCGGCATCGTGACTAATGGGCTGAATTGAGTGTTGGAACATTGGAGAGATCCATTAGCTGCCAGGTACCGTTCTTCATGGTTAAGCGCGTCACGCTTCCGGTTTTTATCGAAACGGCCATCGTATCGAATTGAATACCCAAGGTCACAGCCAGCGTCGCGTGAATCACGCCGGCATGCGCCACGAGCGCAACATGATCGCTCGGAGCACCGGCCGCTACGATTTCATCGAGAACCGGTTCGACGCGCGCGCAGACGTGATCGAATGTCTCACCTTGCTCCGGCGCATAGAGCCGCGCAGTATGCGCGTGATCCGCCGTCAATGCCGGAAAACGTTCGATAATTTCAAGCCAGGTCAGACCTTCCCACAGACCAAAATCGAATTCACGCAACCGAGCATCGAGTTCGATAACCGTATCGCGACCCCGAGCAAGGGTTTCTGCCGTCGTACGGGCACGCCCGAGATCGCTGCTGAGGATGCGTGAGAGCGGTTCGTCCTTGAGCATCTCGGCAAGCGCCTGGGCCTGCTGCAAGCCGGACTCCGAGAGCGGAATATCCGTGCGGCCGACAAAGCGCCCGGTGGCGTTCCATTCCGTCGCTCCATGACGAATGAGTAAGAGGTCCATTCGATGCTCCGTCGTAGGTCGCCAAAGTGAGTAAGACCGATGATCTCCGGCTTGATGTCCGCAAGATGTACAAACTCTATATCAACGGCGCCTTCGTGCGAAGCGAATCCGGTCGCAGCGACCCCATTTGGGATGGCGAAACCTTCGCCGCGAATGTCGCTCGAGCGTCGCGCAAGGATTTGCGCGATGCCGTCGTTGCCGCGCGAAACGGCCAAAGCCGCTGGGGATCGATGACCCCGGCAAATCGCGGGCTCATTCTTTATCGCCTCGGCGAGATGCTCGAGGCACGGCGTCACGAACTCCATTTGCGTTTACGCGAAGGCGTTGGCGCGTCCAAAAGCGAGGCCACCAAAGAGATCGATGCGACGATCGATCGCACAATTTGGTACGCCGGGTGGTGCGATAAATATGCCGCCCTGCTTTCGAGCCGCAATCCCGTTTCCGGCCCGCATCTCAATCTTTCCGCACCGGAACCGATGGGGATTGTCGCCCTGGTCTTGCCGGATCGGCCAGCACTCCTCGGCCTGGTCAGCACCATTCTTCCGCCGCTTGTCGCCGGCAATGCCGTCGTTGCCGTAGCCTCGGAGCGCGATCCTCGTACGGCGGTCACCTTTGCCGAAGCCTTGGCGACGAGCGATGTCCCGGCGGGGGTCGTCAACGTGCTGACGGGCCTTCGCGACGAACTTGTCCCGGTGATGGCAAAGCACATGGATATCGACGCTATGGAAATTTCTGCCGACGATCCGTTGCGCAGCATGGTCGAGACGGAGGCATCGCATAACGTGAAGCGCGTGCGCTTACGTCGCGACGATGGCCGAGATTGGTACGATGACCACGCACAATCGTTGGATCATATCGAACGCTATTGCGAAATTAAAACCATCTGGCATCCCGTCGGCATTTAGCGTGCGTTTTCACGACGCATCCGACGCGATTCTCACCTATGCACGCGAGCTTTGGGATCGGCGATTAACGACCGGCACAAGTGGAAATCTTTCTGCACGGCTCGACGATGGCGATCTTCTTGTGACGCCGACAGGACGTAGCGTGCGGAATCTTCGCGGTGACGAACTTGTTCGCGTTGCACCGGACGGCACGCCGCGCGAAGCGCACGCCAAGCCTACCACCGAGTTGCCGCTGCACCTTGCGGCCTATCGCGTGCGCGATGATATCGATTGCGTGATCCATTCACATCCCACCTATTGCGTCGTCTGGACAAAGACGGGAACGGTTTTCCCGCGCGATACCGTCGGCGCTCGAGAATCGCTCGGCGAAGTGGGCTGGGCGCCGTATTCGCCCCCGGGTTCGCTCAAATTGGCCGACGATTGTGCGACGGTGTTCGCCGGCGCTTGCGATTGCGTCCTCATGGAACGGCATGGATTATCATGCACCTCGCTTGGTTTTGAGCATGCCTTCGTGCTCACCGATCTTGCCGAGGAGGCCGCGCGAATCGCCTATTTTAGCAGCCTCCTTCGCCGACCATCCGAGGAAGGACCGCAGTAGGTAGCCAACCGTGCAATTATCGTGTCAGTGAGTTATCGGCTCCCGATGCATCAACGTCTCGCCAACGCTTTGTCGTATGGCGAGTTTCATGTCGTCTATCAGCCGCTCATTCGCATGGAAACGCGCGAAATCATCGGTGTCGAAGCGCTCACGCGCTGGCCGCAACGCGACGATACGTTTGCGCCTCCGGAAACATTTATTGCACAAGCCGAAACATCGGGATTCATCGTGCAACTTGGCGAGTGGGTCTTACGCACGGCCGCCGAGCAAGTCAAAATCTGGCAGACGATGTCGGGAAAACCCTTACGGCTAGCGGTGAATCTCTCCGGACGTCAATTTACGCAGCACAACCTTTTGCGCACGATTCAAGATGTGCTCCACGAGACCAAACTCGATCCGACGACGCTTGAATTTGAAATCACCGAAACCGTTGCGATGCACAACGCCGAAGATTCCATCGGGATTATGCGTCAACTCAAACAGCTCGGCATCGGTATCTCGCTCGATGATTTCGGAACGGGTTATTCAAGCCTGAGTTATCTCAAGCGTTTGCCAATCGATAAAATTAAAATTGATAAATCGTTCGTTCGCGATATTCCCGATGATACGAATGATCTTGCAATCGTCTCGGCCATTATCGCGATGGCGCATGCGTTAGGCATGCAAGTCCTTGCCGAAGGCGTCGAAACCGAGCCTCAAGCCGAGTTTCTTCACGACTGCGGCTGCGAGTACGCGCAAGGCTATCTTTTCGGCCGAGCCATCGTCGCGCCGGATTTTCAGGAGCTTTTTCTGCCCACGACGAGGCCTTAGCCGCATCTTCGGCGTACTAACGGCGCCGCGGAGAGGTGGCAGAGTGGTCGAATGCACTCGCTTGGAAAGCGAGCAGCCGCGCAAGCGTCTCGGGAGTTCGAATCTCCCCCTCTCCGAATTCCAGCCGCCCCGGATTTGTTAATCCTCTGTAATATTCTGACCAACGCTGGGGGCGCGCAACACACAATTTCTTTACACCGTGGTACGATTGTCGCACACTTTTCCTCGGGAGATCCGATGATGCGTCTTTCTCGCTTTGCGCCCGTCGCGGCGCTTGCCGTGGCCGCCCTCGTCGCCGCGTGTAGCGGCGGCGGCAACTCCGTCACCCCTCCCGGCGCCTCGGGAGCCAATGCCGGCGCCCTCTCGTCGGGCCCCCGGACAATCCTTGGAGCGAAGACGGCATCGCCGTCCCCAACGCCGAGTGCCACACCGATCTCGACGCCCACGCCAGCGACTTGCGGTTCGGATCGCGACGACTGCCATCGCTTCAAATTTGTCGTCCGGCTCCGCGCCTCGATCGACGGGAGCGGTACGCTGGCCTTGACCCCGGTCGGCAGCGATCGCCACCGCCACTGGGGCCGCAACGACGACGACAATAGCTGCCGCCGTCTCGATCTCGACGATGCCCCGGCCTTTAGCGTGGCAAGTGTCGATGAAGTTACCGTGCCCAGTTTCGCCGGCCGCATTCCGTGCCGCCAGCGGTGGCATGAGGATATGGCCAGCGCAGCACTCCGTCCGATGCGGGCAGTGACCCCAGGGCCGACAGCGACGCCGTCGCCGACGCCGGTGCCCACGCCGCAAGGCCAAGTCACGAACTATTACGTCGTCATGGCGACCGGAACTGAAAAGCACCCGGTCGTGGTAGCGCTCATCGGCCCGGCCGTGAAGGATCAGGATCGCGACTGGCTCACGTATGCACCGATTGTCCGCTCGATTGTCTTACAAGCCGGCGTGAAATACCACTTCTTCATCGCCCGCAATACCGATCGCGACGACTTCGGCCACTAATCCGCTAGTTCGGCTCGTAGTGTGAGAGCCAAAAATCGAATGATGCGCGCGCTTGTGCTTCCAGCATGAGCGCGCCATCGACAACTTCGCGTTCTAGACGACGCGATAATGTGCTACGTTCACCGTAGTTTGCATCCATCACGATATCCGCCCACAAACACGACGCGATCAACTCGTCTTCTAACCGCGTATTCGGCGGAAGCGTCGAAATGAGCAGTTCCGGCGGATTATCGAACGGCCAGAGCTTTGCGCCGAAATCATTGCAGCAGGAAGCAATCCGTTCCGGCGAACGTCCCCACACATACGTATATGCATCGTTATCGCTTAACTCGGCGAGAATTGCACGCGCCGTGGAGCCCGTGCCCAACACGCCAATGCGTTTGAGAGCAACCGGCTCGTCAAGCAGCGTTTCCAAGGCAATACGCGCGCCGATGCCATCGGTATTGGTGCCGAGAATTTCCATGCCAAAAAGAATCGTGTTCACGGCACCAGCTCGTTGCGCGTGGTCGGTAAGCACATCGCAGGCGCGCACCGCTTCTTCTTTGAGCGGCGTCGTAACATTGCAACCGAAATAGTCATCAATGCGCATGCGCCGAATGACTTCGACACAATTCACGAGCGGAACGCGAATGGCATCGTAACTGCCATCGATGTGCGCTTCCCGCAAAAATTCGCGATGAATCCGAGGACTGCGGCTGTGATCGACCGGATCACCGATAATCGCAAGTTTCATGATGATCGCCTATGAGCAAGAACGAAGCGTTCAAAAAACCGAAAGACGCGAGTGAGCGGAAAATCACGATGCTCGATCGGTTCGGTCAGCACGGTATAACAGCCAAAGAGTTTTCCCCCGAGCATATCGGTGAATAATTGATCGCCGACGACGGCGACGGCGCGCCCAGGTAGCGCAAGGTGCTTCAGCGCGCGCGCAAAGCCGAAGGGCAAGGGCTTGAGGGCATTGGGAATGCCGCCGATGCCAAGGGCGCCGGCCACGCGGGCAACCCGCTCGGGAAAATTATTGGAGAGGAGCACGATCCGCAGACCGGCCGCCGTGGCCTCCCGCACCCAGGCACCTGACGCTTCATCCGGCTCATCCAGCCCGAAGCCGACGAGGGTGTTATCGAGATCGAGAATGATGCCGCAGATCCCACGGGCCCGCAGAGCGGCTATTGGAACGTCGCAGAGGCGCGCAGCCATCGCATCGGGGGCCAACATGCTCCCCAGGTTTGGGGGCTTATCCCCGGTATCCTCGGAGCCATACACAGCGTCTCCTCAAGGGGCAGCGCAGCCCAGTCGAGTTATCCTCCGATTTTCGTCGACATTCACCGTCTATTAGCAAGGAAACCGCCGACCAGGCACAATATCTAGTGGCTACAAGATTTGGGACGCACTAGTTGTGCGCCTCGACCCTACGTCCACCCCCTCCTTTCGTCACGCGCTGCGAGGTGATTTCATGAAGTTTTCCCGCCAATATTCCGTCCCTGGCGACCCGTACGCCAACGTTGCCTTCGAGCCGCGGACGAGCCGGATCGTCAATCCCGATGGGACGATCATTTTCGAACTCAAAGATATTGCCGTGCCGGTGACCTGGTCCCAAGTGGCCGTGGATGTCCTGGCGCAGAAGTATTTCCGCAAGGCCGGGGTGCCCCGTCATACCAAACGAGTCCCCGAGGACGGCGTGCCGGAATGGCTGTGGGCCAGCGCCCCCGATGAGGAAGCCCTTGCAGCGCTGCCACGCGGCGAGCAATTTGGGCCGGAGCTCGATGCCCGCCAAGTCTTTAATCGCCTTGCCGGAACGTGGGCGTATTGGGGCTACAAACACGGCTACTTCGATACCGATGCCGATGCACAAGCCTATTACGAAGAGATGTGCGCAATGCTCGCATTGCAAGTCGGCGCGCCGAACTCTCCGCAGTGGTTTAACACCGGGTTGCATTGGGCGTACGGAATCAGCGGGCCGGCGCAAGGCCACTATTTTGTCGACCCCAAAACCGCGCTCATGACGCGCTCCACCAGCGCCTACGAACACCCAGCCCCCCATGCGTGTTTTATCCAGTCGGTTGATGATGATCTTGTCAACGAGGGTGGGATCATGGATTTGTGGGTGCGTGAAGCGCGCATCTTCAAGTACGGATCAGGATCGGGTTCGAATTTCTCGCGCATTCGCGGTTCTGGCGAAAAACTTTCGGGTGGCGGTTCATCATCGGGATTGATGTCGTTTCTTAAAGTCGGTGATCGGGCAGCCGGCGCGATTAAATCCGGCGGTACGACGCGGCGCGCAGCAAAGATGGTTGTGCTCGACGCCGATCATCCGGATATCGAACAGTTCATCACCTGGAAAGTCCGCGAAGAACAAAAAGTCGCCGATCTTGTTGCCGGTTCGATCGCGGCGCAGAAACATCTTAATGCGGTGATGGTAGCGGCGAACGATACCACCATTCCGGACGTTTCTCGCTTGGATCCGGCTTCGAATCCATCGCTTAAACGCGCGATTCGCAATGCACTTGCCGCGGGGATTCCCGGCGGAAATATTCAGTTCGCAATCGATTACGCAAAGCAAGGATACTCTTCGCTTGAAATCGAGACGTACGATGTGAATTGGGATAGTGAAGCCTACGCAACCGTCTCGGGGCAAAACTCCAATAACACCGTTCGCGTTCCTAACAGCTTCTTCACCTCACTCGATCGCGGCGAAGATTGGCATACGATCCGTCGCACCGATGGCGGCATCCATCGTACAATGTCCACCGAAGATCTCTGGGAGAAAATTGCACTCGCAGCATGGCAGTGCGCCGATCCGGGATTGCAATTCGATACCACCATCAACGAATGGCACACATGCCCATCCGATGGACGCATCACCGCGAGCAATCCTTGCAGTGAATATATGTTCCTCGATGATACGGCATGTTTTGCGCCGGAGACGCGTATTAGTACGCCCAATGGCCTGCGTACGGTCGCCGCACTCTACGACGCGCAAGAGCGCGGCGAGCAAGTGATCGTCACCACCGATATTCACAGCGAAGCGGACCATCGCCGACTTGCCGCACATCGCCCGGCATTCGTTACTCGCGTCGGAGAACGTGAAACATTTACAGTCGAGCTCAAAGACGGTCGCTCGATCCAAGCAACCGGAGATCACAAACTTCTCACCGACGAGGGTGCGTGGAAGCGCATTGACGAGCTTAAACCGGGTGTTGATCGCATTGCTATTCGCGAATCCGGAAATGTCGTCGCGTTCACATCTCCGGCGAAAGAGGTCAAGCGCTGGCAAATGCTTGGTTGGCTGACCGGCGACGGCGTCTTCAACAAAGATACCGTAGCGCTCGTCTTCGGGCCACGCGAACGAGCAACGGCCGTCGCGCTGACCGATGTCTTTAACGAAGAAAAGCTCGAGGCTGCAGTGAATTTCGGTAGTGCTCTGCCCGTTCGCGCCTCGGCGTTATCGACGCAACGCAATGGTGTCCAACAAACTAGCGCATCGCAAGCGAGCCTCGTGCACCATCTCCAAGCGACGTATGGTTTTCACCAGGCAACGGCAACCGGCAAGAATGTCCCTGATGGCATTCACCACGTTGCCGCTGACTTGCAAATCGCCTACCTTGGCGGCCTCTTCTCGGCGGACGGATGCATCGTGCAAGCTCAGGACGCAACTGAACCCCAAGTTATGCTCGCCTCATCCTCTCCAACGCTACTAAACTCAGCACAACTGCTACTTTCCGATCTCGGAATCACTTCACGCATCTCATTCTCGCATCCGGACGGGCGCAAGAACCCGCAAGGGCAACTGCACATCTACAATCAGCAAGCGCGCAAATATTTGAGCCTAATTGGATTCCCATGCTCCTCAGAAAAACAAGCGAAAGCGGAATCCGTTCTTGCAACCGCGTTTTCCGGCGCGCTCAAGAACCCGCGTGCTCCGCGCGTTGTAGCCGTGCGCCCAGCTGGCAAGACGACCGTGTATGATATTACCGAGCCTGCGACGCGCTCAGTGATCGCCGAGGGCATTGTCGCGCATAACTGCAACCTAGCCAGCCTCAATCTGGTGACATTCCAGGATGCGAACGGTGCCTTCGATGCGCAGAAATTTGCGCAGGCATGCCGTATCTGGACGACGACGCTTGAGATCAGCGTTCTCATGGCGCAATTCCCGAGCCGTATTATCGCGCAGAAATCCTATGATTTCCGCACGCTGGGCCTCGGCTATGCAAATATGGGCACCATGCTCATGCGCATGGGCCTTCCCTATGATTCCGCGGAAGCGTTCGGATGGTGCGGTGCGATTTCCGCGTTGATGACCGGTATCGCCTATCGCACATCGGCTGAACTCGCGCGCGAATTGGGTGCATTTGCTCGCTATGAAGCCAATGCCGACCCGATGCTGCGCGTCATCCGCAATCATCGTCGCGCCGCGTATCAAGCGCCTGCCGACGAATACGAAGGGCTCACGATTGCGCCGGTAACCCATGCACCGACACTCTTTACGCAAGAAACGTGGTCCCTCGCGCGCAAAGCGTGGGACGAAGCACTCGCCATCGGCGAAGTAGCGGGCTATCGCAATGCGCAAGTCACCGTCATCGCGCCAACGGGCACGATCGGCTTGGTGATGGATTGCGATACCACCGGGATCGAGCCTGATTTTGCGTTGGTGAAATTCAAGAAACTTGCCGGCGGCGGGTACTTTAAGATCGTCAATCAATCGGTCATCCCGGCACTTCGTAATCTCGGCTATAGCGAAGAGCAAATCGCCGCTATCGAAACCTACGCAAAGGGCACCGGAACGCTCGAAGGCGCACCGCATATCAACCGCGCGACATTGCGAGCAAAGGGATTCACCGAAGCGGTGTTAGATCGGATCGAAAGCGGTCTGCTCGGCGCCTTCGAACTTCCCTTTGTTTTTAATCGCTTCGTTCTCGGTGACGATTTCTGCAAGGAAACGCTTGGGCTCACCGATGAGCAGGTCAACGATTGGTCGTTCTCGATTCTTCGCGACGGCCTCGGCTTTACGCCGGATCAAATCGAAGCTGCTTCTTCTCATATCTGCGGCCGCATGACGGTCGAAGGCGCGCCGGATCTCAAAGACGAGCATCTCGCCGTCTTCGATTGCGCAACCCCGTGCGGCAAGCATGGAACGCGTTTCATTCGCCCGATTGCGCATATCGAAATGATGGCTGCGGCGCAGCCGTTCGTCAGCGGAGCGATCTCAAAGACGATCAACTTGCCGCAGACGGCAACGATTGCCGATGTCAAACATGCGTATCGCTATTCGTGGGAGCGGATGGTGAAGGCCGTAGCGCTCTATCGCGACGGCAGCAAACTCTCGCAACCACTTGCGGCAAGCTACGATCTCGGCGGAGATGCCGGCGAAGACGAACCCGTCATGCCGACGCAACCGTATGCAACGGCGACGCAAATCGCCGAGAAAATTGTCTATCGCTATATCGCCAAGCGTCGCCGCATGCCGGAACGGCGCAGTGGCTACACGCAAAAAGCGATTGTCGGTGGGCATAAAGTGTACTTGCGAACCGGCGACTACGAGAACGGCCAGCTGGGTGAAATTTTCATCGACATGCACAAGGAAGGCGCAGCCTTCCGATCGATGATGAACAATTTCGCGATTGCCGTTTCCATTGGATTGCAATACGGCGTGCCGCTCGAAGAGTTCGTGGAAGCGTTTACGTTCACGCGCTTCGAGCCCAATGGCCCAGTCGTGGGGCATCAAAATATCAAGATGGCAACCTCGTTGCTCGATTACGTCTTCCGTGAACTCGCCGTGAGTTATCTCGGACGCTACGAACTCGCGCACATTCAGCCATCGATGGAGATGGATGCTATGGCATCGCCGCAGAGCGAGGATTATCTCGCCGAGGAAGACGGCCCGACGCAAGTGCGTACCGCCGGCGTGAGCGAGAGCTTGCATCCGATGAGCACGCATCTGCGCCCCAACGCCGATCCACGCCCGAGCGCGCCAACACCGGTTGCGATGCAAAGCAGCGCACCGATCACGGCACCCGTTGCATCGGGTGGCAAACGCGGGGCAACGGCAACGCTGGCAAAAACCGAAGCGGTGAATACCGCCAAGGCCAAAGGCTACACCGGCAACGCTTGCTCCGAATGCGGACAGCTCACCATGGTCCGCAACGGAAGCTGCGAGAAGTGCGACTCTTGCGGCGCAACGAGCGGATGTAGTTAGAAGCGATACACGCTTTTAGTTGCTGACTTGAAAACGCGCTCAATTGAGCGCGTTTTCCTTTTCCGATAGAGTCTTGATGTGATTGAGAACACGCAGATGAATCGAGTGAATGATCGCGTCTGAATATATTCTCCAATACGATGCCGGCCAAAGATGGTGTTGATACCACGTCGTTCCCGTCAATCGCGTGCGTCCACCCGGAAGCGCAACTAACACGAATTGACCGTGCTTCGAGACCATGTAGTTATGCAAGTGCGCCGTATCCAGCCCCGGGTACGGCGAAAGCTCGCGCATCGGTGGCGCGCTCTTCCGAACGCTGAACGCTAACAGGTGACCGGGGTTCCACGCTGTGATCGGCTCCACGAAGTCGCCCGTCGAAAATTCACAATAGCGGACTGCGCCAACTCCCGTTCCTACGATGCGCGCTCGTTCAGGATATGCCACGCCAAGCAGAAAAATCGGTTCGGTGGGCGCCGGAAGATCGGGGAAAGACACCACGTTGCGCCAGACAACGTTGGGCGATGCGTTGATAATCACTGAGCTTTCGACGCGATAGGTTGGTACTTCGCGTGGCACAACCGCCTCGGCTCCCATAATTACCGGCGCAGCAGTAACGCAAACAAAGAGTGCAACGGCGCCCGGGAAGCTCTCGCGGTTTTGCAGGGTATAGCCAAAGGCCGCGCCCAGCATCGCAAATGCGATCGCGAGCGGAGCCGCCATCGCAATGCAGATCGCGCCTTCCAATGCGACCGCAAGGAGGCCTAGACACGTGACCGCAACCGAGAGAATCGCCACCGTCAAACATTCGCCGATACTCTTGCGATGGTGCGTTCCCACGAGTATTGACGCTATTCCACCTTGAATGAATGGTATGGCCGCAAATAACCCCCAACCGTATGTGCTGAGCGCACGCGTACCCAGGGCCACAAACACAAGACCGACGACCGCCGTCGCGGCAATCGATATCAGAGCTGCGCCAAACCTGTCGACGGGTACGATGCGCGAAAGCCAGCGAGGAGCGCGCGTGTCTTGCACCGGCGCACTCTCAGGCCAAAGAGCGGCTATTGCGAACGAAACGACGTTAGCGATCGGCGCGAAGAACAACAACACCGTCCATCTCGGCCAGCCGATCGTGCGAAAGCGCTTCACGGTGATTGCCAGTCCAACCCAAGCGAATGGAATCGAGATCGCCGCCAAAGTCGCAACAAAGCGTAGATCCGACGACTCCATCTGCGTTATCGGCGTCGGCACGCCCAACGGTATGAGATAATTCAACGGCGAGAAATGGCGATGAAACAATAAACCTGAAACAGCGAGATCGACGACGTGTTTCACAAGCACGCCAACCAGCGCAATGAGTACGTAGCGAGTACGGCT
This sequence comes from bacterium, assembly GCA_021778415.1. GTDB lineage: Bacteria > Vulcanimicrobiota > Vulcanimicrobiia > Vulcanimicrobiales > Vulcanimicrobiaceae > JAJYCL01. The sequence goes on along the minus strand of JAJYCL010000012.1, from coordinate 54,240 downwards.
CAGCGTACCGTTAAAAGAAAATAGATCGTTCAACATTAGGTTTTCCCGCGAAAGAGAGTCCGTACTTTGCCACGCAGCGCGGCCATCGACTTGATCGTCGAGCTCGGCAATGCAACGAACTCATCGAGGAGGGGGGTGAGCGTTTCGAAAAGGTTTTCCATATTCTTGATCCGCGTCGCTACGAATCGGTCGCCGACCGTCGTGCTCTGGCCAAGCTCGGCGGCACATTCGCGTAACACCGCTAGCGTCGGGTCAATTTCACGCCGCTTCCGCTGCTCGGTAATGATCGACAGAATTTGCCAGACGTCGCCCACCGCTTCGTAATGCTCGCGACGATCGCCAAGTAGATGCACAGCCTTTACCAGGCCCCATCCCTGAAGCTCACGCACGCTATTGCTCGCGTTGGATCGGGCAACATCAAGAGCTTCAGCGATGGCCTGCATATCGAGTGGTTTCTGCGAGAGGTATAAGAGGGCGTGGACCTGGGCTACGGTCCGGTTGATGCCCCAGCGCGTTCCTAGCTCGCCCCAATGGACGATAAATTTTCTCGTTTTGTCATTCATGTCTGTAATAACAGATATTACAGTCCGCAGAGTCGGATGTCAACGGTCCCGCTTGCGCGCACAGGTGGGCCGCCGAGACGGCGAGATACGCGAGAATACACCCTAGAATGACGTCGCCAAGACACGGCCAAGGGAAAAATAGGCAAAACCTGAGGGGGAGACGCCGGGCAGCTTAGGTATCCGCAATCTTGCCAGCAAATGGTATAGTTGGACCAAGAGGAGATCCTAGCAAGGCATACCGATGGCTAGCCGAGACCAGCTTCCCTACCTGGACGACGACTTCGCCTTGTTTGCTCGTATGAGCGCTCGAGCCGCTGCTTCACGTTTGAACCAGGAAATGCTGAACGCCTTTACTCGGCACACTGTCAAGCGACTGGAACTGACCGGCCCGCAACCGCATCTCGAGAAGTGTTTGAGCACCATCCAGGAAGGTCCAAACGCCGTAAAAAATCTCTTGCTACGACGAAGGCGAGTACGGCCGGTACATGCGCTCTTTGGTCCCGTTCCGGGCATTCATCTCACCTGTCGAAGGCAGTGAAATCATTAACCACGTCCACGACATCGTGAAAGAGCGCTCATTGGAACGTGCGTAAGCAGCAGCTTCTCGAAGCCGCCCAAAACCTTTCGCTTCATCTGCGCCTAACCGACTGGATCGTCGTCGGCTCTCAGGCTCTTCATGGTCAATTTCCAAATCCGCCGGCCAGCGCCGTCGTCACCTCTGCCGATGCTGATTTTACGCCTGCCCATCCCCATCAGTATCAGGAATGGATAAAGTTCAATATTGCGGAGCATTTCGCGTCAGCTACTTCGTAGGCATCACCCAAATCGAATCAGGAACTCCTTTAACCAAAGCGCTAGAAACGCTTGAAGCCCTAGCCGTTGACCTCGGCGCGCCACAAGTGTCTGCAATACTCGATAATCGCCGTAAACGCGAGCAAGAGCGTCTCCGATAGATCCCAGGCTTCGGCCCAAAATGCATTACGTGTTAAGCTCGAATGCATTTTCTGCCCCTTCGCGCATTGATCGCCACGCTTCATGGAACGAGATAACAATGAAAATAACCACCCTCATTCTGCTCCTTGTATTTTCCAGTTGCGTTGAGTGCTTTGCCGGCACATCCGGTGTGCTTAGTGGCTACGTCCATACCTGGAGTGGGCAGCCTGTCGCACATGTGATCATTATCGCAAAATCTCCGAGCCAATCTTGCATGACGCATACCGATAAACATGGTTTCTTTGTTTGCCTGACGCTTCCGCCAGATCGGTATTCCGTCTGGGCTCAAAAAACGGGCACTAAAAATGCCTATGGGTTCGTTAGAATAGATAGCGACCAAACGACGTTCCTGGATATCCGATTCCATCCGCTTCGGCAATGTTCCGGAATCGTTAATGTTCGGTTGACCGCTGAACCGTTTACGTCGCTCGATGTGAAACTCATGGAGAACTATCCTCCGAACGTCGCGCCGCTGATATCGCTTCCAATGTCTCCCGTCCGTCAACATTACTGGTGCCTTTAGATCATCACAATCTCTCGTCCACCCGGCGGAACTCTTCGCGATCTTAGGGTGTCGTTGTAAGCATGCTAGCGACACGAAATCTTGGAACCGAGGGACTTGCGGTTTCCGACATCGGCTTAGGCTGTATGGGCATGAGCTTCGCCTATGGGCCTGCAGAGCGCGACGAAGCCGAGGCGATCAAAACGATCCATCGGGCGCTCGAGCTCGGCTGCACGTTTTTCGATACCGCCGAGGCCTATGGGCCCTATACAAACGAAGAGCTTCTCGGACGAGCGCTGCACGATCGCCGCGATCAGGCGGTCATTGCTACGAAATTCGGCTTTACGTTTGGCAATGATGGCAGCATCGCCGGGGTCGATAGTCGGCCGGAAAATGTTCGCAAAGCAGTTGAGGGCTCGCTGCAACGCCTCAAAACCGATCGCATTGATCTTCTCTACCAACATCGCCTGGATCCGAATGTTCCCATCGAAGAAACCGTCGGAGCAATGGCCGATCTCGTTCGCGAGGGCAAGGTTCTGTATCTCGGCCTCTCGGAAGTCGGCGAAGAGACCATTCGCCGCGCGCATACCATTCATCGAATTTCCGCCCTGCAGAGCGAGTATTCGCTTTGGGAACGGAATCTTGAGCCGGCGATCATTCCTCTTTTGCGTGAACTCGGAATCGGCATCGTCCCATTTGCGCCGCTCGGACGCGGCTTTCTAACGGGCGCAGTTACCCGCGCGGAAGAGTATCCGGAGGGTGATTATCGCCGTGGCGATCCGAGGTATCAGGGCGAGAATTTCGATGCGAACATGCGCGCCGCGTCGATCGTGAGCGAGATCGCGTCGCGTCACGATGCGACGCCAGCCCAAATTGCGCTTGCATGGCTTCTGCACAAAGGGCCGGATATCGTGCCGATTCCCGGCACCAAACGTCTGCGCTACGTCGAAGAAAACGTCGGCGCATCAAAGATCGGCTTAACCGTCGAAGATATGGCGACGCTCGATGCAGCGCTGGCACCGGATAAGATTTCCGGGCCGCGCTACAACGAGCGCCAGGCAGCGATGGTCAATCGCTAGTCATTACGGCCCTTTTTGACCGCCTACATGAAACACGTATTTGAGAACGAAGCGGTTGAGCGTCGTAATTGATGCAGGCGTCCCGTAATCGATATACAGCTCATCGAGATTTTTGAATCGCTGGTGAAATCCAATCGCGAGATTCGTTCCCGGGAGTGCAAAACCACCGTATCCATTGATACCGCGTAATCCCACGGCCAGGCTCGCATCCTTGCCGAACGACCGCGTAACCGACAGCGAACGCTCCCATTGCGAATCAAGCGCAAGCGCGGACGAGCCCGGCATCGCATGTTCGATCGCTCCATTAAACGAGAAGCTTAATCCCCACCGGCCAAATTGCCGCGAAGCGGCTAACGCGGGCTGCTGCAAATAGACCGGTTGTAAGAAGCCGTTCGCAAACGGTCCCCACGAATACGACGCATCGACCGGCGACGGCGTACCGTCCATATAGCCGAAGGCGAGCGTCTGCGCGTTAAATGCGATCACTTGCGCTCCGCTGTAAACGGGGTAGGCGTTTGCGTAGGTACGCAACTCGCTTGTCGTTTGGCCATATTGTAGCGTCACCTGGTTCGTAAACGTGACGCTGGCGTTAGAGAATACATCGGCCTGATGCGCAGCGCCGACGCGATCAACGAAACGATCGACGCCAAAGAGCACCGAATAGGCTTTGACGGCCGCACCCTTTGCGGCGGTACCATTGTACTGGTAGAAAAACTGCGGCCCGCGAAGATCGTTCTCCTGAAGATACCCGTCAATCGGATTGTACTCTGGCCCGATGTCGGTGTATTTAAGCAGCGCCGTGCCGCGCGCGTTCTGTATGCCGAATCCCAGTTGAAAATCGCCCGCTTGCGCTGGCGCGCCAACGAGCGTTCCACGCTCTTGCGTGAGCTTAACGAGTGCAAAGGCACCGCTATGCGGATTCGTCGTCGCAAGTGCGCCACCGAAGACGTCGTCGCGGACGCCAATGTGATTCGCGGCAATTCCCTGCAGCGCCGCACTAAACGCTTGATTCGAGGTGTTATACGCATAGCCGAAGGCGCTATCGTTGAATCCATCACCAATGACATTCAGCGCACCGATCGCGCCATGTCGTTCCGTGCCCTCAAGCTTGAGGCCCCTCGTGAAAACACCAATGTTCGGAGAGTAAAACGGAATATCGGCCGAGTTGATATTCACACCGGGAAGCGGATTGATGTAGTTGGCGCCTTGGGCAAAGAACGGACGATACTCATTATACATCCGAGCAAATTCTTGCGGTGCAATCGTTGTTTGATCTTGTTCGACATTTGAAAAATCGGGATTGAGTGTGCCGACAAGAGCCATCGTATTCGTGACGGGGACCGTCACATCGATGCCATACGTGCGCGCTTTCATCGGTTGGAAATTGCCGATGCCGTTTTGAAAAGTGCCGCGATCCGGCCCGGCTGCGCCAAGCGCGTAAATATTTGCGTGCGGATGCCGACGCGCAGCGGCGGCTTGTATTTGCACGCCTGTGAGCTGGGGCCAATTTTGCCAATTTGCCACGTTGCTCATCGTATGTTCATACGCCCATGTATATTCGTCGTTTGTTCCGGCGATGAAGCGAGCGATATTTATTTGCCAATTTTGTTTTCCGCCGCCTTGCACGCGAATGTCTTTTAATGGGATAACCAGGATCGCGTTCCAATCGCCGTTCGGGAGCACCGTTGCAAGGCTTTTCCAATCCGGAGCAAAGCGTGAATTCTCGCTTGAGTATTCGTCGTGAATTCCATGTGGGTTGGTGCGAAACTGATACACGCGGCTGCCGCTTCCCGATGTTTCGAGATTGAGCGCGATATGGTCGTCGCTTGCAACGCCATAGTTATCAACTGTCTGCGCCGCGACAATCGGGATACCGTGTTGCTCGTTATGGACCGCGAGATACAAATTTTTGTCGTCATACAGGAGATATGCCGTGGTCGGGTGCTCGGCTGGCTGATGGGTCGTGTAATCGTAGAAATCGGTAAAGACGGTGCCGGTTTTCCAAACGGGATCGGAAAGTGAAAGATCCAGCGATGGCGGCGTCGCGACCTTGACGGCGGCAATGGTCGCCGTATGCGGAACCCATGCGCGTACGGGCGCGACGGTAAGCGCCAGCGCGCAAAGCATAACCAGAACGCCGCTACACAGCGCATAAAGAATTTTCACCAGTTGTATCTCCTTGGGGCTCATTACGCGCGAAGGGGGCGTTCTGTTTCACGACGATTTGTCGTCTTCGACAATAGTCGCTATACTCAGAGCTATGAAGAACATCCCGCTTCGCGCCGCGCTCGCGGCGTCACTCTTGATCGTTCTGCCCCTCGCCGCTCCGGCGGCCATAAAGAATGCCCCGCTCCACAAATACTTCACGGCGGGAGTCATCCGGCTACGCATCGACAAAATCGAGACGTACCCAGGATCGGCAGCAGCGACCGTGCCGGTTATCGCCGGCCAAGGCCTTTCCGGGCCGGGCTTCATCGTCGTTACGGTGACGGCCCAAAATCCCAGTGGAAACAACGAGCTCTCGGTTCCTCACATGGAGGTCGGATTCGAGCTCAAAGACGGATCGCAGATGAACGAAGGAACACCCGACGAGACGAATATTCCCGGCGGGAAAAATCCGGCTCCGACGAGCCTTCACCCGAAACAGCACATGCGGTTCAGTTGGGTAATCAGCGGCTGGGCGGGCGCTGCCCCAACGAAACTGTTGCTCAAGGTATGGAATGCCTCCGGATATCCGGGGTACTGGTATCGTATTCCATTAAAGCCCAACGATGTTACCGCGCATACGTAGCCTGCTGATTGCTACAGCCGTGCTTGCAGCGTCGCATGTCGGCGCAATTGCCGCGGTACAAACGCCTCAACCGTGCGACGTGATTACGCGTACGGACGCGGCGAAGGCACTTGGAGCTCGGCCGCGGCCCGGCGTTCATGCGCCGAGCAACACCTGTGCCTATTTCGGCGCATCGACCGGTTACATTCGCATATCGATCATGGCCGGCGGCATGAGCGGCTTTACGGCCGCCCGCAAGAATGCACTTCCGGATGTCGTTGATATCGACGGTATCGGTACCGACGCGTATTATATCAAAGATGAGGGTGAGGTTATCAACGCCGTTTCGCATGGCATTTGGTACGCCGTCACGCTGCATTTTCAAAGCGACGACATGCACCTTTCCAACCCACCAAAGCCACTGCCACAGGAGATCGCACTAGCAAAACTTGCGGCATCGAGACTGTAGACAATGGGCGCAGTAATTCGCAGATCCTTGCTTGTGACTGCCGGAGCTGTTCTTTTGCTCGCAACGTCACATGCGCAGACCGGTGCAACATCATCGATCACAGGGACACCAACGACGACCGCGATCGTCACTGCGCTCGGAAATGCTCTTGGTGGAGTATCGAACATCAAGAAAATTCAAACCATCTATTTTGAATATAAAGAACTTTCCGTGCATGCATTACCGACTGGAGACATCCAGCCGATGCAAATGCGACTACATCTCGTTGGACGAGAGTGGCTAACCGCTGCGGGCGACGATCGCAGCGAATCTCGCTCGACGGGTGCTATGGCTCCGCCGATGCTCCAAGTGTTTCAGGCCGGAAGCTCACCGCAAGGGTGGCTTCTGGTCGGCGATCAAGGGTTTCCCAGTGGAAACTCTACCGGAGCGTTGCAAGGCCCAGATTTAACACGCGAAATTTCGCATGTGTATTGGACAACGTTTGCCTATCTCACGACATCGGGTATTCCCGGCACCATGAAATACAAACCGACCGGAGGACTCGATTATCTTCTCGTCATGCAGCCCAATGGCGGTGAACAGATTAACGCCTATCTCGATAAGACGACTTTTCTTCCCGTCAAGGTGCAGATCGAAGACGGAACCTACAACATGATACTTGAGCCGAAAGATTGGAAATTTGTCGACGGCGTGCGCTTCCCGTTTCATATGACTGTTCATATTTTTGATGCGCAACTCACCTTACAGTACCTATTTACTAAAATCGCATTAAACGTAACGCCACCGAAAGGAGCGTTCACGCAACCAACACCGGCGATTTAGCTCTTCAAAGGAGTTTTCCCATGAAATATATGGTCGCCACTCTCGTTCTTCTTCTCGTCGTTCCCTCAGCGATTAGCGCACAAACGCTTCCCGGTGGATTTCGAGCGGCGTACGTCGAGGGAATCGTTCTCGCCGGCGATACCGGAAAACCGCTGGCTGGAGCGAAGATCGATATCGTTGGTGCGAAGGAAACTAAGAAAGGTATCAAAGAGCAAGGCGGCTGTGGGACAGGCTTTGCGCTGGCTGCGAACAATGGCAATTTCGCCGTCGGAGTAGGGCAAAACAATATGTGCGTTAGCAAAAAACATCCTTTTAACGGGAAATACTTCGTAACGGTTTCAAAACGACAGTATCTTCCGGAAGTCATGCAGATCGATTTCGGAACGCATAACACGAATGAGATCGGAGGTTTGATTTTCCGACTGCTTCCGGCACATGCAAGTATCCAGGGACAGGTTTTCTCAAGCGGTAAAGGCCTAGCTTACGCGCACGCATGGGCGATGAAAGATCCCTATGGAATGGCGCTTCATCCACCCAAGGGGCACATCCAGCCTCTTGTAAGCGAACTTCCAATGGTACGAACCGATGCCAACGGCAAATTCACCATCCCCGTTTCCCCGGGAAATTATATTGTTATGGCATCGAAGAGCGGCTACCAGTTGATGACGAAGACGAATGACCCGGCAATGCAACAAATGTTCCAAAGGTTGGCGCTTAATCCGGCAATGTCCGGCGCGATGCGTGCGAATCTACAGAAAATGAACCAACCACAGCTTGGAGTGCATGTTAGCGTTGCCGTCGACCAAATTGCGAGCGCCAATCTCGCCATGGTCAAGGCTCCACCATCTCCTCATCCGCCGATCGTTATGAAGAAACCGGCTTTTGCCCCATTCAAAGTAGTCCTCGCCGGGCAGGCGCGGTCATCGCCCAATAATGTCGTGTTTTTCACAGCGCTAAAATTTGGCGATTCGTTGAAAGGGCCGTCCGAAATTTCCGTGGTGCGTTCGAGAACATTATTGGGCCCGGGGAAATTCAATCCGTTTAAAAGCCATGTGAAACAGCTCAATTTCTTCGAGTATGGATACCCCGGTGATGTCGGCTGCCAGCACCGCGGGAAGCATATCTCCAATGACTATTGTGCGGATTTGATTCATTCGTTTACCGATCCGACTGGCCAGCGCGGCATTACGTACTATTACTACATTTTCGAATCGGCGCCAGTGTATGTCGGCTCGGGTGGAAAAATCAATTTTAACGAGAAAGGACAGCAATATTCCAACGCCGTCCAACTCGTCACGCATTAAGATTACGGCTTCAATCGTGACGCAATGTCTTGCACGAGCCAAGCATTGATCTCGTTAATTTCTGGTTCGCTGATTTCATGCGCGATGGGATAGTGGCGCGACTGTAAGGTAGCGCCGCTCTTCTCTTGCAAGTAGTTCGCGCTTCGCGTGACGAGATCGGCGGGAATGACGCGATCGAAGGATCCGTGCCCGTGAAAGACGGGAACGTTTTTCAACCGATCCCGCTCCAGCGAGATATCGGTTTCAAAAGGCAGCGTTCCGCTTAAAAGCACGGCACCCGCAAAACGAGTCGGCTGATCCAACAGCAACGCACTTGCCATCGCCATCCCCGCGCTGAATCCGAGCAGATACATGGCTTGCGCTTCGGAGCGCCCGCTCGCCAGCGAATCGAGCCACGTTTGCATCCACGTGAGCGTGAAACGTAGACTCTCCCCGATATAGCGGCCCGGACTACGGCTTTCACACCAGGTATATCCGCCCTCGTCCGTCGGCAACGGCGCACGGACGGAAGCCACCACGATACGCGAATCAATCGCCGGCGCAAGGGAAAACAAATCGTTCTCATCCGCGCCGCGACCGTGCAAGAGTACCAACAAGGGAGGCCGTTTCGTTTGCGCCCCCTGCGCCTTCCGCCACCGAACAACCGGTGGATGCGAGAAAATCGTATGTATCACATTCTCAGTTTCGAGCTTCCTAATGCTCAGCCTGCGAACCGTTGGCTGTATGATCGCCGCAGTCTCAGCCAGTACGTGTTGGTCGATTTCTCGTAGCGATGCACAGATTTCTGTCATCCTGAGGAGCGATGCACAGGTATCTGTCATGCTGAGGAGCGATGCGCAGGTTTCTGTCATGCTGAGGAGCGATGTACAGCATCGCGTCTCGAAGCATCACCAAAATGTTGCACGCGAAGCGTGCAACATTCCTCAGCAGCCCTTCGAGACGCGCACTACGTGCGCTCCTCAGGGTGACAGTACGACCCTTCGAGACGCGCACTACGTGCGCTCCTCAGGGTGACAGCGGGGCCCTTCGAGACGCGCACTACGTGCGCTCCTCAGGGTGACAGCATTCTGTCATGCTGCGGAGCGATGCAC
>JAJYCL010000012.1:0-44637 GCA_021778415.1 bacterium | reverse complement strand
TCGAAGCATCACCAAAATGGAGCACGCGAAGCGTGCAACATTCCTCCACGGCCAACCACGCACGTCTGTAGGGTGAGAGACGGAGCGAGCTCGAAGAGAGGCGCGTGGAGCGATTATCAACGCGCTTGTTGGCTGTCTTGGTGGCGGTCCTTCTTGTGGGGCTGCCGCTCGCCGTTTGGCTTGATCTACGCGTCATTTCCGCGAATTCACTGACGCGCGAAGCAACCGGGCTTGATCGCGTTATCACCAATATTCGCGGCTTCTATGCCAATGATATCGTCGCTCGCATCGAAGCGGCGCATGGCCATGCCGAAGTGACACGCTTTTTCATGGACCACCCAGGCGGCATCCCTATCCCAGCGACGTTCTCACTTGAACTCGGCAAGATGATTAAAGACCCCGACGCCTCATTGCGCTACCGCTTTGTTTCCGAATTCCCATTCAAAGGGCGCCCACCGCACAAACTTGATACCTTCGAACGAGATGCCATCGCATCGTTTGCGCGCCACCGCCAACCGTCGTTAGAAAATGTCTCGTGGAGCGGTCTCGCCACCACAGTCCGCTATGCAACGCCGATCATCATGGGTCCAACCTGCGTTGCTTGCCATAATTCCAGTCCCGATAGCCCGAAACACGACTGGAAAGTCGGCGATGTTCGTGGGATCCAAGAACTCATCATCACACAACCGCTCGTCGCAAACATTCTATCCTTCCGCTATCTCTTAGCATATTTCATCTTCGCCTCACTCCTAGGCTTATTGGCAATTTGGCTGCAACGTCGGCATGCTCGCACAATAGCTGCGACAAATCGCGATCTTGAAATGGCGAACGATTCGCTTCTGGATGTTTCGCAAAAAATTTCCCGCTATATCTCACCGCAAATTTTCGAAGCGATTTTCAGTGGAAAGGCTTCGGCGGATGTCGCAACGCAACGCAAAAAACTCACCATCTTCTTCTCCGACATCAAAGATTTCACGGCAACCACGGAGCGCATGCAGGCCGAAGAACTCACGGCCCTGCTGAACGAATATTTTAGTGAAATGTCGCAGATCGCGTTTGATTACGGTGGAACGCTCGATAAGTTCATTGGCGATGCTATTCTTGTCTTCTTCGGCGATCCGGAGAGTCGCGGCACCGACGAAGATGCCGCAGCATGTGTGCGCATGGCCATTGCGATGCAACATCGCCTGGAAGAGCTCGGTCGCATCTGGCGAAAACGCGGTATCGAGCATCCTTTCCGCGCGCGGATGGGCATAAATACCGGCTACTGTAACGTTGGAAATTTCGGAAGCCGCGAGCGCATCGATTACACGATCATCGGTGCCGAAGCGAATCTTGCTGCGCGTTTACAATCGATTGCCGAGCCGGGCAGTCTCGTGGTGAGCTACGAAACGTACGCGCTCGTTTCCGAGATTGTCCATGCGCATCCCCTCGAGCCCATCACCATGCGCGGCATCGCGCGACCAGTCATTCCGTATGTCATCGACGGATTGCGCGATGAGGACGCCGACGAAATCATCATGGCCCACGGATCGGGATTCGATGTCTTTATCGACGCCCACGCCGTCACCGACCCGCAGGCTGCTCGGACGGCGCTCGAAAATGCGCTTTCCGCTCTGGAGCAGTCATCCAACGACGCCTAAGCTGCGTTCTAGGGTATATGAAGCTGACACAACTGGCCTTCGCGGCACTTCTCTCGGTATCGTCGCTCCTCGGACCTACGCCGAGCGTTGCGGCGCAACCCACGCAGCGCATCGTTTTGGCGGGCGGATGCTTTTGGGGGATGCAGGCGGTCTTCGAACGCCTCAATGGCGTCGTCAACACCACGGTGGGCTATGCCGGCGGAAGCGCCGCCACGGCAAATTATGAAGCGGTGTCCTCCGACGGCACACGGCATGCCGAAGTTGTCGCTATCGACTACAACCCGCATGTCATTTCAACGACCCAACTGCTCCATGTGTTTTTCCTCGTCGCTCATGATCCCACCCAAGTACGGCACGAAGGGCCGGATTACGGGCCGCAATATCGCTCGGAGATCTTCTATACGACCGCCGCGCAACAGCACATCGCGCAAGCCGTTATCGCTGCGATGTCGCGAGCACACACGTTCTCCGCGCCGATTTCGACGAAGATCGCGCATCTTACAGCGTTCTATCGCGCCGAAGCCTATCATCAGCATTACGCCGACAAGCATCCTGACGACGGCTACATCGTCTACAACGACGATCCAAAAATCAAAGCCCTCCAAGCCACGTTCCCAGGACTCATCCGCAAACACTAACCCCACCGTCACGCTGGGAAGCGATGCGCAGCATTCTGTCACGCTGAGGAGCGAGCGCAGTTTCTGTCACGCTGAGGAGCGATGCGCAGTTTCTGTCATGCTGAGGAGCGAGCGCAGTTTCTGTCATGCTGAGGAGCGAGCGTAGCGAGCGTCTCGAAGCATCACCAAAACGGGGCACGCGAAGCGTGCAACATTTCTCAGCAGCCCTTCGAGACGCGCACTTCGTGCGCTCCTCAGGGTGACAATGCCGTGCGCTCCTCAGGGTGACAGTTACTGTCATGCTGAGGAGCGATGCGTAGCATCGCGTCTCGAAGCATCACTCGAACGGAGCACGCGTTAGCGTGCAACCTTTCCGTGCGGCCCTTCGAGACGCGCACTCCGTGCGCTCCTCAGGGTGACAATGCCGTGCGCTCCTCAGGGTGACAAGGCCGCTCGCTCCTCAGAGGGGCTACTTGCGGCCGTAGTACCAGGCGACGGGCCAGCCGAAGAATACGACGTGCGCGATGAGACTGCCGATGAGCGCTCCGGTGGTCGGTGCGGCGCCCATGCCTTTGGCCATCAGCAGTCCGGTCATGGCAATCATTACGATCACACCAAAAATGGCACCATCGAGGACCCACTGCTTCCCACGCCCCATCGCGGTGACGACAAAGGCATAGAGCAGAGCCCAAACGATGGAAATGACGAGATGCAAAATGACGCCGAGAACGATGTAGCTTGACGACGTAAACGCAGCCTGGCCAACGAGCCCCGAGGCGACAAATTGGTAGATGCCCGGAAACGGTGCTTGGTGACTGAGTATGAGAAAGAGATCGACGAGAACGGCGCCGAGCAGACCGGCCGCAATAGCGTGGCCGACGGCGACGGGGCGTTTGACTTGAACTGACATGAGGTGATCCTCCACAAAGCGGGCGAGAAATAAGTTACTTACTATATATAAGTAAAGAACGCCGCCTCCGGTTGCAACGGAGTGCACAGACCTTTACGCGTCGAAGCGGCAGTTCCCGTGCCGAAAAAACGAACTTCACGCCGATCGCGCTCGCCTCTGGCCCCGATCTCCTTACTTTTGTTTGCCGTTCTCGCCGGCTGGTGGCTCCTTCGACCGCGTACGCAGCCGACGCACCACGCGCCGACACCGCGAGCGTCGGTGGCGACGGTCGCCACGGCCGCTCCCGAACGATCCACGCCAGTTCCCCAGCCAAAGGCCACGCCACGTACCACGCCGTCGGCCACGCCTTCCGGTGCGCCGACACAGCAGCCGACCGAGCATCCCGAAGCTGGGATGACGGCGAATCCCGCGACGTCGCGAGCTCGTTTAGCCATTATCATTGACGATTGCGGTCAATGGTTGAATGTCGAGCGCGGATTCATCGCGTTGCCCGTCCCTGTAACGCTCTCGGTGCTTCCCGATGTCCACGGCACAAAAATTATTGCCGACGAAGCAGAGGCGGCGGGCAAAGGCGTCATGCTGCACCTTCCAATGGAGACGCTCTCGGGGCTCTATCCCGGTCCCGGTGAAATCACCACAAAGATGACGGATGCGAAGATCGAGAGCACGCTACGCGCCGATCTCGCGCAAGTGCCTCTTGCCCAGGGTGTGAACAATCACGAAGGCAGTAAAGCCACGGCCGATCCGCGCGTGATGCACGATGTCGCCGAGATTCTCGCAAAGAGAAATCTCTTTTTTGTGGATTCCCGTACGAACGGAAAAAGCGTCGCTGCCGAAACAACAAAGGCTCTTGGCATCCCAACGGCATCACGCGATGTCTTCCTCGATAATCATGCAAACGAAGCCTATACGATCGGCCAATTGCGCGCAGCAGGCCGTATCGCTCTCGATCACGGCTCGGCGATCGCCATTGGCCATCCTCGTGCAACGACGTTAGCGGCCATCAAATCCATGCTCCCGGAGTTTGCGCGCGCGGGCATTACGCTCGTTCTCGTTCGCGACCTCACCGCCAACCCGTAAAGGAAGGCTCCTCATGCAGAAAATCGGCCACATCATCTCAACCGTCTTATGGAGCTCACGGTATCTCGTCTTCATCGCGGTTATCGCCAGCATCGTGCTTTCAGCACTCTTGCTTTTCACCAACACGCAAGATGCATGGACGGTCATCATGCATACGCGCAGCTTTGAAGGCGATGATCCGACGCGACATATCGCCCTGATTAGCCATCTCGCGGGCATCGTCGACGGCTATTTATTCGCCTCGATACTGATCATCTTTGGGTTTGGACTCTATCAATTGTTCATCGGGAAATTCGATGTTCCAACCGATGATGGTGTAGCCACAAACCTCTTGGTCACGCGAAGCATCGACGATCTCAAAGAACGCTTAGCGAAAGTCGTCTTTCTGATTCTCGTGGTTCGGTATTTCGAATTTGCGCTCGAGCAGGATCTCAAGACACCGCTAGAGCTTCTCTATCTCGCCATCGGTATCGCGCTCATCGGACTCTCGATCTATCTTACGACGCGCGACGAGAAGCACTCCGAGTAGCCGGCTCAAACGCAATCCAACGCTCGGCCCATTGCCCAAGCGAATCAAGAACAGGGGTGAGTTCGCGCCCCTTTTTCGTTAAGGCGTAGGCCTCGTGCCCGCCCGTATCGACCCGCTCGACAATGGCTTCGTCTTCGAGTTCACGCAGTCGCTCGGATAATAAACGATCGGAAAGACCGGGTACCGCGGCAGCAAGTTCCGTGAAACGCGCCGGGCCGCTCAAGAGCACGCGGATAATTGCACCCGTCCAGCGACGACCGATCAACTCGACGGCCTTATGAAATCGTGGACAAAACCCACCCTCAATCTTCACTGTCCTCAAAGCCTCCCTATGCGGTAGAACCCGCAACAGCGGACCGACGTTCCAACGCGCTTCGTATCGCCAATAGCACATCCCCCGCAGCGTATCCTACCGCCAAGCTTTCAACCACGAAGCGGTCTGCACGCTCGGTTAGGCGTTTGTGCTGCCTCTTGCGCTCGGGCTTCGGCGCTCCGGCGACAAAAGTCCCCAATCCGCGCCGTGTCCGAACGAAACCTTGACGTTCTAATTCGGCGTAGGCGCGATGAACGGTCGTCGGATTGATGCGTAAGCGCATCGCCAACTCGCGAACCGCCGGCAACTTCTCGCCACGCGCAAATCCCCCGGATGCAATCGTTGCACCCAGTTGCTCACGCAATTGCTCATAGACAGGTAAGAGCGACGCATCATCGATGCGCAGCTGAGGCGGGCGCATGCGTGCAGCTAGCCGTGAATCGCGACGATCGCAACAAGCAAGAGCAATCCCAGGCACGTTCCACCGATGCGATTGTACCGAATCCACATCGGACTATCGTACGGCTTTCCAAGGGACATCTTCCGGTACGTGCGGCGCACAGAATGCGGGAGCACATAGACAAGATCTTCGTTGAAACGGCCGACGGGCTCGGCAAAAACGGCGACAAGCCACGCGATGGCTGCTGACATTCCTAAAAGAGTCACGAGCATCATACTTCTCTCCTCGGCAGCATTGCCTTGTGTATTAGTGTACTAGTACACAGTAACACATGAACGACGTAAGCGCAAGAGGTATTGCCAAAGACGTAAGCGTAACCACACGCATGACAACCGTTGCATTTTATGGAGCTGGCATGCTCGGCTCGGGCTTCGTGCAATCGCTGCGCCGCAATCGTCACGACGTCCATGTTTGGAATCGCACCGCGCAAAAAGCGAAAGCGCTCGAAGATTGTGGGGCCGTGGCCTTCACCGATGCCGCAGCATGCGCACGCGGAGCATCGCGCGTGCATCTGTGCCTAGCCGACGACGCGGCCGTCGATGCCACCATCGCGGCTCTTCTTCCCGGCCTCGCCCCGGGTGTTCCGATCATCGATCACACCACCGTATCCGTCGCCGGCGTGCTCGAGCGTGAAGCGCATTTACGCGCGCAGAATATTCCGTTTTTGCATGCACCCGTATTTATGGGACCACCGCAATCGCTTGCGGCAACCGGCACGATGCTGGTAAGCGGCGATCAGGCGCGCATCGATGCGCTGCGCTCGCAGCTTGAGGAGATGACGGGAACGCTTCGCAATCTCGGTTCACGTGTCGATGCCGCTGCCGTGTACAAGCTCATGGGCAACGCCATGATCCTTGCGGTCATCGGTGGCTTGCACGACATTTTAGAGATAGCAAAAGCGGCGAAGTTCACGCCGGAACAAGCGTTTGGGCTATTCGACTTTTACGATCCCAGCGGGCAGATTAGCGGCCGCGGAAAACGCATGTTTTACGACGATCGTGAAGTCACGTGGTCGCTTGCGATGGCACGTAAAGATGCGGGGCTCATGCAAGCCGCCGCCGCCCATCCGCTCCCCGTCATCGATGCCGTCTGCGCCATGCTCGATCGCGGAATCGCCGAAAACCTCGGCGCCGAAGATCTCTCGGCGTTAGCTCGGGTGCGGTAAAAACAGCGGAATAATTTGGAGTCGCATTCGATTTACGAACGATCAAATGTTGCACGCTAGCGCGTGCTCCCGCATGAGTGATGCTTCGAGACGCTCGCTCCGCTCGCTCCTCAGCATGACAGTGCTGTCACCCTGAGGAGCGCACGAAGTGCGCGTCTCGAAGGGCCTATAGGTGCGCCGGGTGCGGTGATGGGGTGGCCCAAAACTCCAGCGGAATCGGTGTGCGACGGGGGCGCATCGGCCCCGTAAAAGGCGGCCTGGGCGTCTGAACGGGCGTCGGGGTAAAGACAGCGCGAGCCGCCATTGGGGCGCCGCGAAACGGCGTTGAAATCACAAGCGGTCGCCGCATCGGCGACGTCACCCAGAGAATCTTCTTCTGCGCATCAAAGCGCACGCCGAATCCAAAGGCTCGCAACGGCCCGGCAAGGCCGAAGCGCGGCACTCCACCGGCCCCCTCAACGCGAACGCGGACGATATCGTCGCGACGCTCAAGCGTGAGCAAGCGAGGCGTTTGGCCGATAATATGGGCGAATCGCAGCGCGAACGGCAAAATCGGCGCCATCACGATGTTGCGTCGCAAAATGACCCGATGGTAGGCGAGCACGGGGCGGCCGTCCAGGCGCACCTCGACCGTTGGCGGAGGGAATAGGGGCATTGGCACCTCATATACCGCAGCGCATGTCGCGACTCTTCCCTACCCTACGCGAGGCCCTGGCTCGGTTCTCCTCGGATGGCTGTGCCTTTCTTGCACAAGCGGTCTCCTTTAACGCGATTTTCGGGTTATTTCCGCTCGTCGTCCTCGGACTCACAGGCGCGTCGCTGCTCGTCCCGGATGCGCAAAGCCGCCTACTCGGCGTGATCACCAATCTTTCGCCGGCCGTCCATTCGTATATTCAGGCGAATCTTCAATCCTATATTTTCGGACGCGGCATCTCATCGTTGATTGCCTTGGGGTTCCTCTTGTGGTCCGGTAAAAATCTCTTCATGGCCTTAACGATTGCGTTAGATCGCATTCTGGAAGTGCCCAAAGGCCGAGGGTATTTGCACGACATGGCATTGGCAATCGTGATGTTGCCGATCATCGGCATCCTCATCATTATCGCCGTCGCCTTGCCGATTGCCATTTCACTGGCTGCGACAATGGCGCATCTCCCCGATAAAGCGCATCTCGTGCAGATCGCGGCGTATTTTATTTCGCTCGCGCTCGTGTTTGGCATCTGCATGGTGCTCTATGCATTTCTGCCGAATCGCGTGCTGCCGTGGCATTTTGGCGTGCCGGGCGCGACGTTCTGCGCGGTGATTTGGCCGGTCTTGCAATATGCGTTTACGGAATACACGATCAAT
Source organism: bacterium (assembly GCA_021778415.1). Classification (GTDB taxonomy): domain Bacteria; phylum Vulcanimicrobiota; class Vulcanimicrobiia; order Vulcanimicrobiales; family Vulcanimicrobiaceae; genus JAJYCL01. The sequence continues at coordinate 36,576 of JAJYCL010000012.1, read as the reverse complement.
ATTAATTTCACGCGCATTTATGGAGCACTTTCCGTCCCGCTTGCCCTCCTACTCTGGTTTTATCTTGTCGCAAATCTTTTCTTCTTCGGTGCCGAAGTCAGCGCAGCGTGGGCGCTCGCGCATGGCACCGTCAAACTGACCCCTGTAAAGGATCGAACTTCATGACTTTCGTTTTCATTCATGGCGCCGGCTGTACGGATGCCGTATTCCACGAACAACGTTCCGCATTTCCGAACGGCGTTTTTATTCGGCTCCCGGGCCGTTCCACGCATGGCGATACGACATCCATCGGCGCGTTTGCCGATGCCGTCGAGTTGCAACTGCAGACGCACGCGATCGAGGATGCACTGCTCGTTGGCAGTTCGATGGGCGGCGCAATCGCGCTCGAACTCGCCGTTCGCGGTGCATCGCGCATTCGCGGCTGCGTGCTCTTGGGTTCGGGTGCAAAAATGCGCGTCGGCCCTGCGATGTTCACACAAATGGAAACGGATTTCCCGGCTGCGATTGAAACGCTCGTTCCAATCTTCTTCGCAACCCCAACGAACGAGCTTATGCAAACGATGCGCGAGCAACTCATGGACGTCGGCCAATCGCAAACGATCGCCGATTTTCGCGCCTGTGATGCCTTTGATCGAACGGCGAATCTCGCGGAAATCGCGCTTCCGATGCTCGCGATCACGGGCGCCGATGATCGCCTTATGCCACCGAAGTTCGCGCAGATGATCGCCGAGCGAGTCCCCGGGGCTCGTGCCGAGATTCTCCCCGGGCTCGGCCACCTCCCGATGCTTGAAGCCCCCGGGCAAATCAACAGCCTGCTGCAAGCGTTCGAGGCGCAAATCGCGAATCTCGGCTAGACCGCCAAGAAGCGAACGCTTTTCCCGTCCGCGACGTTTTTACGTCGCAGCCCTCCTCCATCATGGCTTCCCGAAAGGATCCACGTGCGCCGACTCCTCGCTCTTTTTGCCCTTGCTCCCGCCCTTGCGCTCCTAGCAGCGGTCCCCACGCCGTCATCAACGAGCAAACCCAGCGCGCTGGCCACAGCGATTCCGCTCATGGGCTCGACTCCAGCACCGGTAAAACTCGGCGAATCGCTCAACGTTGTGGTGTTTCCGTTTGTGGCCGGAGCCGGCTTCGATGGCGATCCGGGAATGAAAATCGCCCAGATTTTCAAAAACGTTATGGAATCTGCGGGAAACATCAAAGTGGTTGCCATTCCCACCAAAGTCGCGACGACAGCCATGTTTGCAACGGCCCAAAAAGACCATGCCGATTATTATATTACGGGTTCACTCCTGGCAATGGGCAACGGAGCATCGATGGTGCTGCAAATAGTCGACGGCCGAAACGGTGTCATCATGTACTCGCACACCGTTGAAATCGCAAACTCCAATGATGCCGCTTCGCAAGCGCTGCAGGCACGCAGTGCCATCCTCGCTCGCGCAGGCCTCAACGACGAGGGTATCCCCGTCTCCCAAGCCGACGAATCGCAATCGAGCGCGACACCCAAACCAACGAAAAATGGAGCATCCGTTTCGCTTGGCGGCCTCGGAGCATTAGCCGGACTATTCCACGCAAAACATTCTGCGTCGAAAACGCCCGAACCGATGCGCCTGCACAAGCCGTCGCGCGTCTCGCTCGTGGCGCGCATCGACGGATCCTTGCCGAGCGGCCAGCTCACCACGGCGACGCAGGCCTTGCAACATGATATCGACATCTATTTCGTCACCAGTCCCACCGATGTGCAAAGCTCTGCGCTCGCAGCGTCGGCCAATAGGCTCTGCGGATCGCATCGCGATACTACGCTCTTTGGCGGCTCAGTGACGTCGAAAACCGAAGGACGCTTTCGCAAAACGACGACCTACACGTTTACGCTCTCGGCCTATACGTGCTTTGGCGCCGTCTTTGCGACGCAAACGGCGGAAAACGGCGATCTCACTGCGGCCATACAAGCGGCCGTGGATGCGTACGCAAAAGCCTATCCACGAAACGGATAGGCCCCCTCGGACGTTTAGGGAGAGACCTATGATGAACCATGATGTCTCTCCCGACGTCCAAAAAAGCGAGGAAGAGTGGAAAGCACTCCTTTCGCCGGACGCTTATCATATTTTGCGTGAAGCGGGAACGGAACGCCCGTTTACCGGGGCGCTTACCGACGAACATCGTGTCGGGACGTTCTCGTGCGCAGCCTGCGGAGCAGATCTTTTCACGTCCGATGCAAAGTTTGAATCCCATTGTGGGTGGCCGTCATTTACGCATCCCGACGAGCAACAAAACGTACGGTTGCTCGACGATCATAGTCACGGCATGGTGCGCACGGAAGTGCGCTGCAAAGCCTGCGATTCGCATCTTGGACATGTCTTTGACGACGGCCCAAGCCCGCGAAAGACGCGTTACTGCATCAATTCGTTGTCGATGACGTTCCGTCCGACGTAGCGTCGGCATCGTTGAGCAGACCAAGCGGAATTTCAACTCGAATTTCCTTGGCAGCAAGATCGATCGAAAGAATAAACTCGCGAATCATCGGAATCATGCCGCGACCGACGACGAGCATATCGCTTGCCGGATAGTGTTCGACATCGCGCACCGTTCCGAGATTCGTCCCCGCTGCATCCACAACACGGCAGCCGACTAAATCGATATCGAGGTATTCTCCCGGCCCAACGCCGCGGGCTAATTCCTTGCGGGCAACTAATAATTCGCACGGCGCAAAGCGTTCCGCGGCCGTTGCGTCCTCGACTCCCTCAAAGCGCAAGAGCAGGCGTTTTTGGTGCTCGCGAACACTGGCGATCGTCACCGGCTCGCTGACATCGCGACCTTGCGCTTGAAACGTTGCGCCGCGCACAAAGAGGATGCGACCCGACTCAGTCGGGTCGCACTTGAGCTCACCACGAATCCCAAAGACGCCGGCAATGCGACCGGCCTTGAGAAGTTCGTTATTCGGCGTCTTCTTCGCCCTCGTCGGCAGCTTCGCTCGCATCGAGAATATCGACAGCGATGCGGCCTTCGGCCGATGCGCGAGCGATCGTGCGCAGCGCTTGCGCAACGCGGCCATTTCGCCCGATCATCTTACCGAGATCTTCGGAATCGACAACGACTTCGATGACCGGCTGACCGGATTCATCCGCGAAAAGATCGACGGATACATCGTCCGGTTTTGCGACTAATTTGCGAGCGAGAAACTCGAGCAGAGCACCGGCGCGGCGCGCCGCATCCGGTGATGCCGGAGTTGATACATGGCGACGGCCTTCGTCGCGTCCGCCAAAACGAGGGCCACCGTTGCGACGGAAACCACCTGGTTGTTGTTCACGGCGACGACCGCCCGAATCACGGGAGCGGCGCGGTGCGTCTGCATCTTCAGGTTCGATTTCGTCGATAATGGTTTCGCCTTGATTGATAATGCGTGCGCCAAGTTTCGCGCGACGCTCCGAGGAGTCTACCTCTTCTCCGAAGAGACCAAACTCGTCGTCAAAGGCCGACATTACGCGCTTTTCTCGCTCTTAGGTTTACGCTTGGCAATCGAAATCGGTCCGCGTTCCATGATGCCCTTTTCGGCAAAAAGACGGCGAACGGTATCGGACGGTTGCGCACCCTTGGCAAGCCACTCTTTGGCTTTTTCTTCGTTGACGACAACGGTCTTGGGTTCGGTGCGTGGGTTGTAATGGCCGAGAATCTCAATGAAGCGGCCATCGCGCGGCGAGCGCGCGTCGGCGACAACAAAGCGATATGTCGGTTGTTTTTTTGCGCCCATGCGGCGCAGGCGGATCTTAACCATCGGTTCCTATTATTTTCTTTAGATGTTGGATCGCGATTAAAGCACGCGACTTGCTAGAGAGCACAACTATTGTGGCAGCCCCATCGGGAGGCGTGGACGTCTCTTACCGCCACCGCCGAACTGCTTCATCATGGATTTCGACGCTTCGAATTGCTTGACGAGTTTGTTGACATCGCTAACCAGCGTTCCGCTTCCCGAAGCGATGCGTTTACGACGCGAACCATTGAGAATATCCGGGTTGCGCCGTTCGGCGCGCGTCATCGAGCAGATGATCGCTTCGATCTTCCCAAGCTCTTTTTCGGGAATCTCGAAATCTTTTGGTAGCGCCCGCGAGACACCGGGAATCATCTTGAGCAGATCCGTCATCGAACCCATCTTCCGCACTTGACGCATCTGTTCAAGAAAATCATCGAGCGTGAACTGCGATTTGCGCAATTTCTGCTCAAGCGATTTCGCCTGTTCTTCGGAATAGACGGATTGCGTGCGCTCGATGAGCGACATGACATCGCCCATGCCGAGAATACGCGATGCCAAGCGGTCGGGATGAAAGGCCTCAAGCGCAGTAAGTTTTTCACCGGTGCCGATAAACTTAATCGGTGCGCCCGTTTCATGGAAGATCGAAAACGCGGCACCGCCGCGCGTATCGCCATCCATTTTCGTGAGAATGATGCCGGTGATGCCGAGCTTTTCGTGAAAACCGCGCGCCACCGTGGTGGCTTCTTGGCCCGTCATTGCGTCGGCAACGAAAAGAATTTCTTTTGGGTTTACCGCTGCTTTAAGACGAACGAGCTCGTCCATCAATGAGGCATCGATCTGCAGGCGACCGGCAGTATCGATGATGACGGTTGAAATGCCTAATCGACGCGCCTCGGCAACACCTTCGCGCGCAATTGCAACGGCATCGCCCTGCCCGCGTTCGAACACGGGAAGATCGGTTTGTTTGCCGAGCGTTTGTAATTGCGCGACGGCCGCCGGGCGATACACGTCGGCTGCCACCAAAAGACTACGCCGACCTTGCTCCTTGAGCCGTAACCCGAGCTTTCCAACCTGCGTGGTTTTACCGGAGCCCTGCAGGCCGACCATAAGAATGACCGACGGTGGCGCATCGGAAAATTGCAAACGCGCTTGCGCGCCACCAAGTAGCTCAACGAGTTCGTCGTGAACGATCTTAACGATCGTTTGCGCGGGTGTAAGCGAAGCCAAGACATCGGCGCCTTTGGCTTTCTCTTTAATCCGTGCGACAAACGCCTTAGCCGCAGGCAGCGCAACGTCGGCTTCCAACAAGGCGACGCGCACTTCGCGCATCGCTTCATCGACCTCGGCCTCGCTAATGCGACCGCGGCCGGCCAGACGCGAGAATATCGCGCCAAGCCGATCGCTAAGCTGTTCGAACAAGAATTAGCCCGCTGCCGCTAAGGCATCATCGACGCGCTTGACGGCATCGCCAACGGTCTTGATTTTCTCAGCTTCTTCATCGGGAATATCGATGCTGAATTCGTTCTCAAACGCCATCACGAGCTCGACTTGCGAGAGTGAATCGGCTCCAAGATCGTCAGTGATCGACGCTTCCATCGTTACTTCGTTCTCATCAACGGCAAGTTGATCGACGATGATTTTTTTGACGCGGTCGAAGGTCGTAGCCATACGGTTCCTCTTTATATCGGGCAGTGAGAGTTACATAACCACGCCACCGTCGACGACGAGCGTCTGACCGGTGACGTATGCAGCGGCGTCGGAGCATAAAAATGCCACAACACCACCGACATCTTTTGGAGTGCCTGCGCGTCCGAGCGCAGTCATCTTCAGCAGCGCTTCACGCGCAGCATCCGGCATCTTTTCCGTCATCGCAGTATCGATCAGACCCGGCGCGACGGCGTTAACGCGAATATTGCGGGAACCTAATTCTTTGGCCAACGATTTTGCAAGGGCAAGGAGCCCGGCCTTTGATGCGGCATAGGCCGCTTGGCCTGCATTACCGGTGAGCCCGACAATCGATGAGACGAGCACAATCGAACCAAAACGCTGTTTCATCATCGGCTTCACAACGGCGCTGCACAGATGAAATGCGGATTTGAGATTCACATTGAGCATTGTTTCGATCACATCCGGTTTTAAGCGAAGTAACAACGCATCGATCGATTGCCCGGCGTTGGCGACGGCAAAATCGAGCCGGCCAAATGCTTCAACGGTTTGTGCCACTGCGGCATCCATCGCGGCGGCATCGGTGACATCCGCTTGCAGCACGAGCGTGCGAACATCTGGGCGCGCCGATTGGCACGCAGCGACCGTCTCATTGAGTGCATCGAGATCACGCCCGACAAGCGCAACATCCGCTCCCGCGGTCGCAAGTTCAACTGCGATCCCGCGGCCGATACCACGCGACGCACCGGTAATAAATGCCGTACGACCGACGAGGCTCATGCGTTCACCGCTCCGGCAATCAGCTGGGTCAACAGTTTTTCGACTCCGGCATAATCGGAGACGGTGCGAACATCTTTAACCTCGGGAAGCCGTTTGGCCATCGGCCCGAGAACCGGCGATGCGCCGAACTCGACGATAAGATCCGGTTGATGCTTCATCATTTCCAGCGCCGTGTCGTGCCAACGCACTTCGGCAGTCAGCGAATGAACGAGATTGCTGCGCATCGTTGCCGTATCGCGATACACCGTTGCATCGACGTTACTAATCACGTCGAACCGCGGCAACGAGAAACTTCCGGCTTCAACCGCTTTACCAAACCGTTCGACGGCGGGCTGCATTAACTCACTATGCCATGCACCGGAAACATTGAGAGCAACGACGCGCTTGGCACCTGCCTCGAGTAAGGCTTGCCCCGCCTGTTGCACGCCTCCAAGATCGCCACTAATGACAATTTGCCCAGGCGCATTAAAATTCGCCAATTGTACGCGAAGATTGGACGTCGTGCGGACGCGTTCAACCGTTTCGCGCAGTATGGACGGCTCCAATCCGAGAACGGCCGACATCGCGCCGGGAGCTTGCTCGGCCGCCGCTTGCATCGCTTTGCCTCGCTCATCGACGATACGCAGCGCATCTTCAAACTCCAGCGCGCCAGCTAACGTCAAGGAACAAAACTCACCGAACGAATGCCCGGCACTGACCACCGGGTTGAGCGCGTCGCCGCAAGCGAGCGCAAGTGCAAGGTTCGTTACAAAAATCGCCGGCTGCGAATAGACCGTCTCACGGAGCTTTTCTTCCGGACCATTGATTTGCAGGGCCAGAAGATCATAGCCAAGCACGCGTTTCGCGCGTTCGAAAAGCTCTGCTGCGATCTCGCTCTTCGCGGCGACATCGGCGCCCATTCCCAATGTCTGCGAGCCTTGTCCGGGAAAAATGACTGCAACGCGCATTATTGCCATCTCCAGGTGACGGCGCCCCATGAAAGCCCGGCGCCGAATCCCACGAAAACGATGATATCGCCGGGATGAATTTTTCCGCCTTGTAAGGCTTCATCGAGGGCCAGCGGCACGGATGCACACGAGGTATTGCCGTACTCTTGGATATTCACGAGCACTTTTTCCGGCGGCATTTCGAGATATTTTGAAGCAGCGTCGATGATGCGCTTATTCGCTTGATGCGGGATAAGGAAGTTGCACTGCTCTTTGGTGAGCCCCGCTTTTTCCAGCGCACGAGCCGTGGACTGAATCATTTTCGTGACCGCAAATTTGAACACTTCGCGACCATTCATGTAGATCATATCGCGCTTGGCATCGATGGCCGCTTGCGTGACGCGTTCACGCGAGCCACCGGTTGGCAGCAACAGAATCGCCGGATTCGAGCCGTCGGAACCTAAATCGCTGGAAAGGAACGAATCGATTTCACTCGCTTCGAGAATCGCCGCTCCGGCACCGTCGCCGAAAAGAATCGACGTGCCGCGATCTTCATAATTCGTAAATTTGGTGAGCGTTTCGGCACCGATGAGCATGACGCGCTTGTGCACACCGCCGCGGATCAAGCCGGCGCAAACCGTGAGGCCATAGATGAATCCACTGCATCCGATCTCCATATCGAACGCGGGTTTATCGGTGGCTCCTAATTTTGCGGCGATGATCGCGGACGTCGCCGGAAAGATATAATCCGGCGTCGCGCTGGCGACGACGTAGCAATCAATATCCTGCGGCGTAAGATTTGCACGTTGCAACGCAATGCGAGCGGCCTCGATCCCGAGGTCGCTCGACGCCTGTTCCGGCGCACTGATGTGTCGGCGCTTCATTCCGGTGCGCGACGTAATCCATTCGTCACTCGTGTCCAGCATGCGTTCGAAATCCTCATTGGTGAGAATTTTCTCCGGCGCATAACTGCCGACGGCGCGAATTTTGACCCCGATCGGGTTCAAGGGTTAGTCGTGCGCGTGGCCGGCGTGATCGTCTTTGATCTCGACAACCTGACGGCCGTCGTACATGCCGCAGTGGCCGCAGACGAAATGCGGACGCTTCGGCTGCTTGCATTGCGGGCAAGCGACCGTCGTTACCGGATTGAGGTTCCAATTCGCTGCGCGACGACTCCGCGTTTTACTGCGAGGCGTCTTCCATTTGAGATTAGCCACGTGACTCTCCGTTACTATGAGGGCAATTGCCCGTGTTAAGGTTCGCACCACATTCACCGCAGAGACCTTTGCAATCCGGCCCGCAACGCAATCCCATGGGAAGCGAGGTGAGCACGAGTTGCTGCACAAGATCCACGAGATCGAGCCGAGTTCCAACGAGGACGTTCGTTTCACCAAACGGATCGACGCTGCGATCTCCATCCGGATCAAGACGCTCGCTGACCTCGACGTGTAGCTCTCGCGATACATCATCGAGGCACCCGACGCATTCTCCCTGCGCGAGAACGTCGATCCCGCCATCGATGGCGATCAGACGATCTACGACACGAAGATTGAGCTGCGTTCTTGCCGGTTGCGGGAAGGCGATCCCCTCAAATCCATCTAGGGCGATCTCTTCATCGACAACCAGGTTTCTTCCCGATCCGGCAAAGAGTCCGGCAAGCTCGATCGTATGCATACGGTTCATGATTTCTCTAGGTACGGTCGTGCAGAAGGGCCCCGCGGCTGCGGAGCCCTCGTCACGACTACCGTATAGTAGAGCCCGACGCCCCCCTTGTCAAACCGCGGAAATGTCGCAGTGGACGGCGGCAATGATACTTCCAGCCTCTATTCACGCCGCCGCGGCCCAACTCAACGGCCGCGGCGTGGCCTATTCGACGGAAATTGCCACCGCCGCAAAGGCCCAAGGCCTCGATCCCGATTTGCTCGCCGCGGTGGCGGCGCAAGAGACGGGCGGCCCGGGCAACAACGCCGGGCGCAATATCATCGGAGACGGCGGCCACGGGCACGGCATCTTCCAGATCGACGATCGCTGGCACAGCTTTGCCCGCACCGCCTCCGCCCTCGATCCCCAGGCCAACGCGGATTATGCCGCTCGGATGATTCGCTCCAACCTCAATCGCTACGGCGGCGATCTACATAAGGCGCTGAGTGCTTATAACGCCGGAAGCCCGACTGCGACGGGAACCCGCACCACCTGGGGAGACGGCGAAACCCTCGGCTACGCCGATTCCGTCCTTCGGCACTATCGGCAAATCGCCCACGGCGACGATCGGGCGACCGTGGCCGATGTGGGGACCCTGCGCAACGCTGCCGCCGGGGCCGCGCTCTGCCAGCCCTCACTCATGCCGTATACCCCGCCACTGCCGATTTCACCGCCACCGAGCGCGTCGGCCCAACAAGGCCCCGACTATAGCTCCGTCATCGATCCCGACGCCGCCTAAGCACCACCGAAAAGGAGTCCACCATGGCTTTTCTCCCCGCCCTGCTCGAATCCGCGGCCCCGATGATCGCCGGTAGCGTCGTCGGCGGCCTCTTCTCCGCCGCCGGCAACGGAGCCCAACTCGGGGCCATGGGCGGCCTCAACGCCCAAGACGAGGCGTTTCAAACCGCCATGTATGCCGAGCAGATCCGCCACCAAGAATCGATGCAGATGCAATCCACCGTCTTTAACGAGATGATCGATGAGCGCAGCGAAAAGATGCGCGAGGTGAATACCCTGCGCGATGTCCAGATGGCGCAGACGAAATCAGACAATGCGATCACCAAGAAGTTCATCGAATCGATCAGCTCATGAGCCGCATCGAATCCGTGAGCCGGACCGCTTCGGCGGCCGCAAGTGCGCCGCCGGATCCCGCTTCCTCGGCGGCTCAGGCTGCCGAGGAGGCCAACCTCGCCGTCCAACACCAGGCCTTCGATTTCCAAACCGAGGAGCGAGCCGAGATGCAGCGAGAATCCGACGCCCTCGAAGCCCTCATGCTCGCCCAAATTAAAAGCGAGGATGCCTACATGCAAAAATGGATCGGCCTCATCTAGCCACCGCGACAGGAGTCGTGCCAATAATTGCCTCTTGCATGGCATGATATACTCCCGTCGTAACGCGGGCCATTAGCTCAGCTGGTTAGAGCGCATGCTTGATAAGCATGAGGTCCCTGGTTCGATCCCAGGATGGCCCACCATATAAAAAACCCCGATTTTATCGGGGTCTTTTTTTTGAAGCTGTCGACTATGGCAGACTTCTCGAGCGGCTAGCCCTCACATCCGGCGAGGACTAACCGCTCAAGGGAGGCCTTGGGATTATTCGCAGGCAGGCCCCTTGTCGATGAACACGAGCTCGCCTTTTCCGGTCGTCATGAGCTCGACGACGTAACTCGCATAATCGATTCCACCAAATTGGCCGTTGCCAATCGGGCATCCCTTCATACGGACCTGAACGACATGCGAGACCTTCTGGCCGGAGCCTTCGGCAGTGATGCGGTAATCGGATCCAGCCGCGTAGCAGCATCGATTTGCGTAGACGGTCTTGTGGGGCGGGACGGTCAGATCGTGATCGATCACGATCCCCGGCAGCGAGCCCACCATATGCCGGATTTCGACGATCTTCACAGGCGCGCTGGTGCGATTCCGGAGAATGATGACGCCGTTTTCACGGGTGTACGCGAGCGTCGGTGCGTGTGCGAGCCCCAACACGAGCGCGAGGCCCGCACAAAAGAGGGCGAGACGTTTCATTGCAGTGATCCTCATTTTTGACACAACCGCCCTCTGTCGACGGCATGAATTTCGCTGTTTTTCGTTCTGAACTCGACCTCATCGGAGGCGGCTAGGGGCGCGCTGAACATTTGGCAGCCGAGAGCTCCGTATCCCATGGTGATCAGAATCGAACCGGTCTTATGCTCCGCTCCGGGCGGATTCAGATAGGTGATGCGATAGACGGAGCCGGCAGCGTAGCAGCATCGGTTCGCGTAGATAAACTTCCCATCCGGGGGGATGGTGAGGTCCCGGTCGATCACGATACCTGGTAACGAACCGACCATGTGCCGGATCTCCGTGATTTTCACGAACTCCTTTGTCCAATTCCGAAGCAGAATGACACCGTTGCTCGGCTCGTAGTTGACCGCTAGCGCAGGGGCCATCATCGCGCCTGCGACAAACGCGATGCCGGCAAAAAAAACAAACCATCGTTTCAAAAGCAGATCCTCCTAGCAGCCTACGTTCGTTCGCCTGAAGAAAGTTCCGGCATTCGCCCGAAGAAATTTCCGGCATCGATACGCATGAGGTCCCGGTTCGATCCCAGGACGGCCCACCGACGCGGCTTACAATTCTTCGCGATCTTGGCGAGAAAAAACGAAATAGGCGACACCATGATCCATCGTTAAGCCCGCTTGCGAAAACGCGCCGCGATGGCGCAGTGGGCGACGTGAACCGTGGACAGGAATGAATGGCTCCATCGGATTCTCTAACGTATAGGTATGGAACTCGAGTTCTTCCATCATGCCGGCAATCGCGTCATAGTTCTCCGGCAGAGATTCAACAACGATTTCGACGTGCTCAGGCATCCGGGAAATGACGGGAATGAGGCCGCGCACCGCTTCCACTTCTGCACCTTCAACATCAATTTTCACGATTCGCATGGAACCTATTTCGGATTCGGAAAGCACGGTCGCTAGCGGTTTCGCCTGCACGACAGTTTCGCACGGGCCAACAGCGAGAACGACACTCGCTCCTCCGGTGTTCTCTTCGCTCGGGATGTGAAACAGCGGCAATTCCGTCTCGCGATCGAATGCGGCAAGATTGAGTGAGCGGACGTTCGTACAGGAATTGCGCTGGCAGTTCTTCACGAGCGTAGAGAAAGTAGACGGTGCAGCTTCAACCGCAACGACTGATCCCGTCGGGCCAACGACACGTGAGGCTAACAGCGTAAAATATCCAACGTTGGCCCCAACATCCAAAAACGTGTCACCGGGTCGTAGTGATTGTTTGATCCAATCGGTGAGATTCGGCTCGAAGACACCGAAATGAAAAACCCGGCGCTGAATGAGACCGCCCAACGTCCCTTCGAACCGCGCTCCAAAGACGGATTCGACTTCAAAATTTTCGAGCCGGAAATTCGTGTACGGATCGGTGATGCAACGATAGATCCATCGCTTTACGCCTGACAGCCCCGAGCGCCTCATGAACGGTTGCAAGTGCGGTACCCAAGCATAAACGACACTCGAAACGACTCGCCACAAAAATGGTCGCGAGCCTTGCGCTTTGCTCATCGTCGACAATGGAAAAATACCACGAATCGAAAAGGCATTTGGACCTATACTCGTTACGGCAACGTACCTCATTCTTCACCAATGGAGTTCGTCGAAAGGCGACTCGCCCAGTGGAGGCAAAGGTAGGTAGCACAATTTCCCCGGCTTTGACACGGAAGAAAGCATATCGGCTATGAAGCATTTCGGAAAAATCGCCGCCCTCGGTGCAGCACTACTGCTTGCCGCCGGATGTAGCTCGGCTAGTAACGTCAGCCTGCCCACCACCTCGGCAACGGCCGGGTACGTCACGATTCCACTCACGATTGGAGTGAGTGGGGCGACCGCAGCGGCAAGCACGGCAAGCGTCTCCGTGACGGCGAACGGATTTGCCACGACGACCAGCACCGGATCCTGTGCCGCAGGTTCATGCTCGGTGAGCGTTTCGGCCCCACCGGCCTATGCCAATCTTGCCGTGACGATCGCAAACGCAAGCGGCGCAACGCTGGATACCGGTTCGTTTTCGACGGAAGCCGATGACGAAAATGGCGCACTCTTTGCTTGCTTCGGTTGCGCCCCCGCGACCGTGACGCTCTCGGCAAATCCCATCGAGCTTCCCGCGGGAGCCTCCGCCACGACAACGATCGATGCCGTTCTCTACGATGGGCAGGGCCGGCGCATTCTCGGCACCACGCCGTTCTCAACGCCGATAACGCTTACATCAAGCGATCCCTCGGCGACCCTTTCGAGCACGACGCTCACCTCGCCGGCCGGGTCGGTATCTGTCTCGTATTCGGGCGCGTCGATTCCGGAGTTCGCGATTAACGGCACCCTCGCCGGAGCCATCGTGAACCCTGTAAATGTTGCCATCGCATCGACGACGCCATTTACCGAACCCTCCAACGGCGCCGTCATCGGCGATACGCAAATTTCAACGCCGGATGAACTCGCGGCGATTCCGACGGCTCCACCGCTGCCTCCACCGATCAGTTCCTTCGCAACGAAGCGTCGCCCGATGTCGGCCACGTTCGTTAATTTGAGCCCCGCGTTTCCGCCCGTTGGAAATCAAGCGAACTCGAATATGTGCGCCGTCTTCTCCGGCGTCTATTCCATCATGAGCGCCATGCAAAAAGCGGCGCGCGCATCGATTCCATCATGGGTTCTCACCGGCTCCGGGCAATTCGGCAACAACGATGCCACCACGTTTAGCCCGCGCTTCACCTATAATCAACGCTCGGTCAACGGCGGAATCGACGATGGCACAACGCTCATCGCGGTTCTCGAATCGCTCCGCACGATCGGCGCCGTTCCACTCTCCGTCGTGCCATGGAATGCAGGCGATAGCCCGTCGTACTCCTACTTGTCGACGTATACGATGGGCATCGCTGCGAACTATCGCGTGCGGCAATATTGGAATCTCGGAACGAACGTAGGGACGATAAAAAGCTATCTCGCTGCTGGGTATCCGATCTATATGGCGATGGGTGTGGACAACGTTCTCGGAACGCTCAACGCGTCCAACGCCGTCTATTCCGGATACGATGGAAGTAAACTCGGCGGCCATGCAATGGTCTTCGTCGGCTACGATGATTCCGTTGCCGGCGGTTCGTTCATCGTGCTCAATTCCTGGGGCACGACGCACGGCATCAACGGATACTTCTATCTTCCGTACAGCTTCTGGAGCACACGAGCGTCGGGTACGGAAGCACTCGCCTATCAGATTGTGCCGCCGATTTAACCGGACCCGACAAAAGAACGAGGTACGTCACGCTTGCGTGACGTACCATGCCGGGCGCGAGGGGGCATAGCTCAGTTGGTAGAGCGCCTGCTTTGCAAGCAGGATGTCAGGAGTTCGAGTCTCCTTGCCTCCACCACGCGCGACTCTGGGGGCATAGCTCAGTTGGTAGAGCATCACGCTGGCAGCGTGAGGGTCAGGAGTTCGAGTCTCCTTGCCTCCACCATAGTCGTCGAACGAAATAGAAATAGAGATCGCAAAGAATAGTATTCGCGATCTTTTTTCATAAGGCCGACCCCGAAAAGGGGAAAACAGCAGCATCGAGACGAACACATGTTCGTATTATGAACATTACCGGCATTGATATTCATACCTACCCCGTCGACGACGCCGATCGGGCCGTCGCATTCTATCGCGATGTGCTCGGTCTGACCCCAACGGTTCACTGGCCCGGCATGGGGGCCGAATTCGAACTCGCCGATGGCTCGACGTTCGGCCTCTGGAAAACCGATGAAATGCCACCCGGCGGCGGCGTGATGTTCGCGGTTCCCTCCGTTGCCGAAGCGGTCGCCGAATTGCGCGCCAAAGGGATCCCCGTGGAAGATCCGATGGAGCATGAGCCCTGCTTTATGGCCATCGCCGAAGACACCGAGGGCAATCAAATTATTCTGCATCAGCGAAAATAACCACCGCATGGTATACTCCGGCTCGCGAAGTGCGCTAGATGACCGCGGCTCCCCGCGTGGAGTCGAGGAAAGTCCGGGCTTTAACGGGCAGGGTGCAGGCTAACGGCCTGTCGGGGCAACTCGAAGGAAAGTGCCACAGAAACAAACCGCCGCGCTTGCGCGGTAAGGGTGAAATCGTGAGGTAAGAGCTCACGGCGTTGCATGGAGACATGCGCGCGGGTAAACCCCACCTGGAAGCAAGCTCTCCTGATCTGCCGCATTCGTGCGGCCGGGTGGCCCACTCGAACGGGAGAGTGCAATGAGGCGAACGGTAACGGTCGCCCCAGAGAGATGGTCGTCGCCATCGCTTGCGATGGTACAGAATCCGGCTTATCGGCGCACTTCGCAAACGTCCTCAAACGCAACCGATGAAGGCGGCATTGAGGTCTCATCGAACGTCACGCAATCACACCAGGTTACAAGGAGTCCCCGTGAGCGAGCAGCGCTTTACCCCAGATCTCACCGTCGATCAGGCGTTTAAAATTCACGCCGGTGCGCGACGCGTTTTTGCCCGTTTTCACCTTGGCGGATGCTCCAATTGCGCAATTAGTGAAAGCCACACCATCGGCGCTGTGAGCGAAGATTACGGTATTCCCTTACCGATGTTGCTCGATGCGCTCAACGCGCTGTGGGATCAGGGCTCGTTTGCCATCGGCGATAAAGTGCGCATTCCCGATGATATTCGAGGCAAAATTCCGCAGCTTGCCGACGTCCCGGATGTTGGAACGATTACCGCTGCCGACGGCGGCGCGTACACGGCCGAGTTTGGCGAAGTGCGCTTGCAAGGCTTAGCGGAAGATTTTCTCGCCATTGAGGCGAGCGCGACACCCGCGTAATTAGTGCCCGATATGCCGATCGAGGGGTTTGCGATGAGCGAACCCTTCTTCTGTTTCATGCCATGCCGAAATCGCGGCTTCGCCGAACTTCCAGCACAGACACACCGGCTTCCCATCGTGCAGGGCGGGGAAATCAATTAAACCGAGATCAAGGTCTTTGACCGTGCAGCCGAATGATTCGATGCGATGGATCAACCGGACGATCTCGCCTTTTCGCTCGCCGAATCGCGGGGCCGGTAGCGTCGAACCGGCGCGCGCCAAGCGCGAGGGCGTCGAACTCGAGGCCTCGCCGCGCAGGATCGTCTGGCTCTCCAAGAGCGCGATGGCAAGATCCCGCCGCTTGCGTAGCAGCTCTTCGAGAAGCGGCGCAATCTTGGGAATAAGGGCATTGGCCTTTTCGAGCGAAAACCACCGCATGCGCGTAACCCTGGTGACCTCGTGAGCGTCGAGCGAATTATCTTTGTTGTCGGGCTTTCCGGTGCGGGAAAGAGTCAGACAATGAAAACCCTTGAGGATCTCGGCTATTATTGCATCGATCACCTTCCTCCCGCACTTTTGGACGAAACGGTCGCGCTGATCGACCGCGGCGGGATCGGCCAATTAGCTATTTCCCTCGACCTCCGAGCCCATGGGGAGCTTGGCGACGCACTCACCAGCATTCGCGCCACAACGGTCGAGCATATCGTTCTTTTTGTCGACGCACGCGATGACGTCCTCATCCGCCGATATAGTGAAACGCGACGTCGCCACCCGTTTAGCGACGATGGCGGTTCGCTGCGCAAGGCGATCGCGCTTGAACGTACGACGCTGGCACCGTTGCGCGATGAAGCGACGTTCATCATCGATACCACCGATCTGACCCATAGCGAACTCAAGAATCGCCTCCTTTCGCTCACGACCGGATCGTACCACCACCATTCCATGCGCGTGTCGATCGTTGCCTTCGGTTTCAAATATGGCATTCCGTTGGATATCGATCTGCTTTTCGATGCGCGTTTTTTGCGCAATCCCAACTATGTCGATACCCTCCGTGAAAAAACGGGTCTTCACCCGGACGTCGCGGCGTATATCGAAGATGATCCCGATACGCAGGCCTTCGTTGATGCGTTACGCACGATGTTCGATCTTCTCGTTCCTCGCTTCATTGCCGAAGGAAAATCACAACTCACCATTGCCATTGGTTGCACCGGCGGACGACATCGCTCCGTCTATATCGCCAAGAGAATGACCGACGATTTTCGCGAACGTTTCGGGCTCGATGCGCGTCTCGAACTGCGCGACGCGGAGCGCAACTAATGGCGTACATGATTCGTCGCCTGCGCTGGCTTGCACCGGGGGCGGGCTTTAAACGCTGGATGACAATTGCGCTCATCGGGCTCTTCGTGCTCTACGATGCATTCGCGCGATACGCCAATGCTCAGGGGTGGAATCTCAATCTCAATGAACTCATCGACGATATCGCCGTCGATTACATCAAGCCATCGCTCGTCACCACGATTTTATTTTCCGTTGGCGGCCTCTTGTTGCTTATTGGCGTTATTCTCTCCGTCCGTGCTCTCGTGGCGTTTGCGCGAACAAGCCCGCATGATGACGCGCGCCTGCGCGACGGCTATACGATTGTGGCCATCGGCGGAGGCACGGGGCTATCGACGTTGCTTCGTGGCCTCAAATCGCACACCACGAATCTCACCGCCGTCGTCACCGTCAGCGATGACGGTGGCTCATCGGGCCGACTACAAAAAGAATTCGGCGTTTTACCTCCCGGTGATATTCGGAACTGCTTAGTCGCTCTCGCCGACGATGAAGCGATGGTCACGGATCTGTTTCGCTATCGATTCAGCGAAGGCGAAGGCCTCAGCGGCCATTCCTTCGGAAATCTTTTTCTCGTTGCCATGACCGGTATCACCGGGAACTTCGAAGTGGCCATTCGCGAATCGAGTCGCGTATTAAATATCGTTGGTCGCGTTCTTCCTTCGACGTTGGGCATCGCGCGACTGTGCGCCCGATTCAAAGACGGAACCGTCGTCAAAGGCGAATCGACGATTACAGCAACGCATAAACCGATCGAAAGTGTCTACTTCGAGCCAGCCGTCATCGAACCGCTCGAAGAAGTCATCGCAGCCATCCGAGCTGCCGATGCTATCGTCCTTGGACCGGGATCCCTGTATACATCGATCATTCCGAATCTGCTCGTCGCTCGCGTTGCCCGCGAAATTGCTACCGCTCGCGCGGTAAAAATGTATATTTGCAACGTGATGACGCAGCCGGGCGAAACGGACTCCTTGAGTGCATCCCAGCACGTCGAAGCGTTATCGGCCAACGTTTCCGAACGTGTCTTCGATTACGTCATCACGAACGCTCGCGCGCCTGAACGATTGCGTGAAAAATACGAAGCCGAGGGACAAATTCCGGTGGAACCGGATGTGGAGCGTATTCGCATGCTGGGATTCACGCCGATTATTGCCGATGTCATTAGCGAAAACCAGACCGTTCGCCACGACAGCGAAAAATTAGCGAACGTCGTTATCGATGTGATCGATCATGCCATTGCGGCACGCGCGACGTTGGTTCGACCAGCCGAGGCTTACGATCCGGGCTGAGCCGCATCAAGAGCAACGTTGAGGACGAACGCTTTGCCGCCATCGACTTTCACCGAGCCCGACGAGAGTTTGTGACCGTCGGCCTGAACCGTAAAATCGAGCGCCCCAATCGGAACCTTCGCAAACGAGAAAGCTCCATTTGCATCGGTCGTCGTTGTGAGCACCGCGTCCACGGTGACGGTGGCACCCGAAATGGGCGCATGTGTCACGCTATCGGTAACGACACCGCTGAGCGTTGCATATTGACCGGCAGGCGGTAACGCATCGGAATTACAACCGCTGAGAACGATGACAAGGCCGGCGATGAGCGGCAAAAAACGTGAACGAATCATGACGTTTGTCGCTTCGCCATCGTCTCGATGACTCCCCGCGCAGGCGGGCCGTAAGGACTCGTCCAAAACGGCGGCCATGGCAACGACAACCACCGAAAAACAGACCGGACCGATCTACTGCGAGACGGCACTCGATGCCGTCGGAAACACGCCGCTTGTGCGACTCAACAAAGTCACCGACGGCGCGAATTGTCTGGTCCTGGCCAAAGTCGAATACGTTAATCCGGGTGGAAGTGTCAAAGACCGCCCATCGATCGTGATGCTTGCGGCCGCCGAAAAGGCGGGGCTTCTCAAGCCGGGCGGAACGATCGTCGAACCCACCAGCGGAAACACCGGAAGCGGCTTGGCCATGGCCGCGGCCATTCGCGGCTATCGCTGCATTCTCGTGATGCCGGATAAAATGTCGAAGGAAAAAATCGATCTCTTGCGCGCCTATGGTGCCGAGGTGGTCGTTACGCCGACAAACGTGCCGCCCGATTCACCGGAATCATATTACGGCGTTGCCAATCGCCTTGCATCCGAAATCGCCGGAGCGTTTCAGCCGAATCAATTTCATAATCACCATAATCCCGACGCGCACTATGCCTCGACCGGCCCTGAAATTTGGGCCCAGACCCGGGGAACGATCACCCATCTCGTCGCCGGTATCGGCACGGGCGGAACGATCTCCGGCACCGCTCGCTATCTCAAAGAGATGAATCCGAAGATTCACGTCGTCGGAGCGGACCCCGAAGGCTCCATTTATTCCGGCGATACGCCGCGGTCGTACGCCGTCGAAGGTATCGGCATGAATTATCTTCCCGAAACCGTGGATCTCAAAGTGATCGATGAGATGGTGCGTGTTTCGGACCGCGATTCGTTCTTGATGGCTCGACGCATCGCACGCGAGGAGGGTCTGCTTGTCGGCGGCTCTTCCGGTACCGCCGCCGTTGCCGCCGTTCGGCTCGCGCAAAAGCTGCCTAAAGATGCCGTCGTTGTTGTGATCTTACCCGATTCCGGGCGTGGTTACATGTCGAAAATTTTCAACGATGAATGGATGATCGCCAACGGATTTCTCTCCGAGGGCAAGCGCCGCGCCACTGTCGGCGATGTTTTGCGCTCAAAGACCCCATTGCCACCGATGATCACGCTTCTCGATACGGCGCCTGTCAAAGATGCGCTCGATCTTCTCCGCAAATATGAAATTTCGCAATTGCCGATTATGCGAGGAGGCGAGCAGGTCGGTTCGGTCAACGATGTCGCCGTCATGCAAGCCGTCTTCGATAAAGCGGACATACTTCATAAGCCGGTGAGCGAAGTTATGGGCCATCCGTTCCCCATGCTCGAGCAATTCGAAGAGATCGACCGCGCCTATAAATTGCTGACGCTCGCAAATCCGGCAATCGTCGTCACCGACGACGGTGAACCGATTGGCGTCGTCACCCGCCAAGACGTCATCGGATTTCTCTCCACCAGTTCGGTCCAAGCATGAAATTTGCGACCCGCGCCATTCACGTCGGTCAAGAAGCCGACGAGGCAACCGGAGCAACGATTGTTCCGATCTATCAAACGTCGACATACACCCAGGATGCCGTCGGCTCGCACAAAGGGTTTGATTATAGCCGAACGGTGAATCCGACCCGCGTTGCGCTTGAAGCGCAACTCGCCTCGCTCGAAAATGCACAACACGGATCGGCATTCGCCAGCGGCATGGCGGCAACGGCTGCTGTGCTCAACACGCTCGCCATGGGTGATCATGTCGTTGTGACCGATGATCTCTATGGCGGCACGTATCGACTCTTCTCGCGCGTCCTCACTCGATACGGTTTGGAGTTCACCTACGTCGACATGGCCGATCTTGCGGCCGTTCGCGCGGCAATTCGGCCGAACACCAAAATGTTTTGGATCGAGACACCGACGAATCCGTTACTGAAGCTCATCGATATTGCCGCAATTTGCTCCTTGCGAACGGCGGGCCAAATTGTCGTCGTCGATAATACCTTTGCATCGCCGTATTTTCAGTCGCCACTTGCCTTGGGCGCAGACATTGTCGTTCATTCGACGACGAAATATATCGGCGGCCATAGCGATGTTATTGGCGGCGTTGCGATCACCAGCAACGATGATCTGCACGAATCGATAAAATTCCACCAAAATGCCGTTGGCGGCGTCCCGTCACCGCACGACGCCTGGCTCACCATGCGCGGTGCGAAAACGCTTGCACTTCGGATGCGCCAACACGCGGAAAACGCCCAACGCATCGCTGAATTTCTCGAAGCCCATGCGGAAGTTGAGCGCGTTTTCTACCCGGGTCTGCCATCGCATCCGCAGCATGCCTTGGCAAAACGTCAGATGAGCGGCTTTGCGGGCATGGTCTCGTTTACACTTCGCGGACCGATGGAGCGGGCGCTGACGTTTGCGCCGAAACTCCAGTACTTCAGTCTTGCCGAATCGCTCGGCGGCGTTGAATCGCTGATCTGCCATCCTGCTCGGATGACGCACGGGTCCATTCCGAAGGAAGATCGTGAACGCCGCGGTGTCACCGATGGCCTCTTACGCCTCTCGGTGGGTATCGAAGATGCCGACGATCTTATTGCCGATCTCACATCGGCCTTGGAATCGCTTTAAGGTCTACTCGTCAATCCTTGGGTACATCGTGGCGCGCACGTTGGAGAGTGCCGCTTTTGCCTCTTTTTCGGACATTGCTTCGATCGGAAAATCCACGGACAAAAAGATTCCGCGCTGACCATCGGACCACACCCAGCCTTCACGCTTACGCGAGGTGAAGCCGCTCCCATAACTCAAGGTCACCCAATAGGCAGGCATACCATTTTTCAACGTGCCGAGGGTCGATTTTTTAATGAACACGTTACCGATCTTTTCCCGAATTTCGTTTTTGAACGTCACCAACCAAGCATTTAACGTCTCATTATCGCCCTCGGCCATAAGCGTAAGAGAAATTGAATCACGGTGATAGTGCTTCGCCCACACGGCTAGCGGTTCGAGTTTTCCGCCAAGTTGCGCGACTTGTACCGTCCGCCGCCCGAGTAACGAATAATCGTTTGGAACGACGAGATACATTGCGTGATCAACGTAGACGTGCGGGTCTGGGGTAGGTGCCGGAGTCGGGGTAACTTGCGCATACGCCGGGGCGGCGAGTAACAATAACGCGAAGAGAACAAAAAACGGTTTTTTCATGTGTGATCCAGTACGTTCGTCAGAAGTGGGAGAGAAACTTCGTAGCGATAGCCGATGTTGCGATGATCATCATCGAATTCTTCATGCTGAACCTCGCATCCGAGTTCAATAAGGCGGCGCTTCACCGCTCGAGCCCCGATATCCAGACCATACTCATCGCGACGCCCGCAATCGAGATAACGTAGGCGAAGGGCGGCAAGTTCGCTGGCCTTCCCGGCTACTCGCTCCAGGGGATCGAACGCAACCCACCGGGCAAAAATTGCCTCATCCACTTCACCCGTTGCCCGGTCGATAGGTAGCGCGATATCAAATGGCTTCGCCGAAAGAGGCGAGTAGGCCGATGCATAGCCGAGCATTTCGATGGTTGAAAATTCTGCTGCCGTTGGTTTGGCTTTGCCGGTATACGAATCCACAAAGGCCGCCATATCCCACTGCCAGCGTTCGAGCGTGCGATGGAGGTGGGCGAATGCTGGCGGATGGTTATAGCGGAAATAGCTATCCCCGCTATGCGACGCAAACGCCGAGAACACGCCGGGATGCTCCATCACCAGATGCATAGCGCCAAACCCACCCGATGATTTTCCGAACACGGCGCGGCCACCGGCGTGCGCGATCGTGCGAAATGACGCATCGACGTGCCCAATAACGTCGCGCACGACGTAGGTTGCATACGCACCATTGTGAATGGAATCGACATATTGCGATCCGCCTAAGCGCGTCCAGCCATCGACGATGACAAGCAAAGCCTCCGGCATTGCCTTGCGCGTGATCAGTCGGTCGATGCGTTGCATCACGTTGAGATTCCACGCGCTTGCGCCGACGAGAGCGGCTGCACTTCCGGAGTACCCATGCAAACAATACAAGACAGGATACTGCCGCGATCCGTTTGGATCATAGCCAGGTGGAAGATACGTTATAACCGGTCGCGTCGGGGAATCACCCAATGCGTTGCCGACAAGCGCCGGACTCTCCACAAAATCAAAGGCGAGATTGCCGGCTAACCCAAGTAGGCGCGCATAATCATGCTGTACGTGCATCGAGCCGCTCTTCGCTGCGAGGGCTCGCCGCGCATGCAGCGAACGGCGCGCCATGCAACGACGGATCGGCCTTCTCGGCGCCACGGCCATCAACATCATTACGATGATCGGCATCGGCCCGCTCGTTACCGTTCCGCTCGTTCTGTCTGCCCTTGTCGGCCCTTCTGCGTTGCTCGCTTGGATAGCCGGCGCGCTCGTTGCGCTCTGCGACGGCATGGTCTGGGCGGAACTTGGATCGCGATTCCCGGGATCCGGCGGCACGTATACCTTCTTGCGTGAGTCGTTCGGCGCGAACAGCTGGGGTCGCGGCCTCGCATTTTTGTTCACCTGGCAAATGTTGCTCTTCGCGCCGGCGTTGTTGGCCAGCGGCGCGATCGGCGCCGTGCAATATTCTGCGTATCTTATGCCGTCAATAGCCCATGATGCGGTTGCAAAGGGTGTGATGGCATCGCTCCTGGCTATCCTGATGACCGTCGGATTACTCGCTCGTCTGGACATCGTGCAAAAACTCTCACGCGCGTTTGCCGTGATCGCCATTGCGACGCTACTGGTGGCGATCGCAGCAGGCCTACTGCATCCGCAATGGCAGCATCTGCTCGCGTTTCCAGCACTGCGCGGCTCCTGGCCGAGCCTCGCGCTTGCGTTTGGCACGGGATTGTATATCGCACTCTACGATTACGTCGGCTATGCGCAAGCTACGCTACTCGGTGATGAATTGCGCGAGCCCGCACGAACGACACCGCGTTCGATCTTTTGGGCCATTGCCGTTGTCGCGCTGCTGTATATCCTCTTGCAAGTGAGCGTTCTCGTAACGCCGATCTCCGGTGATCCGCAGTTCTTTGCTGCAACCGCCGTTGCGCACGGGTTCGGCGGTACCGTTGCGGCTGTGTTTGTGGTACTGGTGGTACTGACCGCATTTGCATCGTTGTATGGGAATCTGCTCGGCTTTGCGCGCATTCCGTTTGCCGCCGCACGGGACGGCAACTTTTTTTCCGACTTTTCGCGCCTCGGGCACACGACCCAGGTTCCGTTTATTGGCGTCGTTGCCATCGGTGCGGCGACGATTCCGCTCTGCTTCTTCTCGTTAGATTTTGTCATCGCTATCCTCACGGCGGGCATCGTGCTGATCCAGGCTATTGCGCAAATCGTCGCCGTTCTACGTTTACGGCGCACCCGCGATGCCGCACCGTTTTCTATGCCGTTTTATCCGCTGCCGGCGATGATTGCGCTCGGCGGATGGCTACTCGCGTTCGTGTCGACTGGGAGTCTTGCCATGATCATCGGAACCGCTTGGTTGTGCATCGGTGTGCTGACGTTCGTCGGTTTCGCGCGGATGCGACGACTCTGGCCCTTTGCCTTGGCCGCCTCGATTGTTGTTCTCGTCACGCTTGGAAGCGCGCCTGCACAGGCGTCGACAATATCGTGGCCCGGCGCATCGATACGCCAAGAAAACGGCCACCCTGTATTTACTGTTGCGGGAAAGCCGTTCTTTGTGTGGGGCGCGGCATTTTTCTACGAGCGTATTCCAGCGGAGGAATGGCAATACGATCTCGATCGCTACAAAAACCTTGGCATTAATACCATTGATTTGTATGTTCCGTGGAACTGGCATGAACTGAGTAACGGCAACTTCGATTTCGACGGGCATACGAACCACCGTCGAAATCTTCAGCAACTTCTGAAAATTATCGATGACGCGGGATTCAAGATCATCTTGCGCCCAGGGCCGGTCATTCGCAATGAATGGCGCAACGGCGGTTATCCGGCGTGGTTATTACAACGCCCGGAATACGCGATGCCGCTGCATGATATTCTCACGGGTCGCTATCCGGCGACCGCGACGTTGCAGAATGCACATGCAGATGCTGCCGGTGCCGAATGGCTTGCCAATGCGACGCATCTTCACTACGCTGCGCGTTGGTTGCATCGCGTGCTCCAAGAAGTAACGCCGTATCGACGAGATATTATCGCCATTGCGCTTGACGACGATCAGGGCGCGTATATCGATAACGATACCTGGCCCGGACCGCACTGGCGTGCCTACATCGACTGGCTTAAATCGACGGTCCAGGCATCGGTGGGAACAGAGGTGACGCTGATGATCAATACCTACGAGCAAAAAGTGACCGCGGCATCACCGGTTTGGGCCTGGGGCGACTGGTATCAAAGCGATGCCTATCAAATCGGCCTGCACGATCTCACGCAACTCGATTTCGCGACCGATCTGTTGGCGACGCAACCCAATGCGCCAACGATGATCGCCGAGTTTCAGGCCGGATGGCTGCAAGGTGCCGATGAAGGCAAGCCGCGCCCAAGCGACCCGCGTAACACCACGCTTGCCCTGAACGAACTGTTACAACTCGGTGCGCATGGGATCGTCAATTTCCCGCTTCAAGACACGATCAATCCCGATGGCTGGGAGGCACCATGGGCAAATTGGTCTTATGCCTGGGACGCGGCGTTCACCGCCGACGGTGAAATTGCCAAGCGCTATGCGTCGGTCCGCGCATTTGGCTTACTTGAACGTGATCTCGGCTCGACGATTGCCACGTTGCATCCCGTCTCCGATATGGCGATCGCTTGGACGCCGAGCATCTATCCCTCATCCTCGGTCTCTTCTCTCTATTTCGAAAAACAGATGCAGATCGTCATCGATGAACTCGCACGCTGTCGGGCAGAACACTTCTCTTGCCGACTCATCGACCTTCGGTATGCTACGAATCAAGAATTATTCCGACAAAATGCGGTGATTTTTTCTCCCGACGCCGCGCGCCCAGTCCGCGCTCGCGTCGTTGCGCGGCTTGGTGCGCTCCGTGCATTCGGCGTGAAAATTTACCCGTCGGTGCGCGAAGCCGAGCGACACGTACGCCCGATCTTGCGGGGCCTCTCCAATGCGCGTCTGCTCGTCGGTATCAACAACGGGCCCGCCCTGTTGGATATCCTTAACCCAGCGAATCACTCGGTTCAGATCAACGCCACGCATCTTACCTACCGCGGACGAACGTTCGCGATTGCGGCGGCGCGTATTCCGCCGCTCGGCGCGCGTGTATATCTCTTCGATGTTCCCTTTCATCTCATTGCGCCGCACCGTCCATCCCAGGCCGTGATCGAATCCACGAACTGTGAACTCTGGGCCGAATCATGGCGCGGGAGCATGCAGCAGCAAAGTACACGACGACAATCGCGTTTGCCCTCTTTGCCGTGCGACATCACCTTTCGTAACACGCCAACGAGTCGAGCGATCGCCATGCACATCGACCAACACAACGCCAGAATCGTCGTTGATAGCAAAGGCCAACTATTTTCGCGAATGGTCGCTGCGAGGCCGAAAAAGAGCGGCGGCATCGTCGTAACCGCCGTTCGACCATTTGGAGTACCATCAACCGCGGCGTTTTCAGATGATGTTTCGGGCCACGCATCCTATAGAATCGTCGACGGAAATCTCACCCTGCGAATCGCTCACAAAGCGGGGGCTCGATCGAGAGTATTTTCCTATTGGTCGATGGTAGGCGAAACATTGGTACCGCATAATTACGCGACCGGAATTGGACTCTTTCGCGATGCAGTTTGGCCCAGCCCAAGCATCTCAAAGCGGGATTATATTGCAGCGTATACGCATCCGCTCCCGGCAGGAACGTTCAACCGACGCTATCATTGCCGAGATAACGCCGGTACGACAGCAGAGTTTTCACTTTCGTGCCACTACGATGCGCCTGATATCCCGAATGGCGGCGCACGATTCTCACGGACCTATACGGTAACCCATGGAGTGCCCGGGATTCGCATCACGGAAACATTTTCGCCGCACGATCCCGCAAGCAACGCTCAACTCGTGTCACTTTCAGGATTTCGCCGTTATCACGGCGACACGTCGCTCATCGAACCGGGCGGGCACTGCCTCGGCGTCTTTCATCGCGGGCAACACACGTTGCTTCGCCTCTGTTGGCATCCAGGGGACGTGACGAGCGCAACGCTCCGTGACACCCGAGGCGCTTCCATCGCCACCATTCGCTTCATGAAACGTCACATCAGCATGAATCTGAACGTCGTGGATGCGACATCGGTCGAACAGGCGCGGACGCTTCTTGAGGAGAAAAGCCCCTGACCATCCACGGGGGAGTGGCGGAACGGCAGACGCAGCCGCCTCAAAAGCGGCCGGGGCAACTCGTGTGGGTTCAAATCCCACCTTCCCTACCATGATTTGGTTGGTTGCCAAACACGAAAACAGGCCACTTCGGTGGCCTGTTTTTTTTATTTCCTAAGGAAACAGTTTGCGGCCAAGCTTTCCGAACGCACGCCAGAACACGTGTTGGCCGACGCGACGCGCGATTTTCTCGGGATTTCCGGAAGCGACGGCCTGGACATCGCCGAGGACGGATCCGCCTCGATACAGCGCATGGCGCACACGTCCAAGACTCGTCGCCGCAACCGCTGCAGCCACGCCCGCTCCTACAGCCGCTGCCGTCGCCGACGTACCGCTCGAATAGGCATCGGCTCCCGCATCCATCGACGTGTTCACGATTGTCTCGAGGTGCGCATCGATTTTTCCGCGGATATTCGTTTGCACATCGGGCGGCAAGGCATCCATAGCAATGAACATCGTCATTTTTATCGCCATATTCATCGCGGCTTCGGTACAATGCTCGGCACGTTCGCCATCGGAGCCGTTCGAGAGAAAAACGGCCTTCGCTTTACTACCATCACTCGTCGGAAGAAGCATGACGCGTACACCTCCTGGAGCGTTATCCATTGCTCGCGTCGTCCTGAACTTCCCTGGCAATCGGTGCGAGGCCGGGGGAATGTGGGCGGGCCACGAAGGGGAACGGCATGTTGGCAAGCACGCATACTTTCGGCGCCGGGCCGCTTCGCGGCGAAATCACCGTTCCGGGAGATAAATCGATTTCGCACCGTGCGCTGATGCTGGCATCGCTGCTCGATCATCCGATCAACATTCGCGGCCTCAACCCCGGTCGCGATGTGCAGGCAACGCGTGAAGCACTTATCGCCCTTGAAGCGGCCGAACTCACACACGAGCCGGTGCAGATCGACTGCATGAATTCGGGATCAACTGCGCGCATGGTGCTCGGCATTTGCGCGGGTGCAAATCGCCGCGCCGTGTTCGATGGCGATGAGTCGCTGCGCAAGCGTCCGATGGAACCCGTCGCAATGCAATTGCGAGCATTTGGCGCGCGCATACACACGACGGACGGAAAGCTCCCGCTGACCATCGATGGCCGAACCGAACCGCAGACACGCAGTTTCATTTTGCTTTCGCAATCAGCGCAAATTAAATCTGCGCTCCTTCTCGCCGGCGTCGCAGCGCAAACACCGGTGACGATTACAAATGATGGTGGCTCGCGAGATCACACCGAGCGCATGCTGCGGTATCTCGGTGCAGATATCATCAGCGACGGAAAGCGCATCGAACTGCGCAGCACACAATTGCGTCCGCACGATATCGATGTACCGGGCGATCTTTCCGCCGCGGCATTTTTCATCACCGCCGCCACCCTGGCACGCGATAGCGATCTTACGATCACCGGCGTGAACATGAATCCGACGCGAACGGGGATTATCGAAGCATTGCGCGCCATGGGTGCCAACATCGAGATCATCAATGCGCGCGAGCATTGTGGCGAGCCGCTCGGATCTCTTCGGATTCGCTCGGCAACGCTCACCGGGACAAACATCGATCCGCTTGTCGCGCTACGGGCCATCGACGAGCTTCCGCTTCTTGCGGTGGCGGCGTGCTTCGCGCACGGCTCCACCCGCATCACCGGCATACGCGACTTGCGAACCAAGGAATCCGATCGTGTCGCCGCGATTGAGCGCCTTTGCGCCTCTGTTGGCATCGCGTGCGAAACGGAGCCCAATGCCCTCACCATCCATGGCGGCACGCCGAAAGCAGGCGGCGGCACCATCGCAACGGAAGGCGACCATCGAACGGCGATGGCAACGGCCGTCCTCGCCACTGCAGCCGGAGAGCTCAGTATCGACGACGCACGCTGCATCGACGTCTCGTTTCCCGAGTTTATCGCCACCATGCGGAGCGTGCAGACAACGTGAGAGAAGTAGCGATCTATTCTTTCGATGAATTCGAAAGCGAATCCAAATACCTCGATACGTTAGTATGGGAAGCGCTCGCTATTGAAGCGGGTATGTCCGTCCTCTTCTGCGGCTATGGTCCGGATGGCACCATGATTTCCAACGCAATCGATGCCGGCGCGGAAGTCCACGTCATCGATCATCGCGATGATGAAATTCGCAAATATGCACACCTCAATGCGCGACTCATTCGCGGAAGCACGTCCGTCATTCCAGCTCGCAATGATCGTTATGACATGGCAATCGCCGCCCATTACTTGCACGAGGCGGATCCATTTTTTCACGGTCAGATTCTTTCCGAACTCGGGCGCGTTGCAAAGCGCATAGGTATTATCGAGCTTGCTCCACCTGCCGATCCGGTGGGTCGCAAAATTGCCTCGCTGTATTCCCAAGCAAAACGTGAGCTCGGCCAATTCGAATACTATCAGCCGCTCGACTATTGGAAAAAACTTCTCCAAGGGGTGCGAGCCGCAATCGATCAACATGTATTCGCGTTTGCCAAAGTTCCACCGCGCGAATATGTCACCGATACCATTGAATTACTGATCGCTACGATGCAAGTGGAGGAAGCTCCGCAAACGTATCTCGACGAACTACGCGCGCTGGCAAAACGCCCCGACGCAACGCTGCTTCCCGCGGCGCGCTTTGTGCTCGTCGGCGCACCCGCAGGCGAACTCCCGATTCCGAATTTCACACCGCGCAAAGAGACGAGCATCGTTGCCGCGCCGAAAACGCAGGCACTCACGACGACGCAAAAAACGCCGAGTGCGCCCGTCGATTCCTCATCGAATTTCCGCGAGCAATTTCAGCGCGAAGTCTCCGCGGATATGGGATACGAGTTTCCACCGCTCGATGCGGCACCGCCGCCGCCGCCTCCGCGCCAGCCTGCCGCCGCCCCGGCGCCGAAGATTCAGGCACCGCCACCCGCCAAGCAGCCGTTTAAAGCCCCGACGCCTGAGCAGCCGGTCGTTCCGCCGGTTTCATCGGCCTTCGGAGTCGGGCAAGGAAGCACGGGCAATCCCGAGGCGTTCGGCGTTCCGCCACCGACAAATAATCCGCCGTTCGGATGGCCGCCCGAGCCTCCCGACGACCCCGAAAACCCGCCCTTCGGCTTTCGCCCCTAGCGAATCTCCGCTGCGAACAGCGCGCGAACGGCCTTCGCGCCGACGGATAGCGCCCGCAGGGCCGGGAGAATGCGCAGAGCGGCTAGGGACGCTTGCGACTGCGCCAGGGCCGATGTAATGCGCGCGAGGTGCGCCTGGGCCAAATGCCCGCAGCGCGCCAAATTTTCCGACGCTCGCTGCCCGGCAAGAAGCTGCTCCTCGGTAACGGGCGGCACGATGCGTTGAACGCGCAGAAAGACTTGAATGGCACGGATGAGGACGGCCACACATCCGAACGCGAAGAGCCCGACGCCGGCGAGAATAAGAACCACCATGAGCTCGCGCGGACTGATGGTCATCCTCGATCGAGCCTAGGCTGCCGGCGGCGTTGCGGCTGGCGGTGCAGCTGGGGCAGCGGGAGCGGCTTCAGCACTCGCGCTTTCGCTGCTTCCGCGCGAATCGGTAATATAGAATCCCGAGCCTTTGAACAGGATCGGCGCCGGATTGAACACGCGGACGAGCGCGCCGCCGCACGCGGCACAGCGGTCATCATGGGTATCGTCAAAACCGTGGCGCACTTCGGTGATGGCCCCGCAGGCGGAGCACTTATAGTCGTAGAGTGGCATGGCCTAAAGTATACGGAAAACTAGCACTCGTGGTCAACGACTGCTAGCACAGACCTTACAAATCATCGAGGAGGTGATCGCTCTCCGCTCGGACTTCGATGAGCCCGCGAAAGTGCTCCAGCGCATGATCGAGCGAGCTTGCGAGCTTGCGCCCATTGACGACACCGTCGAGGAGATAGCCCATGCGACCGTGATAGGCCGGGTAGGCAACGGCCACATGCAGTTTCGAGCGCGACGTCTTCTGCTCGATCCGAAAATCGAGGCGGCGGCGAATGGAATACGCGCCGACGAGCGACAAGTGAAAATTCGGGATAAACGCATCGACTTCGTACAGCTGCTCGGATTCACCGGGGAGAGCAGAACGCAAGAGGATCTCGCTTCCGAGGCCTAAGGGGGCCGAGGAGACGAGGTGCGCACTACGCACGAAACTCAGCCATACCGGCCATTTTTCGACCGAGGTGAGGAGCCCAAAGGCGGCTTCCGGTGGGGATGCCATATCCAGGGAGGCAGCCAGCGTCCGGGTCCCAGCCGGTGTCGGGGTGGCAAACGCAACGGCCATACTTGGGGCTTCGCCGCCACTTATGTCGTACCTGCTGTCTTGCGACCCACTAGCTATTGTGGTTCACCGCGAAAACAAACCCAACGAGCGCTTGAACGCCCGATTCCAGAGCAGCCTCATCGAGGCGGAACTCCGGGCTGTGCCCGGAGGCGGTAATACCAGCCGCTTCATTGCGCACCCCAAGCCGCATATGAAGCCCCGGAGCACGCTCGGCAAAATACGCGAAGTCTTCCGCGCCCATTGTCGGTGGCGGCTCGATGATGCACAGCGCAGTTTCGCTTTTCAGATACGCGCGCACATGCGCAGCAAGCTCGGCATTATTGATGACCGGAGGATAGCCGTGATCGATCATCACCTCGGCTTTAACGTTGTACGCGCTTGCAACGCCTTCGACGATGCGCCGCACGCGAGGAGCTAGTTCGTTGCGAACCTGCGGATCATGCGCGCGCAGAGTTCCCGTCATTACGACTTCATCGGCAATGACATTGTTACGATATCCACCGGCAATGGTACCGATGGTGACGATGACGGATTTGAGCGGATCGGTTTCTCGCGATGCAATGTTTTGTAACGCAGTAATGATCGCCGCACTCGGTGGGATCGCATCGATCGCCGTGTGCGGATAGGCACCATGGCCACCTTTGCCACGCACAACGATGCGCAATTCATCGGCGGAGGCATTGACGGGGCCGCCGGCAACGCCGAGCGTTCCGGCTTCATAGCGCACATCGACGTGCAACATCGCAACGGCTTCAACCAATGGATCATCGAGCGCGCCTAGCTCGATCATGGGTTTTGCACCACCCGGTCCTTCTTCCGCCGGCTGAAACAGTAACACCACATTTCCCGGGACGGAGGCGCGGTGCGTTTGCAACACTTCGGCGGCGCCCAGGAGCATCGCCGTATGCGCATCGTGACCGCAGGCATGCATCTTCCCCGGTATCTCCGACGCAAAAGGTTCGCCGCTACGCTCGGTGATCGGGAGTGCATCCATATCGGCGCGCAAGCCGACCGTCTTGCCCGGCAAGCCCCCGCGAATGACGCCGACGACGCCGGTTTGCGCTACTCGGCGGTACGCGATGCCAAGTCGTTCGAGTTCGCCGATAACCAACGCCGAAGTGAGCATCTCTTCAAAGCCAAGTTCGGGTTGGCGATGAATCCTTCGACGTAACTCTTTCACATGGGCAACGAGGGTAGCACCGGGATGTGGAAACGGCATAGCATCGGCAGTTGCGTAGCGGTGCGCATACCCCCTGCCGCGAAGAGTCCACGCGATGATCGGACCAGATCTTGCGCTCGCACTCCTCGTCAATGCAACGAGCAACGCCTACAGTACGAATCCGCCGGTCTATATGACGTATACGGAACGCACGCACATCAGTGCGCCGTCGCTAGGACGTACCCAGGAAGTCGATCGCAGCGTCGCCGTTCGCGTGGCCGATAACGTCGCCGTCATGCACGATCTCCCCGCGGGCGCAACGCGAACGGGCCAGGCCTTCCCGATCATTCCATATTTCGATCCACTCTCGGAATTCGATTTTAGTTACTTCGCGAATCTCAAACGCATCGATATTACCGTCGTGCGCAAATCGCCGATTATTTTTCCGATTCCCGCACCGGATCCAAACGTCAGCGTGATGATTCCCTACGCATCGTTTTGGAATCCAACCTATGCTCCCGATTCAACCGATGCACTGCAACATTTTCTCATCGGGCCAACGTCGCGCGTGACGGGTTTCTATCCGGAAGAGATCGTCGTCGATCCGCAAACGCATCTCCCGTCTCGCATCGTCATGCGCGACGTGAGTAGCGATATGGAGATCGCACTCGATTACAAAGTCATACAGGGCCATTGGGTGATCGTGCACGGCGTCTTTTCCGCCACGGAGCACGTGTTCGTCAGCTTTAAAGTCATCGCCGATATCACCTATAGCGATATCGCCTTCCCAACGTCCGCCCCCGATCCACAACTCGCCAGCCCATCCCCAACGCCATAACGCCCCATCGCTCCAGCCCCTGTCATGCTGAGGAGCGATGCGAAGGCCCTGTCATGCCGAGGAGCGATGCGAAGGCCCTGTCATGCTGAGGAGCGATGCGAAGGCCCTGTCATGCTGAGGAGCGATGCGAAGGCCCTGTCATGCTGAGGAGCGATGCGAAGCATCGCGTCTCGAAGCATCATAAAAACGGAGCACGCGAAGCGTGCAACAATTACGCCCGGCCACGGCCCTTCGAGACGCGCACTGCGTGCGCTCCTCAGGGTGACAAAGCCTCTGTCATGCTGAGGAGCGATGCGAAGGCCCTGTCATGCTGAGGAGCGATGCGAAGCATCGCGTCTCGAAGCATCATAAAAACGGAGCACGCGTTAGCGTGCAACATTGGTCCACGGCCCTTCGAGACGCGCACTTCGTGCGCTCCTCAGGGTGACAAAGCCTCTGTCATGCTGAGGAGCGCCCTTCGAGATGCGCACTTCGTGCGCTCCTCAGGGTGACAAAGCCTCTGTCATGCTGAGGAGCGATGCGAAGCGTCGCGTCTCGAAGCATCATAAAAACGAAGCACGCGTTAGCGTGCAACAATTACGCCCGGCCACGGCCCTTCGAGACGCGCACTTCGTGCGCTCCTCAGGGTGACAAAGTGCTGTCATGCTGAGGAGCGATGCGAAGCATCATAAAAACGGAGCACGCGTTAGCGTGCAACATTGGTTCACGGCCCTTCGAGTCGCGCCCTGCGTGCGCTCCTCAGGGTGACAGATTAGGAAATGGCGGAGAGGGAGAGATTCGAACTCTCGGAGCGCTCAACACGCTCGTCCGCTTTCGAGGCGGGTGCCTTAAACCACTCGACCACCTCTCCGCGGTGACGTTTGGGCGATTGCGATTCTACCGCAAAGAGCGCACGTTCCCTGCTACAAAGCCTCAAGAGCGCCCGAGAGGGTATCCTTGACCGCCCTCCAAGGTGCGAGTCAAGGGGGTTCTATGCATTCGCTCTTCGCAACAAAAATCGCCCGCCTCGCGCTGCTGAGCGCATTTTTTTTCACCACCGTACCGCTACCGACAATGGCCTCTGCCCCAGCCGTTCCGGCTCTCGTGCTTGCGGCGGAAAAGGGGGACACCGCTGCTGTTCGCTCTCTGCTACGGCACGGAGCAAACCCGAACACGCGGGACGCCGGTGGGATCAGTGCCCTCGAATGGGCATCGGCAAAAGGCCGCGTCCCGGCCGTTCTTGCGCTGCTCGCGGCGCATGCGGCAATCGACGGAGCGTATAATCCTATGCATTATACGCCGCTTATGCGCGCTGCCAATTTCGGTCAGGTGAAAGTGGCGGCAATCCTTATCGCCCACGGGGCAAACGTGAATGCGCACGATAAAAACGGATTCACCCCGATTGAATTCGCTCTCGACAATGACCACCCCGATGTCGTACTACTCCTCAAACGTCACGGGGCAAAAGTCCTGACACAGCTTTACCCGAGCATGTTTTGTACTGCGACCGCTTCGATCGGTTTTGGGAAATCGTCGGCATGGAAAACCTTTGCGAACGATCCAAAGACATATGCCTGCGACAACGTCAAGCACGATTTTGGAAGCGAGGCGGGGGACGTCATTATGTACACCTATCAAGTCGAAGGCGCAAAGACATTTCCTCGATATATTTTTTTAAAAACCGAGGTGTTTATGTCGACCATACCTTTGGATATTATTGCAAAAACACTGCGCCCGCTCTTACAAAGGATCTATCTCAATAGCGGCCGCGGACCGATTCCTGAGAAGCTCTTGGAAAGTCTTTTGCAGTGTACGAACGTGCAGAGCGATACGAAATTAGGCTTCGTGCGAGCGGAGTACACCCCAGGGAGTCATCCGGACCGTCCAACCAACGGCGCATCCTACTCGATCAGCATCTCTCTGCACAATTAGTGCGCTCCGTCATGCTTCGAGACGCGATGCTTTGCATCGCTCCTCAGCATGACGGGGATGCTTCGAGACGCGATGCTTTGCATCGCTCCTCAGCATGACAAGGCACACATGGGGCGGGATTGCGGGAGTTAGGTGCGGCGCGAACGGAAAAAGGAGCGTAACTGTTGCGCGGCTTCTTCTTCGCAAACGCCGGGGAGTACCTCGGGGCGATGATTGGTGCGCGGATTGCGCAGCACATCAAACGCACTGATATCGGCACCACCCTTAGGGTCGCGCGCGCCATAAACGACTCGCCCGATACGCGCAGCAATCAATGCGCCGGCGCACATCAAACACGGCTCTTTAGTGATATACATTGTCGCATCGGAAAATCGCCAACGGCCCAACATGCGCGCCGCCTCACCTAACGCCAGCATTTCCGCGTGCGCCGTCGCATCATGCCGATGTTCTTTTTCATTCCACGTTTCTATCTTCGTGTCGCCGCAGACGAAGATTGCACCAATAGGCACATCGCCGGCAGCTTCCGCTTGCGCGGCCAACGCAAGGGCTCGGCGCAGATAACTGACATCTGCGTCGGTCGGTCGGGCGTGTGAATCTTGGATCATAT
The DNA here is from genome assembly GCA_021778415.1 of bacterium. Lineage (GTDB taxonomy): Bacteria > Vulcanimicrobiota > Vulcanimicrobiia > Vulcanimicrobiales > Vulcanimicrobiaceae > JAJYCL01. Next base: position 874 of record JAJYCL010000012.1, on the reverse strand, counting down.
CAGGAGAAAATATGCGCCCGGAGGGATTCGAACCCCCGGTCTCAGCCTTCGGAGGGCCGCGCGTTATCCAGCTACGCTACGGGCGCATGAGACTTAAGCTTTGGGACCATCCGTCGGCCCAGCCGAGGGAATGTGCTTAAACAGATCGAGCTTGTGATCGACAAGACCACGGTAGAATTTGCGCACACAATCGGGATGCCCGAAGTAGTACGTCCGTGCGTAGGCCAGATCGTCGCCGGAACTATCCGGAACGTAGTGCGAGATTTCGATCTCTTCCATCTGGGTCCGATCGACCGGATGAGGGCAGAAATCGCACGGAATAGTGGACATACCTAGGATACTACCTCAAAAATGGTTCGACCGCCTCTCGGCGGCCGAACCGTACATTGGTGACTCGGGTAGGATTTGAACCTACGACCAAGGGCTTATGAGTCCCCTGCTCTACCACTGAGCTACCGAGCCCCACTCGGACGCGCTCCGCCCGAACTTCGTTCCGCAGTCTACCAGAACCCTTGATGCGCATCAAGCGTGCAAGTCGCCTATAAAATACATCGAGCGTCTCCGTTCTGGAGACGCTCGATGTTGCATCTGCGGTCGGAGGGACTCGAACCCCCAACCTACAAGTTCGTAGCCTGTTGCTCTATCCAATTGAGCTACGACCGCATGATGTCCGCCGCGAGGCGACCGCCTATGATACGGCGGCTATTTCCGTTTCCCTTCGTAGAATCGTCGGTCGCTTCGGAGAGAGAGGGATTCGAACCCTCGATACGGGTTTACACGCCGTATAACGGTTTAGCAAACCGCCGCCTTCAGCCGCTCGGCCATCTCTCCGCGGCAACGCTCCCGACTATACCACACCGAGACAAGCCCCACC
>JAJYCL010000038.1 GCA_021778415.1 bacterium | reverse complement strand
GAACATGATCGCTCGTTTCGAGGCCCAAGTATATCAGAGCATCGCGAAGACGCTAGTTGCAACTTCGCCGGCGTTGTTTCGAGTCAGCATCCCATTGCAAGCATGTGATTCGCCATCCCCGACCGTTAGGGCGCAGGACCGATCAGGTTCACAACGGTGCCGGTCGTATTGATTGGACAGACGGGACTACTTCCGCCCGAAGCTGGCCATGATGCAACGCCGTGATACACTGGCGTGCGGAATGGAACGGTATAGATCTCGGCACAACCGGAGCCGTTGGACAGGGGAGCGATCGACCAGATTCCTCCGCTGACTCCAGCGGGATACGTCAGTGTCACATTCTGCGGACTGGTCCCGAATGTGCCGGCACTCCACTTGTAAACCGACGCCCCATCGGTCGCGAAAAGATCACCTTGGCCATCCGTCGCCACTTGGGTGTAACGGACTCGATTATCGGTGGCTGTCGGTGTCAATTGCCCCGACAAGGTCCCGGGCGGAAACTCGAGTATTTGCTGGCCCTGCACCACGTAGATAGTGCCCGACGTGTCGACCGCCGCACTAGTGATGCCGCCTGGCGGCATGTAAATGTACCGGACGAGCGCCTCGGAACTCGCGGCAAGATTCGGCCGCATCACATAAAGATCGACGCCGGGATTCGACGACGGATTCGTTTCGGTCCCATAAAGCAAACCATTCGAATCGATGGTCAACAGTCTGAGAACGGAAACCGTTGGGTCCGAAATGGTTCCCATTGGCGTTCCATCGCTTCGGAGCGCGGTCATGGAATTATTGCCAACGGCATTGCTAACCCAAACCAATCCGCTCGGATCCATTGCGCCGCCGCTTACATACCCCACAGAGGGGTTGACCTCTATCTGCGCCTTTGGGCTCGCCTGGCCGGATTGGAATATCTGCAGCGGATATCCGATATAGGCAAAATCGGTCGCAAATGCCGGCCCGCTTGAGAACGACAAGGATGCGTCGCCAACAATCGTGCCGGCAGCAATGCGAACGTTCGATGGGCCCGTGCCAATCCCGGAGTACGTGATGCCAGCGCATGAACTGCTCGTCGGCGAAATCGCGTTGCCGTTTTGATCTCTATTGACAGTCGTCTGTCCGGTTGGATCGATAACAGTTTCTGTAAACGGCGACGACGAACCGGTGATGTCGACGTAGTTCCCGGAAATCACATTTCCCGACGCGTCCTTTGCCTTGACGCATACGGTAACCGCCTGGAAGCTGCCGCTAGTCACCGACGTGGGGTTGAGTGACACACCTATCGATGCGATCACAGCGGAAAGTGTCGCCGGGAACACCGTCGTCACCGATGCGAGAACAGTGAGCGAGCCTTTTGGTGCCATACCGAGCGGATATCCCGAACCGTCGCTCGATGCATACGTAGATACGCTCACCGTCACATTGGAAACGGCCGGTACGGTGAAATACACGGTGCATGCCGAACCGCACGAAGCCGGAATCGGCGCCGCCGGCAAAATGGTACCATTAACCGTCGCCACAGCAGATTTCATTTCCGGCGTGACGTTAGAGAGTTGCGCGGCGATCGTTCCCGTCGCACCAGTTGGGAGCGGCGAGGGGCTCTGTTGCGGAGAACTCGCAACGCCGTACGCGCAGAAGGTAATGCCGTTCCCTTGCACCACGCTAAACGAATTGCTTGAAGAGAATTGCAGTGTCTGCCCCGTCACGATCGCCGGGCCTTCGAACGGCAACGAATAGCTTCGGCCACTCGCGTCGTACACGGCAATATAAAATTTCTGACCCGCTGTTGATATGCTGGGCGGAAGTGTCACCGTAAACGCAGGCGCCGAAGCGAAAAACATCGATGTATTCGGTGAACCGAGCGTTACGCACACATTCAGCGAGCCGGTCGGGCCTGAATTATTAGGCGGTGCCGTCGAACCGATAACGTTCAAAAGTCCGCCGCCTTCCGCGGGGCCGGGCAACGTCATGCCGACGGGTGCATTGCCAGCCTGCACCGCAACGACGGCTCCCATGCCGAAGCCGACATTCTGGGTAATCGATGCTCCAGTAGCAGGCGGCGTCGTCGGAGTGCTTGTCGGGACCGGCGATGTCGGTGTTGCGGCCGGCGTCGGAGCTGGCGTCGGAGTTGGCGTCGGCGTAGCAATCGTGCTCGCCGTTGTTACGATGACAAAGACGTACTGCACGCCCGCCGAAAGCGTGAGCGGCGACGAGAGTGTCGTTGCTGGGAATGACACCGATGGGCCGCAAGCAACGGGCCCCAGCACCTCTTGCCATCCGGCTGACGCCTGCAACGGGTTGTATGAGACAACGTAACAATTTCCCATTTGCGCTGCAGCGAACGTCACTGTAAACGCAGGCGTTGACGCGATCGTCGTCGTGCTAGATGTGGTGATTTCAAAATAGAGGAGAGGCGTCGTGGGAACGCCGAGATTGTCCGGACGATAGACAGGACGCAGACGAGCAGAAGGCGCCGGTACCGTCGCAAGCGCAGTTGCGGTAAGAACGATCGACGCATTGGTCGCACTACTCACCGCCGGAAGCGTTATGCTGGCCGCCGTCGCCACGTTGGCACCGCCGTTCGAAACGCCGCCAAGGTTCACCGATGTGGTGGCGCTGGTTGAGAGCGGTACGGACGTTTCCTGTGATGTCGGAGCAAGCGTGGCCCCGGGCATGGGCGAGGTGCCGGGGTTAGGAATCGCGCTGCCGCTACCGCCGCCTCCGCATGCCGCTAGCGCTGCAACAATCGCCGCCAGCAGCATCGCAGCAAGGACTGATCGGCGGAAAATTTCGCGGTGAACCGTCATTAGAGGCACCCGATTCTGCGTACGTTGCGCGGAGTCCCGAGAGACATTCATTTCGTCACTTCTGAGCGGCACGAGCAATTTCGCCTTTTCGGAAGCCCTGTCGCGAGGGCGACTTTTGTCGACCAAATGCTTCTCGGTTCGACCTTCCCAGACCCTTCCTAGGCGTTTGACAGGGTCGGGGGTGTCGGGTATGATTCCTGGGTTGTGCCGGGCTCCCGCCCGGTCGCCCTTTTGTACGCCTTTATTCCCGACGATTGAGAAGCACCATGAACGTCATCGACGCCATCAAACGCGAACAGCTGAAAGCCGAAATCCCGGAGTTCCGCTCCGGCGATACCGTCAAAGTCTATTCCAAGATCGTTGAAGGCGGCAAAGAGCGCACCCAGATGTTCGAGGGCGTGGTCATCGTCTATAACGGTGGCAGCTCGGATGCCTCGATCACGGTTCGCCGTGTGGCTCATGGCGTCGGCATCGAAAAAACGTTCCTCGTGCATAGCCCTCGCGTCGAAAAGATCGAAGTGAGCAAGCGCGGCATTGTCCGCCGCAGCCGCCTCTTCTTCCTCAAGGATCGTGTCGGCAAATCGGCGCGTATCCGCGAAAGAAAAGCAGCACCTAAGGCAAGCTGACGCCTCTTGCGCTGCTCGGGCTGCTCGTCATGCTGGCGATCGCCCGATATTTCACTCGAAATCATGGAATTCGCGCCTACCTCGACGCGTTCATCGCGTCGTCGCTCCTGGCGCTTTTTCTTTTTACGTTCGTGGTGCGGACGTTCTTGATTCCCTCCATCTCCATGCTCCCGACGCTCCAAGTGGGCGACGTCGTCCTCGTCGATGAGTTGAGTTATCGCCTCCATCCGCCGCAACGCGGCGACGTTGCCGTCTTCATGCCGCCCGTCGCCTCCGATGGTGAGCCGTTCATCAAGCGGGTCGTCGGTATTCCCGGTGATCGGTTGAACATTGAGGATGGCAAGCTCTCGATCGATGGCCGGCCGATCGCCGAACCCTATGAAGAACAAGCCCCGCGTTACAATCTTCGCGTTGCCGAGTACGACATGATTGTCGACGGTATTCGCCTGGATCCGTCGGTGGCGAATATTCCCGCCAGTTCCCAATGGCAGGCCAGCGACACAATCCCACAAGGATACTATCTTATGCTCGGCGACAATCGAAACGAGTCGGACGATTCACACGTTTGGGGATTTGCACAGGTACATGGTATCTATGCAGCCGGCCCTCTAGCGGGGACCGCCCGCGCAGGGTTTGTCGGTCGGGCTATCGCGGTGGTTTGGCCGCTTTCTCACTTTCATCTCTTACCTACGAAATGAGTTCGATGCCGTCGTTTTCGATTACGCCGAATATTTTGCTCGCAGCATTTGCGGTGCTGGTGGTCCTGCGAGCGATTCTCTCGCTGACGCCAGTTGTCGCACGCTCGCAAGGCCGCAGTACGCACTTCGCCCGCGAAGGCATCGATCCGTTCATCTACGCCGCCGGCGCTGCATGGCTGCTCACGATGTTCGTTGCCCGCACCTACTACATTCCGTCAGGATCGATGATTCCGACGCTGCAAGTCAACGATGTGCTCATCGTCGACAAATTCGAATATCGCTTCCACGCACCGCATGAAGGCGACATCGTCGTCTTTCCGCCGCCGATTCCGACGCCGGACGATTTCATCAAGCGCGTGATCGGGCTTCCCGGCGATACCTTTGCAATCTCGCATGGCGTGGTAATTCGCAACGGCGTTCCGATGACCGAACCGTACATCGCGCAGAAACCGAACTACGATTTGCAAATTCGCGATTACGGAATCTACGAACGTGATCCGATGTTCGATAAAACCTGGCGCCGCCTAACGCCCGAAGAAGCCAATATTCCGCCACGGGCAATGTGGACCGCTCCGAATCGCATTCCGCCGCATTGCTACTTCATGATGGGCGATAATCGCAACGACTCCGAAGATTCGCACGCCTGGGGCTTTGCTCAGGACAGCGGCGTTTTTGCGACCGGACCGCGCGCGGGAAAACATGCCGGCTTCACCGGAAGAGCTGTCGTGATTTTCTGGCCGGTCAGCCACTTCCGCATTCTGTAACGCGTCGATGGGAAAAAAGCTGCGAGGGGGCATTGCCCTCCTCGCTCAGCTCATCGTTCTTCTCGCCCTGGTGGCCGCGTTCTTTATGCGTATTTATCCGGTACTCGGGCCATCCATGGAACCTCAGTTTTCATCGGGAGAATATGTCGTCATCAATACGGTGGCGTATCGTTTCGCTGGCCCCCAACACGGAGATATCGTTGCGTTCCTCCATCGCAGCGAGGGCGCCGAACAGACATTTATCAAGCGAGTCATCGGTCTTCCCGGTGATCGCATCAGCATCGAACAGGGCCATGTCATGGTAAATGGAGCGCCGCTGCAGGAACCCTATGTTCTGCACCACGATACTCAATCGATGTCGCAGATCATCGTCGCCCCAGGTCAACTTTTTGTCTTGGGCGATAATCGGCCCGACAGCGAAGATTCGCGCGTTTTCGGCCCGATTGCCGAAAGTGACATCGTTGGGCGCGCAATTGCCATCGTCTGGCCGCTTTCCCGAGCAACGCGATTATGAATGAGGATCTCCAACGCGCGGTTCAGTGGTTTCCCGGCCATATGGTGCGCACGATGCGCCTCTTGGGCGAACGCATCGCCCTTGTGGATGTCGTCATCGACGCAATCGATGCGCGCGTCATCGCCTCCGGTGGCAATCCGATGCTCGATGAACTTGCAGCGAAACGACAACGCATTACTGTGTTCACGCGCAACGATCTCGCCGATCCCAATGTCACCGCGGCTTGGCTCGAACGCTTTCGCGAACAGGGCCGTAGCGCATATGCCATCGATGCGCGCGATAAACGCGGCATCACACTCCTTGCCGATCTGCTCAACGCGATCGCCACGCCGCGAGGAACGGCGCGCGTCATGATCGTCGGCATTCCCAATGCGGGGAAATCATCGATTATCAATGCGCTGGTGAAACGCACCGCTGCGCGCGCGGAAAATCGCGCCGGCGTCACGCGGAGTTTGCAGTGGTTTCGCGTCAACCCGAAACTCGAGTTGCTCGATACGCCCGGCGTACTCGTTCCCAAAATCACGACACCGCAAGCCCAATGGAAGCTCGCCCTCGTCGGCGCCGTCCCACGCGAACGATACGATCCGTTCGAAGTGTGCATGCGCTTTGCGGAATGGTGCGCAACAACGCTAGGGCGATCGGATGTTCCCGATGTCGAAACCTTTGCCAGGGCGCGCGGGCTTCTGCGCAAGGGCGGCCACATCGATGAGCACAACGCAGCGCTTGCCTACCTCACGGCCTTCAACGAGGGAACGTTCGGAGCCATTTCTCTGGAGCATCCGCTTCATGCGTGAGGGCGAAGCCCTGCGTCTCCTGCGCCTGCATCGGCCCGAGCGCATCGCACGACGCGCTGGATTTCGTCTCCTTGGCGGTATCGATGAGGTGGGGCGCGGCCCGCTCGCCGGCCCCGTCGTCGCGGCTTGTGTGATCAGTTCGCGTCCGCTGCTGCTTCCGTACCTCAACGATTCCAAGCGCGTCACCCCAGCGCGCCGAGAAACGCTCGCTACCCACATTCGCGAACGCGCAGAGGCCATCGGAATCGGGGCGGCCACCCCGGCGGAAATCGACGAACTCAACATCTTGCAGGCCACCTATTTGGCGATGCGTCGCGCCCTCGAGGCCGCCGGCACGAAGCCCGACTATCTGCTCCTCGATGCCGTCACCCTCGACGGCCTGGAGTGCCCGCAGCAAGCGATCATTAAGGGCGATGCGCTGTGCGCCATCATTGCGGCCGCCTCGATCATCGCCAAGGTCCATCGCGACGCCCTGCTCCAAGCGATGGACGTCGAGGACCCCCGCTACGGCTATGCCGTCCATAAGGGCTACCCGACCCCAGCCCACCTCGCAGCGCTGGCAACCTACGGACCGAGCCCTCACCACCGAATGAGCTTTGCTCCGGTTCGCCGTGCCCAGCACGCGTAGCCTCGGAGACGAGGGCGAAGAGCGTGCCGTCGGCTTGCTGCGCGAGCACGGCTTTACGATCGTCGAGCGTAATGTGCGCCTCCCCGGGGGAGAAATTGATATTGTCTGTCTCGATGGGACGACGCTGGTCTTCGTCGAAGTGAAACGGCGTCGTGGAATGCAGTATGGGAATGCACTTGCCGCCGTCGACTCGCGAAAGCGAGCAAGGCTTCGGCAACTCGCAGCAGATTATGCTCAAATCGTCGCACCGAATGCACACTTTCGCTTCGATATCGTTGCCATCGACGGGAATCGCATGATCTTGCATCGGAATGCTTTTTAATCCATGGAAACTCTCTCTGGTCGCCTGATCTCCGGGCGCTACGAGCTCGGCGAATTGCTTGGCCGTGGCGGCACCGCCGACACCTATCTTGCGACCGATCAAACGCTCGGCCGCGAAGTCGCCGTCAAAGTGCTCGTTGATCGTTTCGATGATGTCAATCAACGACTCTTGCTTGAAGCACGTGCAATGGCACGTTTGAATCATCCGCGCATCGTTGCTATTTACGATGCCGGTGAGGATGGTTCGGTTTCCTATATTGTCATGGAGCTTATGCAAGGCAAGACGCTCTCCGAACTTGAGGGCGGTTCGCTCACCTATCAAAAAGCACTCGGCTATATGATCGATGTTCTTGAAGCGCTCGAATATGCGCACGCACAGAATATCGTGCATCGCGATGTCAAGCCCTCGAATGTGATGACGACCGATGGCGGCACGCATGTAAAACTTACCGATTTCGGTCTAGCGCGGCGCACGACGGATGTCACGCAAACAACCCGAACCGGGCAAATCGTCGGCACCATTGCCTACCTTGCGCCGGAACGGTTTTTGAGTAAGCCTCCCGACGCGCGCAGCGATCTCTACGCCGTCGGTGTCGTTATGTACGAAATTTTCACCGGTTCGCTACCGTTCCGCAACGATCGTGACGATCTTATTGCAACGATGTTCTCGCACGTTCACGATGATCCGACGCCACCGCGCGAAATCAATCGCAACATTCCGGAGCCGCTCGAAGCGGTCATCATCAAGGCCATTGAACGCGATCCCGGCGCTCGCTATCAAAATGCGCGCGAGTTTGCCGACGCTATTCGCCTGCTTCTCGGCCGCACATCACCGGCTTCGAATTCGACGAGTTCGGCGGCTCCGCCATCGATTGCCTTGCAAACTCAGCCCCGATCGGCCAAAGCCGGAGCGCCGAACGATACCGAACTTCGCCGCGCATTAGATCGCGCGCTTGCGCCGTCGCGCAACAAGAACGATGCATTGGAAAATGTCCTCAAAGGCATGATGGCCGCCCGCCGTCGTCGATATGATGAAGCCGGTGAAGCGTACCTCCTTGCTTTACATGAACTCTCCGCCGTCGGCAACGATGTCGAATATGCGCAAACCGCCGTTAAATATGGAACGATGATCATCCAAAAAGTCACTGATGGAATTCGCGATCGCGAAGAACTCCGCGATGCAGTCCATAAACTCAACGAAGCACTCCGCATCTTTAGCGAATACGGCCTGCACGAGCGGTTCGCGGAAGCGGAATATCTGATCAACGCGATTGAACGCGCCGCCATCGGCTTGTACTAGTGCCTGACGAACAGCGAAAACCCGAACTGCGGCGCTCCGTCACGACCTGGGGCTCGTTTGCCTGGGGCTATTCAGATGTCGGCGCCGATATTTTCGTCGGCCTGGGGCTGGTCTTGGGCGCCGCCGCCGGCGCATCCAACGTCGCATTCCTTTTTGCCGGCATTGTCTATGTTTGCATTGGCCTCGCCTACACGGAACTTGCAGCAACCTATCCCGTTGCCGGCGGCGGGCAGTATTTTGTCGCCCGCGGCCTGGGTGATTTTTTCGGCTTTATTGCCGGCTGGGCCGTGCTGCTTGATTTCACCATCGACGTCACGCTCTTTGCCTGGACGTGCGTCGATTATGTCGCGACGCTCGTTCCAACGTTCGACGCGACGCTGCATCCGTGGACGCATTTTTTCCTCACGTTCGGATTGATCGCCGGCCTTGCGCTCCTCAATGTCATCGGCGTGCGAGAATCCACGGCATTTCAAGGAGTGGTCAGCGCCCTCGACGTGGTCAGCGAAACATTGATTCTCGGATTCGGCTTTCTCTTTGCATTTCGACCGGAACTCTTGCTGCATCAAATGCAAACCGCATGGCCGACAAATTACGGCCTGATGGACGGCATTTCATTGGCGATCGTCTCATTTGTCGGCTTGGAATCGATTTCGCAAGCGGCCCAAGAGACGCAACGCCCGGCATCGGTCATCCCCCGCACATCGGTCGCCTTAATTCTTACCATTCTCATCTTTGCACTCGCCTATTCGAATCTCGCCCTCGGCATGCACCCATGGCATGCCTTACCCCTCGATGCCCACGGTCATCATCAAGCGCTCTGGCAATATTTGGGAAACAACCAAAACAACGGACGCGCGGTCGCGCTACTCGCGCAGCAAGTGCCGATTTTTGGCGCGTTAGCCGCATTATATGTGCCGATTCTCGGCGCCATTTTGCTCTTGATTTCCTCGAACTCCGGCGTGTTTGGAAGTTCGCGCATTGCCTATGCAATGTCCAACGGCAAGTTGCTCCCGTCGATTTTCCAACGCGTCAATGCAAAATTCCGCACGCCGATGATCTCCATTCTCGCCTTCTGCGGCTTTGCGATCATTGAACTGATTTTTGCCGCGCTTCCTGGGCTCGATCCGCACGCAAAAGCGGTCTACGATCACCTCTTCCACGGCGAAGATGGCGTCACGTTCCTTGGCGATCTTTATGCCTTTGGGGCCGCGACAAGCTACTCGTTCGTCTTCATTGCGCTCATCGCTCTGCGCCTCTATGATCCGTTGAGCCCACGCAAATTCAAGATGCCGTTTAACATCAAGATGACCGTCCGCGGCGAGCGCGTCGATTTCCCACTCGTCGCCGTGCTCGGATTTATCGGCATCGTTTCGATCCTCGTCTTCACCATGATCACGCACATCATCGGGCGCATCGCCGGGCCGAGTTGGCTCATTATCGGCATCGTTCTCTATTTGGTGTATCGCCGTCAGAAGGGACTGCCGGTCTTTCGATCTCGGCAACATAATTGGCGCAAAGAGCAAGTCGAAATCTTACGCGATGCCGGCGAACTCGAACTCATGGATGAGTTTGTCGCCAATGTGAAGGCCTCGGATGCGCGCAAAGCCGGAGTGGGTGCTTAGATGTTGGCGCTGCGCGGGCTTGTCGCTGGCATTATCATCGTTCTCGGTGCGACGCTAACCATTCGGATCATCGCAGCGGCAAACGGGCGCTACGGCCTGATTCTTCCGGGCGTCGCTCTCGGCATTTTGCTCATGCTCTTCGGATCGTATCGTCTCATGCAGATTTTCCGGGCGAGGCAAGCGCCATGATGCACGAAGCCGTAACCGTGACCGTCCCCGGAGCGATCATCGCGCTGCTGATCGCCGCGGCGACCGGTGCCACGTTGTGGTGGATGATGCATCCGCCCGCCACGCGCGTCGACCGCATCGCCGCCGAAGCGGAAAGCGAACTGGAGCGCTTAGTCGGCTCAATTATCGTCGTCTTCTCTCCGGAGATCGATTCTGCGCACATGATGGCACTCGCCGTCAAACTGGCGCGCGGAGAGCGCAGCAATCTCATGGCCGTCTACGTGATCGAAGTGCCCTATACGTTGCCACCCGACGCGCAGATGGAGGTCGAGGAGCGCTCGGCCCTCGATGCCCTCGGCGCCGCCGAGACGATTGCCTCGCGAGTCGGCGTCGATCTCACAACGGAAACCATCAAGGCGCGCTCGACAAGCCAAGCGGTCCTCGATATCGCCAAACGCGAAAAGGCCCAGGTGCTTATCATGGGCTCGTACCGTGAAGACCGCTACGTCGGTGCTCCCTTGGGCAGAACGATCGAAGAGATTGCGGCAAACGCAAAATGCGATGTGCTCATCGGTATCGAAGGCAAACATGGCAGCCTTCTTGGTGAAGATGTCTTTACACAACTCGGCCCAACCGACGAAGACAACAACCTTTTATAGGCCCTATTCGTTTCTCCGTGGAGGTACATCATTACATGAAACGATCCGTCACTCTCGCACTTATTGCCGCATTTGCGGCAACACTCACATTCGCGCATCCCGCTCAGGCAGCATCGGTCCCGGCAATCTCGGCATTCGAATCGATGTTCTCGGGCGTCAAAGATTATACGTATCAGTTACACGCGGTCGAACGCCTCGGTGGGCAGACGCAAACGCGCACCTATCAGTATTCTTTCATGAAGCCGCACTTTGCGAAAACGCTCATCATTTCAGGTGACGGCAATGGCAGCGGCGGCGTGTGGGCTGGTGGAGATCAAGTCAGCGGCCATCAAGGCGGCTTTCTGTCCGGCATTCATCTCAAAGTCGGCCTGCACGATTCACGTGCGGTCTCGCTGCGCGGCTATACGATTCCACAAGGCCTGTTGCAAAATATCGTTGCGGAATTCACCACGATTTCCGGCAAGCTCACGCAGCGTCCATCCGGTATGATTGCCGGTCAAAGCACTGATCTTGTCGAGCTCGATGTTGCTAATCCGGCATCCGACGGCGGCGTAACCAAACGTCAGATTTTTATCTCGAAATCGACCCATTGGCCGTTACGCGAGATCCTCTACGCTGGAAGCAGCGTCGTTCTCGATCAAACCGTTACCGATATCAAAAAGAACGTCGGCCTCACGTCAAACGATTTCCCGTTCTAGAGGAACCAACAAAAAAAGAGCTCCAGGCAACATTTGCTTGGAGCTCTTTTTTTGTTTTCTGCGCGCTTAGGTTGGGGTGAAATAACGCTTGCGAAGTTCGTCCAGAGCGACGGCGAGTAAGATGACCGCTCCGAGGACGACTTTTTGAAGATAGGAATCGACATTGAGCAAATTCATTGCGTTGTAGAGTAAGCCGATCAGCAACGCTCCGAAAAACGTCCCGACGATGCTGCCGCGACCTCCCGAAAGCGAGGTGCCGCCGATGACAACGGCGGCGATGGATTCGAGAAGTTCATCACCCGTGCCAGTTTGCGGCGAGCCTGATGAAAAGAGCGCGAGGTACAAGAAGCCGACGATCGCGGCACAAACGCCGCTGATGACATACACCAACGTTTTCACGCGAACGACGTTAATGCCGGCTAAACGCGCCGCTTCTTCGTTGCCGCCGATGGCGATGACATAACGGCCGAATCGTGTCCGCCGCAACACAACCGTCGCGACAATAAGCACGACAATCATCCACACAACCGGGACCGGAATCGATGGCAGGTGCAACGCCTTCGTGACGTTACCCATAAACGATCCGATGCCGATGCCTTGCAAATCGGGTGATACCAATGCAACGGGATGCCCATGCGAAAAAATAAATCCGAGTCCTAAGGCCACTTGCAGCATTGCAAGCGTCGTGATAAATGGCGGGAGATTCAAGCGTACCACGGGCAAAGCGTTCACGTAACCGGCGAGCGCACCGACGCCGATACCGGCGGCAAGTGTCACGAGCACAAGCGGCAATCCGCTCAAATGCGTTGCATTGGCCACCGTCGCCATCACGACGCCGGTAAGTGCTACGAGCGATCCGACCGAAAGATCGATGCCGCTCGTGATGATGACGAAAGTTTGGCCGATGCCGAGAATACAGTTGTATGTAATTTGCCGCAGCACGCGAACCAAATTCGACGGAGCTAAAAATGCGCCGTGTGCCGCAACATTGATGATAAACACCAACGCTATGAGTATTCCGAGAGCCGCCGCGATACGGAGAAGAATTTTTTGCTCGGGCAATTTCACGCTGCGACTCCTGTGGCGGCGGCGATGACACGTTCCGGCGTCGCATCGGCGCGCGCAAATTCCGCCACAAGGCGGCCGTTTTGCACGGCGTAGACGCGATGCGTCATGCCCAACACTTCGGGCAATTCACTTGAGACCATGACGATGGCAGCCCCCTTAGCGGCGAGTTCGAGCATGAGTTGATAGATTTCGGCTTTTGCTCCGACATCGATGCCGCGGGTCGGCTCATCGAGTAAAAAAACGCGCGCAGTTCCAAGCAACCATTTTGCCAAGACGACTTTCTGCTGATTTCCACCCGAGAGATTGGTCACGGCCTGCTCGGGCGACGGCGTCCGGATACCCAACTCTTGAATCATCGATTCCGTGGCTTGCAACTCGCGATGCACGTCGATGAGCGTATCGCGCGAAACGAAATCATCGAGATGCGCAAGCGTTGTATTCTCGCGAACAGTCATCCCTAAGACAAGGCCTTGCGCTTTGCGATCTTCCGTGACAAACGCAATGCCGGCTTCGATGCCATCATGCGGCGATCGGATACGGCGAATGACGCCATCGATAGCGATACTGCCCGAGGTTGCAAGATCCGCACCTGCGATAGTTCGGAGAATCTCCGTTCTGCCGGCGCCAACCAGCCCCGCGAGACCGACGATTTCGCCGGCGCGAACGGTGAAGTTGATCTCCTGCACAATGCGATCTCGCGATACGGCGCGCACATCGAGAACAACGGCGGCATCGGCGCTAACCGTCGGGAGAACGGGAAAGCGTGCATCGACGGCACGACCAACCATCGCCGCGATAATCTCGTCGCGTGAAAAACCGCTCGCTTCCCGAGTTACGATGCTCTTGCCATCACGCAAAACGGTGATGCGATCGGCAACGCGAGGCAGCTCTTCCATGCGATGCGAGATGTAAATGATGCCGGTGCCTTGGCTTTTGAGTTTTGCAATGAGCACAAAAAGCGCATCGATCTCGCGTTCGCTCAGGGCCGCAGTCGGTTCATCCATGACGATAATGCGAGCCCGCTTCGAAAGAACTTTGGCGATCTCGACGGTTTGCTGGATTCCGACGGAAAACTGCGAAACCGGAACGCCGAACGGCACGCTTAAGCCTAATTGTGCGATGACATCGGAAGCTCGTTTCGTTGCTGCAGCATCATCAAGGAGCAAGCCTCGCGTCGGTTCGTTGCCGAGAACGAGGTTCTCAACGGCATCGAGTTGCGGAATTAAATTGAGTTCTTGGTAGATCATCCCGACGCCATAGTGTTCAGCCGTTCGGGGAGAGTCCAGCGCGACAATGGTACCGTCGATGAGAATTTCTCCGGAATCCGCGCGTTCCGCTCCGGCAAGAATTTTCATCAATGTCGATTTGCCGGCGCCGTTCTCACCAACGAGCGCCAACACTTCACCGGCATGCAATTCGAGATCGACTCCATCGAGTGCGCGCACACCGGGAAACGATTTCCCGATGGCGCGCATCTGGAGCAACGGTGCGTCGCTCAGACTATTTGGCTTTCTTCGCGTCGGCAGCCGTATAGGTGCCGACCGGGACGGCGACCTTCGCTGGAATTGGCTTACCGGCGAAATAGTCGTGAATGGCATCGATCGTCATTGCACCGATTTTTTGCGGATACTGCAGAGCGTCGCCGGTCATTTCGCCTTTGGCAATTGCCGCGCGCGCTTCCGGCGTTGCATCATATCCGACGATAGCAACTTTCCCCGTCAAACCGGCCGCTTGCACAGCGGCGAGCGCGCCGAGCGCCGAATCATCGTTAATCCCAAAGACACCTTTAAGATCTTTGTTCGCCTGCAAAATATCGCCCATCGAAGAATTGGCCTTATCGCGCTGGCCGCCGGCATCGACGTCCTTTACGATTTTCACTCCTGGGCAGTGCGCCGCAAGCGCCATTTTAAAGCCCTTGACGCGATCTTGCACGCTGGTCACTTCGGGCTCATCGATGATTGCGACGCTTCCGGTTTTACCGACGGCCTGACAAATCAACATTCCGGCTTGTTCGCCGCCTTGAATATTGTCGCTCGCGACATGAGCCACTACTTTGCCTTGATTGGACGTATTTGCAATGTCGGCGGTAAAGACCGGAATCTTCGCCTTATTCGCTTCAACGATGGCACTACCGATCGCTTGCGAATCGTATGGCGTTAGCACGATAGCATCAACTTTTTTGGAGATGAAATCTTCTACTTGGCTTTGCTGACGCGCGTTATCGCGATTGGCATCAACGACAACGAGTGCATAGCCGTACTTTGCGGCTTCGGCCTTCATGCCGGCTTCCATATCTTGATAAAACTGCGCTTCACGATTTTGAATCGAGACGCCAATCGTCTTCGTCGTCGGCGCGCTACTTGCGCTGCTCGAACTCGATGAGGATGAGGATGAGGTGGAATTGGAGCATGCGGCAACGAGTGCCGACAAGCCGGCAAAGGCTATCAGTCGTGCAATTTTCATGGGTCCGAGTGTTGTACGCCAGCGGGCGCGTGCCTCTCGTATTTGGCCTTCGTTAAGAACAGGTTATCCCTTTTCTCCACATTTGGTGACTTATGACTGTGGATAACGTGGATAAAGCGAACGAATCGCATACAAACAGGCGCAGCAGAGCAAGATGGCCAGTATTCCGGCCAGCGTATTGCCGAAGAGGAACGCTCCCGTGCCGAAGAGGGCGCCATAGACCAGCCCGATGCCGCAGAACCACCCTGCCAGGGATCGCGCCGGCGAATCCGGTGCAGCGACGAGCGTGCCGCAGCGTGCCCGAATCGCCGCCCATCCTGGGCCAAAGGGACGAACTCGCTCATAAAAGCGAACGAGCGTCGCGTCGTCGCTCGGCGGCGTCAGCATCGTCACGACAATCCACACGATCGACGTGATCACGACGCTGGTTATGAGCGAAAGGCTCGAATCGATAGCAACTCCGTGGGCCTTGGCGACGAGTATGCCAACGGCGACGAGCGGCGAGGCGCACATGGCCGAGATTTCGCTCCATGCGTTTATGCGTGGAACAAACCAGCGCAATAAATACAGGAGCCCCGTTCCGGCGCCGATCGAGAGCAACACTTGGAATCCGTCACTTGCCGTGTCGATGAAAAACGTCACGCCGATGGCGATGAACATAATGAGCGCCGTCACCATGCGGCCAACCGCAACGTAATGTTTTTCTTCCGCATCGGTGCGTATGAAACGTCGATACAAATCGTGAACGAGATACGAGCAGCCCCAATTTAAATGGGTCTCAAGCGTCGATCGATAGGCGGCAAAGATGCCCGCGATCATCAGCCCGGCAAAGCCGGCCGGAAGAAACGTCAACATCGCGGGATATGCAATATCATCGCCGATGAGCCGATTGGGAACATACGGAAATGCCGTATGAATATCGTGGAGCGTTGGAAAGACAACCATCGACGCGAGGGCAACGATGATCCAAGGCCATGGCCGTAGTGCGTAGTGCATGACTTGAAAAAACAGCGTGCCGCCCATCGCGTCGCTCTCGGTCTTCGCCGCGAGCATGCGCTGTGCAACGTAACTGCCGCCGCCGGGCTCCGCCCCCGGATACCAAACGGACCACCATTGGACCGTGAGCGGTAAAATAAAAATCGCGAGTGCAGTTTTCGGATCATTAAAATTGGGAAGCAACGCAAGCGCACTCGGAGCATGCGCCTGAATATGCGCGAAGAGCTGGTGCAAACCGCCAACCTGCGGATTTTGTAGCGCGAAGTATGCCGCAGCAAACGCGCCCGTTATGGTGATGCAAAACTGAATCATATCGGTGACCATCACACCCCAGAGCCCACCGATAGCCGCGAACAAAATTGGGATAAGCGCGCAGAACAGCAGCGTTTGCCACTCTTGCCAACCGAAGAGTACTGCCGCAATTTTCACCGCTGCAAGATTGACCGTCGCGATGATCGCACAGTTAAAAATCAATCCGAGATAGACGGCGCGAATTCCGCGCACATACGATGCTGCTTTTCCGGAGTATCGCAGTTCGTAAAATTCGAGGTCGGTGAGCGCGGCGCTGCGCCGCCACATGCGTGCGTAAAAGAATACCGTCGCCATACCGGTGAGCAGAAACGCCCACCACTGCCAATTTGCCGCAATCCCGCCGGTGCGGACGAAATTGGTCACGAGATTGGGCGTATCGGTGGAAAACGTTGTCGCAACAAGCGAGACGCCGATGAGCCACCACGGCGCCTTGCGCCCTGCTGCAAAAAACTCCGTCGTGTTCCGCCCCGAGCGCCGCGCCAGGACGACGGCGGGCACAAAGGTAACGAGCAGCGAGACGACTACAATGACCCAATCGAGCGTCGTAAGATGCATGCGGCGCCGTTCGCGCAAGACTTCATGCCGCCTCTATTTGCAAGGCGAGAAAGAGATGTCGATGATCATTACCACGACGGAGAATATTCCGGGCTATCGCGTTACCGATGTGAAAGGCCAAGCGTTCGGGCTTGTCGTTCGCAGCCGCGGCCTAGGCGGACAGTTGATGGCCTCCATTCGCGGTCTCTTCGGTGGAGAGATTTCCGAATACACCGAACTTCTCGAAGTCGCTCGCCAACACGCCTTGGACCGACTCGTAAAAAACGCCACCGTGATGGGCGCAAATGCCGTCGTCATGATGCGCTTCGACTCATCGGAGATCGGCCAGCAAATGTCAGAAATCGTCGCGTACGGAACGGCCGTCACGATCGAGCCCGCAACGTAGTTCGATGCTACGGAACGTTTTTCTGGCATGCAGCGGCCTGATGATCGTTATCGGCGCGGCACTCCATTTTTTCGGTGGAGACTACGGTGACTATCTCGGTCTGCAAGTATTAGTTATCGGTGTGATTTTTTTCATCGCTCTGCTCTTTGAGCGGCGAACTCGCAAACGCATCGACGCGACCGGCCCCGAGTGGACTGCCACCGGCGAACGCTTTATCGATCCGGTAACAGGCAAACTCACCGAAGTGCACTTCAACCCCAAAACCGGCGAACGCGCGTACATCATCGTAGAAAACCCGTCACCCTGAGGAGCACGCATAGTATGCGTCTCGAAGGGCACTTCTGTCACCCTGAGGAGCGAGCGCAGCGAGCGTCTCGAAGGGCCCCGTGTGGTTGTTGCGCGCGCCGTTTGGATCGTGCTTCGAGACGCGATGCTACGCATCGCTCCTCAGCATGACAAAGCTCATCAATCCGACAAGCCCTGTCACCCTGAGGAGCGAGCGCAGCGAGCGTC
>JAJYCL010000058.1 GCA_021778415.1 bacterium | reverse complement strand
CAACCGCCGCGGACGAAGTGCAGACCCTACTCTTCTCCTATCTGCTGCGCTACGATCAACACGGAAATTTTATTCCCGATCTTGCCACGCGTGTCCCGACGCTCGCCAACGGCGGTATTTCAAAAGATGGGAAACGCATTACTATTTATTTGCGGCGCGGCGTCAAGTGGTCCGACGGTGTGCCGCTCACGGCGCGAGACTGGCTCTTCACGCTTTCCGCAGTGCGCAATCCGCAAAACAATATCAAATCGCAATATGGTTGGGATGAAATAGCATCGGCGAGCGCACCGAATGATGAGACCCTGATCATTCACCTTAAAGTACCCGACGCAACGTTTCTTGGCACCCTAGCGATGGGCGGTTCCGCATATCCCCCACTGCCGGAACATGTGTTGGGCAAGCTTGCAAATCTCAATACGGCTGATTTTAATGCGCACCCCATTTCCTCAGGACCGTTCCTGCTAAAATCCTGGCAACATGGGAGCATGCTCACCTTTGTGCCAAATCCTTACTACTATCGTGGAATGGCGCACCTCAAGCAAATTCGTTGGACGGTCATTCCCAATTCGGATTCGTTGTTCCAAGCGTTGCAGACGCATACCATCGATCTCTATCAGGGTGTCGCGACAAACCAAATCGATCAACTCGCAGCAATTCAGGGCATTCGCGTCCTCTCGCGCACCATTGCCAACGAACGTCAACTAGGGATCAACATTGCGCGACCGATCCTGCGCGAACTTCCCGTGCGGCGAGCCATGGCAATGAGCATCGATTGGAAGCAGATCGAAACGTCGATCTATCACGGTCGCATGGAACCGGCGACAAGCGACATTTTCCCCGAGTCGCCGTTGGCGCCGACGATTCCACCGTATCCCTTCGATCCAAAGCGCGCCGCACAATTGCTCGATGCTGCCGGATGGTCGATGGGAACGGACGGCTACCGCCACAAAGATGGCCGTCTTTTAGAAATCGGTCTGATCTCGGGTGCGAATCTGACCCAAAATGCATCGGTGGAAGTGCTGATACAATCCATGCTCGAGCAAATCGGAATCAAAGTGGCCATTCGAAATTATCCGACGAGCCTGCTCTTTGCCCGCAATGGCCCGATCTACAGCGGACACTACGATATGGAGTATTCGGAAAACTCCGACGCCCCGGATCCGGATAACTCCGGCAGTTGGAATAGTGCGTTTATTCCCCCCGCCGGAGCAAATACGAGTTGGCTTCGCGATCCTATTGTCGATGAGACATCGACGGCCGCACGCCGGTCGTTCGACCCGGCGATCCGCAAAGCGCTGTACCAGCGCGAAGAACTCCGTTTACATGCGCTCGTTCCCGCGCTCTTTGTTTACTGGGATCGCTCCTACTATGCATTGAATACCGATTTTCACGGCTTTCGTCCAGCCGTGTATATTTCGGATATGTGGAACGCTTGGGATTGGTCTATCTGAGTTGAGTTTTTCGTGGTTGGCAAACCCCAGTGAACGCGCACATCTACGCATGCCACCGGCGCGCGAGGCGGTCGTGAGTTGGAATAGCTACGCGGTGAACGGAAAACTCAGCGTTCGGCTCGTGCGCGGAGGAGAACCGGCGACGCCGTGGCTTCCCCTCGCGCAGTGGGATGCGATATCGCGCCGATCATTTAGCGCAAATTTAGGCGGCATGCGTATTGCGACGGATATCATTACCGCCGATATGGATTTCGACGGCGTCGAAATCCATGCTCCGGAAGTTGATTTTACCTTCGTTGCCGTGGCAACGCCGCGCGTCAATACTCCGTCACTGCCGTATCTTGCGCCGGCATGCATCCTTGATGTTCCACTACGATCGCAATATGTTACCGACGACGAACGAGGCTGGTGCAGCGCCGCGACGACAGCCATGCTCTGCGCCTTTTATGCCGTCGACGGCGATGTTGCGACCGTCGCTCGCGGCGTTTTCGACGATGCCTACGGGGGCACGGGAAATTGGTCCTATAATGTCGCCTACGCCGGGAGCTTGGGATTGCGCGCCAGTGTTGCCTATCTTGAAAACCTCGATCATGCTGCGCGTCTCATCGATCTCGGCATTCCGCTCGGAATTTCGTATGCTTGGGAATCCGGTGAACTCGAACGCGCGCCGCTCGAACGCTCCGATGGACATTTGGCGGTCCTTTGCGGCTTTGCGCACAATGGCGATTGCGTCGTCAACGATCCCGCCGCTCCAGGAATTCGTGTCATCTACCCTCGCTCACAACTCGAACGGCTCTGGCTGCGCAACCGCGGAGTCGCCTATGTTGTAGCGCCGAATGGTGTGCCGTTTGAGAAAATTCTCGCGCGTTCATGAGTGATCAGCCGATCAAGCGCGTCACGCGATTTGCCGACATCGGCGATGTCCCGCTGCACCTTGTGCTCGTCGAACCCGAGATTCCGCCGAACACGGGAAATGTGGCTCGCCTGTGTGCGGCAACCGGGTGCGCCTTGCACCTAATAGAACCGCTTGGATTCTCCATCGATGATCGCGCCCTGAAGCGCGCGGGTCTGGATTATTGGCACAAGCTCATGATCGTGGTGCATCCGTCACTCGATGCGTTTCTCGCCGAGACAGCCGATCGACGTCGTTGGTTTCTTTCTACACGCGCAACGCGCACCTATGCGCAAGCACCGTTTGAGCGCGGCGATTTTCTCGTCTTCGGCCGCGAGACGAAAGGCCTCCCGCAAGCACTTCTCGATGCACAGAGCGAGCACACTCTACGCATTCCCATGCGCCACGATTCCGTTCGAAGCATCAATCTCTCCAGTGCCGTCGCGGTCGTTACCTATGCGGCCCTTCATTCACTAGGATTTCCCGAGTTGTCCTGACGGCCGACGAAGCGTCAGGCTCACGAGCCCAGTTATCGCGGCGCAAGCAACAATCGTTTCAAAAATTGCACGTGTTCCAAACGTATCGCCGATATGCCCAAAAACCGGGGCCAACAACCCGCCGATGGTCACCGCTAATCCGAGCGTAACGCCGGATGCAACGCCGATACGGCCGGGCAAATATTCTTGCCCCAGCACCACAACGGTGCTAGCGGAAAGTCCGAGACTCATTCCATAGGCAATCGCAAGAGCCAAGAGAAGCCACACCGAGAGCGATCCGAACATGGTAATACCCAAAGCGACAACGGCAGCGGCGAACATGGAAACGGTCACGAGTGTGCGACGATCGACCTGTTCGCCCAAGCGACCTCCGAGGATCGTCCCCGCACCGCCGGCAAACAGCATCGCGCTGAGAAGAATATTTGCAACGCTCGTACTCGTATGCACTTGTCGTAAAGCAAAGATCGGCAAAAACGTCACGGCGGCGAGAAATGCGGTCGAGCGTAAGGCAACAGTGATCGAAAGTAACCGGAACGCCGGCCAATCATCGTGATACGTGCGCGTGACATGCAAACGATGAACGGCATCGCGCGCACGTTCGAAGCGTCCGAGAGCAGAGATCATGAACAATGCCAAGAGTACTCCCGGAATGGCGATATAGATCGTTCCCGGCAAACCAAAGACGAGAAGCAACGGTGTGATCAACAATGGTCCTAAGGCAAAGCCTGCATAGCCGCCGAGCGTAAACCATCCCATGCCGACGGCCCTCTTCGCCCCTGAAAA
Organism: bacterium; assembly: GCA_021778415.1. Lineage (GTDB taxonomy): Bacteria > Vulcanimicrobiota > Vulcanimicrobiia > Vulcanimicrobiales > Vulcanimicrobiaceae > JAJYCL01. The sequence continues at coordinate 138 of JAJYCL010000058.1, read as the reverse complement.
ATAATTCGCGTAGCGCGAACCCTCGGGGTGGAATGCGGCGACGCCGATCCCGGCAATCAGGGCAGCGATAAGCGCCATCCAATACTGCGGTGCGATACCGATGCAAGCCGTGCCGACGCCGGCAAAGACCAATGCGAC
>JAJYCL010000011.1 GCA_021778415.1 bacterium | reverse complement strand
CTCATCGACCATTCGTTTAGAAAAGCGGATTGTTCCGCGAATGCACCCCAATGTGCCGACACCAAACCGAGTGAATACGCCGCAGCAGCAGCCTCAACACCAATCTCCGGCAAAGACCGTATTGCCGAAACACGAACTCAGCGTTCGGCGGCCACATGCATCTCCGCAACCACGCGAACAATCATCACCGCATCCATCCAGTCTCGCCCAACGCATCGCCCGAGACGAGCATGCGTTAGCGCGCGAATCAACGCGCTTGCAGGCAGCAAATGATCCCTTGGCCGACGTTCGTAAGGCGCAAGCGCCGGCTACGATCAAACGCACGATGTTCGATGCCTCGGGCCAAGCTCAAGATAATGTCGAAGCCTATCTCTTTCCATTGCAACACTGGTTTGACGGCTCGTTGAGTTGCTATTACGTGCAATATAACGCGCAATTCTCCAGCGGTGGCAGCGAACGCGGCACGATTCCGTGGCCGGTGTGCTACCCGAAAACCCACGATGCGATTGCCATCGCCAATGCCATTTCAGAGAAGACGGGACGGACCGTTCCGCTCCCAATTCCCGTTCCACAAGCCACCTATACATTGCCGACGGGAACCTATCTCACACCGCTCCTCAAAGATATCTACGCACATCGGCCATAGAACCGGCAATATTTTTCGTGTGACTCCGAATAAGACTGTCGTAAAACGCGAACAGACTGCTGATCTAAACTCTCGTGGTGCGGCTACCGATAGTATCGCTATATGAAGAGCTTCGTAGTGTCTTTTGTTGTTTTTGCATTGCTCCTTTCGTCAGGAACCGCGGCACGTGCGGCCAGCAAAGCGGATTTGCTCAAGGCCGTCACAATGTTTGTTACAACCGGTCTTGCAAATGCCGATTCTCAGTTTGCGCCTCTCAGGGGCGTGCCCATAATAGAGTCTCCTGGAGTGCATTACCAGACGACGACGTCATTCGGAAACTTCATGCCCTACTGCCATGTCTCGGGCTATCCGTCTGAATCAGAGTGGGTGCTTTCATGCAGTTCACCGGGCCTAGGGGGCGCCAATCTTGATCAGCTACTCGCCGTGATCTACCGAGGCGCGGTCCAAGGACTACCGGCATGCTTCACGCGCACCATGAATCCACTGATTCTCCGCGACGAAACATTTCGATGGGACTGCCACGAGGCAGATCGCGCCCTCTCAGTGGATATCAGCACAGAAAGAGCATCTAACGGTAACCCGATATTTCGCTTTGAAGTCTACGATTATCAGGGAGAGCAGCCCCCGCCGCCCTCGCCCTCAGCGCCCCCTGCTCATGTCACTATTCAACTGATAAAGCCCCGGAAGACGCTGCAAATGGGTGACCTCCAAGTCCCTTACATGGATTACGTTACCCTGAACTTCGGAATGTTTGCCGCAATACTTCCGAAAAAACATACTCATAGTGCTATTACTCATGTTGTTGAACTATTAAAAGGCGGGAACGAAATGCCGGCCTATGACTGGGTCTGGCACTACGCCGGTAAGCAAGAACCGAACGGTAGCAAAACGTTCGTCGTATGGGTCTGTGCAAACCTCAGCCCACAAGAACAAACTCGTGCGCTGCATCAAGCAACCCTCTTGGGCCTGCTCGAGGCGGGCGATGGTGGTAGCGTGCTGCAGCAAGCCTACATGAAGGCCAGCGCCGCCGATGCGGGACTTGGCCCGCAGGCCAGCGATCCGTTCGTGAATCGGCGCAAGCTCATTGACACGATATCGCGGTATATCCCATAGCAAAAGCGCAAGCTCAATGAAAATTTCGCGCGCGAACTCCGTCGACCAGGCCTTCACCATCGAAAGTCCAGATTTTTCGCGCTAGCACATCGATACTGCCGCTCTGTTTTTGGAGTTTGCCTTCGATGACGAGCGTGGCATTGCTGCGTACGACACGGCGATAGCGCTCGTACACATCCGGACGAACGATAATGTTGATAAGCCCCGTCTCATCCTCAAGCGTGAGAAAAACGAAGCCTTTAGCCGTCGCCGGTTTCTGCCGTGTAATCACCATCCCACCGACGCGACAGATCAGGTTATTCGGCATCGTCGGCAACTGTTGCGCCGCAAGCACGCGCCGCGCATCGAGTTGGGTCCGAAAATGCGAGATGGCATGCACACCGGGCGTGAGGCCGATCGACCAAAGATCCAATGCCGTCGCCGTCTTGGCCGGTAGTGCGGAGAACACCGCCGGTGGTTCGGCAACATCCATATGCGCCGCCAATGCACCGCGCTCACGCCGCTCACACGCGGCACGCAAGGCCCAGAGCGCATCGCGTCGCGCCGCATACCACGGCTGAAACGCCCCCGCCGCCGCAAGCGATTCCAGGGCCGGAAGATCGAGTTGCGTTCGCGCAATGAATTCATCAAGATCGCGAAACGGCGTTCCGCCAGCCAGGGCACGTTCGATACGTTCACGTTGCACCGAACCGATATCTCGCACAAGATGATAGCCCAAACGCAAAGCTCCATCGCCATCGACATACGAAAAAAATTCACTCGCATTCACTGCAACGGATTTGATCGTCACCTCATGCCGTTTAGCATCGTTGACAAGCACCTCCGTGGAATAAAACCCCATCGGTTGTACGTTAAGAATTGCTGCCGAAAAAATTGCGGGGAAATGGCATTTCACATACGCCGATGCATACGCCAGTAAGGCAAAACTCGCGGCATGCGATTCGGGAAAACCATAATCGGCAAAGCCTTCGAGCATCGCAAACAATCGCTCGGCCGCCTCGCGATCGATATCGTTACGCACCATCCCCTCCACCAGCGATGCATGAATCTCATCCATTCGTTCATGTGAGCGCTTATGCCCCATCGCACGTCGCAAGCGATCCGCTTCACCGGCTGAAAATCCCGCAGCCTCAATAGCCAATCGCATGCCCTGCTCCTGAAAAAGCGGCACGCCTAAGGTGCGTTCGAGAATCGGACGCAAGCGCGGATGCGGATACTCCACGGCCTCAAGCCCTTCGCGACGACGTAAAAACGGATGAATCATCTGCCCTTGAATCGGTCCCGGGCGAATGATCGCCACCTGCATGACGATATCGTAAAAGCATCGCGGCTTCATACGCGGGAGCATCGATTGTTGCGCCCGCGATTCGATCTGAAAGACACCGATCGTATCGGCACGCGTCATCATCGCGTACGTCGGCGGATCATCGGCCGGAATGGTGTGCAACGCCAAGGGATGCTCCCCGCCGTACACGCGCGCGTGAATGGCAAACGCCTCACGCAAGAGCGAAAGCATGCCTAAGCCGAGCAAATCGATCTTGATAAGCCCAAGCTCTTGAAGATCATCTTTATCCCACTGCAGCACGCTGCGATCGCGCATGCTGGCCCATTCCACCGGCGCCACGCGCACCAAGGGATCGCGCGTGATGACCATGCCGCCGGAGTGAATCCCCATGTGCCGCGGAAAACCGCGAATTTTCTCGCACAACATCACGAAGTGCTCCGGGACATCATCGGGCGGCGCACCTGCATCGTATTCGCGCACGATGGCATCGACGCGCTCCAAACTCAAGCCCAAGGCTTTGCCGATATCGCGCAGCGCCGAACGCGTACGATAACTAATCACTTCTGCCGCCATCGCCGCATGGCCGCGGCCGTAGCGTTCATAGATATACTGAATCACGCGTTCGCGATCTTGATGCGCAAAATCAATATCGATATCGGGGATCTCCTGACGCTCTTCGGAAAGAAAGCGTTCAAAGAGCAATCCCATGCCAACCGGATCGATCGCCGTAATGCCCAGCGTATAGCACACGGCGGAATTCGCAGCGGAGCCACGCCCCTGGCAAAGCACGCCAAGCTCGTTCGCCGCACGCACGATATCCCAAACGATCAAAAAATATCCGGCGAGATCCATCTTGGCGATGATCCCGAGTTCATACTCGAGTTGCCGCTCCACGGCTGCCGAAAGCACCGCTCCATACCGTTGTTTTGCTCCTTCGCCAACAAGCGTGCGTAAATACGTTTGACGCGTAAAACCATCCGGGACGGCGAAAAGAGGAAACTGCCCCGTTAGACGTTCCAGCCGGAACGTGCAGCGCTCGGCAATGCGCATCGTATTGCGTAACGCTTCCGGCGACCCGGAAAAAAGATGCCTCATCATGCTTGCGTCTTTAAGATGATACTCGGCATTCGGACGCAAGAGATTTTTTTCGCGCGCATCGTGAATGCACGTCGTGCGAGCAATACAGCGCACGATATCGGCGAGTTGTGCATCATCCTTGCGCGCATAGACCACACCATTCGTAGCGACGCATGGCAAACCTAAGAGATCGCCAAGCTCGAGCAGAGCCGCGCACCGCTGCGCATCATCCGGCGTTAGGTGGTGTTGGAGTTCGAGAAAAAACGCATCACCGAAAATCTGCTGCAACCGCCGCGCTTCTGCTTCTGCCGCTTCGGCATCACGACGCGCAAAAGCACGTTCAATACGGCCATGCTCACCGCCGGAAAGCGCGATGAGCCCTTCGGTGCGTCCGATGAAATCCTCATCGAGTAGGCGGGCATCGCCTTTACTCCCACGTGCTTGCGCACGCGAAATCAACTCGCAAAGATTGCCGTATCCGGCGGACGTTTCGACGAGTAACACAATCCGCGCACCGTCGGCATAACTCAGTTCGCTGCCGATGATCGCATCGAGCCGCCGCTGCCGCGCCCGCGTCGCAAAGCGTACCGCTCCATAGAGCCCATCGCGATCCGTCAAGGCAAGTGCAGCAAGCCCCAATTCCGCGGCACACTCCACCAAATCCTCAGGATGCGACGCCCCTTCCAAAAACGTAAAATTCGAATACGCATGCAACTCCGCATAACACGCAACACTCACCCTCATGAAACCCGAGGCGACGAAGAGCTGCAGCAAGCCCGCCACACAGCAAAATTCGTTCGTACTAAAGCGTACATGAAACCCGAGGCGACGAAAAGCTGCAGCCCGCCAAAGCGAATTTTAGTCGTAGGTGGCGCGAAGGTACCATACCCCCCCCTGACGATAAATGCGCGCAAGCGTTGCATCTTCGAATTGCACATCATATTCATCGCGAGGCATCGGCGCTTCGAACCACCCATCGTTCACACGCCACGGGCCGGCAACGGCGCACACGCGACGCCCATCTACCGATGCCGGAGCACCATGCGCAACGAGCACCTGCACTTCACGCACACGCAGCAAACGCAACTGCGGAATAAACGCTTCATCCGGCAATGCCACTCCCGTGCTCTTCTGAACAACTGCCGCCGGGAAGGCATCGTACTTATAGCGATGTTCGAGCAGATGCGCTTCTTGCACATGAGCCCGTTGCACCGGGGCTCCATGACGCGCGCGTAAACGCCCGAGCGTCGCCGCAAGCACCTGAGGATCGTGAGATTCATCGGCAAAAAGTGCGATATCTTGCCCGCCCTCATCGAACTCATGCAAACGAATCCGCAGCGTACTGATCGGCGCCTCGAACTGGTGCCCTTCCAAACGCGCGCGCACAACATCGAAGAGCGTGCGCGCATCGGCAGTCGGTGCGGCGAATGCAACCGGCACATCTTCTGCATCACCGTTCTCCATCTCGAAATGCACATCCAAACGGCCGGCCCGAAGCCCCGCACGTTCACAATCGGCAACGACCTGCGCAATGACACTACGCAACGCAAAGAGCACCTGGTCATGCGTCGTCACGCTCCCCTCGCCGAGCAACGACGCCTCGATACTGCAACGACGCGCACGCGGACGCAACGGTGTTGCATCGATGCCCCGTGCCCGGCTATGCCACGTTGCGGCGACTGCGCCGAAACGACGCACGAAAGGCCCATGCGGCAATGCCGCAAGTGCGCCGAGCGTCTGCACTCCGAGCAAACTCAAACGCTCGATGATCGCCGGATCGATAGCTAGTGCAGCGAGCGGTAGCGGCGCCAATCGTTGTGCGCACTGCGGTTCTTCCCAGCATGCTCCATCGGCGTAACGTGCAACGACGCCGGCGACGAAACGATTCGGGCCGATCCCCACATGCGCACGATACCCATGTGCTGCACACACCTCGCGCGCGAGATCCATCCACTGCTGCGAGGTTCCCAGAGCACCGCGCATCTGCGCAAAGACTCGGCCTGGACGATCATCATCGAGCAACGGTGAAAGCGAATCGCACGCATCGAGCAGTGCATCCCACTGTCCTCGTTCACTCGGCAAACATGCCGGAATATCGATGCACAGAATCGTCGCCATTATGCCACCGCCGAGATGTATGCCGAGCGGCGACCGCGCACGTGACGCGCGCGTAGTACATCGATGCGTACATCGTAACCCAAGAATTGCGTCAGCGGCGCGGGAGTCGCGCTCCAGCGCGGCGCTTCGAGTTGCGCACGCAGTTGCACATCGGCAGCCAAGGCCAAGCCATCCTCAAGAGGCGTCGCCGCGAGTGCCAAGGCCCAGGTCGCGTGATTCTGTGCCAGGCTGCGCAGGCGGCGCCAGAGTGCCGGACGAGCGCGCAGCGGCGGCACAACGACGAGTGCCATCGCACCGCCACGGATGAGCAGATCGGCCGAACGCAAGAGCGCGAGCGGCTCGCTTCCGGGAACGATGAGCAGACGGTTCAAATCGACGCCCGCTTGCGCCAGTGCCGGGGGATACCATGAGCCGTCATCGCAGATGGCCGCAAAGCCGTTCCGCGTCGCCCGCGCCAGCAGATAGGCCGCTAAGGCGTAGCGACCGGAACTCGCTCGGCCTTCCAAGGCCACCAGACAACCGCGCGGCAGACCGCCCTCCAGGGCCTGATCCAGGCAGGCGAGGCCGGTCGCTCGGAGTGGAGGCGGGGATGAGGGGGCGCTAAGCGCCGTCTTCAGGCGTTCAAACGCTGCGTAACGGGGCGGCTCGCAAACAAAAGCAGACATGGGAGGCCATCGTAATCGAACATATGTTCGATGTCAATTGCCTCCGCATACCGTTTGTCTTAGGGGTGAGGAGTCACCGGCACCAAGCGTGCCCCTGGAGAGCATATGCGTGTCGCCGTCATAACATTCACCGCAGCATGCTGTTCTTGGATATGAGTCATATGTTGAGCATAGTGAACGCCAGCGATAAGATTCGAAAGTGGATTGTATCCCAATCGCAATCCAGGAATCATAGCAAAATCAATAGCTGGAGACACACTATTTGAAAGCCCAGCCTGCAGATTTTTATCGATATAAAGAGAGTTTGGGGTAGGAGTCGCCGTTGGATTCAATTTCGTATCGGGAACGTTGACCGCACCAAGATATCCAAAACCATCGTACTGCATTTGATGCATTTGTTGTGTTTGCACAAAACCATTGACGATATCGAGTTGCGCGTTCTGCCATTGAAGAATATCATTCAGTTTTTGGCGCGTCGCAAGCAAAAGGGCAGATTCTTGATTCGTTGCTTGTCGGGGGAACACTTCAGGATCATTGAGTTTTTCTTTGATAACCTGAATATTTTTCACCAACGGTCCCACCATGTTACTCATACGCAACAAAATAATATTTTTACGCGCCGAATTGCCCGACTGCAGTGAAAGAGCATCATTGTAATCACTCAGTAAAGGAGCCGTTTTTGCAATTAACTTATCGTTGTCGAGCACGCTGTTGATGGCTGGACCGATGTTCTGCTTAAGAGCAAAACACAGCGGGCGAGCGATCAAATGCTCGATGGTTTGCAAGGGTGGCAGAGTCCCCAAAGCCGCAGGCGTCGGAGTGGCCGAGGTCGCAGCCAACGGAGCAAAGACCGGGACGGCGAGCGCAACGATGAGCGCCGCGAAGAGATAACGTGAAAAAGACATAGCTAGCATCCTACCACGAAAACGCCCGTCTCGCCTGCGAAGTTCCCCGGAGAGATGACGCCCCTTAGCTGGGGAGGACTGCGTCGATCCCGGCGAGCTGCGATTTTTCGCTTTCGGAGATGACCATCGTAAGGTCGAGCATGATGATCAGGCGATCGTTCATCTTGCCGACGCCCTGGATATACTCGGTGCCCACGCCGGCGATCATCTCAGGGGCGTCTTCAACGTTTTCAACAGGGATATCGAGCACTTCAGAGACGCTATCGACGACGATACCGACTTTTTTCGTGCCGATCTCAGTGACGACGATGCGCGTCTGCTTCGTCGAATCCGTCCGTTGCATGCCGAAGCGTGTGCGCAGATCAATAATCGGAATCAACTGCCCACGAAGGTTGATCACACCCTCCATGAAGCGCGGAGCGCGCGGAACATGCGTGATCGCGACGAGGCGAATGATCTCTTGCACTTGCCCGATATCGACGCCGTACTCTTCACTACCGAGGCGGAACGAGACGACTTTAATCGCCTCACCGGAAAGCTGCTGCCGTTGCTCTGTTGCTTCTGCCATGATGTTAGACTCCCGAAAATTCGGCGCGCGCGACCTTACCGTCAGTATACGCTTCGCTCACCAGTGAATGAACGTCGATGATCAACGAAATTGAGCCATTACCGAGAATGGTTGCACCGGAGATCCCGGCGATGCGTCCAACGACATCGGAAAGCGGCTTAATCACGATTTCTTGTTCGCCCTGGAATGAATCGACGACGAGGCCGACTTGACGTCCGCCAAGGCCGACGATCACGATCATCACCTTTTCCGGATCGCGTGCTCCGCCGAGTTCGAAGAACTCCGCGATCCGCACGAGCGGAACGACTTGACCACGCAACGTGATCACCTCATTGCCATGAACGGTGCGTACATCGTTCATCTCGACACGCTGCGATTCGATAACCGAATCCAGCGGAATCGCATAGAGTTCTTCCACGACGCGCACGAGCAACGCCTGAATAATCGCCAGCGTCAGCGGCAATTTGATGGTGAATTTTGTCCCGGATCCGGAAATCGAATCGACATCGAAGACGCCTTTAAGCCGGGTGATGTTCTTCTTCACAACATCCATACCGACGCCGCGTCCACTCACATCGGAGATGACCTCCGCCGTCGAAAAACCGGGGGTAAAGATCAACTCGATGAGCTCGCGATCCGAGAGTCGATCATCGGAGCCGATCAAGCCTTGCTTGATACCTCGTGCGCGAACACGTTCAAGATCGATACCGCCGCCGTCGTCGGAGACTTCGATGATGATTTGGTTGCCTTCGTGGTAGGCATTCAAAGAAATCGTTCCCGCGCGCGGTTTGCCTCGTTGTTCACGCACATCGGGGTTTTCGATGCCGTGGTCGACGCAATTCCGCAAAAGATGCATCAGCGGTTCGCCGACTTCATCGACGATCGTCTTATCCAAATCCGTCTCGGCACCCGAGATATTGAGTTGCACTTCTTTGCCGCGCGCTTTGGCGACGTCGCGGACCAAACGCGGGAAACGATCGAAAACTTGTCCGATGGGAACCATCCGAACTTTCATGATCGATTCTTGGATTTCGTTCGTGGTGCGCGCGAGCAAGGCCGAGGAATCGGCTAAATCTTTGGCGAGCGGCCCAACGAGCCCCGAGGAAGCATCGAGCGCCTTATCCGAGACCAAGCGTTCAAGCGTTGTCGCAATATCGGAAATGCGCGTACGGTTAATCACCAATTCGCCGACGAGATTCAGGAGCGTATCGAGGCGCTCGATATCAACACGAATCGTTTGATTCAAACTCGTGCGTTTTTGCCCCGTTGCCTTTTCGATCGTCGCCTTATCCAGTTTTTCCGTCGCCGGGGCTTGCACCGCCGGCGTTTCACCGATCATGTCCGTCGCCGCTACAACAACGGATTCCGTAGAGATCGTTGGTGCTGGTTCATCCGCCTTTTTTGCATTGGCGGCTTCAAGCAAACGGGCAATTTCGGCTTCAAAAGCCTCCATGTCTTGCGTCGATTTCGATGTCGACGCATCCGTCGATTCCTCGAACGCTTGAACCTCAGAGGAGGTCCCTTCGATAACATGCGACGTCTCTTCATAGACGGCGACGGATTTATCCAACCGTCCCGTATATTCGGAAAGATCGAGCGGAAGCTCGCCGCCGTTTATTGCGACTTCAATGAGTTGCGTTAAAAAATCACGACCACCGAAGAGAATATCGACGATCGATTCGGAGAGCGGCATTCGCTCTTTGCGCAGCAGGTCGCAGAGATTTTCAAGTTTATGGGCAAGGCCTTGTACATCGGTAAACCCGAGCATTCCGGAACTGCCCTTGACCGTATGTAATGCACGAAAGAGCGAGTTGATAATCTCGGGATCGGCATGTCCTTCGCCGACCGATTCTTCAAGTTTCAAGAGATCGGCGTCGATCTGTTGCAAGAGCTCGTCCGATTCGTCACGGAAGTACGAAACGAACTCTTGTTTATCGAATAGATCGTCAGACATTATTGTACGTCAACGGTTACTCTACCGCTGTAACGGTCACTCGACGCCGAAAACTTGCAGTAACGGTTTGAGCGAACCCGTTTCAGGAATAAGAATGAATTGACCGGCGACTTCGCGCTCCTTATCGAGAAACGAGGACTCAATCAGAAACACGTCTTGATCCGGAAGAATTGACATCAACGTGCGAAACGCTGCTTGCACGGTCCCGTACGAAAGCGTCGGCACCGAGGGCAACAAATTCATGCCGGTGAGTTGAATGATCGCCGTGAGATACGAACCGGCAATGATATTGCCGAGTTCTTTGAGTGTCGAATCTGCAATCGAATCGAAGATTTGAATATCGCCGATCACGCGCTGCAAAAACTGGCTGACGAAATCGAGGGCCTGCTCGCGATCGAAGAGCACGACCATTTGGCCGGGGGCTTCGCCGCGAACATACATGTGTAACGCCGCCACGACGCGATTTGCGTGGCCGACTCGTGACGCGAGATCACGGAATTTAATGACATCGATGCGGGGCTCGGAGAGGTTGATTTTTGCGTTCAACAACTGCGACAAGGCTGTCGCTGCATGCCCTGCGCCGATATTACCAACTTCTTTGAGGGCATCTTTTTGGATGTCGCTCAGGCTGACTTGAGGCTGACTCATGTCAGAACCTTATTGATGGTTTCAAGAATTTTTGGCGGTTGAAACGGCTTGGTGATAAAGGATTTCGCACCAGCCTGAATAGCTTCAACAACGAGAGCCTGTTGGCCCATGGAGGTGCACATAACAATTTTTGCGTTCGGATCATAGGCGATAATCAACTTAACCGCTGAGATGCCATCTAATTCTGGCATCACCATGTCCATGGTGACCAAATCGGGATGCAATTGCTTATATTTATCGACGGCTTCGACGCCATTTTGGGCCTCGCCGACGACCTCGAAGCCATTCTTCGAGAGAATCCCTTTGATCATCATGCGCATGACAACCGCGTCGTCTACGATGAGGACCTTCTTACTCATCCGTTGCTCCCCAGAAGTGCGTCTGTTACCTCATCGGCCAAAGCCGAGGGTGTGTTGGTGTGGTTGCTTCGCGCTTCGGTCAAGCGAGGCCTCGGCTGCGAAGTTCGGTTTGCTTACGATTTATAAAGTCGATAATCGCCCGATCTTCCTGCGCCGAGACGCCATGGAAGCGGATGCCGTGCGAATAGCGCCCCGAGGTCGGAATCCCCTGCGAGCGCACGACCTCGCCGAGAAAAGTGATTTCGGTCTGCCCATTTTTGAGGACGATCTGAATTTCGACAAGCGTACCGGAACGCAATTCCCGGTCGGCGATGAGCGAACAGCCGCCCCGGCTGATATCACGGATGTTCGCCTTATTAAACTCACCCATACCCTTGCCGCTTGGCGCAAAGCGCCAGCGACCCGGCACGATGGCATCCAGGCGCACGGTCGCACGGCGATGCTCGGCGACCTTGGCGCCGACCCGGTCGATCCGGCGCGGCATATCGAACATGGTGGTGCTGCCCTTGACCCCATTAATGCGCGTCGCAAAGCGGAATTTTCCGGCCGCCGTCGTGAAGATCACGACGGCCGATTCGCCTGATTTACCCAGAACACCGTCGGTAATGAAGCTCCGCGGGCCGGGCGTATCGACATGCACGGTCTGGGCCATGCGGCCGGCTACGACAACCTCAATTGACGCTCCCTTTGCCGGGAGCGCGCTTGAAGCACCGCTTGGCTTACCGCCGAAGAGTGTCTTGAACATACCTAGGCGAGTGTTTCTTTAGGGACAGCGGGTGATTCCTCGGAGGCCGAGACCTGTCCGATGGATTCCACGCGCAAACCCGGGGCAATTTCGGAGTAGGAGAGGACCACCAGCTGCGGTGCCGCACGCTCCGTCAGGCGCTTGAGAGCCAAGCGCACCGAGGGCGAGGTGAGGACGATCGGCTGCAGGCCGGCCGATTGGGCCACGCCGATTTGCTTGGTCAGGGAGGTGTAAATGCGCGCAACCGTATTGGGGTCGAGCAACGCATGCGCATCCTCACCGCGGCGCACGGCTTCTGCCAGCAATGCTTCAAGACGCGGATCGACCGTGATCACCGAGAGCAGGCCGCTTTCGGCGTATTCGTTGGAAATATGACGCGAGAGCGCAGCGCGAACGCGCTCGGTGAGATAGTCGATATCTTTGCTGACTCTCGCCGCGTCGGCGAGCGTTTCCAGAATTAAGACGAGATTGCGAACGGGAATGCGCTCGCGAAGCAGGTTCTGCAACACACGTTGGATTTCACCGACCGTCAACAGCCCCGGAACGAGTTCGTCGATAACCACCGGATAGTGCGTTTTCACGTTATCGAGCAGCGCCGAGGTCTCTTGGCGTCCGAGCAGATCCGGCGCGTGGGAACGAATAATTTCGGTGAGATGCGTCGCGATCACGGAGGTCGGATCGATGACGGTGTAGCCGCCGGCCTCGGCCTCGGTCCGCAGCAGATCCGGAATCCACAGCGCAGGCAACCCGAAGGCCGGTTCCGTCGTCGGGATGCCGTCGAGCGCGGCGGTGGCAGTTCCCGGGTTCATCGCGAGCAATCGACCGACCATCACCTCCGATGAGGCCACTTCCAAGCCGTAAATCTTTACTGCATAGGATGAGGGTTTGAGTTGCAAATTATCACGAACGCGAATCGGCGGCACGACGATGCCGAGATCGCGAGCGGCGTGTCGGCGGATCAAGGTGATTCGCTCGAGCAAATCGCCGCCTTGCCCTGCATCGACTAAGGGGATCAAGCCAAACCCGATTTCGAGCTCCATCGGATCATACGAGAGCAACGGCACCACGGATTCGGCGGGTTTGGGCGCAGCGGTCGGCGGCGGCGCCGCAGCTTTTATTGCACCGCGTTTATCGCTACGAAGCTTAAAGAAATACATCGTAAAGAGGAGCGCCGACAAACCGATCATCAGCCATCGCGCGAGGCCGAAGACGCCGAACACGAAGGTCAGCACGGCGGCGATCAAAATCGCGCGCGATTGGCCCGTTAATTGCGTGGCAAGATCGGCGCCGAAATCCGATTCCGATGCCGCACGCGTGACGATGATGCCGGTTGCCGTTGAGATGAGCAACGCCGGCACTTGCGTGACAATGCCTTCTCCCACGGTAAGCAGCGTAAACGTTTCCAACGATTTGACGACGCCGTAGTGCAGTTGAAAGATACCGACGATAAAACCGCCGATGGTATTGATGACGACAATGATAATGGCGGCAATGGCATCGCCGCGGACGAATTTCGACGCACCGTCCATAGCGCCGTAAAAATCGGCAGAACGTTGGATATCTTTGCGGCGCTGACGTGCCTCAGCCTCGGTAATGAGCCCCGCATTGAGATCGGCATCGATGGCGAGTTGCTTGCCGGGCATAGCATCGAGGGTGAAGCGGGCGGCAACCTCGGCCACACGTCCGGCACCGTTGGTGATGACCACGAACTGGATGATCACGAGGATCAAGAAGATTACAAAGCCGATCGCGTAGTTGCCGGCGATAACCGTTTGACCGAAGAAGTTGATCACATCTCCGGCGTATCCCGAGGAGAGAATCAGGCGTGTCGCCGTCACATTGAGTGCCAAGCGATACAACGTGATGATAAGCAACAACGAAGGGAAAACGGAGAATGCCAGGGCGTTTTCGGCAAAGAGCGAGGTCCCGATGATCAGAAGGGCGACGCCGATATTGCCGACGAGCAAAATATCGAGCAACCACGGCGGAACGGGAACGATGATGAGCAACACCAAGATAACCGCCAAGCCTGCCAGCGCAACAGGTGCGCTTTGCGAGATGCGGCTCATGATCGATGGTGACGGTGCTGCGGGTGCGTTTGCCATAAAACTTAAGCGATGGTTTTTCTCTTCATGCGGTACACGAAGGCAATAACCTGCGCGACGGCCGCATAAAGCTGCGGCGGTACCGCGGTGTTGAGTTCGACCTTCTCATAGAGTGTGCGCGCGAGCGGCGGATTTTCCAAAATGGGAATGCCATGCTCGACGGCGAGTTCGCGAATACGTTTTGCAATCAGATCGGCCCCTTTTGCTAAGACCACCGGCGCATCCATTTCGACTTCGTCCCACTCTAACGCGACGGCAAAGTGCGTCGGGTTGGTCACAACGACGGTCGCGCGCGGAACGGCCTGCATCATCCGGCGGCGAGCAAACTCTCGCTGACGACGCTTGAGGGCCCCACGCACTTCCGGGTTGCCTTCCGCCTGGCGCGCTTCGTCCTTGACTTCTTGTTTGGTCATCTTCAGGTTTTGCTCGTACTGATAGCGCTCGTACGCATAATCGGCAAAGGCGATAATGATCAGAAACACGCCGAAACGCCAGGCGACATCGTACACCAAACCGGACAACTGATTGAACATCTCCGCCGGCGTCATTCCACCGACGGCGACGAGCAAATCGCGATGCCCATAGAGAGCGCTATTAATAAGAATGAAGACGGCGATGAGCTTAACGATTTGCTTTGCCAGATTGACGGCGACTTGCTTGGAGAAAAGGCGCTGAACGCCCGTGAGCGGATTAATTTTGCTAAACGTCGGCGTGATCGTCTTAAATGTAAAGAGAAAACCAACCTGAAAAAGATTGAGGAGCAAACCGAAAAGGATGGCCAACCCGAACATCACCACGAGGACCATGCCGAAACTGCCGAAGGTTTGGGCGAACAAACTCCACACGGAAAAGATCGTGTAGCCCTCGGTTCGTACCGCATGGGCCAGACTGCTTTGCATCGTCGCGTCCATGTGGCCCAGCGTTTGCGCGCCATAGGCGTGCAAAACTAAGACGCTCGACAAAAATACGAAAGAGCCCGCCAATTCCTGACTTTTGGCAACTTGCCCGCGCTTTCGCGCGTCACTTTTTCGCTTGGGTGTTGCCTTCTCGGTTTGTTCTGGTTTAGGCAACGCCAGCTCCCGGGAACATCATCATCGCTTCATACGTTTTCGGCATAAGGAGGTACATTCTCTTGCCCTCCTGCGGGAAAGCCGGGTCCGACGGCCAATAGCCTCCCGCTGAAAATCAGGCACTCTCTTTCATCCCCAGGAGTCCATTTTGCAGCGTTCCCCGGTACTTCGTGTCCTCGTCTGCCTCGCGTTTCTTACGTTGGCGGCCTGCAGTAAGGGCAACGTGATCACCAGTTCGACGGTGTTTCCTACTCCGACTCCGTTTCCACCGGGTGTCACGAGTGAATATCCCGTTGTATCGACGGGCGCCAAGCCCAACTTTTTGGCCCCAGGAAGCGACGGCGGCATTTGGTTTCCAGAACCCGGAACCAACGCAATTGGGCACTTGACGACCACTGCGGCCATTATCGAGAGCCCGATTCCCACCGCTGCAGCGGTCGGCACGATGCTGGTCCAAGGCCCCGACGGCAACTATTGGTATACCGAAAATGGCGGAAACAAGATTGCCCGGCTTGCCCCGTCGCAATTCCAGACCACCGAATTTTCGTTGCCGAATGCAGGCAGTGGGCCGTATGGAATCACGCCGGGCCCCAATGGGAACCTCTGGTTCTCCGAAAAAGCCGGGAACCGCATCGGCATGATCACGACCTCCGGTGCCATCACCGAGTACTCCGCCGGCTTAAGTGCCGGGGCGAATCCGACCGTTTTGAGCTTAGGCCCAGATAACGCCGTGTGGTTTCTCGAGCCGGGAGTCAATAAAATCGGCCGTATTTCAGCCACTGGAACGATTACCGAGTACCCCATTCCCACTGCTGCAGCCGGCTTGCAGACGCTCGTAACGGGCAACGACGGAGCCCTTTGGTTCACGGAGAGTGCGGCCGGAAAGATCGGACGCATTACGACGTCCGGTACGGTTACGGAGTATCCAACGGCACCGATCACGGATCCGGGCGGGCTCGTTCTTGCGCTTGACGGCAATTTCTACGTCGCCGATGCCGTCGGCAATCGCCTCGCGCAATTCGTTCCGTCGACCGGCGCGATCACGACGTATACGGTTCCCACTGCGAGTAGCGGCATTAGCGGCATCACGCTCGGCTTAGATGGAAAACTCTACTTCTCGGAAACGGCGGCAAATAAGATCGGTCAGTTCCGCTACCAGTAATCCTTCGGCAATCGCCGCCTTTCAAACGGTCATGCACGCATCGCGTGCATGACCGTTATCATTTCTCGCGCAATTTCCTCAAACGCAGGAACCAAGACATACCCTAAGATCGGCATCGAGAACGCCAACACGATCAGCCCGATGCTAATTTGAATGGGAAAACCGACGACGAAGACGTTCATTTGCGGAGCAACACGTGCCATAAAGGCGAGCGCAACGTTGACAATAACCAACGCAAAGGATGCGGGAGCGGCGATACGCATGACCATCGTTATCGACGACGCAAAAAAATGGGTGAGATCGCCGGCAAGACCGGGCTGCAGCGAAATATATGGGAGCGGAGCGAGATGAAACGATGCAGCAAGACCGCTGATGAGCGCGAGGTGCGAATCGGTCGCCAGATACAAGAGCGACGCCAACGTCAATTCAAGCACGCCGATAATGGTCACTTGTTCTTGCGACTGCGGACTCACGACATTTGCGACGGCAAAGCCGATTTGTAAATCCAAGACCTCGCCGGCAAATTGCACACCGGTAAAGACCAGTGATGAAATGAATCCGATCGTCAGGCCGAAGACAACTTGAGCGGCGACGGCAGAGCCTAGTTCGAAAAGCCCCGGTGAGACGGTCATCAACGGAACCGTGCGATAGATCAAAAACGAGAGTATGAGGGAAAGTCCAATGCGCACTTGGACGGGAATTTGACTCGCCGAAAAAATGGGAAAGACCGCTAAAAGCGTGACAATGCGGATGAATACGAGGAGAAATGTCTCAAACTGGGCTGCGTTGAGACCGAAAACATCGAGCATCGCTTTGCTCTAGTGGATGGCGTGAGCCATGCCTATAATTGTGCGCGAAAGAAAATCCGTCAGCATAGACAACATGAACGGTCCGAAGAAGAGAATTGCCATTGCCGACACAATGATCTTCGGAATAAACGTCAGCGTCGGTTCCTGAATTTGCGTTACCGCCTGAAAAATCGAAATCACAAGGCCCGTCACCAGGCTCAACAGCAAGACGGGCGCCGCAGTCACGAGCGTCACAAAAATCGCCTGACGACCGATTTCAATGGCATCTCCGTACGACATCTAATGAAAACTCGCAAAGAGTGCGGCGACGGTAAGATTCCAACCATCGACGAGGATGAAAATCAAAATTTTGAATGGCAACGAGATAATCACGGGGGGAATCATCATCATTCCCATCGAGAGCAAGATCGACGCAACAACCATATCGATGACCACGAACGGAATGTAAATCGCAAAACCGATGGTAAAGGCGGTCGTGAGTTCGGATATCGTAAACGCCGGAACAAGAATATACGTCGGGACATTCTTTTGTTCTTTGGGGCGCGGCTCTTTCGAAATGGAATAAAAGAGCATGAGATCCTTCTCACGCGTCTGTTTAAACATAAACGTTCGCAATGGTGCCGAGGCGCGATCCAAAGCGACTTGTTGCGTAATTTTTTTGGCGAGATACGGTTGGACGGCATTCGCATTGACGTCGCGGATCACCGGGCTCATAACAAAAAACGTTAACAGCAGCGAGAGGCCGATGAGGACTTGATTCGGCGGAACTTGTTGTGTCCCGATGGCTTGGCGAACGAACGACAGAACGACGACGATACGCGTGAACGACGTCATCATCACCAGCAGCGTTGGTGCCAGCGCCAAGACCGTGAGGAGCAGCAACACTTGCAGTGCGCCAACGACCTGTTGCGGCGTCTGAGCCTGCCCGACGCCGACGTTGAGCGCCGGGAATGAGACGGTTGGCGCCGTAGGCGCCGTCGCCGCCGCCGCCATCGCATGAACACCGAACATGACCATGAGCCCAAAGCCCATAGCGAGCAACGGCATGCCATGGCGCTCCCAAAGAAGCACGAAGAAGCCTTTGACGGTCATTTCGGCGTTTTTACCCCGGGAAAGAGTCGGCGCAGCCCGGCGCCCTGAGCTTCGTAGAGGGCTTTCTGGTGATCCATCCATCCGCTGACTTCGTCACCGGGAATCTCGGCAAGGGTCGCAAGATGGCCCGCGCCACCGCCCACCAGCAAAAATTTCTCACCCGCTTTTACCACGAAGAGCGTCGTTTGCGGGCCGAGTGCCGTCGAATCGACCACGCTGACAAGCTTCTGCTGAACTCCCACAAGCATCCGTGCCCGGCCGAGGCCGCGAGCAAGCGCATAGAGTCCAAGGAGCATCAACCCGACGACCAGGAGCACGAACGCATAGTTCAACCAGATCCCGGTGCCCATGCCGGTACCTTACCCGACCTGCGGGTTTAGCTCACTGATTTTCACAGCGTACTTATCATCGACGACCACGACTTCACCGCGGGCGATGAGAATGTTGTTCACATACAAATCGATCGGCTCAACGGCTTCCTTATCGAGTTCGAAGACGCTCCCGCTTTGCAGCGAGACGACCTCACGTAAAGCCATCACCGTTTTGCCCAGCACTGCGCTGACTTGAAGCGGCACATCGTGGACGAAATCAAGATTCGCGTGACCCGGCGATGCCGGACGCATTTGCGTCGGCGTTAGTTGGGTAAAGGTTGCCGCCGCAACATCCGCCTGTTGCGCTTTTGCTTGTGTACTCGCGGCCGCGGCAGGCGCCTCAGCCTTGGCGGGAGCAGCCGGCGGGGGCTCCGGTGGGGCAGCACCCGAGGTCAAGCCAAGGCGGGAGACGGCGATGGCCGGCACATCCAAGCCGAGCTTGACGGTGAGCCCGCCTTCGGAGCTAATCGTCGCTTCGTAGGTCTCAAATGGCGGCGGCGGAAGCGCCGCGGGTTCGGTGCACAGTTCCGCGCGGATGCCTTCGCCACTTGCGCCGATCTCCGACGCGAGCTTTTCGGCCATGGCCGTCGCGATCTGCGAGACGGATTCCGACGCAATGGACAGCTGCATCGCTCCCATTTCGCCCCCCTCGTCGCCGCCACCGAGCATGATGGCCACAACGCGTTGCATATCCGACGTCGCAAAACGAACAATAAACTGGGCGCCAACGGCCGGAAGCTCGGCGAGCGTGACGAGATCCCCGGCATCGGTCCGCACGGATGCGGTGCGGTCGGAACGCACGACCTCACCGACGTGAGAATCACGTTCAAGCAACCGTCCCATAACGGAGGCTGCGGACTCAAGCATCAGAGATGCAAGCTGTTTAGTTTGCGTCATTGAACGGTTTCTTCTCCGTGTTCATCGAGCGTGCCCGCTACGCGCATCGCCAATCGATCGCGATGCACGCCGGGGAAGAGTGTCAATTTTTCACGGCCGTTGATCCGGCCGAGAAGCGGCTGCTCCGGACCATTATCCAAGACCAGTACGTCACCGACGGCAAGCGAGGCAAGATCCCGAAGACTCACCGTCGCACGGCCGAGTTCAACGTCGATCTCTGCCGGAGCTCGTTCGATATTGCGCGTCAGTTGCATGACGTCTTCTTCCGTCATGCCGCGTCCGGCGACCACCGTCGGCGACCATTGAAAATCGGTTAATTGTTGACCGATCGATTGCAAGACCAAATATGGCAAGCAGAAATTCATAACACCCGACATCTCGCCAATTTTCAGTTCCATCGAAATATACGAGATGATCTGATCGAGTGGAATGATGCGCGGGATAAATTGCGGGTTCGAATCCAAGGCTTCGATTTTTAACGATAGCGTGAGTAAATAGTTCCACGATTCGCGATAGCTATTGAGCATGCGCGCCATGAACCGCTGCATCAGCGTGCGTTCGATATCCGTGAGGTCGCGAAGCTTCGCCGGGAACCATCCCGGGCCGCCGAGGAGACGATCGATGATCGAGAATACCAGGTTGAGATCGACTTGAACGATCCCGCTTCCTGGTAGAGGATCCATCGAAAAAATCGACAGAATCGATGGGATACCGATACTAGCGATAAAATCGCCGTAACTTATTTGCTCGATGGAAACGATACTAGCTTCGACGCGCGTCCGCAAATACACGGAAAGCGAGTTATTTAAAAGGCGAGTGAAATTTTCGTGTAACGTGCGAAGCGTCTGAAGCTGGTTATTCGAGAACTTGTCAAGACGCTTATTAAAGCGAAAATCAAACGTCTTAACACGTTTTGACTCAATAACTTCCTTGGGCTCGGCAACGGCATTCCCTCCCGATAGCTGGGAGATGAGCGCATCGATTTCCTCTTGCGAAAGTGTCGACATGAGATCCTTACTGTGGCCCTTCGAGTTGCGAGAGATTCGCGTTGAGTAGGATGATATCGACTCGACGATTCTGCTGCATCGTCTGTGCAGAATCGTTTCCGGTACGCGGATGATACTTCCCGTTACCGGCAGCCGACATACGCGTTGGATTGATCCCGTCATGTTCCTGAAGGTAGCGCACGACATTGACGGCGCGTGCCGCAGACAACTCCCAATTTGACGGATAGATCGAGGTTCGGATCGGCACATTATCGGTATTGCCCTCGACCCGAATAAGGTTCTGATTCTTCTTCAAAAACGGCGCAATCTGATCCAATAATTTTTGCGTTTCCGGACGCATTTGAGCGCTACCGCTGTCGTAAAACGACTTATCGGAAAGGAGCGTCACCACGAGTCCGCGGTGATCGACATGTACCTGCAGGCGGTTCTGCAGTTTGTTTTTCTGAACAAACTTTTTGAGTTGTTGTTCGATCTGCGGCACCGTTGCGTTCGCATTTTGTTGTAATGCGCCGTTCGCTCCGCCGCTCGGCGGCTGATTCACCGTCCACACATTATCGAATCCGGCGGAAACTTGTTTTGCAAAGGCCTGCACTTTGACTCGGCTGATCGTTGACATCGCAAACAAAATGATAAACAGCGCGAGCATCAGCGTTATCATATCGGCGTAGGTTAACAACCAGCGCATCATTCCGGCCGTTTCGAGCTTCTGTTCCTCGTTTTTTTTGCGGAACTTCGATTCGGCAGCTCGAGCGGCAGTCTTTGCGGCTTGCGACATTATGCCCCGGAAGCCGAGAGCGAGCCCTCGGAGACGCCACCACCCTCGGAGACACCTAATTCACGATCCCGAGGATCGAGGAAGGCGAGCAGTTTTTCTTCGAGGAGTCGTGGATTATCGCCGGCTTGAATAGCAAGAATGCCTTCGATCATAATCTCGCGCACGAGCAACAACTGACCGTAGCGCTCTTTAATGCGCGAGGCCATGGGAAGCCACAGCAAGTTTGCCATCATAATACCGAAGAACGTCGCAACGAATGCCTGCGCCGTCGCAACACCGATGGAGCCGGTGACATTACTCGATGCACTGGCAGCGGCCAGGCCGCGCAACATGCCGATCAGACCGAGCACCGTACCGATGATCCCGAGCGTTGGCGAATATCCGCCCATCGACGAGAACACTTGTTCCGCCTTGTTGCCACGTTCTTGCACGTAGCTGACTTCCGTTTCGAGCACCTTGCGAATGATTTCCGTATCGCGGCCATCGATCACGAGTTGAATGCCTTGGCGCATGAAATCGTCTTCGATTGCGGCAGCCTCATTCTCCAGGGCCAGCAATCCTTCACGACGAGCTTTTTCAGCAAACGAAACGAGCGTCGAAATCACTTCGCGTTCGTGGAAATCCACCTCGGTAAAAACAGTTTTAAAGCCGTTGGTCACACCACTTGCGAAGGTGCGCCACGGAAAACCCGTGATCGTCGCGCCAGCCGATCCGCCGACAATCAAGACAAACGCATCCCAGCGTCCGAAAATAATGTGCGGGTCCGAGCCGCCGACATAGCCGGCGAGCGCAATCGCTCCGAAGCCAATGACGAGGCCTATCAGGGTTGCAAAATCCACGGCTATTTCACTCCGGACGAACTTGACATTCTCTTTACGCTATCGGCTATCACACGCATGGCCTGAAGGACGAACCGATGCTTACGAGACGTTTGGGGCATGGATACGCCGTCGGAAGTCGACGACCTTTGCTTGGATATCATCCATCGAATCGCGCACAATGAGCTTGTTCCCCGAAGTCATGGTAATAACGGTGTCCGGTGTCGGCTCAACCGCCTCGATGAGGTCGGCGTTGAGCAACAGCGGATGGCCGTTGAGTCGGGTGAGCAAGATCATGGTAGCAACGTCATTCGGCGCGAAAAGAAAAGCCCCCGGTCCACGCAATGCAAGGACCGGGGGCGTTTTGCGCTTGCCGTTCGCGGGCAAGTTCGGCGCGGTTTAGTTCTCCGACGCGCGGAGGTTGATCAGCGTTTGGAGATTCTGATCGGCGGTCGAAATACCGCGCGTATTGGCTTCAAACGAGCGTTGCGCGAGGATCAGTTTGGTGAACTGATCGGCCAACGACACGTTGGATTGTTCCAATGCGCCGGAGATCACGGCGCCGAAGCGTCCGTTGTTCCCCGTTCCAAGCTGGGCGAGCCCCGAGGCTGCCGTCTGCGAGAAGGCGTTGCCGCCATCGCGCTGGAGCCCTTCTTCATTCTGGAAGGTCGCCAAGGCGAGCTGCGCGAGCGAGCGCGTTTGCCCGTTCGTGAAGGCGCCCTGGACGGTTCCATCCTGGCCGATGGTGATGTTCGAGAGCGTACCCGCCCCGTAGCCGTTTTGGTTGATGACGTTGGCGGTATACGTCCCGGCAAGGCTGGCATTCGTGGAGAAGTCCAGCGAAATCGGCCCCGTTGCCGGAGTACCGGTTCCGGTCGGCGCAACCGAGTTGTTGCCGGCTCCCGGTCCCCATGAAACGATGTTCATTTCGTTGCCCTGGGTCTGCCCCGGGGTCGAACCGGCCGTATGGAGATACGCGGCGGCATTCGCGCTGATGCCTTGTGCCGATGCCGAGGTCTCGATCGACGACGAGTTGATAAACTGGCCGTTTTGATCGAAGTAGACATAGCCCATCGTGCCGCTCGTGCCCGTCCCGTAGGTCGGTGCCGTCACGACATTACCCGCCGAGATCGAGCCCGGCGTATTGATATGGCTAAAGGTCGTCCCGTCGGTGAAGCTCACCGAGACTTTCCAGCGCGTGGCCGGCTTCACGGCCGTTCCGGTGGCGTTGTCGACTTGCGCGGGGAGGCCGTTACTGGCCGCCGTCACGGTGACGGTTTCGACGCCGTTCGCCGGCATGGGATTGGCCAAGGTGAAGGTCGCCCCACCCATGGTCGCGGTTCCACCGGCGACGACCGTTTGCGTGTTGCCGAGGGTGTCGGTGACAACGGCAGACGTTCCCGTCGCATTGGCGGTGATCGTCAGCACATCGTTTTGCGGCGCGCCCGGATTGACCGTCAACGCAGTCGTGTTCGCGGCACCCGCGTTCGCCACCGTGGCGGCAGTCGAGGCTGCGGCGTCCGGCGTGTAGGTAATCTGCGCTTGATGCGCCACGCCGAGCGAATCGTAGATGGTCGTCGATGTGGTGTACGGCGTTCCCGGTGTCGGCGATGCGCCGACGGCATTGAGGAACTGTTGCGACCACTGCGTCTGGTCCAGATTGCCGCCCATCTGCACGTCAAAGACGCTATCGGTGGCACTCGGACCGACTTTCGCACCGAATCCGGTGCCGACGGCTTGTTCCGAGAGACCGAGCGGAATCGTGATGTTGCCGGGCGTTCCCGTCACAGAGACTTGTCCCGCTTGATTTGCTTGGTACCCCTGAACGGCCAGGCCGGTGGCCGGGTCGGTAAGGATGCCTTGAGAATTGAGCGAGAATGCGCCTGCGCGCGAATATTGCGGTGCATTCGAACCATCGAGATTGCGCAACACGAAGAAGCCATCGCCGTTGATGGCAAGGTCGGTATTCACGCCGGTCGTTTCCAAGCCGCCTTGGCCGAAGATCGTATCGACGGAATTGACCTTTACACCGAGTCCCAACGATTGCGGATTGACGCCGCCGTTGGATTGCGTCGCACCTGAGGCGAAGCCGATGTTTTGGTAAAAGAGATCCGCAAACGTCATCCGTTGGCCTTTGAAGCCGACGGTCGCCGTATTTGCGATATTGTTCGAGAGCATGTCGATCCAACTCTGATACGAGTTGAGGGCCGAGATGCCGGTGAAGAGGGAATCGAAAGCCATTGTTTACCTTTCGCAAGCGGTTCCGCGACGCGTCATTCGATCGGCGTCACGGCCGGGGCCCCGCGAAGCGGTCCACCCCGAGATTTAAGGGAGATTCGGTCAGACGAGAGCCGCCGAATCGATATTCGTAAAGACGTTCTCCTTCATCGATTCACGATCGACTGCGGTGATCACGGTGCGATTGGTGATACTCACTACCATGGCGACATCGCGCATAATGAAAAGCGAGTTTTTCGCACCTTTTGCCGCAGCCTTATCCGCCATCGCCGACAAGCGCGTCATATCGTCGTTTGAAAGCGTGATATTGCGCGATTGCAGCCGAGCAGCGGCGTGAGCCGAAATGCGTAGCGAACCCGTGGCCGGAGCGCCGGCTGCACGATCCAACACCGCACGGAACGAATCCGCACCGGTTGGTGGAATCTGCACCGGAACACCGGTCGGCCGAGCCGTCGGAGCCGGGAGAACGCCACGTTGCTCAATCCTTGAGAGGTCGTTCGAATCCATTCACTTATCCAATTCCGACGATTTGTTGCGTCGAGAAGAGGAGTGGTTGACCGTTGTTATCGGTGATCGTGTTCCCGTTTGCATCCTTCATGGTGAAGAACGGGGCACCGTTTTGCACGTCGATGGTTGAAACCGTACCCGTCTGCGACGAGGTGTTTCCGGATCCATTGACGGTGTTGACTGTGACTTGCTTGCCGATCAGCGAGGACGCTTGCATCACACCGAAATTGGACGAGAACTGTTGAAACGCCGTCGCGGTCTGTTGCTGATATTGCAACGCCGAAAACTGCGCCAACTGCGAGATCTGCTGCGTCGGATCTTGCGGCGTGGTCGGATCCTGATTTTTAAATTCAGCGACCAAGAGTTGCAAGAACGCATTGGGATCAAGCGTCGACGTCCCCGACGAAGCCGTATTGGCCGTCGGTTGGTTGATGTTGATGAGTCCGCTAATCGGAAGACCGGTTACCGGGTTGGCCATAATGCCTCCTAGACGAGGTGATTGAGAAGTCCGACCTTCGTTGCAGCCAGTTGCGGCGGTCCGAAACTGGGCTCTGCGACGAGCGCTGGCTCCTCCGTTTTTCCGGGAAGTTCGTGCACGACATAATGCCGACCGAAGCCGGACGTTGAGTCTTGCCCGTTCTTTTGATTGCCCGCGTTTCCGCCGAAGACGTCGACGCTAAAGCCCGTAAGCTTTAAGCCGGAATTTTCGAGGGCCCGGGTCAGGTGGTGTTGATTCGCCAGTAACGTTTGACGAACGTCGGCATTCTGCGCGACGACCGAGGCGTTAACGGACGAACCGGTGACGGTAAGGTGAACGGCAACCTCACCGAGATGGTCGGGAACAAGGCGCATGCGAATTTCGGATCCGTCAGCAATCTGACGAACCGACATGCCGCGAACGACTTGCTCGATGATGGCTTGCGCATCCACCGCCGGAGGTGCTGCCGCGACGGGCGAGATTCCGGAGTGAATGGACGTGATCGCCGGCGCAACCAGACTCGCGAACGAGACGGGTGGGGCACTGGTGGCGGTCTTTGCTGCGAGCGTCGGCGCCGTCGCGGAATCCGACGACGTATCGCCTGCGAATCCCGAGGAAGCGTTATTGGCATCACCTTGCGCCGATCGGGTTATCGCCGAAAGCACGAGATGATCCAAGCCGGCCGCAAGTGCGGTCGGAGATGCGGTCGAATCGCCGTTTGGGGCCGGTCCGATCGCGGGTTGATTGGCGATACCGGTCGTTAGCGGTGACTGGCTCGGAAGTGTCCGGGCCGCCGTCGCAACGGTGGTCGATATCGGGATGGGGCTTGCTGCAACGGCGCGATGAAGCATCCGCCCAAGCACGTCGCTCGAGACACCAGGAGGCGCGGCCGGGGCCGCTGGTTCTGATGCTGCGACCGGCGTGGCCGATGGATTCATCGGCGCGCGCGCAGGCGCAGAGGGGACGATTGCCGCGGCAGGCGGAGTCGGCGTGGCGCGAAGGCCAAGCGTGACCGATGCGATGAGCGAACGCAATGAAGCAGTCGCAACCGGAGTTGCCACTGATTTTTCACTGCGAGCCGGGGGTACTTTCGCCGGAGTTCCGGCGGCCAAGTGCGTTCCCGAGAGGTCGTTCGTCTGCTCGCTTTTGAGGTTCCCCCGGACTCCGGCAAGCAGCGCTTGCAAGGCAGTCAAGAGGTTTTTCGCCCGCACATCCGGCGGACCGGTGTCGGGTGGGCCCGCGGTTTGCGGCGGGGGTTTAGTGCCCAGAATCTCGGCTGCTTTATCGAGGATGGCCGATGGTGGAACGCCTTGCGCTAAGAGCGCTTGGAGTGCCGCCAGCGGATCGTTTTGCAACGAGATTGCCGGGGTGGCGACTTTCTTTGCGAGCACCGTGCCAAACGATGCACCGAAGAGATCGCCGAATTTGCTTGCATACAGGAGCGTAGCGCCGCTGCCGGCGCCGCTTTTCGGCACCGCTGCAAGGTTTCCAAGAGAAGAAATGATGGAAATTTGCGTGATTTTCTCACCTCCTTTCACTTCGATTTATCGGCCCGCGGCCATGACGACCTTAGCCGGACCTCCCGATAATCGACGCATCAGCTCCTCGAAGTCCTCAAACGTCAATGCTTGCTCGGCGTCGGAGCGGGCCACGCTGGGATCGGGATGGACCTCGACCATCGCCCCGTCAAGGCCGGCGGCAGCGGCCGCCACAACGAGCGGAGCCACCAGGCTGCGACGCCCGGTCGCGTGGCTAGGATCGACAATGACCGGCAGATGCGTCAGCTCTTTGAGTCGTAATGCGCCGGCCAGATCGAACAGATTTCGCGTCTGCGGATCGAAGCCCCGGACGCCGCGCTCGCACAGCACGACATCGTGGTTACCTTCAAGCAGCAGATATTCGGCGGCATAGAGCAACTCGTCGAGCGTCGCCGCCGGCCCGCGCTTCAGGAGAATTGGTTTACCGGCCTTTGCAGCGGCTCGCAAGAGCGCAAAATTCTGCATATTTCGCGCACCGATTTGAATGGCATCGACGCGCGGCGCGAGCACCGCAAGATCCGATTCGGCGAGGGCCTCGACGACGCTCGGCAGTCCACTGTGAATACTCGCTCGCGCGATGAGATCGACGGCGACATCGCCGAGCCCCTGAAACGAATAGGGTGAGGTGCGCGGCTTATAGGCACCACCGCGAACAACGCTTGCGCCGCAGCGTGCAACATGCAGAGCCGTTCGTTCGATTTGCTCCCGGCTTTCAATGGCGCAAGGGCCCGCGATCATCACAAACTCGCGGCCTCCGAATTGCGCCGAACCGAATGCGACGACGCTGGCACTACGATTTTCACGGCTGACGAGACGATACATGGGCACACTCCTAGAAAAAAAAGAACATAAAAAAAAGACCGCCCGGTGTGGGCGGCCTTTTCACAACGACAACGTCGTTCGAGAATGCGCGACTACCTCACCGGCAAATTGCGGTCAGGTGCCACCACCACGAAATCGAGCGTACGGAAAACATTTCCAGGAAAGTACCACGCCCCACCAACCGCGTCAAGCGATTTCACCGATTACGGATATTTCAGTGCGGATCTGGAAAAATTCAGCGAAACGCTCTTGCCCGGCTTCACCACAACCGTACGATTCCGTCCCCACGGAACAGCGTGTAATTCCGTCGATACGACCGCAGCATCAGGCCACTTTAGGTTCGGAATCTCGAATGTATAGTAGCAGGTCCCGGCCGCCGCGTTACCGGTCCCATGGGTAACCTCCGTTGGGCCGTAGCCCTCGGATTCATACCGTATCGCAATCGCGCTGCAACCAACATGCTTGGCCGCAAACGAGGCGGAATCCACGGTTATCCAGCCGCTCACCGTTGCAATTCTCGGTGCGACGACTCGCCCTGGAGTCGTGACACGTGACTGATTTGCAAAGCCGATAGCCGGAGCAACCATTAGAGCAAGGCTCCACATTGAAACAACGATATTTTGGGCACGTTTCATCGAGCACTCTCCATGTAGCCACGCCCTTCTCTATCACCATGGCGGTTTCCAGCTTAGCGGGCGCTGCCATAATCGTCAGTTGCGTAATCGGAGACGGCGGGTATCTCGTTACGAAAACCTTTGATTCCGTTCTAGGTAGGAATCATACACCGCGAAATGCTTCACGCTCCTTAGCTATGCAGGCCAAGCGGTTTGTCTCACCGCCCATACTAGGCCGTCGCGACAAAGCCTCGAACAGCATCATGATGCAACAGCAATCGCGCCTTTTTACCATGCCGTCGACCATGATGGATGTCCCATTGACCATCGGATGGATTTTCGAGCATGCAATGCGCACGCATCCGCAGCGCGCACTCGTCACCCGTGATCTCGACGGTCAAATCGTCCGCTTCACCTACGCGCAATTCGGCGAACGTGTTGCCCAGCTTGCCCATGCGCTCACTGAGCTCGGCATCAAACCGGGAGATCGCGTGGCAAGTTTCGCCAGCAATACCCATCGCCATCTCGAACTCTATTACGCCGTTCCGATGATTGGCGCCGTGCTCCATACGGTGAACATTCGACTCCCCGCAGATCAACTCGCATGGATTTTCGAACACGCCGGGGACGCACTCATCTGCGCCGATGCACCGCTCGTTCCGCTCGCAAACGCGGCGTGCGCGCAGCTCACGAATCCGCCGCGCGTAATGTCGATGGCACCGCACGCAGCACAACCCGAAAATGGGCTTGCGTACGAGCGTTCCCTCGCCGGAAAACCAACCAGTTTTGCGTGGCCGGATATCGACGAGCAGAGTGCCGCTACCCTCTGCTATACATCGGCGACGACGGGATTGCCCAAAGGCGTTCTCTTTTCGCATCGGTCACAGTTTTTGCACGCATTCGCGGCGCTCATGCCCGACGCGCTGGGTGTCGCCGAACGCGATTCATTATTGATGATTGTCCCGATGTTCCATGTCAACGCGTGGGGATCACCCTTTGCAGCACTGCTTTCCGGCGCCTCACTTGTCATGCCGGGTCTGCAAATGGATGCGGCAAGTCTGATCGAGTTGATCGAACGCGAAGCGATCACCATGTCGATCGGCGTTCCCACTGTTTGGCTTGGCATTCGCGATGCCTTACATGCGAGTCGCAAGCGGCTGCCGACGCTTAAACGCATTGTTATCGGGGGATCGGCGCTTCCGCCCAAACTCTATGACGATCTCATGGCTCTCGGGATCGAAACGATCCACGCCTGGGGAATGACCGAAATGTCGCCGATCGGCACCGTTTCGCGGATGACGAGTTCCCTCGAGCATGCATCCCCCGAGGCGCAGCGTAAGGCGCTGCTCAGCCAAGGCGTATTCTCACCGATTGTTGCGGCGAAACTCCTAGACGACAGCGGTCATGCCGTTGCTCACGACGGGAAAAGCATCGGCACGCTGTGGGTGCGCGGCTTCGCCGTCACCGGCAGGTATTATCGCATGGAGCACGATCCGATGCTTTTTTCCGACGGCTATTTTTGCACCGGAGATATCGGGACCATCGATGAACACGGCTATTTTAGTATCGTCGATCGCGCGAAAGATCTCGTGAAATCCGGCGGCGAATGGATCTCGTCGGTCGATGTCGAGAACACCATTATGGGACACCCCGATGTCGTTGAAGCCGCCGTCGTGGGCATCGCACATCCGAAATGGCAGGAACGCCCGTTGGCCGTCGTCGTGATTCGCGAAAATGCGCAACTCGATGAGACGCTCGTCCGCGCATGGCTCGAAGGGAAGCTGGCAAAATGGTGGATTCCGGATCGCGTTATGTTTATTGACGCGATCCCGCGCAGCGGCACCGGGAAATTTCTCAAACGCGATCTTCGCGAACGCTTTAAAGACGTCTATTCCAACGACTAACCGGCGAGATGGAGAAAATTAACGGCCACGTCGTGACCATAGTCACTTAATACCGATTCGGGGTGAAATTGCACCGCATGAATCGGGAGCTCTCGGTGAGCGATCCCTTGGATGACCCCATCCTCGCTTCGCGCCGTCACTCGTATCGATGCCGGTATCGTGCCCGGATCGAGGCACAGCGAATGATAGCGCGTTGCCGAGAAACCGTCCGGGATACCGCGAAAAATCCCGGTCCCGTCATGGGTAATGGACGAAAGTTTGCCGTGCATTTGACGCGGAGCGTGAATCACTTTTGCTCCGAGGAGTTCACCGATAGCTTGTAAGCCTAAGCAAACGCCAAGTATCGGAAGTTTCTCGTCCATCGCCGAAGCGACGAGATCAAGCATTGCCGGAGTGTCCGAAGGCTTGCCGGGGCCCGGGCCGATGCACATCGCGTCGATCCCACGAAGAACATCACGACCCATCGTCGGATCGTCGTTGCGAAGGACGCGAACGTCGGCACCTGCATCGTGCAACAAATGCACGACATTATAGGTGAATGAATCGATATTATCGATGAAAAGAAGCTTCACGGATAGGTCACTCCAAGAACGCTTCGCGCAATACGTGTCTTGTGCAGAATTTCATCGTATTCGGCCTGCGGATCGCTGTCGGCCACGATGCCAGCCGAGGCCTGCCACGCGACATGCCCATGTTGGATGCGCATTCCGCGCAGGGAAATGCACGAATCAAACTCTCCGTCGAACGAGAGTCTTCCAATTGAGCCGGCGTAAAAGCCGCGCGAAACCGGTTCGTTTTCGGCAATGAGTTGCATCGCTCGCACTTTGGGCGTCCCAGTGACCGTTCCAGCCGGGAATCCGGAAAAGAACAGATCGATCCCATCGCAATCGTCACGCAACGTCCCATTGACTTCCGAGACGATATGCATAACGTGACTATAGCGCTCGACTTGCAACAACTCGGTGACGCGAACGCTTCCGAAGGCGCACACTGCGCCGATATCGTTGCGACCGAGATCGACAAGCATCACGTGTTCGGCCCGCTCTTTTTCGTTCGTCAACAGTTCATCGGCGATTTGCACATCTTCTTCTTCGCTTGTTCCACGAGGACGCGTTCCGGCGAGAGGACGCAGCCGCGCCGTTCGCCCTTCGAGTCGCACGAGAAATTCGGGTGACGCACCGAGCATCGTGCCGAAATCGGTGCGCACAAAGAACATGTACGGCGAAGGGTTCTGTGAACGAATGGTACGATAGATATCGAAGGGATCGCCCTCTACATCGGCCTCAAAGCGAATGCCCAACTGTAACTGATAGACTTCGCCATCATGTATTGCACGTTTTGCTCGGGCAACGCGCTCAAGGTACGCTTCGCGCGAGAGCGATGCATGCACCGCCGAGGTGGCGACAACGCTTCCAATCGGGCGCGGAACGTGAGCAAAAAGTTGCGCAATCGTCGCGTCGATACGTGCGTGCGCCGTTGCTTCATCGCGAGCAGAACACCAGACGCGTAGCCGATGGGTGAAATGATCGAAGATCAGCCACAGCGCCGGAACGGCAACGAAGATATCGGGGATATCCGCTTCGGTAGGGCGATCGATGCCCGCAAACGGAGCGCTGGCCTCGTAGGATGCGACGATCAGTGCGCCGCCAAGACCCGATGCGACTCCATCCGGGCGATGGGTCGCAACATAGGTACGAATCTCTTGCGCCACATCGAGGTGCGAAGCAAATGAGCGCGACTCAGCAAAATCCAAGCCGAGAAACGAATAGCGGGAGAGACGCCCACCGCGCTCGACCGACTCTAATAAACAGGCGCTCGCGTCAGACGCGAGCGCTTGGAATGCCAGGATCGGCGTGATGGTATCGGCGAGAATCTCGCGCTCACTTGCGTAGATCGGGATTCTCCTGGGTCAGTTTTGCCGCATAGGTAGCCGGGAGCGCATCAAGAATCGCGGCCGCGTTGTCGGAGGACATCAAGGCCATCACACGGGCCACGTAGGGTACGGGTAATTTTTCGAGCACTTTTGCCAGCGTATCGGGATCCATCGCAGCCCAGGCGGCTGCCGTTCTCCGCATGTCCGGAGTCGCGCCCGACGCGAGATCGCCATACGTGCGCTGCGTCGATGAACTCGAAAATGGCGATGCCGCGTTCGACTGCGACGTTGCCGCTGTCGTCGTCGCCGGCTTCACCGAACGAGCCTGCGCGAGATCGGCCTGCGCCCGATTGAGCTCGCTTTGCATCGACGCGAGCTTCTTTTTATCGGCGGCAATCTGTGCCGTCTGCGTGGTCGATTGGGCCGTGAGCGTTGCAATTTGCGCATTGAGCGCGGTGATCACCTTATTTTGCTCGGCAAAATGAAATGGTGTCGCAACGCGATTATAGACGGTCGAAGCCGAGGTCCAAAACGAGGACATCCGTGGGTTAAAGATCACCGAACGTGATGGTGCCCACCAAAAGGCAAACGCGACAAGCGCAATGGCAAGGAACGGCAGAACGATCCGGCCCCAAGGGAACGGCTTACGCCGTTGTCGTGTGACGATCATAGCGATCCTCTCTTGCGTGACGAGCGACCGTGCGAGCGGCCGTTGACGTCATCGAGTTCTTTCTGGTCCCGGCGAAGTTCCTCTGCGATGAATTCATCTTCTCGGCGTTCGCGCAGGCGGTCCACGACCTTCCGGTTTTTCCTGACTTCGGTCAGCCGACCCCTGGCTTCCTCAACGGCGAGGCGCCGCTCTTCGACCGTCCGGAGTTGGGCGTCGATGGAACGATCGAGAAATTGCAAGTGGGCATAGCGTAAGCTCAAGTCCTCGGCTCCAAAGGAGCGATGATCCTCGCGTAGCTCGCTCGTTTGGCGACGAAATTCATCGTTGAGTCGCGCCAGTTCCGTCTGCGCGAGAACGAGTTCGCGATTACGCTCCGAAAAGCGAAGGAGTTCTTCTTCTTCTAGCCGCTTGCGATATCCGAGAACGGCTTCAAGGGAAAAAACAAAACGCCCCATCAAGCAACGCTCATGAGTTGTCGCACCGACTGCTCGTAATTCGACACTTCATAGACCCCTTGGCGCAGATAATGTCGCAAGCCCTCGATCTTCGAGAGCGCCAGATCAACACGCGGATTGCTTCCGGAAACATAGGCACCGATGTTGACCAGATCTTCGGCATCGCGATACGTCGAAAGAATATCGCGCGCAGCCGATGCCGCCGAAAGATGATTCGCGTCGACGATCTCCGGCATGACGCGGCTCACGGATTGGAGCACGTCGATCGCCGGATATTGATTGGCCGATGCTAATTTCCGCGACAACACGATATGGCCATCGAGAATCGAGCGAACGGCATCGGCGACCGGTTCATTGACATCGTCGCCCTCGACGAGCACGCTAAAGAGCCCGGTGATGGTTCCTCGTTCGCTCGTTCCGGCCCGCTCGAGCAAGCGCGGCAGCATCGCAAAAACCGATGGTGTATACCCGCGCGTGGTCGTCGGTTCGCCGATGGCTAACCCGATCTCGCGTTGCGCCATAGCAAATCGCGTGACGCTGTCCATCATGAACATGACATCAAGCCCGGCATCCCGGAAATATTCGGCAACGGTCATCGCGACCAACGCCGCCTTCATGCGCACGAGTGCCGGTTGATCGCTCGTTGAGACGATGACCACGCTGCGGCGCAGGCCCGCTTCGCCTAAATCTCGCTCGATAAAATCGCGGACTTCCTTGCCGCGTTCACCGACGAGTGCAATCACGTTCACATCGGCCGATGTGTTACGGGCAATCATTCCAAGCACGGTTGATTTCCCGACGCCGCTGCCGGAAAAGATGCCGACGCGTTGGCCTTTTCCGCAGGTGAGCAATCCATCGATCGCCCGTATTCCCACGGATAGCGGTTCAGTCACGCGGCGACGCGAGAGCGCCGGCGGCGGCGCAGCCACGACTTCCGCACGATGCTCGGCGAAAATTTTGCCTAAACCGTCCATCGGTCGCCCTAAACCATCGAGGACACGACCCAATAATTGATCGGTTACGCCGATTTCCAGCGGAACGCCGAGCGCTTCAACTTCACTTCCCGCCCCAATTCCGGCCATTTCACCAAGCGGCATGAGCAAAACATTATCATCGCGGAAACCGACGACTTCCGCGAGCACCGGCTCGGCATTTCGCTTGTAACGAATACGACACGTTTCACCCACGGCCACAACGGGGCCGCGGGACTCGACGAGAACGCCGATGACCTGACGGACTTTCCCATGTTCGCGAATCAGTTCGGCATTACGAAGAATGCCAAGGTAAGGATCGGCTGAAAAGGCCTTCACGCAGGCGCCCTAACCGGCTTTTGCCGGGCTTGCGAGGACCGCAGCTTCAGGGGACTCACGCACTTCGATCGGTTCGTCGATATCGAGCAGTCGATGCGTCTCGCGAATTTGCGTCGCGATGCGCCCGTCGATCGTTCCGCTCTCCGTCTCGACAATGACGCCGCCACGATCGACCCGTTGATCCTCGACGATTTTGAGATGTTCGATATCCGCTCCGGCAGTGACGCGCTCACGATGATCGCGAATAATGTCAATATCCGCCGGATTCATGCGGACGACGACGCGTTCACGGCTGGTGATGCGCGCAATGGCTGCCCGCACGGTATCGAGAACGATGCTTTCATCTGCGCCGATCGAGCGATGTATCACGCGCTCGGCGATCGCTGCAGCTAAGCGCACAATTTCATGCTCGGCACCGGAAATGATTTTATGCCGCTCTTCTCGAGCCATCTCGACTAAACCGCGCATCGTGGCAAGCATGTCGGCCATCTCGGCATCGACCGATGTCCGTCCGTCTTGTTCACCCTGGGCTTGCCCCGCTGCTTTTGCCTCGGCCTCAATGGTTGCAACCCGTTCTTGGGCCATCTCGATCATCGCCATCGCGTCGGTGCGGGCACGATCCAAGAGCGTGCGCGCGTCGGATGCACTTTCACGAATCAGCGTTTCGATCTCGGCAACAATCGCGGCACGATCAGGAAGCGACGGCGTTTCGACAACGGGAGAGTGATCGAATTCGTCGGTAAAAAGATCGTGTTCAAAGAGATCGACCGACGAGACATCGGAATGCTGTACCAGTTCGGAAACGGATACTTGAGGAAGCCCAATGCGAACGCTCGACGAAACGCGAGCGCCTTTGACGATGCGACCCATCAGCGCCTAGACAAGGCGTTCGTCTTTCGCGCCGCGCGCGATGACGATTTGGCCGGTCTCCTCAAGTGTGCGAATAACGTCGACGATGGCCTGTTGGGCTTTACCGACGTCACGCATGCGAGTTGGCCCGAGCAATTCAATCTCCTCGCGCAACAGCGTCGACGCACGCTGCGACATATTTTTATACATGCGTGCGAGGAGATCTTCGTTGGCAACTTTCAATGCCAAGGCCAAGTCGCGTGCATCAACTTCCTTGATGATGCGTTGGATCGAACGATCGTCGAGATTTGAAATATCTTCGAAGACGAAGAGTAGACTCTTGACTTCTTGAGCGAGTTCCGGATCGCGCTTGGAGAGCCCATCGAGAATATTTTTCTCTGTTTCGCGATCGACGAAATTCATCACATGAGCAAGCGATTGCACACCGCCGGCCTTGGCAAAATCCGCGCCTTGGACGAGGAGTCGGCGGCCCAGCAACTCATCGAGTTGTTCGAGGACTTCGGGTGCCGTCTTCTGCAGAATGGCAATACGCATCGCAACGTCGCTCTGTAAATCAGGCGGCAGCGCTGAGAGAACCGCGCCGGCTTGCTCCGGCTGCATATAGACCAAGATCAACGCAATCGTCTGCGGATGCTCGTCTTGAATAAACTGCAGCAACTGCGCGGGTTCGGTGTTTTTGATGAGCTCGAGTGGATTGCCGTGCTTGAGCGCCGCAAACAAACGGCTCGTCATATCGTCGGCTTGCCCGGCGCCGAACGAGCGCTCTAAAATCTCCTTGGCATATTCGATACCGCCCTCATTGATATACTTAAGGGCGATCGCTCGCTGATACGCTTCTTGGATAACGGCGTCGCGCTTTTCCAACGGGACGGTCGAAATCTTCGCAATCTCGAGGACGATGCGTTCAACTTCATCTTGACGCAAAAACTTAAAGATGGTCGATGCAAGTTCAAGACCAAGCGTAATGACGAGAATTGCGGCTTTTTCCGGCCCCGAGACATCGATGGACGGCGTATCGAGGAAAAGGTTCTCATCGGGTCCGTCGGTCGGTCGAAGGTTGACGATCGGTGAATCCATGGTCGTCCTTTATTCCGCTAGCCAGAGTTTAACGAGTTTTGCAATCGATTCCGGATTCTCTTGAGCGACCGTCGTCACGTATTCGATCATCTGCTCGCGCGTCAGATCGGCCGCGGAACGAATCGGAGCGTTGATCCCGCCTGCTCCGATCATCGGATGTTCTTCAAACGGCGGAAGCTCTTCCATCATGCCGGTCTCAAACGACGGCGCATCGATGGAGGGCTGGAATCCCGAGCCCGCGGAGCGGCGCGAACGCCCGGCCACGAAGCCGAGCAAGCCGAGGATGCCAAGTCCGCCGATAACGGCCAAGACCCACACCGGGATGCCTAAGACGGTCGTCGCGACGCCGCTCGTGGGATTCGGCAACAAGGCCGGGTTAAACGGTATCGCTTCAACGGACACTTGATCGCCTCGAGCCAGATCCAATCCGGCTGCCGCGACAACGCTGTTCCGAATTTGTTGGACGTTCGCCGGTGTCAATTGATAGGCGGTCGGCGTCGTGGATCCAGGGGCCGTCGTCGTCGAAGCAGCCGAATTGACAATGACGGCAACGGACGTCTGCGTGACTTTTCCTGGGGCAGTCACATGCTTGACGTTTTGCACCGAGATGTCGAAATTCGTGGTCGACTTGGATTTATTATATTGCCCCGTGCCGGTGTTCGTAGCGACGGCTTGATAGGTACCGATATTCGACGTCGTTCCCGGGACACCGACGGCCGCCGCATTCGCAGGCGGCGTCCCCTTATACGTTTCGCGCGAATTTTGCGACGAGAGAACGGTGCCTTGCGGTGCGTAGACTTTCCCTTCGCTCGAATTGACGTCGAAATCCATTTGCGTCGCGACACGCGCAACGGCGTGCCCCTTGCCGAGCGTATCATCCAACATCGACTGGATATTCTGTTGCAAATTCGTTTCGTAGCGTTGCTTGGCAAGCAATTGCTCTTGCGTAAGCTGCAACGCATCGGGGCCGCCATTGCCGCCGTTCTGATCGATTTTGCCGCCGGTCGGCAAAAGAATTTGACCGTCTTGATTGACGATCGTGACATTTTCCGGCTTGAGGCCATCGACGGCTCGCGAGACCAAAAGCGTAATGCCGTTGACCTGCGGGCGCGAAAGCGTCTCACCGGGTTTGGTGGTGATCGCAATCGATGCCGTCGTCGGCTGCTGCGTGGATGTGTAGAGCGTTTGATCCGGCGTCGCGATATTGACGCGCGCCGCCTGCACCGGAGTCAGGCCGTCGATCGTGCGTTCGAGTTCGCCTTCGATGGCGCGCGTTTTATCGATACGCTCTTGAAAATCGGTCATGCCGAAGTTCGTACGATCGAACAGTTCGTACCCGACGCCACTGCCTTTTAAGAGGCCGGCCCCGGCGATAGCAACGCGTTCGTCGCTGACGTTTTGCGCGGGGACGGAAATCGTTTTCCCATCGGTCGAGAGGTGATACGGGACTTTATCGTCTTTCAGATGCTGCGTCACGGTGTTCGCGTCTTCCGGCGACAAGTTCGAGAACAAGACACCGTAGGTTGGACCATGTCCAAAATACAGCGTTCCCAAAAAGATCGCACCAAGAAGCACGACAGCCGCGCCACCGGCAATTCCTATTTGCGATGTGCGACTTTGACCCGACCAGAAAATCTGGAATCGGCTGAGCGCATCGCGCCACATCGTATTGAGACGATCCACGTCTTACCCTCGAATCAGAAGCCGTACACGGCAGTAGGGACCGTTATCCACAGCTCGTGAGAAACTGCGAACGTTCTGGACCGACCGAGATTGCGATGACCGGTACACCGAGGAGTTCTTCGATACGGGCGACGTAGCGCCTCGCGGCTGACGGCAGTTCCGCGAGAGATCGGGCCTCGGTCAACGGTTCGTCCCAACCATCCATATACTCTTTATCGACCGTTAGGTCGTCATCGCCAACGTGCCCGAAGCCGACGACTTCGTTCCCTTGTCGGTAGGCGGTCGCAATCCCCAACCGCCCGATCCCGGACAACACATCGAGCTTGGTGAGGATTACCCCGGATAGCCCGTTGAGCAAAGTGGCGTACCGGCCGGCAACCGCATCGAACCAGCCGCAGCGGCGCGGCCGCCCGGTCACGGTGCCAAACTCGGCACCGGCAACGCGAAGAGCCTCCCCCGTCGCATCCTCAAGTTCGGAGGGAAACGGCCCCGCTCCGACGCGAGTGCAATAGGCCTTGGCGATCCCGATCACGCTGGAAATCGCGGTTGGGCCAAGGCCCAGCCCGGTGCATGCCCCGCCGGCAATGGTGTGCGAGGACGTGACATACGGGTAGGTTCCGAAGCCGATGTCCAGCAGCGTTCCCTGCGCACCCTCGACGAGAATCGCCTTGCCGTGAGCCATACGATCATGGATATAGGCGACGCCATCGACAATGTGCGGGGCGATGCGATCCGCTGCGGTTAAGGTCGCGGCCAAGAGTTCAGCTTCGTCGGTGTGTCCGGGTTCCCGATTGTGCGCGTTCGTCGACGGCGAAAGGCGCAGACGCTCTTCAAAACGTCGATGGTCGGCAAGATCGCGAAACGTGATGCCGACGCGGCCAACTTTATCGGCATAGGCCGGACCGATGCCGCGACCGGTCGTTCCCAATGCCGCCGATCCGCGAGCGCGTTCATTGGCCCGATCGGCGACGGCATGATACGGCATCACCACGTGGGCACGATCGGAAACGGAAATCCGTCGGATATCGATACCGAGTTTCGCCAACGATTCAATTTCGGCGAGAAACCCAACCGGACTAATCACCGTTCCGCCGCCGATGAAGAGCTCCGTATGCTCCTGGAGCACACCGGATGGAACGATACGCAAGGCCAATTTCGTGGCCCCGACGTGAATGGAATGCCCGGCATTATCACCGCCGCCGAAGCGAGCGACGACGTCGTACTCCGCCGCGTACAAATCGATGATGCGGCCCTTGCCTTCATCACCCCATTGGATACCGACGATGACATCGACTTTTGCACTCATTCCGAACGAAACTCCAAATCATTGGTATTGCCCATCGGGATCTCGGGAACTCCTTCAAACGATGTCATCACGAACTCCGAAAACAACGCGTTGGGCCAACCGAAATCCGGGCGCGTATACCGTTTGGCATCGTCGGGATCGAATGACTCGTGCAAGAGATGATCGCCGGGATCGCTTGCGAGAATCTGCGTTAAAATATCTTGCTTTTCGCCGGGCGAACTCGCCGTTAATCCTTGCATCACTAATGCCAGCGGCCAAATCCATCCATCGGGCGTATGAAAACTGCCGATGCCGCGGGCGACTTTTCCAACGTAATACGATGGATTATCTTTTGAGAGTAAGAATCGCCGCGTGTTTTGATAGAAGCGATCATTCGTCGTCGTATAGCCGATATAGGGAGCCGAAAGCAACGACGGAATATTTGCGTCGTCGGTGAGAATTGCATGCCCGAGACCGTCGACTTCATAGGCGTAGATATAGCCGTATTTCGGAACGTAGACCAAGCCGTACGTTTGAATGCCACGCTGCACTTCATCGCGCAACGCCGTTGCTTCATGCGCTTTGATCACGTTGCGATAGACATCGCGTTCAATCTGCGCAATATCGCCTAAGGCCACCACGGCCATCATCTCCGACGGAATCAAATAGTTGTAATACGAGGCATCGTCGGACGGGCGAAAACCGGTCCAAATCATTCCCGTATACCCAACCGGGCGGCCAACTCCGTTGAAAAGTTCGGGATGTTTATACGACGAGTTCTTCGCATGATTCTGCTCGCGTTCCATCGTTGCCAGCACATTATCCAACGCCTTAGAAAAATCTGGCGTAAAGATCGACGTATCTCCCGTCGTCTTCCAATAACTCCAGGATAAGGTCACCGGATAGGCCAGCGAATCGAGCTCGAATTTTTGCTCCCACACGCGGTAATCGAGGGTGAATGCATTCGCATACGGATCGATTTGCAAGTACTTCGCCATGCGCGCGATGATGGCGGCCAGCAATTTACGCACCGACGGATCGTCTTTTG
Organism: bacterium; assembly: GCA_021778415.1. Lineage (GTDB taxonomy): Bacteria > Vulcanimicrobiota > Vulcanimicrobiia > Vulcanimicrobiales > Vulcanimicrobiaceae > JAJYCL01. The sequence goes on along the minus strand of JAJYCL010000011.1, from coordinate 29,250 downwards.
CAAAAAACAGATACGGCCGAGATTGGGCCGACGCATCGCGTAACCACTCCGCCGGAATATCCCCGGTAGCAACGTACGCCGTACCATCCGGGGCATAGCGGGCAAGCTTGCCTGTATCGAGCAGCGCAGCACGAAACATCTCTTGTAAATGCGGATCGGTTGCATGATAGTCCGATGCAGCCCGTTCAATTGAGGGCAATTCCAATGCCGACGCACTCGGAATACCCGTCAACACACAGGCAACCAAGAGCGCAAAGATAAGGCCTAGGCGCACGGAACGGCACTCATTTCAAAACAGGCGGGAAGTTCGCGAAACCGTCCATCGTAATCGAGTCCGTAGCCGACGAGATGTTCCGTCGGGCAATCGAAGCCGCGATAGGCAATCTCAATGTCGACGCTATGCGCATCGGGACGATCAAAGAGGGCACACAAGCGAAGCGATGCCGGCCCCCGAGCCCGAATCGTCCGAGCGATATAGTCTAACGTTCTCCCGGTTCGGACGAGCGTATCGACGATGACAACGTGACGCCCTTCGACGGCGGCATTGGTATCCTTAACAATTTGCAAAGTCTGCGAATCGGTTAACGACCGAATAGCAAGCATGTCGATTTCTAGCGGACGCTCGATAGCGCGACAAAGATCGGCAAGAAATGGCGCTGAGGAATTGAGAATTCCGAGGAGCAGGAGATCCTGTCCTCGACCATCGTCGGCAATTTGCCTACCGAGATCGCGTACGCGGCTTCCGATCGTCGCTTCGTCGAAGAGTGGCGTGCGCGCTACTATCACAAGCTGAGACGTTCGCCGCATTTACGGTTGCCTCCGCCTTGTGCCGGAAGCGAACGTCGAACTTGGCTCCACCCAGTGGGGAGCGACCGACGCCGATATCGCCGTCGTATTGCTCGACCAGCGATTTTGCAATGGCCAAACCCAGCCCGCAGCCTGAGCCCGGAGCGTTCCGACCGCGCTGTACCGGCGCAAAAATGCGCTCTTCGTCGCCGTGTGCAATCCCGGGACCATTATCGTGCACGCTGATTAGCACATCCGAATCGTCCACGTACCCACGAATCTCAATAACTCCCGGTCGCGCTCCGTAGTGAATGGCATTTTCTAAGAGTATGTTAAGAATCCGCACGAGCACGTCTTCCGGGCAACAGAGGCGCGCGTTACGATGAATCGCATCGCGCAGTTCGATGTTGAGCGTTGCGGCAATCGGGGCGACAATATCGCACGCAGCGGAGACCGCAGTCGTGAGATCACACTCCGCTCCATCGAGATTCGCCTGGATATCGAGTAACGAGCAGGTCAGCAAGCCATCGACAAAGCGTGCGAGACGGGCCGCTTCGCGTTGCGCCGTCAACAGGAATCGACGCTCCTCATTGTGGTTCGCTTCGTCATCGAGAACGGTTTCGATGTATCCGCGAATCGAGGTGAGCGGCGTGCGAATTTCATGCCCGACGGCGGCAAGAAGATCGTTGCGTTCGCGGCTCCGCCGCCCTCGTTGCAAAGCATCGCGTGCCGCGGCAATGAGCGACGTTGCGTCGCAGTGATCGCGAATGAAGGTCCAACCGGATTCGAGATCGATGTCGACGTCGGCTCGCATGGCACAGGTAAGACGTTCGCACAAGCTTCGTGCGTCGCGCACGATTGACGTACCGTCGGAATGGAGTGCGACAAAAAGAAGATCCTCGTGCATTGCCAAGAGATCTTCGTTGCGAAGCATGCGTCGTGCCGCGCGTGAAAGTGCTCGCCGCGCTAATCGACGGACCGGTCGCAGGTCGCAGACCCGCAGCACGATCAGCGTACACGACGCCTTGCCGTGTCGCCGCGCGATCGTTTGAGCAAAGGCATCAAGCGCATTGATGGTCTTAGCGTTTAACGAGTTTATAGCCAAAGCCGCGGACCGTTTCAATCAGCCGTCCCAACTTGCAATCACCCTCTAAACGCATACGCAAGCGACGAATATGAACGTCGACGGTACGATCTTCACCGGGGTAATCTGCACCCCATACGCGTTCGATCAAGTGCTCGCGCGAAAGGGGAATACCCGCATTTTCGGCGAGCTCCGCGAATAAGCGATACTCGCGGGGCCGCAAGGAAATGACGTCGCCGTCGACGCGCACCTCTCGGGTTTCTCGATAGAGGACGAGCCGATCAAGGTGCAGTGTCGGCGAAATCGGCTCAAGGGCTCCGCAGCTCCGACGCACGACCGCACGGACGCGCGCGACGAGTTCGCGAGGCGAAAACGGTTTGCACACGTAATCGTCTGCTCCCAGTTCAAAGCCGATGATCCGATCGATCTCTTCCGTTCGGGCCGTCAACATGATGATCGGCAAACTCCGACGTTCCCGCCTCAGCGTTCGGGCTACTTCGAATCCATCGAGTCCGGGAAGGCCAACGTCGAGTAGCACCAGATCGGCACTTGCGCGCGCTGCCTGTAATGCCGTCCGGCCATCCGCGACGAGTCGAACGAAGTACCCCTCGCGCGTCAGATGATGCGCAACGAGTTCTCCGATTGCCCGATCATCCTCGGCCACGACAATCGTTGGAATACTCACCTTCACTAAGAACCCCATCACGCTGTATCGATGACATCGGCCCGAAGGTTCGCGCGTGTTCGCGCAGGATGCGATAGATCAGCGACGCCGGAAATCCATAGCGCTCTAAGGATCGAGCTAACGACGCATACGCGGCCGAGGGCTTCCGACGTAACGCTCGGGCGAGCGCATCGGCACAGCGTTGTTCTTCGGAAATCTCTAACGAGCGAACGGAATCCGTTGCAATATCCGGATCAATGCCGCGAGTGACGAGTTGGCCCACCAGGCGCGAATTTCCTAATGGCTTCGTCACGCTTTCAACGAACAAGCGTGCAAATAAGCGATCGTCGAGCAAGCCGTCGGCACGACACCGCGCCAGAGCCTCACGAATCTGCGCGTCATCAAAGCCCTTGCGTTCAAGCTTTTTCCACAGCTGGCTTTCCGTCAGACGGCGTTGCGCAAGAGCGCGCAACGCCGTAGCATAGACGGACATCGCTACTCGGAAGCAGCGGTAGCGGCGGCCTTTCCATTCTTTGAAACGGCCAGGCCAAGGAGATCGCGAAGTTTTGCTTCGAGCTCGATCGCCGCAGCCGAATTCTCCTCGAGATAGTTCTTGGCGTTCTCACGACCCTGACCGATCCGCTGCTCACCGTAGGTATACCATGAGCCGGATTTACCGACGAGATTTTTCTCCAACGCGATATCGAGAATCGAACCCATCCGACTGATTCCACGACCGTAGGTCATATCGAATTCGGCTTGGCGAAACGGTGGAGCAACTTTATTTTTGACGACTTTCACGCGTGTCCGCGAACCAACGACGTCGGTCCCGATTTTGATCTGTTCGAGCTTACGAACATCCAGACGAAGCGACGCATAGAACTTGAGCGCCCGACCGCCCGACGTGGTCTCCGGGCTGCCGAACATCACGCCCACCTTCTCACGCAATTGATTGATAAAGATCATGATGGTCTTACTACGCGAAATCGCCGAGGTCAGTTTACGCAAGGCTTGCGACATGAGACGCGCTTGCAAACCGACATGGGTATCGCCCATTTCGCCTTCCAGCTCGGCTTTCGTGACGAGTGCGGCGACGGAATCGACGACAACGACATCGACGGCGTTCGAGCGCACGAGCATTTCGGCAATTTCCAGCGCCTGTTCGCCGGTATCGGGCTGCGAGACGAGCAGATGATCGAGATCGATGCCGATTGCGGCGGCATAGGTGGGATCCAAGGCGTGCTCGACATCGACGAACGCGGCCGTGCCACCGAGCTTTTGCGCTTCGGCAATGGCATGCAAGGCGATGGTCGTCTTACCGCTGGATTCGGGACCGTAAATCTCAACGATGCGGCCTCGCGGAAATCCGCCGACGCCGATTGCCAGATCGAGCGCAATCGATCCGGTGGAGATGACATCGAGCGCCATGCGCTCGCTAAGCTCTCCCATCCGCATGATCGAACCCTTACCAAATTGACGTTCAATTTGAGCGAGGGCGTTGGTAAGGGCGACTTGACGTTCATCGGCAGCGGCCATGGAAGTGTCCTTTCGTAGATTGGGGTATCACGTGCTGTACGTCCATCACGCTATTGCATGCGAGTGCCAACTGTATGGCACTCACCTTAGGCATCAAAAAGTGCCGAGACAAACCCTAAGGGATCGAAATCGCGGAGATCTTCCGCCTTCTCGCCCACACCGACGAGCTTGATCGGGACTTCGAGTTGATCGACAACCCCGATCAGAACGCCGCCTTTGGCGGTAGAATCCAGTTTGGTGATGACAACACCGGAGATCGGCGCAACGGCGTGAAAGAGTTTGGCTTGCGAGAGCGCGTTTTGCCCGGTGGTTCCATCGAGAACGAGCAACGTCTCGGCGGGAGGCGCCCCGGCCTCGCGCTCGATAACGCGACGCATCTTCTCCAATTCGGCCATGAGATTGGTTTTATTCTGCAGACGACCGGCCGTATCGATGAGGATGATATCGACGTTGCGTGCGATTCCGGCGCGAACGCCGTCAAAGACGACGGCTGCCGGATCGGCACCCTCGGCTCCGCGCACAAGTTGCGCTCCGCTACGCTCAGCCCAAATGCCGAGTTGCTCGGCGGCGGCGGCGCGAAACGTGTCGCCGGCAACTAGTAACACCGATTTGCCCGCTTTGCGAAACCGCGTTGCGAGCTTGCCGATGGTGGTGGTTTTCCCCGAGCCGTTGACACCGACGATCAACACGATCGCGGGCGACGGCGCGAGTGCCAATGCGCTCTGCTCGAACACGAGAAAACGCTCGACATCTTTGCGAAAGCGCGCCACGACCTGATCGCTGGTCTTCCAGGCTTCTTGGCGCTGGACGGTTTTTAAGCCATCGAGAATCTTCTGAATCGTCGGCATGCCGACATCAGCGAGAATCAGCGCTTCTTCGAACTCATCCCAAAACTCATCGGTGATCGGACGCTTGGCGCGCCCCATCGCCGTCACGGCGGAGAGGGACTCTCGCGCCTTGCCGAACGAGTCCCGAATCTTTGTCAGCCAACTCACAGAGGTCGCCTTTCTTGCAAAAACATCGAACTCCTGTTCGATTGAGCCTAATTCGGCAAGGGAGCAAAGAGGGCTTCGATCCCCTCCGGACTCAGCGCTCGGGTGGTATCGGCAGCCTCGTCAAAGAGCGCAAGCGCAATGGCATCTTTGCGTTCTTGCATCTCGATAATCCGCTCCTCGACCGTGCCCACGGCAACGAACTTATAGACGAAGACCGAGCGATGCTGTCCGATGCGATGGGCTCGATCCGTCGCCTGACGCTCAACCGCCGGATTCCACCAGGGATCGTAATGAATGACGGTATCCGCCGCCGTGAGGTTAAGCCCCACTCCGCCGGCCCGTAGCGAAATCAAGAACACGGGCACTTCGCCGGCTTGGAAACGAGCGACCGGCGTTTTACGATCCCGCGTGCTCCCGCGAAGCTCGACAAACGGAATCTCTCGCGTCGTTAAATCGGCTGCCAAGATATCCAACATCGACGTGAACTGCGAAAAAATCAATATCCGACGCCCGTCTTCGATGAACTCCGGCAACATCTCTAAGAGCGCTTCACGTTTTGCCGATTCTCGCACATCGCGAGCGCGAGGGAGCTTTACCAGCGACGGATCGCAACAGACTTGACGCAACTTCAGGAGCGCATCGAGTACGACGATGCGACTGCGCATCAGTCCGCGCGCGGCAATCTCCTGGCGTACGCGATCATGCATCGCTAGGCGCACCGACTCATAGAGATCGCGTTGACCGCCATGCAATTCGATGCGCACGATGGTTTGCGTTTTCGGCGGCAACTCGCGTTCGACGGCAGCTTTCGTTCTCCGCAACAAAAACGGGGCGATGCGTTCGGCCAAGAGCGCGCGGCGTCCGGCATCTCCGTGTTTTTCAATCGGCGTTCGAAACGTCCGCATAAAATGCGAAGGCGTGCCGAGCAATCCCGGTTCGACGAACGTCACGATCGAGGCCAATTCGTCGAGATGATTTTCCATCGGGGTACCGGTCAATGCTAAGCGTTGATCGGCGCGCAATGCGTACGCGGCATGCGTGACCTTCGCACGCGTATTTTTAATCGCTTGCGCTTCATCGAGAATTGCAATATTCCACCGTCGTGACGTAAAAAATTCCTGATCGCGAAGTAACAACGCGTAACTTGTCACGACAATATCCGCCCCCGCGAGTTCACGTTTGAGCGAAGCGCGTCGCCCACCGTGCCAGACGACAACGCGAAAATCCGGAACGAACCGAGCACATTCGGCCTGCCAGTTCGGCAACACCGATGTCGGCGCGACCACGAGCGCGGCGTGTTTGCCTTTCGTTCGTTCGCGCTGCCGGGCAATATGGGCAATCGCCTGGAGCGTCTTGCCCAAGCCCATGTCGTCGGCCAAAATACCGCCGAAGCCGTGCCGCGCGAGCCGCTGCATCCACCCTAGGCCACGCTGTTGATAGGGACGTAAGGCAGCCTGCAAAGTCGCCGGTATGGCAAGTTCATCATCGGTGAGATCACGAGACAGCGCGTCGGCAAAGGCTTGTAATTCACGCGCGCCCGTCACCCGCACAACACCCGACAAGCGCGCCAGTGCAAGCGACTGCGAGAGATCCAGACGCATCCGCGGTTTACGGTCTTCGGGAAGATCTCCGAATAAATCGACTAATGTGCCGACAACCGAGCCGACGCGCTCGGCCGGAACTGAGAGAAAACGACCGTCATCGATGCGCACGTAGTACGGCTCATCGCTGATCGATTGCCCGCGCCGCAGGCGAAGTAATGCATCCAAGACGGCAGGCAATAACGAGACGCGATTCCCCTCGACGACAATGCCTAAATCCAGATCGAACCAGCGATCTTCCGTCTCTGCAAGTTGGGCTTCAACCGGCGCATCGTAATCAAGAATCGACGGCGCCGAACGCTCCTCAAAATCGATCTCCCAGCCTTCATCACGAAGCACCTCGGCATCATGACGCGCAAAACGCGCCAACCGCGTTCCTTCGCGATCATCGACGAATGCAAAGACTCCGGCGCGACTCTTATCGCGCAAGGCCAGACGTTCCAAACCATACGCGCTCAGGCGTTCGACACACCACTGTTCAAACGTATTGCGGCGACGATAGAGCGTTGTGCGGCCGGGCTCCCGGCTTTCAATAATTTCCCGCGAGTCGTCAAGATCGATCGCTTCCAAACCATAGGCAAAGCGGAGTGAAAGAAAATACCGTTCAAATCGTTCGGCATTAGAAACGCGCTGAGTAAAGATGCGAATGATCGGCGTCGGATCGTTATCGCGCATCTCGCCGATTCCCACGGAGGGCACACTTCCGCCATCCGGTTCACCCAATCGGTCGAGTGCTGCAAGCAAGGTTGCGACGACGTGTTGACAATTCGAGCCAACCGGACAACTGCACGTTCCGCCTAAACGGATGCGACCATTCGGCGCAAGCGTCGAGACTTCGACACGGTAGACACGCCCATTCGTACCGGAGACGGCAGAGACAACTCGGCGACCAACGGTATCGATACGCAAATCGATGACACGTCGTTCATCACGATAGGCAACACCACGATCGAAATACTCCTTGTCGAACGAGTGCTCAATATCTCCACGTGCAAACCATGCGCGCATTTAGGAATCCAACCCCATCCGGTAAGACTTCCTCACGCGAAGGAAGAGTGCCTAGCGCTTTGACGCCGCTCCCTTGACCTCTGCTGAAAATTCCGCATCGATGCGATAAACGTAGGCGAGTACTTCTGCAACAACGGCATACAGCTCACGCGGAATCCGTTCGCTGACATCGATGCGCGCAAGCGCCTCGGCTAACGCCGAATCCTCAACAAGCGGAATGCCATGCGCCTGGGCAACCGCGATAATTTCATTCGCCGCTTCACCAAAACCCGTTGCGACGACTTCCGGAGGGAGCGCCTGCAACGGATCGTAGGCAATCGCCGCAGCCGCCGGACGCTCATCGCGCTTCTTGCGGAAGTTCCAAAATCCGGCGTCTTTCATGCTTGCACATCGACAAGCGAGGTTGCACCTTTCGGCTGCGCCTCCGGTCGCGACGGTGGCGTCGCCGTCACACGCGCGGCAACCGAGGCAGCGGCGTTGGTCACATGATACGAGAGCATTTCGAGTCGGTCGCGCAACGTCGCGAGCGATTTCGTCACAACCTGAGCAAACGATTCCCGCTCCGTTTTGACGGCGACTTGCACCTTGCGGCCGACGGTTTGCATATCGATGGCAACGACGCCGAGATTTTTCGTCTCCAACACAAACGCAATGTGAAAGTTCTCGGCATCCAACGGTTCTCGCGAGTGCTTGCCGTCACGCGAGATCGCGAGTTGCGCAACGGCTGTGCCGGACATGAGCGAGAGCGGAATCGCAAAGGAAATCGCCGTTGGATTTGCGGCATTCGATGCGAGCGTCCCAAGTTGCGTCGTCGTGATCGCAGTGAGCGTTTCCGACGCTGCCGCGGCGACCGGACCGGGCGTCGTCGAACGCGTGATAATCGTCGCCAACGCGGTTTTTAAATCGTGCGTTACGGCGACGTTCCGTTCGACCGAACGCGCTTGATCGCCGATCGTTTGCTCGGAACGGGCAAGCGCGGCAAGTTTCGGCTCGGGCCCCTCGATCACATGAGAAACGAACGCCGCAATCTGCTCCGGCAACGCACGCACATTTTTCGGATCCAAGCGTCCGACGAAACTGAGTATCGAGCGGACGGTCGTCATCGCGACATCGGCGGTGTCGCTTGGAAGACTCGCCAACGACGATTCAAGCCGGGCAAAGGCACCGATAAGCGATCGCATTGCAACGACGGGTGAATAGTTCACCTGCGGAATGCTCGCCTTCGCGTCCGGTTCGGTGACGATTGCCTGCCCCATGGTCGAACGAACGCCTGCTTCGGGCGGGAGATCCGGCCCCGGCGGCATCGGGCCCGGCACATCCGGAGCAACAGGTTGCCCCTCGCTTCCGGCTCGCAACAAAATTTCAATGGGTGCGGAAAATCGCTGAGTAATGGCAGATAGGGTCACCGGAATACCGGCAGGCGCGACGGGCGGGGGAAGCGCTTTCCCGGATTGAGCAACGGCAGCCGATCCCGGTGATGTCGAGGATGCCGCCGGCCGATCGGCCGGCACGTTTTCGGGTGCCTGTGGAATCGGACCGCGAGCCGCTTGTGCCGCCATCCGGGCATCGAGACCGGGCTGCTCAACCAAGGGCAGATCCGCCGGCAAGACGGTCGCAACGGGTGGCGGTGGAGCATAACTTCGTGCGGGAAAAACGGTTGAAATCACCACATCGCGCATCGCTGCCGGGCCAGTGGGTGGCGGATTTGCGGCCGTCTGGCCGGACGGCGCGGCTGTCGGCGCGGCCGGAACCGGCGGCGTTGACGCTTCCGTTGCGACCGCCGGCGGGGGCGTCACGCCGAGGTTTCGTACCAGAATTTGTTGCGGCGTCACGCGAGTCACCTCAAGCGCGAGGAGCTCCCCGGGATGAATTGCCGGCGGCAATTGCGCTTGAATCACCTGACCTGAAATCAGTAAAAAATCGCTTCCGTTCTGAGGCGGAAGAACGGTTGCCGAGAGAATATCGCCGAGTTTGGCACCGAGGGAAAGCGTCGCCGCATCGAGAGCCAGAGCAACCTCTCCGGCGAGGGCGTTCGCTTGACTCAGTGCAAACGCGGCCAGCGGGTCGAGCCCACTCATACGAGGCTAGGCGCTCGTGTCGATAAAGTGAATTTCACCATCGCTCGCGGCGGCCGCGTCGGGATCCGAGCCCGAGCGGTGCCGACGTTTTTGCCCGTCTTGGGTCCAATCCGGATCGGCGTCGCGATCGGCATTCGTCCGCATCTGCGCACGATCGATATCGTCGCCGCCGGCGACCTTTTCTTCACGTTCGGAAACGGCCGCAGCAAATGACGCGGCGGCGCTCTGCTGAGCAATCGACGGGGCAGCCTGAGCACTGGCAGTTTGGGCCGCACTCTGGGGCCCGGCCATGTAGGCGAGTTGAAGATCCACGGGGCGAATGGCCACGGCTGACTCCTTTCCGGTGGCTCTTTTCGCTCAGTATACACTATGGACGCTTACCTTGGCGGAAGCGTCGGTTTTTTGACGTATTTTTGCTTCACGTTCGGATCGCCCTCGCGATATCCAAGTTCTTCTTGGAGCTCCCGCAAGCGCTGGCGCAAATGAATAACCGCTTGGGCGTGAATCTGCGAAACGCGCGATTCCGAGACGCCAAGGGCCGCCTTAATTTCCTTGAGCGTCTGTCCCTCAAAGTAATAGAGCGTGATGACCGTCCGCTCTTGCCGAGAGAGCGACTCCACCGCGCGCACGAGCGATTCGCGCAACTCGTGCGACTCGACTTCCGATGATATATCGCTTGCGTCGTCGGCCAACGTATCGACGAGGGGAATTTCATACCCGCGTTCATTGGGAAGAAACTCTTCTAATGAAAGCACTGCCGTTCCGCGCACGCGCTGCACGATACGATCGAATTCACGTCGCGGTAACGCCATGCGCTCGGCGATTTCATCGTCGGTCGGGACGCGGCCGAGATCGACTTCCAATTGGGCGATCGTCCGTTCTATCTCCCGCCCACGCTGGCGAACCGCTCGCGGAACCCAATCCAAGGCGCGCAGGGCATCGATGATTGCGCCGTTGATTCGCGTAATTGCATACGTCTCAAATTTGACCCCGCGATCATCATCGTATTTTTCAATGGCGTCGATCAACCCAAGAATTCCATCGTTGATCAAATCGCTAATCTCGACATTGGGCGGTAAATTGACGGAAATGCGGCCAGCGACGTACTTCACCAAGTGCAAGTACTTGTGCACGATCTCTTCGCGGGAGTACGCGACCCCTGCGATGATGTATTGCGCCGGCACGCGCTTAGCAGCCATCTCGTCGGCCTTTGCAAGCGTAGGCGGACGTTCCTATCATTTCGCGCAAAGCCTTGGTGCGCAAGGGGTTAAGAGTTTGCCAAGTCCCGTGCGGTTAAATCGCACAGGATCGTCGGAATTTCGTCAAGCGGAGCAACGCGATCGACGAGCCCTTCCTTGGCGGCGGCTCGGGGCATGCCATAGACGACGCAGGTTGCCTCATCCTGTCCAACGACAAAACCTCCGCGATTCTTAAGCAACCGTAAACCGCGAACACCATCTTGGCCCATTCCCGTCATGACCACGCCAATCGCTGTCCGACCGTATGTTTGCGCGACCGCTTCGGTCATGATATCCACCGACGGCACATGCAAGGATGACCCATCGTCGTTGTGCAGATTGACTTCAACACCATGACCAACGTTGCGCAGCGACAACTGCTTGCCCGAAGGAACGATCAGCACTTCACCAGGACGCAACGGCATACCGATAGCCGCTTCCACGACTGTCAATTTCGACTGCGAATTCAATCGGTCTGCCAACGGGCGCGTGAAGCCGAGCGGCATATGTTGCACGATGACGATCGGGCACGGAAAATCTCCGGGCAATTTCGGAATGAGACGTGAAAGCGCGACGGGTCCGCCGGTCGACGTTCCGATGGCCACGCATTCAAAGGCATCGCGTCCGACGCGGTGATGCGACGTGGGGACGGACGGTGGAGCATGCGTCGTGAGAATACGCGGAACGACGACGGCGACCGACGAGCCGTGGCCCGATGGCGCAAACGCGACCGACATATCGGGCGGACGATGTGCGAAGGTCCGGACTTTGGCAATAAGGTCGCGCGCCACAGCCGTGATGTTGACGTACGCGGCATCCGGTTTCGCGATGAAATCGACGGCGCCGAGTTCGAGGGCTCGAAACGTCGTATCGGCACCGTCGCGCGTCAGGGAGCTGACCATGATGATCGGCGTACGGCGCTGCGCCATAATTTGGCGCACGGCTTCTAGCCCGCCCGCCCCCGGCATCTCGACATCCATGGTGATGACGTCAGGCCGATATTGCATCGCCTTACTCACGCCTTCTTCGCCGCTACGCGCAGTCGCGCAGACGACGATATCCTGTTCACCTTCGAGCATCTTGGAAATCGCCCGACGCATAAACGCCGAATCGTCGACCACCAAAACGTTAATTGGCCGCATCCTGCTTCTTTCGATAGAAAACTGCTTTTTGAGTCACGACGGGTTGATACAGATCGGTGAGGCGCATAATCGATTCGGCATGGCCGAGAAAAAGATACCCGCCCGGGCGCAGCGCTTTGGCGAAGGCCTCGACGACGCGCTTTTGTGTCGGTTTATCAAAATAGATGAGCACGTTGCGACAAAAAATCGCATCGTGAATGCCCACGCCTTCAACGGCTTTGGCATCAAGTAAATTGATGCGGAAAAATTCCACCATTTTCTTGATCTCGTCGCTGATGAAAAAACCGCCTTCGAAGGGACGAAAATATTTCGATATCACCTCCGGCGGCGTTGCCCGGAATGACAGCTCGCGGTAAAATCCTTCGGCGCATTTTCCCAACGCCTTCGGCGAGAGATCGCCGGCGCGAATGGAGATCGATCCCGGCCGAAGTTTGCCGGATTCACGCAGCATCATGGCGATGGTAAAGGGCTCCTCGCCCGTTGAACACGCCGCCGACCAGACGCGTAAGCGACCACCCATTTTGACGGCTTCATCGCTGACCTCACCGACGAGGACTTCAAGCTGTGCCTTTTCACGAAAAAAATACGTTTCATTGTTCGAAAGAACGGATGCCAATTCCGACCATTCTGCTTCTCGATCTGCCGAAAGTTGCAGATACCGATGGTATTCGACGAACGTGTTCACCCGGCATTTGAGCAACCGCGTTTGCAAGCGACTCTGCAAGAGAAATTGTTTGGAATCGTCGTAATAAATACCAAAACGCTGCGCGATGAGATCTCGCAGCGCGGTAAATTCGGCTTGCTCGATGATGATTGTCGACATCTATGCCGCGACCGCCCGAACCAAAAAACGAACGGCATGGGATAATAAAAGAGCGCGATCGGAAAAACTGCGCTCGTGACGCTCCTTGTGCAGCGCCGTTGCGAACGCCGGGGAACCTGCGAACTGCTCGAAGAGCGCGGTAAAGCGCTGCGGGCGCGCCTCCAAAAAGCGCATCAAGGAAACGCGGCGACGAAGTTTTCCATAGAACCGCTCGTGAACGCGGGCCGAGTAACTGCGCGCAGCTTGACCGGGATCGTTGCGGTGAATGGCGACGCACTCGGCGGCGATGCGACCGCTCATCGCCGCCTCATAGATTCCCTCGCCATTGGTCGCGTCCACCAAGCCGGCGGCCGTTCCACCAACCATTAGCCCGCCATCGACGATGCGTTCGCGCGGCCAACCGCCGTACAAAATATGACCTTCTTCTTTCGTGTTCGTCACCGTCGCATCGGGATAAAGCCGACGGCGCGTCCGCTCGACAAACAGCGAGAGTTCATCTCGTAATGCCGAGCCGCGCATCTTTCCGACGACGCCTAATCCGATGGCAAGATGATCCCGTTTCGGAAACATCCATGCGACGATCATTCGTCCGTCCATCGCCGGATAAAAATGGAGTTCCAGCGTCTCGTAGGCAATTGCTGCCGCCGGGCGATCGAGGTACACCCGATGCTGCAAGGTCGTCATCAAGCCGGCTTCCCAGCGCGGATCGGCAAACTGGCCCGGACTCTGCTCGCCCACATCATCGAGCCGCGCCGTGGCCCCTTGCACCAGTAAGACGTTCTGAGCGCGAACCTTCCGACGTTCGCCTTCTGCGAGATCGGCGTATTCCACGATGTGCGCATCGCCCTCGAAACGCACGGAACGAAATAACGCACTGGTGCGAATTTCGGCGCCCGACGCTCGTGCCAATGTTGCCATCGTGCCGTCGAGTTCTTCGCGCGTCGACGTATGTCCGGGACCGAAGCGTACGGCATATTCATCGCCGCTCGCATCAAAGAGTGCCAAACGCGGCGTATCGCAATGAATCAGCGAGCGCGGAAGATCGAACGTGGTGCAAAATCCCGGGCGCAAGCCCGCAGCACACACGCGTTTTTGGCCGACGATCGCATCCTTGTCGAGTACCAACGTGCGCAGACCACGCCGCGACGCTTCGCGAGCGGCAGTCGCGCCAGCGGGCCCACAACCTACGACCAGCAGTTCGACGTCATCCATCGGACGGGGCTCTTTCGGTCACTCCCCGAATCGGACCCGCCATGGCTCAAAGTACACCGCGTAACTACCTCAATCTCCCGCTGGGAGCGAACAGCCCCGAACAAATCAATGTCGTTGTCGAAATCCCCGAAGGTTCGCGCAACAAGTACGAATACGATAAGGAACTCGATATCTTTCGGCTTGATCGTGCGCTCCATTCACCGATCCACTACCCGGGCGATTACGGTTTTGCCCCGCAAACACTGGCGCTCGACGGCGATCCGCTCGATGTGCTGATCCTGGTCATTGGGCCCACATTTCCCGGCTGTCTGGTCGCCGCTCGCCCGATCGGCCTGCTGGAAATGCTCGACGAGGGCAAGCAGGACGACAAGATCTTAGCCGTTCCCGTCGGCGAGCCCGCCTTCGAGGAGGTCCACAACTTCACGCAGGTCTTTCCGCACCTGCTTCGCACCATTTCGCATTTTTTTGAAACCTATAAGGCGCTCGAAGGCAAGCAGACGCAGGTCGGCGAGTGGCGCGATGCGGCCTATGCGCGGCGCATCGTCACGGAGGCACACGACCGCTTTAGCGCCTAAAAACCAGGCGAAAGCGGCCCAGCGAAGCAGGACGAAAGCGAGCGGCAAACCAACCTTTGCCGCTTAAGGAGTGCCAACGCACGCGACGCCGCTTTTCCGGCGCTGCGCTGTGTCTTGGCCCGTCTTCCCTGCCTTATAAGGATTAAACGTGGTAGCACAGACAGCGATTTGGGCCGGTCTCGCCGGCGGCGTGCTTGCGGTGATCTACGGTGTCGCCCTGATTTTTTGGGTGATGGCGCAACCGGGCGGAAACGACCGGATGAAAGAGATCGCAACGGCCATCCAGGAGGGCGCAATGGCCTTCCTCACTCGTCAATATACGACCGTCGGCATCGTCGCGGTCATTCTCGCAGTTCTCATTTTCTTCGCCCCGTCGCTCGGAATCCAGGCAGCCGTCGGCTTTCTGATCGGTGCCGTGCTCTCGGGTGCGGCCGGCTTCATCGGCATGTTCATCTCGGTTCGAGCCAACGTTCGCACGGCCGAAGCGGCGCGCAACGGCCTCGGCCCGGCGCTTGCCGTGGCGTTCCGCGGAGGCACGATAACGGGCATGCTCGTTGTCGGTCTCGGCCTTCTGGCCGTAAGCGGCTACTATGGCATCCTGCAGCTCGTCAACGGCGGCGACACAACGAAGACGCTGGCCGCGATGGTCGGCTTGGCCTTCGGCTGTTCCCTGATCTCGGTCTTCGCTCGTTTGGGCGGCGGCATCTACACCAAAGCCGCCGATGTCGGTGCCGATCTCGTCGGCAAAGTCGAGGCCGGAATTCCTGAAGACGATCCGCGTAACCCCGCCGTGATCGCCGATAACGTCGGTGATAACGTCGGCGATTGCGCCGGCATGGCCGCCGATCTTTTCGAGACGTACTGTGTCACCACGGTCGCCGCGATGTTGCTCGGCAATCTCACCTTCGGCGATAAGCTCCCAGGCGCAACCACCTTCCCGTTGCTCCTCGGTGCGATTTCCATCGTCGCCTCGATTATCGGCTCGCTCTTCGTTTCGGCTGGAGCGATCGCCAAAGAGAAGATTATGAGCGCGCTCTATCGCGGCATGATCGTTGCCGGCGTGCTTTCGCTCGTCGGCTTTTACTTCATCACGAATTCCACGTTCGCCGGATCGGATACCTCAACCATGAGTATCTTCATCTGCGCGGTCGTCGGGATCGTGATTACCGGATTGCTGACCTACATCACGGAGTACTTCACCGGCACGCAATTCGCACCGGTCAAACGTATTGCCGCAGCATCCGTAACCGGCCACGCAACCAACATGATCGCGGGACTCGCCGTCTCGATGCAGGGGACGGCACTGCCGGCCATCGTCATCGTTGTCGGTATTCTCGTCTCGTTCGGTTTGGCCGGCGTCTACGGCGTCGGTATTGCCGTCATGTCGATGTTGTCGATGGCGGGCATCGTCGTTGCCATCGATTCGTTCGGACCGATCACCGATAACGCGGGCGGCATCGCGGAAATGGCCGAGATGCCGGAAGCCGTGCGTAACGTGACCGATCCGCTCGATGCCGTTGGCAACACCACGAAAGCCGTCACCAAAGGCTATGCCATCGGTTCGGCAGCCCTTGCCGCGGTTGTCCTCTTCGCAGCGTTCTTACAAGAACTCACCAAGGCAAAATGCGGCGTCACGGCCGATCCGTCTTGCGCTGCGGGCGTCACGAATCTCTTCGCCATCGGCGATCCGTTCGTGCTCTCGGGCCTGTTCATCGGTGGATTGCTGCCGTATCTCTTCGCCTCGATATCCATGGAGGCAGTCGGCCGCGCGGCGGGTTCCGTCGTCGAAGAAGTGCGTCGTCAATTCCGTGAAATTCCGGGCATTATGGCCGGAACCGCCAAACCGGACTACGCCACGACGGTCGATATCGTCACTCGTGCCGCGCTCAAGGAAATGGTCGTTCCGGCGCTCATTCCCGTCGGCGTGCCGATCATCGTCGTTCTGCTCACCGTGTTCAACGTCCTCAAAGGCGATACCGGAGCGCAGATGATGGGCGGCATTCTTGTCGGTTCCATCGTCACCGGCTTCTTCGTCGCCATTTCGATGACGACGGGCGGTGGTGCCTGGGATAATGCCAAGAAGTACATCGAGGACGGCCACTACGGTGGCAAGGGTTCCATCGCGCATCAAGCAGCAGTCACCGGCGATACCGTTGGCGATCCGTATAAAGATACGGCCGGCCCGGCGATTAACCCGATGATCAAAGTGCTCAATATCGTAGCACTGCTCTTGGTCGCCTTCCTCGTTCACTAGTTCGGATCGTGAACAGCAAAGACGCTCGGCTTGCAAGCTGGGCGTCTTTGCGTTTTACGACGCTTTTCTTGTTTGAAATCTGACGCCTTGAGGAGATGCACATGCCGCTGGAAAGCCGACTGTTCGTAAAAACCTCGCTCGTCTGCCTGGTGCTTGTCGCGCTGTGGGGCATGCTGATGAGCATCGATGAGATGCTCGGCGTTCCCATCCCGAGCCTCTGGCCGATCGAGCACGCGCATTTAGCCTTTGTTGGTTGGCTCCTCAATTTGGTCATGGGCATCGCCTTATGGTTCTTGCCGCTGGACCGCGCGCGCTTCCAGCAAACGCAAGGCCGCTATCCGAAGCGAGCTCCGTATTTCATTTACGGTGCGCTTAACGGAGGACTGCTCCTTCGCTTCATCTGCGAACCGAACGTCTCGAATTCGCACGTTTTTGCGCTCGGACTCGGCTTTTCAGCCCTCTTGCAGACGCTTGCCATCCTCGGCTTTATCGGCATCGCCTGGATTCGCACCCGTGGCGCCTCGCATCCCGCGCCCGGGGTCCGCTAGAACGCCACGGTTGCATCGTTTCGGCGTTCGGGTACGTTATCGTAGCGTGATGATTTTCCGCAACCTCCTTCCAACGATCGTCCTGGTGATGATTTCGGCCGCTCTACCGTTACAGGCACTCGCGCTCACGCAGCAAGAGCAGTGGGAAGTTTCGGTTGGCCAAAAAGAGTACAACACGCTGCAAAGCCAAGGGAAAATCATTTCGCAATCACCCTACTACGCGATTCTCAATCCCATAGCAAAACGCATCGCGTCAGTGGCCGATCGTCGGTATTTCCGTCCGTTCCATTTTCTGCTTGTTAACGACAAGCAGCCGAACGCGTTTTCCGTTCCAGGCGGCAATGTGTACGTGACAACGGCGATGATGACGTTTGCGCAAAATCAACAAGAACTCGCAGGCGTGCTTTGCCATGAAACCGCCCACGATATCCATCACGATGTCTATAACAATGCGCGCAAAGATCAAAATTTGGCCATCGGAGCGACCATTTTGTCGATCCTTTTGGCGCGCAACAGTCAGGTGGGACAAAACATTATCGGACTCGGAGCCAATCTCCAGGCCCTCAACTTTTCTCGCGAGGTCGAATCCCGGGCCGATCATACCGGAGCGTATATCTGCGCGCAGGCCGGTGAAAACCCATGGGGCATGGTCTGGCTGTTCCGTCGCTTTGAAAGCAAGCCGAGCGGTGTGCCGCTAGAGATGCTCTCGGATCATCCGCGCGACGACCACCGCGTTACCGATCTTATCAACCTGTTTCGCGATAACCCGGGAACATTCGGACGCTATTCCTCCAACGTGGCGACGGCTACGCCGCTACGTCGCTAACCGCGCCGAGTTCACTCTGGTACTTGCGATAAATCGCAATCGACGAGACGACGAGCGCACTCGTGGCAAAGGCCAATGATCCGTCACCGATGGCCATTCCCAGCGCCGAAGTGCCCGCGACCGACCGAATAATGGCGCGCAGTGCAAAGGCGCCAACCCAAATCGCCGGAACAACCCACGACGGCCCAAGCATCATCGTGCCCGGTGTATCCGTTGGCGTCACTGAGGTATGCTCACCGCGAAGGTAGCCAAACGGCACGCCCAGCGCCGCGCCGACAGCCAGCGACAAGGCCAATATCAGGGGCGAAACCGGAACGATCTGCTGTGTCTCGTAAATGCTCAGACATCCCATCGCGGCGAGAAAAAGTGGTGCGAACCACAAGCGACCGATACTTATCCGCTGTTTTCGCGAATAGCGAAACACAATGATCGCGGCAATGGCGATATAGAGAAAAACTACCGCTATAGGGGGCAGGCTATTTGTTTGCATCTCCTTACGGTTCGCGCCAATGGCTTGAGAACCCCATCGGCAGAGGACTCGCTCACACTGCTGCGGGATATCGCCGCATGAGCATCATGCCCGTCTGCTTTCTCGGACATGGAAATCCGATGAATGCACTCGCCGACAACGCGTATACGCAAGCCTGGACGCGCCTTGGAGCAAACCTTCCGGAACGGCCGCAAGCCGTGCTGTGCATTAGCGCGCATTGGTATGAGCCGCTGCTTGCCGTCACCGCAATGTCGCACCCTCGCACGATCCATGATTTCGGCGGTTTCCCGCGCGAATTGTATGCCGTGAAGTATCCGGCTCCGGGATCACCCGCGCTTGCGCAGCGCGTCGCCGATCTACTTGCACCCAAGACCGTTGCTTCCGATACGGCCTGGGGCCTGGATCACGGGAGTTGGGCCGTGCTTTGCCATGTCTTCCCGGATGCGTCGATTCCGATCGTGCAACTGAGTATCGACGCGCGACTCTCGTTCGCCGAACACTACGAACTCGCCGCACACTTACAGCCTCTACGCGATGAAGGCATCTTCATCGTTGGCAGTGGGAATATCGTGCATAATCTTGAGGCGGCGCGTTGGGGTTCGAACGATGCCGTCGTTTATCCGTGGGCGAGCGAGTTCGATGGATTCGTTCGCGACGCGCTCCTCGCGCGCGACCACGACCGCCTCATTCATCTAGCAGAGGAAGCGGCGATGCTGAGCGTGCCAACGCCCGAACATTATCTTCCACTGCTCTACTGTGCTGCGCTCGCACGCAAGACCGACGTCGTTACCTTTCCCTGCGAAGGCATCGATCTTGCGAGCATCTCCATGCGTAGCGTTCTTTTCCAATCCGGCACGGGTGAGCCTACTGCGTAAAATCCAATCGCAAGCGAATCGAACCAACAGTGCCGGTACCGCCATAGGGAACGAATCCGCTGACATGTTGCAGATCTGCCCGCAGGCCAAGTGCCAGATGACTGTTGAGATGATACGAGAGAATATCTTCGAGTAAGACGGTGCGGTTGGGGCCGAAGTAATTGTTGACAATGCTGTTGTTGAGTGCAATTTGATCTTGCAGTCCGCGAACGAGTTGGCCATTTAGCGTCCGGCCAAACAGCGGAAAGCCATACTCGACCGACTCGCCGACTTGTGCCGTCGAGCCGAGTCCCCTCACCGACGTTGCGTTCAGACCAAAGGCCAGCGAAGATGCGCCCGCTTGACGCGAGGCTTGGAGCGAAGCGGTGCGCGTCGTCGATGCATACAACGAGTTGAGCGAATCGCTATTGCTGGCCAACGTTCCGCTCGCTCCGAGCATCCATTGCCCCGCCATGCGGTTGAGAGAGAACAGCATTTGATTCGTCGTTGGGACGGCAAGCGAGGTGCGCGCTGCGGTTCGCGAGACACCAAAGGTTGCCGTCGTCTTTTGGTCGAGGAGGAGGGAAAGATTCGCAAACGCATTGCTCTGAACGGAAAATGCCGATCGCGCAGCGTCCAAACTATAGCCCAAACTCAATGTGGCATTTTTCGGTAACACCAGCGTCATGGTGTCCAACGTTCCGGCGCGGTCGGAAAGCGCCCCCGGACCGTTCCCAACGGTAAACTGCGGTCCGGCGTCATGATATTGCAACGAAAACTGCGTCTTTGCACCGGTATAGTTAAGTTGAATGCGACTAGCGGCATCACTGATGGCCGTTGCGCCGACAACATTTGCGCGCGTACTCGACAGCGCGCCTTCAACATCAAGCGCGAGATTTTTCGCCAGCGGATCGGAAAACGTCAAGAGTGCGGCACTCCCGATTTGCGGACCGCTGACCAAAAAATCGTCGGTATCGATGCCGTCGTTTCGATCGAGGATCGTCGCTCGTAGTGATGCACCGTTGCGAGAAAGCGTATGCGCGATATCGACGTACGCCGTTGCCTGCGATGGAATATCGGATGAGGTGTTGACGATTTGCGTGAATCCCGTGCCGGCATGCAAAAACCATGAACCGACGGCATCGGTGAGATCGATTCCGCGAACCGTTTCTCCACCACCGAGCATCTGCGGCAACTGTGCAGTCGCATGACCGAAGACATAGGCGTAATTGTGGCCGCCCTTCAGCGCAAAGGTCGGTAACCCCGTTGAGCTCGGAGGCTGTAGTGTCGATGATTGTAACGGCGCAAAGGTTAATGCTGCGTCCGGGCGCCGTGCAACCGGATCGAACATCCCTTGTAATGTTGCGGCGTACGTCGGATATCGCACTTGCAATGCAAGATCGGGATTGATCGTTGCCGGTGAACCCGCAGCATGCGAGCCGATTTCAAGAGCACCGTTGCCATGGATGGTGGAAACCACGCTTGGCTTTGGATCCGGGCCACCAACGACTGTCAAGGGAATGAGTTGTCCCGTCGCAACGGTCCCACCCGATGCAACACGCAAATACACTTGGAGGAAATATTGTCCGGCGGCAGCGGCCGGAACTTCATATGGAATGGAGACCTCATTGATACCGACGTTTCCATATCCCGCATTGATTTGAATCGGATCGCTGTACGACAGACGTTGATTGCGCCCATTGCGCAGCGCAACGATGGCATAAATGGGATCCGACGCAGTATGGAATCTTCCCGCGTCGAGAAGATAATTGAGCAGAATCGAGGTTTGCCCGCCGGCGAGAACCGGCGATGCGATCAACGAACTCGAGAGTATCGTTCCCATTGGAACGCGCGCCGTCGGAGCAGCAACGTCAACTCCAGCTCGTGCGACGGTGACCCTATTTAGCGTCAGACTCGCAATCACGAGTCCCGGGAGTCCATAGGTATGCGCATAGATGCCCGCACCTGGAATCGTCATCGACGATCCGTCGCCAAAATTCAACGAAAGTATGCCTCCTGCGGGCACGTTGCCAAAAATCCGCACCGCCAGCATCGTCGGCCTGCCGGCGATGCTGGGCGCAGTCGGATACAGCGTGTACAGTGTCGGCGCCGGAACGACTTGCACCGTCGCTGTTGCGATGACTCCCGCATTGGGGACGGATGCTTGGATGCTATACGTACCAACGCTCGCGTAAACATGCGGCACGGTTCCGGTTCCCGTTCCCGTCGTCACCACTGCCGAAGAACCATCGCCAAACGACAGCGTAAACGTTGACGCGCCGAAACCGGTGTAGCCGATCATGATCGGTTGACCCACAATTGCCGGGCTCGACAGGACGCTCAAGAACGGAGCAGCCAAGCACGGGGCGGCCAAGGCGCGAAACAAAACGGCAAAGAGAACGAGAACGAGAAGGCGTTTCATAGAAGCAGACCTTCGCGTTCACCGTCAGGGCTAACCTTTCTCCTTGCAGCACGCAAGTATCGTAAAAAAACCAGGCCGGACACAACGTCCGGCCTGGTTCGTATTCAGTCGAATGGACTGTTTACTTGATTTCGATCTTTGCGCCGGCTTCTTCGAGCTTGGCTTTGATCGCGGCGGCTTCGTCTTTGCTGACGCCTTCTTTGACGGCCTTCGGTGCGCTCTCAACAAACGCTTTGGCTTCAGTCAACCCAAGATTGGTGACTTCGCGAACGGCCTTAATGACCTTGATCTTCTCGGCGCCTGCATCCGCGAGGATGACGTCGAATTCGGTCTTCTCGGCGGCTGGCGCAGCTGCGGCGGCCGGAGCTGCCATCATTGCCATCGGCGCTGCGGCCGAAACGCCGTACTTCTCTTCAAGTTGCTTGACGAGATCGGCGAGTTCGAGAACGGTGAGTTTGTCGATTGATTCGATAAGTTGGGCAACTGCCATGATACGTGATTTCTCCTGTGAAACTTAGGCGGATGCGTCCGCGGATTTTTGTTCGCGGATCGCGTTAAGGACGCGGACGAGTCCGCTCTGATTGCCCGAAAGCACGGTAACAAGACCGCGCATCGGTGATGCGAGCGAGCCGACGAGTTTAGCAAGAAGTTCTTGTTTGGGCGGCAGCGATGCGAGCACGTCAACTTGTTCTGCGCTTGCAAGCTTGCCATCGATGAAGGCTGCTTTGACGCGCAGAGGTTTGACTTGCGTATTGAACTGCTTGAGTGCCTTAGCCGGGCCCACGGGATCGACTCCCGAGAACACGATGGCCGTCGGGCCATGCAAGAACTCTTCGAGCTGTTTGGAAATTTCGTCGCTCGCCGCAATTTTGAAGAGCGTGTTCTTGACGACGGCGTAGGAAC
Source organism: bacterium (assembly GCA_021778415.1). Lineage (GTDB taxonomy): Bacteria > Vulcanimicrobiota > Vulcanimicrobiia > Vulcanimicrobiales > Vulcanimicrobiaceae > JAJYCL01. Next base: position 6,211 of record JAJYCL010000011.1, on the reverse strand, counting down.
TACCGTCTTTACGAAGCGTGCCGCGAAGTTTGGTAATCTCTTCAACGGTCAAGCCCGCGTAATCCGTCAAGAAGAGGTTCGGCGACACTGCAAGCAGATCCCGAATCTCAATGACCGCGGCTTCTTTTTTTGCGGTTGGCATGAGTGTTTCTCTCGTTTAGAAGTGAGAAAGCGCTCCTGCAACACTGCGGGGGCGCTTCAAACGAGATAAGAAATCCGTTATCGACGTCCTCGGCTGGCGGTCGCTTGCGCGATCATTATCCTCCCCAAATGGATCGGACCAGCGGTCTTTGGAGCCGTAGGAGGTTATATCACACCGATGGCCCGGCCGACAAGCACTTTCCCGGGGCGCCCCACGGGCGCACCGGGCTTTCGTGCTCGGCTGATCGCCTAGGCGGTGACTTTGACCCGATTGGGATCGACTTTGACGCCGGGGCCCATCGTTGAGGTGAGCGTGATCGATTTGAGGTAGGTGCCCTTTGCTGCGGCCGGTTTGGCGCGCACAATGGCATCCATCAGCGTGTTGACGTTATCGGCCAACTGCTTTTCATCGAACGATGCTTTGCCGACGATCGTATGGATGATGCCGCTCTTATCGAGACGGAACTCCACCTTACCGGCTTTGATGTCTTTGATCGCTCCGGCAATATTCGCGGAAACGGTACCGGCCTTGGGGTTCGGCATCTTCTGTGCAAGAATACGACCGAGTTCCTTACCGATGGCAGCCATCATATCTGGCGTCGCGACGGCAACGTCGAATTCCGTGAAACCGCCTTTGACTTTTTCAATCAAATCGGCATCGCCGACGTGATCGGCTCCGGCTTCTTGCGCTGCGCGAGCGAGATCGCCTTTTGCAAAAGCGATAACGCGAACGGTGCGTCCGGTGCCGTGCGGTAACAGCACGGTGCCGCGCACGTTTTGATCCGATTTTTTCGGATCGACGCCGAGGCGAATATGGGCTTCGATGGTCTCGTTAAACTTGGCATTCGCGTTTTTCTTCACCAGCGAAATTGCTTCGGGCGTTGAAAACATCGTTTTTGCGTCGAAGTTGCTTGCGACGGCGCGGAAGCGCTTTCCATGTGCATGCGTCATATTACGCCTCCACCTCGACGCCCATCTGGCGCGCGGTTCCAGCAATAATTTTCTTGGCCGCTGCAATATCGTTTGCGTTGAGATCCGGCATCTTCGTCTTGGCGATCTCTTCGATCTGCGCTTGCGTCAACGTCCCGACTTTCGTACGGTTCGGTTCTTTGGACCCGGATTTCAGATCGAGGGCCTGTTTGATCAAGAACGACGCGGGCGGCGTCTTGGTGACGAACGTAAATGTCCGGTCGTCGAACACGGTGATCTCAACGGGAATGATCATGCCCGGCTGCGAGCCCGTACGTTCGTTGTACTGCTTGCAGAAATCCATGATGTTGAGCGAGTAGGGTCCCAGCGCTGGGCCGACCGGCGGTGCCGGTGTTGCCTTGCCAGCGGGGAGCTGTAGGCCGATTTTGCCTACGATCTTCTTGGCCATAACGGTCTCCTTGAAACGGAACGCATCGTCGCGTTCCTACCCCTCAAAATCTCGCTTGGCCGGGGTTATCCGAGCGAGAAACTTTGTTGACGGTGCTTCTTAGACTTTCTCTACCTGGAAGAATTCCAATTCGACCGGCGTTTCGCGACCGAAGATAGAGATAAGCGCACGAAGCTTTTCTTTGTCCGCTTGGACGTCGTCGACGATTCCGGTGAAATCGTAGAACGGTCCCGAGGTAACGCGAACACGGTCGTTCTTGGCAAAGTCGATCTTCAAGCGCGGAGCTTCGATGCCCATTTGTTTGAGAATCGTCTTAACTTCTTTTTCTTGCAACGGCACGGGCTTCTCGCCGGGGCCCGGGCTTCCGACAAAGCCGGTCACACCCTGCGTATTGCGAACGACGTACCACGACTGATCATCCATCGCCATTTCGACGAGGACGTAGCCGGGAAATACTTTTTTCGCCAGCACCTTGCGCTTGCCGTCTTTGAACTCGACTTCGTCTTCCATCGGGACGAGGACGCGGAAAATCCGATCCTGCATGCCCATCGATTGAATACGGCGTTCGAGATTGGCTTTTACCTTATTCTCGTACCCGGAATAGGTGTGAACGACGAACCAGTTCTTACGAACGTCGCCTTTTTTGGTCTCGGCTCCCTCAACGGGAACGTCGGGCGTCGGCAGATCGTGCGACATTTCGGACGTCACTCGAGATTAGCCCGCATGCCCGAGAAGCGAGAAAATGAACCCGAAGAGCTGATCGGCACCATAGACAAATAGCCCGATACCAATGACGAGCGCAATCGTCAGCGCAGTAGCGGATACCCATTCTTCGCGCGACGGCCACGTCACGCGGCGCAACTCGGTGTAAACACCACGCACAAAATCTTGTGCGCGACCAGCCGCCACTTGGCGGTTCGTCGTCGTTGCTCCCTTGTTACGTTCGTTCACCAACTACATTCTCCAGATTCCAAAACTTTGGCAGGGCGGACAGGACTCGAACCTGCAACAACTCGTTTTGGAGACGAGGACTCTACCAATTGAGCTACCGCCCTATGGCGGGCCGACTCTCCGGCGCCGCTACTTCGTCTCTTTATGATCGATGTGCTTACGACAATGCCGACAATATTTCGACAGTTCGAGACGGTCGGTCGTTTTTTGCTTATTTTTTTGCGTATTATAGTTACGACGTTTGCACTCCGTGCACGCCATCACAACCATTACGCGATTCTCTTTTTTAGCCACGTTATTTTCTCAATACCCAGCATGAAAAAAACGAACCCGGGGTCCGTTCCGGCCAAGATGGTACCACGAGGGCTCCCATAGATGCAAGTGACTTAAGTGCGCCCGCCCCGACTCGAACGGGGAACCTCGGCCTTAGGAGTGCCTCGCTCTATCCAAATTTGAGCTACGGGCGCGCGTTGACTGAGGATTATCGAGCTGACGGGATGGTGCCTGCCCGGCGCCAGGCAATGAAGCGAGCGGCGAAATCGGGGTCGAATTGGCTCCCCGAGCAGCGCTCGATCTCCTCAAGGGCTTCGCTCTCCGACACCCCACGATGGTACGGCCGATCGAGCGTCATCGCCGAGAAGGCATCCAAAATCGAGACGGCTCGCGCCAGCGGATGGATGGCGTGGCTGGCAAGGCCATTCGGGTATCCGGCACCGTCCCAGCGCTCGTGGTGCTGCGAGATAATCTCGGCAACATCGGCATACTCCTCGAACTGCATGATGATCGTTCGCCCGTATGCCGCATGTTCTTGAACGGCGAGGTACTCGGCCGATGTCAGCTTATCGGGTTTAACGAGGATGCGATCCGAAACCAAGAGTTTGCCGACATCGTGAAGCAGACTCGCTTGCAAAAATTTCGCGAGGTTATCGGCCCCAAGGTCGAGATTATATTCGGCCCAGTGCTTAGCCATCGCGTTGACGTGAAAAAGATGCGTCCGTAAAAACGGATCGTGCTCAAGCAAAGAATCGAGAATGGTCTGGAGTCCATCGAATCGACCGTGCAGGGTGTAGGCATCGACATCATCGTCGCCGACGGCAATCGTTCCACGCTTTCGCGATAGGCCCGTGCGTAGCGTTGCTAAGGCAACTAAATCGGCCCGCATTGCCGCATCGAATGGCGCCAACGCGTACCCGCACGCAAGGGCGATGGGAATCACGTTATTGCGCGATTCATAGCTGATCCCGTGCAAGATTTTCGTCATGCGATCGACCCACGTTTCAACTTGCGCCCGTAGCTTGCCGTGCAAAACGGCGGCAAAAACATCTCCGCCAAAACGTCCGATGAGCACATCGGAACCGGCGCGTTCCCGAAGGCGATCGGCGATCGTTTTTAAGATGACATCGCCTTGCGCATAGCCGTAGGTGGTATTAAATGCAGCAAAATTGACGACGTTAAAGAGCACGACGGAAAGGGGCTGAACCGACGTCGAGCTTGGAATTGCCGCATCGATTTCTCGAACAATCTTTGAATGGGTGGCAAGACCCGTGAGATGATCGCAATCTGCCGCCGTTTCCAGCACTTCGAACATGCGTCTATTCACGACGGCAACGGCCAGAAAATGTCCGATGGCCGCGACCAATTCCACTTCGTCCGGATCGTACGCATCGGGACGCGTACTCTGCACGGACAAACAACCCACACTTCGCCCTGCGGTGCGGAGCGGAACAAAGATTGCCGAGACGGTGTCATCGGTCCACGGGCGATCCGGGTGGAGCGGAGGGACTCCGGCTGCCGGTTCCCAGACATCGCGACGATTGCCCCAGATCGTTTCCCCCGTACGCATGACCTCAAGTGATCGAGCTCCGACCGTCACCTCGATGCCGGTATCATGCGCGTAGGAACCGTGATCGTAGAGGTAATCGACGACAACCTTGCCCTCGCCATGATCCAATGCAATGAACACCACCGATGCGTCGACCACCGTTGCCAAAACGCCAATAAGCCGCTCGAAAAGCTCGGCGGGCGCGATATCGGCACCAAGCAACGACGCCGCCTGCCGCAGCAGCACGCGGTCGCGAGGAATGGGCATGACAGGACGTCTTTCGGCTCTAGGCTCCATGCGATAACTCAGAAGATGACGTTCGGCCCACGAGCATCCCTCTCCCGGGAGTTTGCGTTATAGGTCCTATGAAGACATTTCTGCGCGAAGAGCCGCTTGACTATGCAATGCTCGTTCGACAACTCGACGGGCTGCTTTCGGGTGAAAGCGATTTGCTTGCCAACGCTGCGAATTTCGCCGCGTTCGTCTTCGCCGAAGTGGACCGCATCAATTGGGCCGGCTTCTATTTTTCAACCGACGATGGCTTAGTGCTCGGCCCATTTTGCGGCAAGCCTGCATGCACCCGACTGCCCCAGGGAAAGGGTGTCTGCGGAGCGGCAGTGCGAGAAAAATCGACGATCGTCGTCGACGATGTCGATGCCTTCGCCGATCACATCGCGTGCGACTCGGCATCAAAATCCGAAATCGTCGTCCCGTTGCTCTTCGACGGTGTGGTTGCCGGCGTCTTCGATATCGATAGCCCCGACTACGCTCGATTCACGACGGACGATCGACTCGGCATCGAAGCGCTCGTCAAAACATTTCTTGCGCGAACCGCATTTCCGGCGCGTCTTCGACGTGGACGCACGACGTTGCGCGACGAATTGAGCCGCGCACTGTGCGAGTATCGCCTTGAACATGCCGATATCTTGGCAATGCTCGATGGTTTCACTGCAACCGACGCATCGCCCGATGAGGCCATGGCCTTTCTTGCTCGCTTTGCACCCATGACGCTTGCCCATATGCGTCATGAAGAGGGCTGGTTATTTCCGCGCGTGATGCGAGGCGGCGATATGCTCAAGAAGCGCGGAGAACATATTGCGCGCGAAGCAAAAGATACGACAACGCACGTTGAAGATTTTCTTGACACGTGGACCAGTGCCGAGCGCATCGCCGAAGATCTCACACGCTTTCGCTCCGAGTTTCGCTGCGTCGATCGCGCAATTCGCGCCCGCATCGTAGCCGAGGAGGAAGATCTCTTCACCGCCACCCTCGCCGAATTCGCCTAACACCCACTTCGCATCGCTCCAGCATGACAGGGGCTCGTCACCCTGAGGAGCGCACAAAGTGCGCGTCTCGAAGGGCCGCGGCGTCCCCTCGTGTCACCCTGAGGAGCGCACAAAGTGCGCGTCTCGAAGGGCGGATGCTTCGAGACGCGATGCTTCGCATCGCTCCTCAGCATGACAGCGCTTTGTCACCCTGAGGAGCGCACAAAGTGCGCGTCTCGAAGGGCCGTGGCGTCCCCTCGTGTCACCCTGAGGAGCGCACGAAGTGCGCGTCTCGAAGGGCCGTGGCGTCCCCTCGTGTCACCCTGAGGAGCGCACAAAGTGCGCGTCTCGAAGGGCGGATGCTTCGAGACGCGATGCTTCGCATCGCTCCTCAGCATGACAGGGGTTCGTCACCCTGAGGAGCGCACGCAGTGCGCGTCTCGAAGGGCGGCTACTGTTGCACGCTTCGCGTGCTCCGTTCGGATGATGCTTCGAGACGCGATGCTTTGCATCGCTCCTCAGCATGACAGGGGCTCGTCACCCTGAGGAGCGCACGAAGTGCGCGTCTCGAAGGGCCGCGAGCACTGTTGCACGCTTCGCGTGCTCCGTTCGGATGATGCTTCGAGACGCAATGCTTCGCATCGCTCCTCAGCA
>JAJYCL010000037.1 GCA_021778415.1 bacterium | reverse complement strand
AACATGCCCCACAATGCGCCGACACATACTATTTTCGGTAGGAGTGTAAGCGTCTGCTCCTGTATTTGCGTCGCCGCTTGAAGAACTGCCACCAGCGTCCCGACGGTCGCCGCTATGATGAGAACCGGTAACGCGAGAATCGCCGTTGTGATCAGTGCTTCATGAAGTAATGCGGAAAATCCATCCATGCTGCAGAGTGTACGCAGCGAATGTTTCCGCCGTATGGCAAGAGTGTTACCTGGGCGTTACATCGCGAAATGGGCGCCACGCGGATGCGGCGAGCAGTGCCGAGAGAATCGCGCGCGTCGATGGGGAACGGTTAAGGGTATAAAAATGAACGCCGGGTGCAGCATGGGCGAGAAGTTCGGTGCATTGCAAGGTGGCGTAGGCGACTCCCAATGCGGAAACGGCATCCGGTTCATCGCGACGGGCTTCGAGTTCTACTCGCAGTTTCGGTGGGATCGACGACCCGCACATTTTCGTGAAGCGATCGATTTGTGCGTAATTCGTGATCGGCATGATTCCGGGAATAATCGGCACGCCAATGCGCGCTTTTTTCGCCCTTGCGAGAAAATCGAAGTATGCAGCATTATCGAAAAACAATTGCGAGATGAGAAAATCGGCTCCGGCATCAACCTTGGCGCGCGTCTGCACAAGGTCTTCTTGGATGCTTGGTGATTCAAGATGCCCTTCGGGATAACACGCCGCGCCAACGCAAAACGAATAATTCCGCTTGAGGAAAGCGATGAGTTCCGTCGCGTGCTCGAAGGCCGGAGGCGTCGTCTGCGGCGCTTCAGCTTTGGGTGCATCGCCGCGCAATGCCAACACATTTTTAATTCCGGAGCGTTCGAGATCATCGAATAGGCCGCGCAGTTCGGCGCGCGATGCACCGACGCACGTCGCGTGGGCAAGAACGGTCAGCCCAAGATCGCGTTGGATACGCTTCGCCAGATCCAGGGTGCGCGCCCGAGTGGAGCCGCCGGCACCGTAGGTAATGGAGACGAATGCCGGGCGCAATGGAAGCAGCGTTTGCACGGTCGCAAAGAGGGCCGCCACTCCTTCGTCGTCCTTCGGTGGAAAGAACTCAAAGGAGAAAAAGGGCCGCATCGTCGCGAGCGCTTCATCGATTCGCATCGTCCTATCCCCTTTGCGAAACGAGCTAGCACCGCCTCCGCGTCCGAGCGCTCCGGATCGCCGAGTGGCTTCGAGAAGGGTTATTTAGATAATTGCCTAAATATCATAGCGAAAGATATGCGCCAAGAAGAGGTATTCAAGGCTCTTGCCGACCCCAGTCGACGCCGAGTTCTCCGGTTGTTGCAACGCGGGTCGATGACGGCTGGGGAATTAGCTCGGAAATTCGAGTTTTCGGCCCCCTCGATGTCGCATCACCTTTCGCTTCTCAAAGCCGCCGATCTCGTGCGAACCGAGCGACGCGGTCAAAGCATCGTCTACTCATTAAATACCTCGATCCTCGAAGACGTGTCGAGATATCTCTTGGACCTTCTCGGAACGCGGTAAGGAGTCAACCGTATGAATCGTCGTCAAGCATTCATCATCGGATTATGTCTCGTCATCATTGCGGCCGGAGTTTCGGCATTTTTCTACGGTCGCGTTCCGCCAATCATGCCCTCGCACTGGGATGCTGCCGGCCGCGTCAACGGCTACACGCCGCGCTTTTGGGGCGTCGCGATGATGCCGCTGGTGATGGCGTTCACGTGGTGCTTGCTACCGATCTTGCCGAGGATTTCACCGAAACAGTTCAGTCTCGGTGAATCGATCGGCGCCTTCAATCTGGTCGTCGTCGGCATACTTGCGATTTTCCTCGCGCTGCATATCGTCATTCTGCAAGCAGCCATCGGTGCCGCGATTCGCATACAAACGATTGTTCCGGCACTCGTTGGCGTTCTACTCGTTTTTATCGGCAACTACATGTCGAAGCTGCGCAAGAACTTCTTCATCGGCGTGCGCACGCCGTGGACGCTTGCCAGCGATGAGGTGTGGAGTAGAACTCACCGCCTGGCCGGCTGGACGTTTGCCCTGGGCGGCCTCGCATTAATCGTCGATGGCATCCTCGGTTTCAATCAACTCATTTTCATAGGCATCATCGCCATCGTTGCCGTTGTGCCAATCGTCTACTCGTTCGTACTCTACAAAAAAATCGAGGGATTTGGGCCGAATGGCTCATAGGAGAATTCCAATGAAACGCACGACCTTCCTCACCACCGCCGGCGGCACCATTCTCGCCGCATCGCTTTCGGGCATTGCCCTTGCCGCAGATTCGGAGATCACACTCAAGACGGCGACGGGCTCACTATACGGCACGCTCACACTACCCAGCAAACTTCCCGCTCCGGTTGTGTTGATTATTGCCGGATCCGGACCAACCGATCGTAACGGCAACAGCGGAGTCATTCAACCCAATTCGTATGCGTTGTTGGCCGCAGCGCTTGCCGCACGCGGCATCGCGAGCGTACGGTACGATAAGCGTGGCATAGCTGCCAGCCGGGCAGCGGGTCCGTCGGAGGTCGATCTCCGCTTTGACATGTACGTCGATGACGCGGCGGCATGGGTGCACATGCTTGCAGCCGACAAGCGATTTTCGAAGATCGTCGTAGCTGGGCACAGCGAAGGCTCGCTCGTCGGAATGATCGCGGTCCAGCGCGCGCCGGCGAGCGCGTACGTGAGCCTCGAAGGTGCAGGCAGGCCTGCTCCGGTGGTCCTGCGCGAGCAGCTCAAACCCAAACTTCCGGCGGCCTTGTACGCACAAGCCGATGCGACGATGACGCAACTCTCGCACGGCCATACGGTACCGAATCCGCCGGTGGAATTAGCATCGCTGTTCCGACCGTCGATCCAGCCGTATCTGATCTCATGGTTTGCCTACGATCCCGCAGCAGAAATGGCCAAGCTCACCATACCCGCGACCATCGTGCAAGGGACTGCCGATATACAAGTCAGCATAACCGATGCACACTTGCTGAAACACGCCGATCCGTCGGCCACGCTCCTCATCGTGCAAGGCATGAATCATATGCTCAAACACGCACCAGATACCTCATCACAAGAAGCAATTCTCAAAGGGTACACGGATTCGACGCTTCCGATCGAACCGCACGTCGTTGACGCGATTGCAGGTTAGCCGAGGGCCTCGAAACGTGGGCGCTTACCGAAAACTCGCAGCGACGCCGCCGCACACCAGAGCCCATCCGTTCACCATCACGAAGAGCAGCAATTTGACGGGCAGCGAGAGGACCGATGGACTTAACATCATCATGCCCAAGCCCATGACGATCGCCGCCACCGACATATCGATGACGACAAACGGCAAATACAAGGCAAACCCGATGGCAAATGCGCTACGCAATTCGCCGACGACATAGGCCGGCAGGACGACCGTCGGCGGAATGTCGCGAAGTCGCGTATCGTGCCGATGGGCAAGATGCTCAAAAAGCGTAAGATCATCGTGGTGAATCTGCCGCATCATGAACTCACGCATCGGCTCGGCAGCGTGAGCAAGAAACGCCGATGCGCTGAGCTTGCCGTGACTGTACGGAATCAACGCATCATGATTGATGCGCGCAAACGTCGGTCCCATCACAACGACGGTAAGCACCAGTGCCAATCCAGTTAGCAGCGTATTCGGAGGTAACGCCGACGTTCCAAGAGCCGAGCGTACCAACGATAGCACCACGATGATGCGCACGAACGACGTACACATCACGAGGATGAGCGGAGCGATCGCCAAGATCGTTAGGGCGGTGAGAACGTCAAGAGGCAGCGTTGCGTTAGCACGCGTAGCAATGTGCAAGAGTGCGTCCATGCACCAATGATAAACGCGCCGGATTTCCGGCGCGTTACAAAAACATTTCCGGCCGATGTCCGACCTATTGAGCGCGCTGCAACACTTCCGTGACGCGGACGCCGAAATTCTCATCGACGGCAACGACTTCGCCACGAGCCAGCAGTTTATTATTGACAAAAATATCGACCGGGCCGCCAGCCATGCGATCCAGTTCGATAATCGAGCCGGCACCCAATTTGAGTACATCGGCGACGGAAATCTTGCAGCGTCCTAACTCGGCGGTCACTTGGAGCGGCACGGAAAGAAGCACGTCCATTTTGGCGGCATCCGTTCCGTTCTTTTTCACATCGATTGCCATCGTACGTTTATCCACTCTCTCATTGAGGCCCGTCGGAGCCAAACATGCAGTTCACCGCAAAGCGGCCCGCCGAAATACCGCATTCGCCGTGCCCGAGCACGGTGCCCTGCGTTTTCACGGAGGCCGTCAAATCTTGGATGCCGAGAACATCGCCGACCGCCAAGGAGCTCAGTTCCCCGGCGGACCGATCCCGACAGCGCAACTCGGCAACCACCTCAAGCTCGACGGCATCCAACGCCGAAGCCTGCAGGCAGCCGACGACCGGTGGCAGCGGATCGCGCGGAATCGCAACGCCGATCGCGGCCTCCATCGGCGCTTGCACAAGCAATTCGAAGTATGCAGCATACCGCTCGGTCCCCGTCGCTTGGAGCAGGTGCGTCGTGTAGCGGGGACCGACAATCGGTGCGAGCGTGTCGGCGAGCATCACCAGGAGACGTTCCAGAACACGCGTTTCCAGCGGCGATACGGCATCGGAGACTGCGATATCGCCACCAAAGGTCGCGCCAATCCACGATCGAGCATCCCGACCGCGTAAGATCAACACCGCTTCTCCATGAGAACCGCGAACCCAGAGCAGCAGTGCATCTGCAAGCAATGCCGGCCACGCCTGCATCGACGGAACGCATGGCTCCCCCAAGCGAAGAAGGACCTCCGTATGCAAGAGCTCGGCAAGTTTTTCGCGCACGCCATTTGCTACGAGCGTTGCCGCCGGAAGCGGCAGATGAGCGCGCGTTTGAAAGCGTGCGGAGCGAATAGTACGGCCGCCCTCGCGCACCCCGCGAGACTCGAACGTTAGCACGTTCATGTGATCAGCCCCATTGTCGTTTTCGCAATGGAACCACTCGCCTTATGCGCAGCTTGCAATGCGTCAAGCGCAAGATAGGCATCTTGCAAGCGTTCGAGACCGCGATCGATATCAATCGATGAACCAAGACGCTGCGCGCATGCAAGTGGCGCAAAGGTGCCATCTCCGGCAGATCCGATATGCGGCAAAACGCCGCTCGGAGCAACGCCGTGATTGGCATCGGTTGCGTGCAAAATCGTTCCGGCCGGAAAACGCGCGAGCGCGACACGCCCAACGAGAATGGGCTGGTGAATCTTCTCGCCCGTCCGTGGTTCAATGAGCTCGCGATCATATCGCACATCGCCATTCGCATCGATGCGAAGATTATGAACGCGACCGAGGGCTGCATCGACAGGATCGACACGCAAGGGTACGCACTCGTTGCTTCCGCCAATCATCCCGAGAACGGCGAAGCCACGCTCATCGACGACGTTATCCGCCCGTACATCGATTTTGCCATCCCGTGAATAGACGCGTTGTCCGTCATCGGAGCGACGAACGAAATAGGCGCCTGCGGGCGCGCTTGCGCTCGTCGCATCGAGATCGCGAACATCACGCGCGGGCCGAAAAACATCGTTATTTTCAGGCACGGCACCAGGAATAAAGGCCGCTCGCAGATCGCGTTCACGCGACGCAATCGCTGAAAGACTCGATGCAATTCCCGGATCAATCGACATCGTTCATCTCGCTCTCGCGCACTTCGCACGCGATCCGTACACCGGAGCGCGCGAGGGCAAAACGTGCTTGATCGAGCGCTTCACGCAATGCGCACGCATGCCTTACCGGCGTCACGACGATCAAATGAACGATGCCATCGCGCTGCAAGAGGCTCACCCGGCAACGCGATCCATCGGCGAATCGCAATGTTGCCGATGTCGGTCGTTTGCCGGGATGCAAAAATTGCCGTTCGATCCGCCGAGCAAGCGATGAACGCGCTGCGCGACGATCGGGAGACGGCGTTCCCTGAGTCACCGCATCACGGCGCGAGATTTCCCGGAGTTGCGCGGGCACAACCGGACGCCCTTCATCACCATGAGCTTGGAGTTGTTGCATCGGTCGCGCAGAGAAATTGTGCCGCTGTGCATCCGACGGCGTTGCCGAATACCGTTGCGGACGCGCGAATTGTAGCGCGGAATACCACGCTTGCGAAAGCGTTCGACGATCGATCTGCGCAATCGGTGCAGTGAGGACGCTCATCGAGAGCTGTTGTGTTGTCGTCATGCCAATAAGCATAACGAGCCGATGTGAACGCGATATGAGCGCGATGTTACACGCGCAAAAACATTACGGGGACGAGCGGTACTTGTCGTAACTCGATAAAACGTTTTGCACGTAGTTTTGCGTCTCGGCATACGGGGGAACGCCGCCGTATTTTTGCACGGCACCCGGGCCGGCATTATATGCGGCAACGGCCAAGCGAACGTTCCCGCCAAAACGATCGAGAAGTCCGCGAAGATACTTCGTACCGCCGGCGACATTTTGTGCCGGGTCATAGGCGTTTCCAACCCCTAAACCGGCGGCAGTCGACGGCATCAGTTGCATTAACCCTTGGGCGCCGACTTGCGAGGTCGCATTCGCGTTAAAGCCCGATTCATTGGCAATAATTGCCTTCACGAGATTCGGATCGACCCCATAGGCCGATGCATTGGTCGATACCAAGCGACTAATTTCCGCGGGCGGAATGGGTGCCGGCCCACGTTTAGTTTCGGAGGCCGGATCGAGACCGTTGATAGTGGGATCCCCATAGCCGTCGTTTGCCGCGAGCGTCGCCTTCACCATCGCAGCAAAATCCCCAGTCGGCCCCGAGGCCGCCGGCGGATTCTGCCCGGTGATTTGCGCGATCCTCGCCACAACGGCGGCGATCTCATTAAACAACTCCATACGTCACTCCAAAGTATCGGCTATTGCCGCCAATTCCGCTAGGGTCTGCGGCCACGGAACGCCGGACTCGCGCTGGCACAAGAACTCTCCGATCGCCGCCTTCGCCGCTTCGGCCCGCTGCGCGTCGAGATCCACAATCGGGATGCCCAGGGCCCGGGCATCGGCATATTTCTCGACCAACGAAAGCGCCTTGCGAAGCCGCGCCGCCGCCTCGCGATGCTCGACCGACGCGACGGCCCCCATGGTTCGGCTCACGGACGCCAGAATATCGATGGCCGGGAACTGCCCGGCCTGGGCGAGGCGCGAGCTGAGAGTGATGTGCCCATCCAACAGCGACCGGGCCGCCTCCGATATCGGATCCCGATCATCGCCGTCGGAGAGCACGGTGGCGATCAAGGTTATGCTCCCGTCGTCAAAGTTTCCGGCCACTTCGAGAAGGCGAGCAAGCGTCGGCACAACCGAAGCCGGGTAGCCACCCCGCCCAACCGGCTCGCCCATCGCCACTCCCAGCTCTCGCTGCGCCGATGCGACGCGGGCTAAGCTGTCCAAGACGAGGACGACGTGAAGCCCACGTCGGCACAGAGCGGCCGCGTGAGTGATGGCATACCAGGCCGCGCGAAGGCGACTGCCGGCCGCAGCATCGCTCGTCTCGATGATGACCGTGGTGCGTTCGTCGACGCAGCGTGCCCACTCCGCGGCTTCACGACCACGCTCCCCGATTGCCGCCACAATCACGACATCGGCGACAACCCCGCGCGCAAGCATCTGCAATAACGTCGATTTGCCTGCACCAGGAGCTCCGAAAAGTCCGATACGTGCGCCTCGAGCGAGCGTAAGACAGGCATCGATCGCGCGCACGCCGGTTGCGCAGACCCGCGACATTGCGACGCGCCGATACGTCTCGGGAACGTGCGTGTGGAGGCGAGCCGTACATCCTACCGGCAGCGACCCGCCATCGAGGGGTTCACCGTTTGCGTTCACAACGCGTCCCAAAAGCGCAGTACCGACAATGACATCGAGGCTCGCAGCATCGAGCACAACCGCGTCGCCTCGCCGTAAACCATGCAGACTGCCGCACGGAGCCGCAAGCGCAGTCTCGTGATCGAACGCGACGATGTTCGCGGCAACTCGCCCATGATCGCTGCAGATCCAGAGACCATCGCCGACGCGGGCCCGCGGAATTTTTATGAGTGCGAGCCCGTCGCGAACGCCGCAGACTTCTCCGATGGCTCTCATGCATTGCCTGCGCGAGCGATGAGCGCATCGATGCGCGTCGACAAGCGAGCATCAAAAGAACCGCTGCGCACTTCAAACACGCAATCATCGTAGCCGAGGCTGGGATCACCGAGCAGCGGGAGATCACAGGCCAACTCTTCGATGCGCGAAGGATGGACGCGACAACGAATGGGTTCTTCATCGCGAAGCGATTCGATAAGTCGAGTAACGACGGACCGAAAATCCGCAGGATCGAAACGAAGTTCCCGACCGAGTATGGTATGCACGCAATCGGCAAGCAGCGCAGGAAGCGCAGCATGGAGCGCATCTTCCATACGCGCGTAAAATCGTCGCGCCGCGGCACCCACGCGCAGATCATCCACTGGTGGCTCGGCGCTGTATTGCGGTAGCGGCGATTCGTCGGGTGAATTCTGCTCTCCAGGTTTGGGGCGCAGATACTCGACAAGCGGTATGAAGCGACTCTCACGCATGAGCGATATACTCCTCGGCGTCAGGAATGAGCGGCGATTGTTCGCGTTGCATGCGCAAGAGAATTGCACGTCGTTCGGAATCGGGATAAAGATCGAGAACGGCAGCGGCCGTCGCAGTCGGCAGAGCACTGAGTATTGCGGCGGCGGCATGCACGGGCTCATCGCGCAACACATCTTTCACATGATCCGGGCTATGACCGACGATCGCATCCTGTGTTTTTGCGATGAACGTTTGATCGCTCCATCGCCGAACGACGTGCATTACCGGGCCCAGGAGCATGCGCACCGAAAGCACGATTGCGAACGCAATTGCCAGCGCGGGCAAGAGAGGCACCAATGCGCCGTAGGCAAGCCACCAAGAATCACGTTTTTGCGAGGCAACGCGAGCAAATGGAAGAGCAGTAACAACAACGACATCGCCACGCTTCGTATCGATACCGACGCTTGCAGCAACGATTGCGCGAATAGCCGCCAAATCGAAATGCTGCGCAGCATCAACGGCGACGGCCACCGATAGCCGTGCCACTCCTCCGGGCATATGACGAACATCGGTGCGTTGCGTTCGCGTTCCGTGCTC
Source organism: bacterium (assembly GCA_021778415.1). Classification (GTDB taxonomy): domain Bacteria; phylum Vulcanimicrobiota; class Vulcanimicrobiia; order Vulcanimicrobiales; family Vulcanimicrobiaceae; genus JAJYCL01. Next base: position 9,732 of record JAJYCL010000037.1, on the reverse strand, counting down.
CTGCGCAATGCTTTGCTTATCATACGTTTTCCCCGCGCCGGAAAAACGCTCAACACTCGTCGTCGAGTTGACAGTCCCAAGGGGTGATCGTTGAACATCAGTGTGAAGAACGCTCTCGTAATCCCTCGTTTCATGAACGCGGACGATCGTCACTCCTGGGCCGAGCACCGCATCCAACGCCGATTGTGCCTCACGAGCGATTTGCGACGCAGCGTCGGATGAGGGTTCAACGGCTCCTGTATCGCCAAGAATAGTTACCCGTGCGGCGTGCAATCCGGGAACCGCCGCCGCAACAAACCGTTTGATGCCGTCTCTTTTTGCGCGTGAGAGCGAAGCGCCGGCTTGCAGGTGAACGCGCACGGAAGCACTGGCTTGCGCGCCGAGTTCATCGGCAAATTCACTGCGCTGAGCTGGAGCAATAATCACTTGCGAATCGTCGATACCATCGATGCCGCGCAACGCAAGCTCGATATCACCGGCTAGCCCATTGCGCGTTTGGGCATCGATCACCGATTCCGGCGTTAACGCACTAATGTGCGAGAGGGCATCATGACTATCCTCAACCGTCTTTCTCGGCAAACCTGCAAGTGACAAACGTAAAAGCAGCGTATTGCGATCCGCCGCATTCACACTAATGTTTCCATCGACCGGGGTAAACGGAATGTTCCACCCAGCTAGTGCCGTTTGCACCTCGCTTATTTGTGAGGAGGAGAGGGCGCGGGCAAAGAGCGACGTTCGAGCCGGATGCACGATGGCAACCAATACCGAGAGCAGAGCAATCACAAACGGAACGCCGATCACCACGAAAACTCGATGCCGTTGGGAAAGATGAGCCCAGCGAGATTGCACGCGCGAAAGCATTGTTAGATTTGCATTTGCAGAATCGCCTGCAACGATTGCACCGTGCGGCTCACGGCAGCCACCGCTACAGTAACCGTGATGTCGGCCTGCGCTCGATCATAAATCGCCGCTCGTAACGAACCGCTTCCGCCGGCAAAGGCATCTTCGCTGGCTTGCGCCCGTCGAAGCGTCGCACCGAGTTCATCGAGTACCCGTCCGAAAACCGAGGCAGAGGATTTCGACGATTCCTGGGGCAGCGGCGCGGCTTCATCCGGTAGCAATGGGACGATCATCATAATTGCCCCATCGCGATGGTACGCTCGATCAATTGTTTGCCGACGCCGAACAGTGAGGCATCCGCTTCGTACGCTCGCGATGCATTCATCACGGCGACCATCTCCGTCATTCCATCGGCATCCGCACTCGCCTGGTGCGTTACGCCTCGAAAATGCGCTTCGGGAATACCATCGTTGTCGATCACGATGACGTGCGGAATGAGGCGTGTAAATGCTCCTTTGGGGCCAGCCGCGGTTGCCGCAGCGACGTTGCGAGCATCGATATCCAAGACGCTACGCTGCGCATCCATTCCGGCTGCAGCCGATTGCAAGAGCGGGAAGCTCATTTCGCCGCCGCTTTAATTTCGCTGAATCTCGCATGCACGGCGTTCATAAGCACTTCACTAAAGAGTGCTGCTTGCGCGCTGGCCGACATCGCTCGATTCAATGCATCGGTATCGCCTGCATTGGTGTGAGCAAGAGATCTGCTCGAAGTATCCAAAGCCGCGTCTGCGCTCCGCAGACCCGGCCGAAGTGACGTCGCTACATCAAACATGCCCTCATGCTAGCAATGCTATGTTACAGGCAGATGAGCGCAAGATGTCAGGACGATGATGTTTTACGGAGAGGCAAACCGCGCGCATCTCGTGGGATGGCAAGCATAAGGTTGGTAACGGCATTATAATTCGCAATCCCGGCGGCGATATGATTCGTTTTCAAGTAGGCGTTATAGGTGGTCCACGAAAACCGCGCCAGCGTGAGATTGACGTGTTTTGCGTTTCTCGCCCGTAATGCTTGAAAATCAGCCCATACCTGCGGCGCAAAATCGGCGTGAACATAGTGCTTGCGAGGCGGCAAATACAGAAAGAGTTCGAACCAGCCCGAATAGGCAATAACCGGATTCGGCGAGCGGATGCAGGTGATCGCAGCGACGTAATTCGCTTCATCTTCGCGCGCAAACGCCGCAACGTGCGTCCACTCATGAGCGAGATCGAACGGCTTTTCAAACCACAATTCATCGGGCGAGAGTTGAACTTCGAGCGTAAACGGATCGATGTATCCGCCCGTTCCCGTCGCCGCCAAGAACGGTCCGGTGATCGATGCCTTACTTGCTCCAACCTGCGGGGTCCAGGTATCGCCTAAGCGTTGCACGATCGGCAACCACGCCGTCTCGAGCGCAGAAAGATCGGTATCCTGCGATGGAGCAGCGTGCGCAATCGGTGCCAGTGCGTTCATATGAGCCATCACTTCTCGTCGCAACGCGGCCATCGTCGTCACCGTGACTCGAGCGGCATCATAGGCAACGCGCGTTTGTAGCGGTGCTCGGTCGTAGTTCCAGCCCCATGAAGCGGAAAACCACAGCGCGATGATTGACGCCGACATAGCGAGATTCCCGACCATACGCAACCACGCTCGACGACGCCAGCAACGCACGACCATCACAACAATGGCAAGAAATCCGGCGACGGCAAAGAGATCGCCGACGGCAAATGGCACGCGAAGCGTGAGCGACGATGCGAGATGCTGCCACACGGCGTACCCACCATTTGCATAGTGCGTTTCAATCCACGCAGGTGAAGGGCGCCAGACGGAAACGAAAATTCCCGCGGCAATAAGGATGCCGCGGGTGAGAAAGAAAAAGGAGCCGCCCGAGGGCGGCCCTTTCGTGATTAGCGCTTGCTGAATTGGAAGCGTTTGCGGGCGCGTTTGCGACCGTACTTCTTCGATTCTTTCTCACGCGGGTCGCGCGTGAGGTAACCATTCTTGCGCAGAGTTTCTTTCATGGTGACATCGAGTGCCAACAAGGCACGGGCGATTCCATGACGGACTGCCCCAGCTTGTCCGGTCTGGCCGCCACCTTCCGTTTTGATCGTAATATCGAAACGGGCGAGCGACTGCGTCGCATCGAGTGCTGCAAGTACGAACTGCTGATGAGCCTTACGCGGAAAATACTCGTCGTACGGCTTGTTGTTGATTTTGATGACGCCTTGTCCGACGCTCAAACGAACGCGCGCAATGGCGCGTTTGCGACGACCGGTAGCCTGAATAACTTCGCTCACTCTAACTCCTACGCAAGCGTCTTGGGCGTTTGCCCAGCGTGCGGATGTTCGGTTCCCTCGTAGACACGCAGACGCGTCAATTGCACGTCGCGCATTTTATTTGTCGGCAACATTCCACGAACGGCCATTTCGACGAGACGCGTCGGATGTTTTTCGTGGATCTCCTTCGCAGTTTGCGTATGGAGGCCACCCGGGAAACCGGAATGGCGATGATAGACTTTTTGATCCCACTTGCGGCCGCCAAGCTCGATCTTCTCGGCATTGATCACGACAACGTGATCGCCGGCATCGGTATGCGGCGTCCAGGTGGGCTTCTTCTTGCCCGAAAGCGCTTGCGCGATTCGAACGGCGAGCGTACCGAGGCGCTGGCCGGCAGCATCAATGATGTACCAGTCGTGCGTGGCATCTTCGGTTTTCTGTTGGTACGTGCGCATGAAGGTTCTTTCTCGTAGTAAAGACAGCCACGGGCGTGGGCCCGCGACAACCCCCGGATTGTATCGCCCCCAAGGCAGCCGCGTCAAGCGACTTAGCCCGCGATGGAACAAGGCTACTCTGCGACTTAAGTCTAATCTTGGCGCTCATGATAAAGACGATTGCCAGCGCACTCGTGTTTTGTGCGCTCCTCCTGGCTCTTTCCAGCCATTCAGCACGCTCGGCCAGCCCCACGCCGAGTCCCTCACCGACTTCTTCTATCCACAGTCAGCGTAAGGCATCGGAAACACTCATCACCAACAGCAAAATCACCCAGATCGACGGCTTCTATTTTTGGACGCCTCCGAAGACCCCAAAACCGAGTCCGACGCCAAAGCCGAAGGCAACGGGCACGCCAAAAGCGACTCCTACGCCGAAACCAAAGCCTACGCCATCCCCGAAGCCCACAGCCAAACCGGTCACCTGTGTCAAGGAACCCGATGGCTCATGTAGTTCGAATTTTCTTCGGGCAAAAGCGTTCTTCAAAGCCATCGGCGCTAAAGTCCAAGGCGACCCCTACCACAAATATGACAAGAACGGCGTTGGCACCGTAAGCGTAAAATATTGCAAAAAGGAATACAAAGGGAAATTTATTTACACTAAGGATCCCAAAGACGGCGGAAAACCCAACGTCGATCCGATCTATTTTTCCCACGCTATGCATTTCACTTCGTCGATCATCGGCGGAAGTGCCATGTTGGACCCGGCGACCTACGAAATTCTCGTCAAACATATGGATCCGAAAAAGGCGGCAAAGCTCGCCGAAAATTCCTTCACCGTACGCATCGCCGTACCAGTGGCGTGCAAAGCGAAGAAACAGAAGAAAAGCGGGTATCGCGTCCAGTGGGATACGACCATCGATGCCGTCGACAACCACGGCGGCCACTTTCACGATGTGTTTAGCGCAGACATCCCGCTGCAAAATGTTTCCGGAAAAATCGGAAAAATGAAAACTCCGGCGAAACCGACGCCGAAGCCTACCGTCAATCCCTACGTTCACGCTACCCCGACTCCTAAACCCGTGAACATTAAGCCGAAGAAAAAGTCGACCAACCTGAGTGCAAAAGGAACTGGCACGGTCGTGTTCGAGAGTGGAGTTTTAACCAATGGAACCTGTGGCGAGCACAACGAATATGTCGCAACGGTGACGCAAACGACCAATGGATCGATGTCGCTCTTTCTGACCGGTTCAAAAACCCCGTCGGCGTTGTACTTCGAGGTGGCTCCCAATTTCAATCCGCCAATGGAAACCATTACCTGTGCAGGCCATAGCGGGCAAGGTGCCGTGGGTTTCGGCAGCCTCATCGCAATGCACGTCGATGAACTCGCACTGGTGACCGGAGTTCCTTGGGAACCTATGCCGATAGTCCCCGCTTTAGAAATGCCGCTATCGCCATTCGGCCAGGGGGAATACGATGCCGATTACAATCGAACGGAGAGCGTTAACGGCGCGACCATTACGGAATCAACGCATATCGTTGTGATGGACTGCAAGGTCGGCTGCTAAGGCAAAGACCGGAGGTTCGCTAAACGAATCAAAGCCGTCTGCGTATCGAACGCCGGCGAGATACAGACCGCAAGCAGGCGCCGTTAAACCGGCCTGCTTGCGGTCTCTTGCTTTCAAGACATCGGATAACGATGCGGGATCGCGACGGCCGTCGGCACATTCAATGAGCGTTCCAACCATCGTGCGCACCATGCGATGCAAAAATCCATCGGCGCGAATCACGATGCGTTTGACCATGCCGAAAGATTCCAAGCGCAATTCGCGCAACGTGCGAATCGTCGGACCGCTTTCCGGCAGCATGCCGCAAAACGATCGAAAATCGTGTTCGCCAAGCAGAAACTGTGCGCCATCGTTAAAACGCGCCCAATCGCAATCGCGCCACACATGGGCCGCATAACGCGCAAGCAATGCCGAGGTGGCACGTCCGTGATAAAGCGCATAGACATAGGTGCGTTCCAATGCCGAAAATCTGGCGGAAAAAACTCCGTCGACGACCTCCGTATGGCGAATCGAAAGGTCACTCGGCAAACGCGAATTTAACGCTATGCGCAAGCGATCCCAAGGAAAGTTCTCGCGCGTCGGCGTGAACGAGACGACTTGCCCGCTTGCATGCACGCCGGTATCGGTGCGCCCGGCAGACGTGATTTTAATGGGCTCATCGAACATCTGCGAAAGCAACGTCTCCAATGTACCACCGACCGTCCGCACATTCGGTTGCCATTGCATCCCATAAAAAGCCGTTCCGTCGTACTCGACGATCATCCGAACCGTTGGCATCTCGGCGTTATTCAAAGAAAAGAACCTCGGCTCATGCCGAGGCTCTCAAGTGCTACCGGGATGGTGGCGTTATGCAGCGACGCGAACGGGAACTTCCCGCTTTTCGTCGAGATCCAGCAAATCGGCCCAGGTCACGACGTCGGTGCGATCGGGGGCGATTTCGTTACGCAACCCAATGAAATAGGTGAGCGATTCGCCTTCCGGCTTGTGCGCAACGTACTCATGATTCCAGGCTTCAATTTCAGCCGGGGTCTTCTTTGCGATAAAGGTTGCGGCATAGGCATCCGCCTCGGCGCGGCTCTTCGTCTTGATTTCGTTGAGCAACGCTTCGTGATCAATGCCCAAGAATCCAAACACTGCCTGATCCATCGGGCAGTTGTAGTGATACTCGCCGATATTGCCGTGCGCAAGCGCAACGCCCTTATCGATGGTCCGCTTAATTTGCACTAAGCCGTGAAATTTCTCATGAACGCTGCTCGGGTACGATGTGGTCAAATCCATACTCTTGTGACTCCTTCTCCCTCGCATTACGGGGGGGCAAGAGTCCAGAACACTACTTACTTTTCGTAGGTTGCAGCGATAAGGGAAATTTAAGGTTCCCTAGCCGTGGGAGCGCTGTAACGGGAAGAGCAAGACATCACGAATCGAGCTTTGGTTCGTTAAAAGCATGACCAAGCGATCGATACCGATACCAATGCCTGCCGTCGGCGGCATGCCGTATTCCAAGGCATGGACGAAATCCCAATCCGGTTCGGGAATCTCGGCATCGCCTTTCGCTCGTTCGGCAATTTGCGCTTCAAAGCGTGCCCGTTGATCGTCGGGATCGTTGAGCTCGGTGAACGCATTGGAAAGCTCCATGCAATTCGCGAAGAGTTCATAGCGATCGACTAACTCCGGATCGCCGTTCTTCTTCTTGGCAAGCGGCGAGATCAGAACGGGATAATCCATCACGAAGGTTGGCTGTATGAGATGCGGTTCAAGAACGTGTTCGAAAATTTTATCTAACGCATGGCCATGGGTCGGCGAATCGGGCAGCCCCAACTCACGCAAGATGGCAGCGGCTCCATCAGGATCGAGCAATCGCTGCCGGGTGTACTTCCCGTCGCTATACTGCGCAATGCCATCGAGATATCCGATGCGAGCAAATGGCCGGGCGAATGAAATCGTGCGATCTCCAACGGTAAGATCCGTTGATCCACCGGCAATTTCAAGCGCAAGATGCTCCATCAAGGCTTCGTTAAAAGCCAGCATATCGTGAACATCCCAATACGCACAATAAAGCTCAAGCATCGTGAACTCAGGATTATGCGTCGTATCGATTCCTTCGTTGCGGAAGATGCGCCCGATCTCATAGACGCGTTCCATTCCACCGACGATCAATCGTTTAAGGTTTAGCTCTGTTGCGATGCGCAATTGCAGTTGTTCATCGAGCGCATTGACATGTGTGAGGAATGGTCTGGCGGCGGCTCCGCCGGCAACATGCAAGAGCGTCGGTGTCTCAACTTCATAAAACCCCTGCGCATCGATGAAGCGACGCATGCCGGAAATGATCCGACTCCGTAAAATCATCGTGTCGCGAACATCGTCGTTCACGATCAAATCAACATAACGCTGACGATAACGCTTCTCGACATCTTGCAGGCCATGCCATTTATCCGGCAACGGGGCCAACGCTTTTCCGAGGACGACGAAATCAAGAACATGTAACGTGAGTTCGCCGAGCTTCGAACGAAAAACGAAGCCATGAACACCAACGATATCGCCGCGGTCCATATCATTAAAATCGGCAAAGCGGTCTTCGCCGATTTCATCTTTACGGACATAAAGCTGCATCTTGCCCGTTCGATCGTGGAGATCGGCAAAAATCGTCTTGCCCATCTTCCGCTTCGACATCAAGCGTCCGGCGAGATGCCAGCGTTTGCTTTCCGCTTTTTCCTCAGGCGCAAGAATCTCGTACTCGGCGAGCAATTCATGCGTATGCGTATCGACGGGATAGCGCGTTTGCGCGAAAGGATCGCCGCTACGCGAACGCAGAGCAGCGAGATTTTCGCGTCTAGCCGCAACTAAAGCAGCTTCGGATTTTCCGAGATCGTCGTGCATTGCAGCGACGCTCTACGAAGCTTTCTTAACGGCCTTCTTTGCCGGGGCACTGCCATTGTTGATCGCCTCAATTTTATATTGCATGATGCCACGCGGCGTCGCGACATCGACTAAGGTGCCCTTTTTATGGCCTAAGAGCGCACGCCCAAGCGGCGACTCGTTGCTGATGCGTCCGGAAATCGGATCCGCTTCAGCCGAGCCGACCAGTGAAAACTCGCGTGCCTCGCCCGTCTTCGCGTCTTTGACTTTTACCACGCACCCAAGGTGAACTTCATCAGCCGCATAGGCAGACTCGTCGATGATGCGCGCATTGCGCAACATCGCTTCAAGCTTGAGAATCCGACCTTCAATAAACGCCTGCTCTTGCTTTGCATCTTCGTATTCGGCATTTTCGCTGAGATCGCCGTACTCTTTAGCTTGGCGAATGCGATCATTGACCTCACGACGATGCACCGTTTTAAGCTCGTCAAGCTCATCTTGGAGCTTTTGCAAGCCGGCGGCGGTAAGGACGGTCTCTTTGTCGTTCAACGCAGTACCCTCTGGTGTGTGCAAACCGAGTGGCGCCGGAGCCTCCAAATCGATGCTCCGTTCGGCACGCGCCTAAAGCGCTGGCGGCAGTTTCGGGAGGCCGGGACTACTCCCTCCCCAAGCCTGGCTCGCAACCTATTTCTCAGGAGGCTCCCAGCAGAATCGGGCCCTGGGAAGCTCGATCGGCCGGCGAGCTATCCGAGATCGACGACGCGCGGGCGAAGCTTCAATTCTGCCATGATATGGGCATAGTCATCGGAGGTAACATCCTCCCAACGCTTTCCGAGTAGCGCCAGAAGGGCCGCCTCGACCACGTTCGTCCCAAACGAGCGTCCGCCGAAATCGGGCGTCGTCGTTATTAATGTGCGGACCCCGCGCGTACGTAATTCGTCGATATTTTGCGCCGTGACGGTATTCGTTAAGACGATTTTCCCATCAAGTCGATCGGGCATAAAGCGGCGCAGGAAATGAAAATCTCCGGCGATGATCTCGGCTTCTTCGTAATACGCGGGGTATTTTGGTTCGGGCGGCTGCTCTTGCCGTTTGCCTGTCGGATAAAAAAATTGAAACGGCAACTTGCAAGCATCGGGAAGATATTTTTCGGCAAGCTCTTCAAACTCGGCAAGACCACGTACCGGTTTATCGAGATCGAGAGCGAAAATGAAATCGCCGAACAGTACATCGGCCCCCGCATCGACGAATGCCTGGGCCATACCGAATCGATCGAGCGCACTGACCATCAACACTTTGCGACCTCGCAGATCGATGCCAAGCGATTTCTGCATGAAGGCGATCGCCTCGCGCTCCAAGGTGTTTTTTAAACCGCTACCGTCCACTACCGGGGTGATTTTTGCCGCCTCGAGCAAGCGTAAACCGTCGCGCAACGCAAAGCGCTTGCTGCCGGCGTAGAGATAGACGTCGATTCCGCCGAGTCCGATGGCGTCAACATGCCCGTCGAGCTCTTTGACCTTGTCAATTGCGGCGGACAGTTTGCCATCCATACCGATGCGCGAAATTGCAAACTGCTGCCCCAACAACTCGACAACCGCACGGTGATCGCGGGTACTACTTCCCAACGAAACCGAAACCACAGTTTTCACTTTGAGTCCCCCTTAATACCGGATGGAACGCATGCTTCGTGACGCTCGCTGCTCAGCATGGCAGTGGCCTTGTC
>JAJYCL010000010.1:38387-71445 GCA_021778415.1 bacterium | reverse complement strand
TCGGTCGCTTCGGACAAACAGGGATTCGAACCCTCGATACGGGTTTACACGCCGTATAACGGTTTAGCAAACCGCCGCCTTCAGCCGCTCGGCCATCTCTCCGCGGCAACGCTCCCGACTATACCACACCGAGACAAGCCCCACCTCGCACTAATTCAGCCGCGAGCGCTCCCTAATCGCGGGGAGCCGTGGGCCCGGCCAATGGCGCTTCCTCGACAAACTCCGCAGTCACCGGGGCCGACGGGCTGCTCGGCGCAACCGCAACCGCCGGGGCGCGGCGCAGACGCGCAAGAAGCCAATCGATGCCAAAAACACGACCGGTCGGCAGAACGAGATTGACGGCGCTCATAAGCAACGCCGCACCGTCTAAACTGGACCATCCGTCCACCGAGCCGAGATGATGTTTCACGAGGATATAATTCAGTGCGAGAAAGACGCCGATCAAGCCACCGAGGCGCGTAAAGAACCCAAGGACAAGCAGCGCACCGGCCACGACTTCACCGAGGCGAACAAGCTCGGCAAAAATCCCGAGATTCGGCGCGACGATCGTCGCCAAAAAATTATGATAGATGCCGTGCGTTGCAGCGAGGCCGCTCGTCACGACCGTTCCAAAAATACCGGTCGGCGGCATGAAGAGTTCGGGATGCGTAAATTTCACAATCCCATGCGAAAGCCAAAAGAGGCCGACGGCTAGGCGAAAGAGCGCGAGAACAAACCCATACGTTCGAGCCGACGGCACGATTATGCAACCCCGCGGTGGATACGACGAATCGATTCCAAGACGATGTCGGCGGCATCCGAAGCCGCTTGCGGGCGGGCTAATCGATGCGCTGCCGTTCGTAATTCGCGTCCGGCACGCGCATCATCAAGAAGGCGTTCAACGATTGCGGTCACTTCACGCGTCGAGCGTGCTTTACGCGCAGCTCCGTGCTCGAGAAGGAATGAGGCATTGCGTTCTTCTTGCCCAGGCAAAGGATGATACAACACCATCGGAATTCCGGCGACAAGCGCTTCAGCGGAGCTCAAGCCTCCCGGCTTCGTCAACAAAATATCGCACGCATGCATATAATCTTGCACGTTATCGACGAAATCGACAACGCGAATCGGAAACCCGAGTTCACGTTCGAGGCCATCGAGCTTACGAATCAATCGCGGATTATGCCCAGCGAGCACAACAGCGCCGATTCGATTGCGCATTGGCGATAGTGCCGAAAGCATACGCTCGATCGGCCCCATTCCCAGGCCGCCGCCCATAAGCAACACCGATTGCCGATCCTGCGGAATCCCAAGCTCTGCCCGCAATGCCATCTTTGCGGCGCGCGGAGTGGCAAAAGACGGGAGCGTCGGAATTCCAACGGCGCAAATGCGCGAGCGAGGCACGCCGCGCGCCGTAAGATCCTCGACTTGGGCTTCGTGGGCCACGACATAGGCATCGACATTGGCATGCGCCCAAAACGCATGCACGGCAAAATCCGTGACCACGCCAACAACGATGGGCGAATCGTACGGGTATAAGCGTTTGTATTCGGCCATCGCACCGCACGGGAACGCGTGGGTACAGACCACTACATCGGGCCGCTCGGCAAGCAACAGTTCGCGCAAATTGCGCGCCGTTAAACGCTGCGCCCATTCACGGAATCGGCCCGTTCCCGTTGCACGTTCGGCGCGCCCGTAAATATACCGATACATCTGCGGAACCGAGCGCACCATGCTCAAGTATCCGGAGGAAACGACGCCGGCCACTAATCTTGCTGCATACCGATACGAATCGACCGTCTGCGAACTGAGTTCAGGATCCTCTTGGCGCAGGGCAAACTCCATCGCACGTGCGGCACTTGCGTGTCCGACGCCGACATTGGCAGAAAGAAAAAGTACGCGACTCAGTCTCTAATCTCCAGATTCTTGCGCGAAGGAAAGAAAATCATCGAGAATATCTTGCGCGAGCTCGTCATCCTCAAGCAGATTCCCATACGCATCGGTAACGACGAATTCGCCTTCTTCGGCGCCTTCGTCCTCATGCATGAGAACGGCGTAGGAAACGTCGGTGTCCGGATCTTGGAGAACGCCTACGCACTCAAACGTGACTTCCGAACCATCGTGCGTTTGCACGACGAGAAGCTCTTTCAGTTCTAATGGTTTCTTGGCTTCATCTGCATCTTGAATGGTCATGATTATTTCTCGTACTTTGCGACGTTTGCGTTATGTTGGGCCAGCGTGGTGGCGAAGGCGTGCGTTCCATCACCCTTGGCGACGTAGTAAAGATACTCCGTTTTCGCCGGGTGCAAAGCGGCCATGATCGAAGGCAATCCGGGGTTGGAGATCGGCCCCGGCGGCAGGCCCTGGTGCTCGTAGGTATTATAGGGCGAATCGACGTGCAGATCCGCGAGCGAGAGCGCTGATTTATAGGCCGGGAGGGCGTATTCGACCGTCGCGTCGACCTGGAGCGGCATCTTCTCTCGCAACCGGTTATAGATGACCGATGCGATCAGCGGTCGATCATGCTCGACGCGGGCCTCACGTTCGACGATTGAGGCAACGATGAGTGCTTGGTCCAGCGTCATTCCCAGTTTCTTTGCATCCTGCGACGCATTCTTGGGAAGTTTCGCCGCAAATTCATGGGTGAGCACCCGCGCAATTCGCTGCGGCGACATCCCGACGGTAAAATCGTAGGTGTCAGGAAAGAGCAAGCCTTCCAGACCGACGACGTGAACACCATCGACATCAAAGGTTGCGTGAGTAAATTCGTTATCGAGCGCTTGCTCGTCGGCAATCCCCGATGCCGAGAGTCGCGCGGCGATTTGCTTTGCCGTAAATCCCTCGGGTATCGTTACGCGAACTGAAAGCGGCGCGCCACCCTTGCGCAACGTATCGAGAACCTCGGGAAGTGATTGGTGAGCGGAAAACACGTACCGCCCCGAGCCAATATCGCGATCCGCACCGCGAAATTTCGAGAGGATGCGTAACGCCAAAGGATTGGCAATGACATGCGCATCGTACAAACGTGCGGCGACGCTTGCCACCGATATCCCGGGCGGAATAACGACTGTAACGGGCGCAGCCGGCAAGGTTTGATCGTTGAAAGCGGATACGAGCCAGATTCCCCCAGCCACAACGAAAACTACGATAAAAAGTGCGAGGCGTCGCATCATCGTCCTTGGTACTTCCTCCGAGCAAGATAAGTTTCGAGAATGAGCGTCGCAGCAATCTTATCGACGACTTGCCGACGCTTCTTCCGTGAAACGTCCGCTGCGATGAGTGTTTTCGTTGCCTGTGCGGTGGTCATGCGTTCGTCGATACGAATCACCGGTTGCACGACGCTGGCTCGCATACGCTCGACAAATGCATCGATTTTTTCCGCCGCCAAGCCACGCGTTCCGGCAAGCGTAATCGGATCACCAATGACCACTTCGATGGCGCTATAATCCTCGATATACGCCTTGATCTTGGCAATATCGGTGGTGAGATTCGACCGCTCAATCATCCCGACGGGAAGGGCAAACGTCTCCGATGGGTCGGAAACCGCGACGCCGATGCGTTTGCTCCCCACATCCAAGGCTAAAATGCTCGCCATTAGAGTTGCCCTCCCGAGCGCGGTCGCCGGCCAAGATGAAAAGCGATGAGCAATTCACTCGCTCGGGCGGCAGCCGGTGTGGCAGCCACACGAGCACCCGCACCGCGTGGCGTCGAAAGCGCAACGAGATTGGCGCGATCATCCTCGGTTATTGCGGGAAGTGCGACCGCGTGACGATGGCATCCGTCGCAAATCAATCCGCCGCGCTGTGCATCGATCCACATCGTTTCACCGAGAATCGTCGTACATTCGATACATTCCGTGTAGGGCGGAGCGACGCCTAACGCATCGAGCAGTCGCAAGCGGAAGCGAGGCAGCAAGCGCTCAGCGTTATCACTATGAGCAATCGCATTTAAAGCACCATTGGCGAGATCGAACACATCGGGAAGCGCAAGATCTTCTTCGCAGAGCGAATCGAGCAATTCCAAAATAAGGGCGGCGTGTTCGAATCGCTCCGGAGCGACGAGCGCCGTCCAACGAGATGTCGTTGTTTGTGCATCGGTGATGACATCTAAATTGCGCCCGCGATGTAATTCCATTTGCACTTCGTCGCCAAATTCAAGTTTGCCGGCTAAGCGATTTTTTTGTCGGCGGATACCCTTAGCCACAGCGCTCATCTTCCCGCTCTCCAACGTAAAAAACGTGACGATCCGATCGGCTTCACCAAGAGCCCGAGCGCGTAGCACAATTCCACGCGCGCGATACGCGCGCGATTCACTCATGGGAGCGCGTGCGGGCCGAAATACTCGGGAAGGAGTTCTCCGGCCGTCGTGTTCGATTGCCCCGACGGAGTCGTGTAGACGACGAGCATCGATGGATTGAACTCGACGAGCACTTGACGACACGCTCCGCACGGCGCCGTCGTCACTCCATCAGGGCCGGCAACGGCGATGGCCACGAAATCGTGCTTCCCTTGCGCGACCGCCGCTCCAATGGCGACACGCTCGGCGCACATCGCCAAGCCATAACTGGCATTTTCGACATTGCATCCATCAATAATGCTGCCATCGGCACAGCGCAGCGCTGCCCCGACCGTAAACGAAGAATATGGTGCATACGCATGTGCGCGCGCCGCTCGAGCACGAGCAAGCAGATCAGCCTGCGATGCGTTCGTGTTCTTCATCGTCACTATTTTCAAGCACTTGCATCATGACGCGAACGCTTAAAATACGACGACCTCGCGTGCGCTCGACACGTAACCGCGTTCCATCGAGTGCGGTAACTTCTTCACCTTCAACGGGCAAATGCCCGATCAAACCAACGGTCAGCCCACCGATTGTTTCAAAATCGTCATCGGGAAGATGCGTTCCCAACTCGGCGTTGACATCTTCGATATTGACGCCGGCTTCGATAAGGGCTTCGCTCTCGTTCAGTTGGCGAATAGGCTCTTCTTCGCCGTCATCGTGTTCGTCGCGAATTTCTCCGACGATCTCTTCGAGCAGATCCTCCATCGTAACCAAGCCTGCCGTCCCGCCATATTCGTCCACGACAATCGCCATTGAAAACTTATCTCGCTGCATTTCGCGCAGCAATTCGGCAATTTTCTTCGTTTCCGGAACGTGCGCAACGGGGCGCATCAAGGCACGTAACGATGTTTGTGCAAGCGATGCATTGGCAAGCGCCACAAGCAAATCACGGTCGTGGACGACACCGACGATATCATCCTTGCTTTCCTGATACACAGGAAGCTTTGCATACCCTTCGGAGACGACGATATCGAGTGCGCGGCGCGGCGTATCGTCGATGGGCACGGCGATCACTTCAGGGCGGGGGGTCATGATCTCGCGAACGATCGTATCGCCGAATTCGATGATCGAGTGAATCATTTCGCGTTCTTGCTCTTCGATCACGCGCTGTTCGGCGCCGACGTTGACCAACGTACGAATATCTTCTTCGGTCACAAACAGATGCTGCGCATCCTTAATACCGAACGGGCGTAGCATCCAAGCGACGAGCCACATCATAAAACGAACGAGCGGTGTGAGAAGCCAGGCGATCGCACGCATCGGAGGGGCTAAGCGCACTGCCCACCGCTCCGCATCGGAGACGGCGATCGTCTTGGGAATGATCTCGCCAAAGAGCAGGATCACCGCCGCCATCAGCAAGGTCGAGAGGACGGCAGCTTCCGGCAACCCGATCTTAATGAACAGGGCGGTGGCCAACGAATCGGCCGTCAGTAAGACGACCGTATTGGCGATGAGCACCGAGGTCAGAAATCGGTTGCGATCTTCGATCAGGGAGACCACGGACTTCGCTCGCTTCACCCCGCGTTCAACCATCGCAAGGGCACGCAAGCGAGAAACGGAGATGAGCGCAGCTTCGGAAGCGGCGAAAAATGCGGCGAGTGAGACGAGGGCAACGAGCGCCGCGACGTCGAGCCAATCGGCGTCGATAGTCATCTACGTACCCGGCCGCCTAGATCGGTAGTTGTCCAAGACTGGGGTATTATAGCACAACGTGCGGACGAACCAGCACGTAGAGTAGCAGGGCCACCAGCGTCCCGAGAATTGCACCCCAGAGGACCTCAAGGGACGAGTGGATTCGTCCCTCTACCCGAGATTGAGCGACGAGAAAGGCCACGAAGTAGCCCAACAGCGCTGCCAACGGCCGGGCGTAGAGGAGCGCTATGAGCGTAGCCGCCGCGAACGCGAGTGCGGCGTGACCGGAAACCGCCCCACCCTGCAGGGCCGAACCTCGGCGAAAGAACGATTTGGCGAAGATCGTCGCGATGGCCGAAATGGCCAAGACAATCAGCGCCACATTGCTGGGAACGGAGCTGATGGCGCCAAAGACCGTCCCACCGTTGTTGACCAGCGACTGATAAAAGACCAAATAGCCGACGACGGCCGCCGAAATCGACCCGACGAGGACGGCCCCGGCTGCTGCGTCCTTCGCCGTTTTGGCAAGCGGATGATGCGTCGCGATGAGCAGGTCGACGAGCGACTCGATTGCCGTATTCACCAGCTCAAGCGAGACCACCAGCGCAATACAAAGCACGATGGCGATGACATAGATGCGGTCGATACGCAACACGAGGGTTGTGAGCAGGACGAGCGCACTGATGATGAGATGGGTTCGCATGTTCGGCTGCGTTCGCACGGCGTAGATGATGCCGTCGAATGCATGATTGAACGAGCGAATGAAGCGCTCCATCTTACTCCGGATACGGCCACGGCATCTGAATTGCATCGGCCAGGCGGCGCTCCTGAGCGATCATCAGTGCGCGTTCCTCGGGCTCCTCGTGATCGTGGCCAAGCACGTGCAAGATGCCGTGAATGAGCAAACGTTCAAGCTCGCGTTGTAGGGGCGCATCGTACTCCTCGGCTTGGCGCCGCGCCGTATCTAACGAGATGACGACGTCGCCGAGCAATCGCTCATGTTCGAACTCGGCCGGTTCACCGGGAAACGATAGGACATCGGTGGGGCGATCCTTGCCGCGATGCTGCGCGTTGAGCACGCGGATTGCCCGATCGTTCACAAGCGTTAGCGATAGCGAGCCTTTCGGTTCGCCGGCAGCAACAAGGAGCTCCTTAGCCGTCTTCACGAGCGCCCGACCATCGACCCCGCTCTTTTTTACATCGTTACGATAGTGGATCATCACCGTTCATAGGCGCGCACAATGCGCGCGACAAGCGGATGTCGCACGATATCCGATTCCGTCAGGCGTACGACCGAGACATCTTCAACATCGCCGAACCGATCGACGGCATCGACCAAACCGCTACGAACTCCGCGCGGTAAATCGATTTGCGTCACGTCGCCGGCGACGACCATGCGCGATGATTCGCCCAGGCGTGTTAAGAACATCTTCATCTGCTCACGCGTCGTATTTTGCGCTTCATCGAGAATGACGAAGGCATCGCTCAGCGTTCGTCCGCGAAGGTAGGCAAGGGGCGCGACTTCGATGATGCCGCGTTCCATATATTTTTGTACAGTACCGTCTTCAAGTAGGAGTGCTAGGGCATCATAGAGTGGTCGAAGATACGGATCGACTTTTTCACGGATATCACCGGGCAAAAAGCCAAGTTTTTCTCCCGCTTCGACTGCCGGGCGCGAGAGAATCAAGCGCGCGACCTGCTTTTCTTTGAGCGCCCGCACGGCGGCAACAACGGCGAGAAAGGTCTTTCCGCTTCCAGCCGGGCCAACGGCGAAGGTAAGCGTGGATTTTTCCATCTGCTCAACAAGCGCGCGTTGCCCAGACGTGCGCGGTCGCACTTCGCGACCTCGCGATGTTTGTAAGAGCGTTCGCATTGCAACGGCTTGCGTACCGTTGGCTCGCGCAGCGTCGATAGCGACACTGACATCATCCGGGGTCACATGAGCGCCGGATTGCGCCGCACCGAGCAAGCTGCGGAGCGCATGTTCGCCGAGTTGGACGCCGGTGACGGACCCGTCAAGAACAAGTTCGCCT
This sequence comes from bacterium, assembly GCA_021778415.1. GTDB lineage: Bacteria > Vulcanimicrobiota > Vulcanimicrobiia > Vulcanimicrobiales > Vulcanimicrobiaceae > JAJYCL01. The sequence goes on along the minus strand of JAJYCL010000010.1, from coordinate 63,463 downwards.
TGCGACGAACGGACCGAAATCTCCAACGCACGTTCAAGTGCGGTGATATTGCGATCGTGCTCACCGAAAAGGCGCAAGGGATCATCGAGCCCCTCAACATTCACAGCAGCGCGACTCAAAGATGCGACCCTGGATCGCGCAAAGAAAGCGGCGGGCCTAGGAGCTCACTGGCGATGACGCCGCGAACAAGCGAGGATTTACTTGCAAGCCAGGCCGTATGATGCCGCTTCGGCGCCTGCACCGGCATCGTATCAACGAACGGCATATCCGGCAGTAGCGGCGTCGATGCTCGCGGACGTATCGGTGGCGTGGGTGGAACGACAATATCATCGGCAACCGTGACGTTAAAGCGCCGTGCCGGAGTCTGCGGGCGGGCGACCGGAGCCGCCTGCCTCGCCGGCTTGTTCTTGCTACTCCGCATCGAACTCACGAATCCGATGGCGATCATAGCAACCCAAAACAAGCCGACGAGGTGGCTGAAATCCATGCGCTATTTATTGCCCGTCGGGGGATTCTGCTGCGATGGATCGGGCGACGATGTCGAATCGTTTGCGCCGCCGATGGAGCCACGCATTTCCGTATCCGCTTGCAGATTTTTGAGGCGATAGTAATCCATAACTCCTAGATTACCACTTCTGAACGCCGCTGAGATCGCTTGCGGAATCTGTGCTTCCGCTTCGACGACTTTGGCGCGCATGGCTTGCGTCTCGGCTTTCATCTCTTGCTCGGCAGCCTGCGCGGCATATTGCCGTTCGGAAGCCTTGGCCTGCGCGATGCGACGATCGGCTTCCGCCTGGCTCATCTGCAACTCGGCACCGATGTTCTTGCCGACATCGACATCCGCGATATCGATGGAGACAATTTCGAACGCGGTTCCCGCATCGAGACCTTTCGCCAAAACGGCCTTACTAATCCGATCCGGATATTCAAGCACTTCTTTGTGATCGATGGCAGCGCCGACGGCCGAAACAACGCCTTCACCGACGCGGGCGATGATCGTTGGTTCGCCGGCACCGCCGACATACCGATCAAGATTGCTACGCACCGTGATTCGCGCTTTGACATTCAATTGAATGCCGTTTTGCGCAACGCCTTGGAAGATCGGCGTTTCAATAACGCGTGGAGTCACCGATGTTTGTAATGCTTCGAGCACGTTTCTTCCCGCGAGATCGATGGCGGCAGCGCGCTGCCACGCAAGTGGGATCTGCGCGCGCTGAGCTGCGATCATCGCCAAGACAACGTTTTCTACGTTACCACCGGCGAGATAATGCGATTGCATTTGATCGACGGTGAGATCCAATCCGGCTTTGCGCGACCGCACGAGATTGTTCACGATGAGTCCCGGCGGAATGCCGATGAATCGCATGCGAACCAGAGAGATAATTCCCAACGGTACACCCGCCGCAATCGTGCGAATCCACAAACCCAGCGGGAAGTAATAGAGAAACATAAAGAAGCCGATGAGGACGAGAATAAAAACGACGGATACAACAACTGTTGGCACAACAACTCCTAGCTAGAGTGGTTCGACGAAAATACGAGCGCCTTCGACGCGCACGATGGTTATGAGTGTTCCTTGAGCGATGAACTCTCCTGCGGTCAAGACATCGACGCGCTCACCGTCGATATCCGCCATTCCCGCTGGACGCAAATAGGTGGCAGCCGTTCCGCTGCGCCCCAAGAGCGCACGATGATCCATTGACGCGACGTAATCCGGCCCTTGCACGGTGAGCAAAGCGACGCGTTTATACCATGCATTTTCCGGATAGGCGCGCACAAACATGACGAAGAGCACGACGGAAAGCACGATGGCCGTCGCCAACGTCTCGATTGCGACACTATAAAATGCAATGCCGAACGCAAGCATCGACGCGACGATCAGCAACACTGCGCCAAGTGCCCCGGGAAGGCCATGACCGGGAACGAGATGCAATTCGAAGAGAATCGCACACAACCCAACGATGGCGAGTAAGACGACGATCCAGTCGCTAAAGCCGGCGTAAATATGTGCGCCGAAAAAGAGCGATAAGGCAACGACTCCGATGAGACCGGCAATGCCGTGTAACGTTTGCATTTCGATCAGTAAGCCGAGCAAGCCGATCGTGAGCAAGATGCCGCTCACTTCCGGCGAGGTCGCAAAGCGCGCGACTTTCTCACCCCAGGTATACGTTGCAGCATCCGCGGTGTAACCGGAAAGATTTTCGTCGCGCATAGCAGCCGAAAATGACGGAGCGGTTGCATCGGCGATATGCGAACGCAATGCATCCTGCGTATCCAACGTGAGAATGCCGTTGGGACGCTTGTAATCCGGCGCATCGATGGTCTTATCGACCATCGCACCGGCAAGAAGCGGATCGTGGTGATTGCGCTGTGCCGTCGATGCGAACTCGGCGCGAAGCGCCGAGATCATTTTCGCCGTCGCCGGAATCGGTTCGGCCGCACCGATTGATGCTCCGGGCGCCATGACGATATGCTGCGCGGACAGTGAAATCAAGGCGGCTGCCGAGTACGCGCGTCGCGAAACGAACGCATAGGTCGGCGCTTTACTATCGAAGATGGCATCGCGAATTTCAAAAGCAGCCGAGACGAGACCGCCGGGGCTGTCAACGTCGAGTACGACGGCTTTGGCATGTTCTGCATTGGCGGCAGCCACCGCCCGTGCGACCATGTGCGCCATGCCTTCATCGACTGTGCCATGAATGGGAATGACCATGACATCGCCCGAGGACGCTCCAAAAGCCGCCCGAGTAAACCCGACGACGGCGAGGAGAACGGCAGTGAGCGCGAACGCTCGACGCAAGGCCAGCATCATGCGATTACGTATCGCATACGAGGCGTAAAGTTACGCCTGAGCGGCGAGTTCTGATTCGACAGCCTGCCGGACGATGTTGCCATCGGCCAGGCCTTTGAGTTGCGGCATAACCGCTTTCATCACAGCGCCTTGATTGCGACCGTCGACCGGAAGCGAGGCGAGGACACCGCGAACGATGCTGCGGACTTCCTCGGCCGATTTTTGCTGCGGCAAATACTCGGCTAGGATATCCTTTTCGGCCTGCTCTTTTTCGGCAAGATCAAGGCGATTGCCGCGCGTGAATTCGGTGATCGAATCGGAGCGCTGCTTGGAGAGCTTCTGCACCACGGCGAGTTCATCGGCATCCGAGAGCTCGACGCCCGCTTCGGTACGCTTATAGGTAAAAGCAGAGAGGGCCGACCGTATGGTGTCGACCCTAAGTTGCTCTCGCGCCTTCATCGCTGTTTTGAGATCAGCGGTGAGGCGATCTTTGAGAACGCCCACTACACGCGGCGCTTTCTGGCTGCTGCCGACTTCTTCTTTTTCTTCACCGACGGCTTCTCGTAATGCTCGTGTTTACGAGCCTCGGCGAGAATACCGGCCTTTTGGGTGGCCTTTTTGAAGCGGCGCAACGCACTCTCAATGGTTTCACCAGGAGATACGCGGACTTCCATGCTTGTTCAACCCCCCTTTCGACCGCCCGGCAACCGGGTCGGTGTGCAAATAGCCCCTGATTCTAGCACGAAATCACCAAAAACCGCTGCGACAAAGCGCGTCACGAGGAACGCCGCTACCCCGGAGGCCAGGCCATCGGACGGCCGGCCAAAACGTGAATATGCAGATGGCCGACGGTTTGCCCGCCGTCCGGGCCGGTATTGACCACCAGGCGAAATCCGCTGGCGGACTGCTCACGTCCAACTTGACCGGCAACGGAAAACAGCTTCGCAACCAGATCCGGAGGCGCGAAGCCGACGAACTGCGCGACGTCGGAATAATGCACCGTCGGCATCACCAGCAGATGCTCGGGCGCTTGCGGATTCACATCACGAATGACCAGTACATCGGCATCGCGAGAAACGACCGTCGCCGGAATCTCGCCGGCGACGATGCGACAAAACAAACACGCTGGATCGTGAGCACTCATGCCGCACCCGATTCGAGCCCCACCCCCCTGTCACCCTGAGCCCTCTGCCGTCACCCTGAGGAGCACGCGAAGCGCGCGTCTCGAAGGGACCTTGTCACCCTGAGGAACGAGCGAAGCGAGTGTCTCGAAGGGCCGGGTCACAGGGAAAGGTTGCACGCTTCGCGTGCTCCGTTCCGATGATGCTTCGAGACGCGATGCTACGCATCGCTCCTCAGCATGACAGGAGGCTACGCATCGTTCCTCGCGCATGACAGGAGGCTACGCATCGCTCCTCGCGCATGACGGGCAAGGCTTCGTCACCCTGAGGAGCACGCGAAGCGTGCGTCTCGAAGGGCGGTTAGCCGGGCGTAATTGTTGCACGCTTCGCGTGCTCCGTTCCGATGATGCTTCGAGACGCGATGCTACGCATCGCTCCTCAGCATGACAGGAGGCTACGCATCGCTCCTCGCGCATGACAGGCAAGGCTTCGTCACCCTGAGGAGCACGCGAAGCGTGCGTCTCGAAGGGCGGTTGGCCAGGCGTAATTGTTGCACGCTTCGCGTGCTCCGTTCCGATGATGCTTCGAGACGCGATGCTACGCATCGCTCCTCAGCATGACAGGAAGCTACGCATCGCTCCTCAGCATGACAGGAGGCTGCGCATCGCTCCTCAGAGCGACAGGGGGGTGCGCATTGCTCCTCGCGCTTCGAGACGCGATGCTGCGCATCGCTCCTCAGCGTGACAGGAGGCTGCGCATCGCTCCTCAGCATGACAGGAAGCTACGCATCGCTCCTCAGCGTGACGGGGGCTGCGCGTTGCGTATCGTGCATGAGTTTTGGGGATGGTGTGACGAAATGCGTCGGAGTGGAAAATCCGGACCGCGTCGTTTTGCCATTGCGTTGTGATGTTGCCGGATTGGAATCCGATGCATTAGGTTTTGCCGACGACGAATGGCTCCCGCACTTTAACACCGGGTATTATGAAGGCGACTGGAGCGGAATTGCCTTACGCGCAAGCGGAAACTCCGTTTCGCTCTATCCCGATCCCCATTCGGCGTCCGGCTTCTCGAATACGTCGGCACTTGATCGCTGCCCCAACGTTCGTCGTCTCCTTGAGGAGATCGAATGTGAAAAAACATCGATTCGTTTTTTACGCTTGGGACCAGGCGCTCACGTCCGAGAACATCGTGATTATGGCCTGGAGTTTGCGCTCGGCGAAGCTCGCTTACACATCCCCATTACCACTGGACCTGGTGTTCAGTTCATCCTTGACGGCATTCCGATAGCGATGACACCGGGCGAATGCTGGTACGTCGATGTCAACCGGCCGCATAGCGTTGCAAATTCCGGCGACACCAATCGCATCCACTTAGTCATCGATTGCAATGTCAATTCTTGGCTCATCTCCGCTTTGAGATTCAACCATGCAAACGCGTGATTTCGCCGCATTAAAGGCGCATATCGATCAAGACCCTGGGCTCGCAGAAGAATTTTTCTCCATTACCGATCCGCAATCTTTGATAACAGCCGTCCTTCGCTATGCCAAGGACCATGATTTTTCTGTCGTCGAGGGTGAACTTTGGTCGGCGCATGCAGTTGGGAACAGTACCTGGTTACGATCGTGCACACCGTGAATCGCTTTACGAACTGGACCCCATTTTGCATCTCGCATGATGAGCAGGCAAACGCGGTCGATTGGTTTTATCGTGGGGACATTCGTTTCGACGATCCAACCTATGGCGACACGATGCAGCGCTGCGCCAATCACCCATTCAATCTCATATTCACAAGAAAAACACCGCTCGATGCTCTTGACGAATGCACGCAAGGCGAGCGCAGCCTTCCGCCAGCCGGATTCCTGTTCCATCTTTCGCGTTGCGGCTCGACGCTCGTTTCCCGCGCATTCAATCATCGTCGTGATACCCTTGTCCTCTCCGAGGCAGGGCCGATTAACGATGTTTTGCAGCTTTCGCGTCGCGATCCATCGCTAACGCACGAGCAAACGCGTTCGCACCTCTTCAATATCGTTCAAACGCTCGGACGTACGCTCGATGCGCAAGAACGTCATCTCTTTATCAAACTCGATGCCTGGCACGTGCATAATCACGCCGCCATAACGCAGACGTTTGCTCACACGCCGAGTTTTTTTCTCTACCGCGACCCTCTCGAGGTCGTTGTGTCCCATCTACGAACGGAAAGTTTCATGATGTCGCCGGCAAATGCACCCGCGACTTTGGAAATGACGGTTCAGGATGCCGTCAAGATTCCGCGAGAACTCCTTATCATCCGCGTTCTTGCGCGGATCTTAAGCGCTGCTCTCACCGGCATTTTCGAGCCACATCAACTCGTCAACTATCGTGAACTCCCGGATGCGATCAATTCTCGCATCGCACCGGCGTTTGGCATTGAGATCGCAGATCCCGACGAGTTAGCCCTGCTCTCGCGCTACCATGCAAAGCGGCCGCATGAAACATTTACCGCAGACGCAGAGGAAAAGCAGGCCGTCGCTTCGCCGCAACTCCGCGAACTTGTCAATGAGCACCTACGACCGCTCTATGACGAGCTTGAAGCTCGCCGCCTTACTCGTCGCTAACTTCCTCGGCCGTTGCCGACGGCATAACGATGCGAACGGCGATCCATAGCGGTTTGCACAACCGACGGGCTGCTTGGAACGATCCCTGAAATAGCAATCACAAACGTGTAGCTGCTCGACTTGGGCAAGGCAAACGTCGCCGATTGCCCCGGCTTTATTGGGCCGCGTAGCATCTGCGCTAAGACGGGGTACTGCTCGACGGCCAACGCGCGTCCATCGCAAAACGCCCACGCCTGCGGTGGCGCTGTTCCATCGAAACGCCGCACTTCTCCGATGATGGGGTTCGTCGGTAGCGGCCGCATTGGATATTGCGTCGGATCGCTGGAGACGTTTTGCCCGCCAATTTTGGTTGACGGCAAAAGCGAAGCATGATGGCCGGCGCATCCGGCAAAGACCGCCGAGGAGCAAGCGAGCACAAAAAAACGACGATTCATCTGGCTAAAGAGATTCCTTTGGGAGGAAATAGCAGCGGACGCAGAAGTCTCCGGAGACACGAACCACCCACATTTTTTAGAGAGGCCCGATGAATCCATTTCTTGGCATGATTATTCTCTTCTGCGGCAATTTTGCCCCTGCTGGCTTTGCCTTGTGCAACGGGCAACTGCTTGCGATTTCTCAATATTCCGCGCTCTTTTCCCTCCTGGGGACGACCTACGGCGGCAACGGGACCACGACCTTTGGCCTTCCAAATTTTCAGGGTCGCGTCCCCATCCACCCCGGCAATGGCCCCGGCCTCAGTCCGTATTTCTTGGGCCAAATCGGTGGATATGAAACGAACACGCTGACGACAAGCAATCTTCCACCGCACTCGCACGGGCTACTCGGCGATTCGACCGGATCGGGGAAAGAATTTCCGGGACCGAATCACGTCATCGGAGTATCGACGACCGATAAGATGTACTCGGCAAATGCTCCGAACACCACAATGAGTCCCCGATCAATCGGCAACACGGGTCAGGGCATACCCGTCAACAATCTGCAGCCCTATCTCACGGTGAATTATTGCATTGCCCTCGTTGGAATTTTCCCGTCACGCAACTAGTCGGGAAACGAATAGCCTAACGCTGTAAGATCATCAGCGTAGAGCGACGCAACCATTGCACGTGCCTCGTCATCGTAATACGCCTCCAAAGGCTGCCGTGACGAGGCATTTGCATGTGGAAGCGACGCTGGTATGCCGAGGCGAGCAAAAAGGGCACGCGCATACTCATCGAGCCGCTCGAATCGTCCGATCTGCGCAACGATGAGGCTTCCGTCATCATCGTACAAAAACGAGGTTTGAGGCATCCACTGAACATGAGTCTTCTTCATGATCAGTTCAAGATAACGCTTAAACTCCGCATGCTCATTCATGCCGATAAATTCGCGCAGATCGGGCCGGCGGCGCATCGACGCGTACTGCGAGATGACGCGGTCAAAGGGATTACGCACAACGGCGAAGCGAAAATAGGCGTTGAACGTTTCGATGCCGACTGCATCACGAATCTGCTTGGCAAGTAAATGCTGCAAGCCCCCGGTTTGATAACGATTTTCAAACCGCGACGTAAAACCCATCCACAAGTCCGCCTCGCTGCGATGACCCGGCCAAATACAATTTTCAATACTTGTTCCGCCGCATTTCGGTATGTGAACAAAAATACAGCGATACTCGTGCGAGATCATCCTCTGGTTATGCGGAAATGCCAGGTAAAATCGGTTGCGTTTCCGGCGAAGTCCGTCGCACGGACTTCCACGGTGACCACGCCCAGCGGATAATTGACGCTCGGAAGGTACGAAATAAAACGGTGCGTCCGGATACAGCTTGCGGTCACGTCGTGACCGTTGATCCGCAACATGACCGACGATGGGGAGACGGCCACGGCGCTCGTCGCAAAGGTCGCAAAGATCGCCGGGCGACGACTCGTGACGTTTGCCCCGTCGCGCGGACCGAAGGAGGAAATCGCCGGTGGCGATGTTGCGGCGGAGAGATGGTCACTCGCTTCGGCGGTCGCCGTATCGCCGCTTGCACGTTGGAGGTGAGCAATAATCGGCACGTCCGTAAAATTGCTGCCCGCTTTAATCGTATAGGTGCCAGAATACGTTCCGCTTCCCGATTCGACGAGGGGAACATGCTGAACGAATGGCCCGATATCAAACCATGCTTGACCGCCCGGAGTTCCTTGCATCGTCACTCGGAGAATTTCCCCGGCGCGTAGCGGCCGCTGTGCATCGGTGCTCACGGAGAGAATTTTTACCGTTGAATTCGACTGCGGTACTTCACCGATCGAGCGGCTGGCAAGAATTTCCCGCGTCTCGCCGGACTCGACATTATATCGAACGACAACCTGATCGCCGGGGTGTAACGCGTCGATCCCAACGACATTGCCGTTGAGCGAAATCGTCGTGCCGCGGACCGGACGAATCATTTCACCATCATCGAGCAGCATCAGGCCGGAGCCGACGGCAATGATACGGCCCGCACGAGATCCGAACGCGTCCGTAACATACTGCGCCAGTCCATCGCGACCGAGCGCGATGCGCGCAAAATCTCCCGGGTGGATCGATGCCAATTCGCCGGGCGTTCGAACATTCAACACCACATCTTGCGCGGTCACCGTCACGTCCGAGGACATGGGAAAGGTGTGAGCAACGCCATTGTTGACGAGCGTAACGGTCGGCGGATCGGTTAAAAGATCGATGGCGCTCACGGTGCCGGTTGCCACCAATCGTCCATCGCGACGAACGAGGCCGGATCCCGTAATGCCGATACGATCGGCACTCACGTTGACTGCGCGGAGTTTGCTATCGTACGTCGCCTGCGCGCCTAACACATCGGTGATAAATCGTAGCGGAACGTACGCGGCTCCGCCAATCTCGCGAACGGGTGAGTTTAAGCGAACGATTCGATCATCGACTCGGGCAATATCGCTGCCGATCGTCACCGTTACCACCGACGAGCCGACTTGCGTCGTTACGTTTTTTCCATGCAGATCAAACGGCAAGCCGAAAATATCGAGAATTTTTCGCAATGGAACAAAAATCGTCGAGCCGACAATCGTAATAGACGGCGCAACGGCAACGCGATCACCGTTGATGACCAAGGTTATGGGAGCATGCGAATTCGCTACCGACGGAGCAGCGGCGGTAAGAAATGCACAGCAACAGGCCAAAAGCATGCGACGAATCATCGGCGGTCTGATAACACCTCGGCGTAAAGATCAGCGGTTGATCGCGCGCAGCGGTCCCAGGTCAATCTGCGCGCTCGTGCCTTTCCCCGTTCGGCGAGGCCGTTACGGAGCCCCGCATCGTTTGTCAGGGAAAGAATCAAATCGCGTAACGCATCGTGATCCCGTGGCGCAAACGTCAACGTATCGGGTTGTAACACCGAGGGCACAGCGTCGCTGCACGCAAGAACCGGGCAACCAACAGCCATCGCCTCAAGCATCGGAAGGCCAAAGCCCTCAAGCAGTGCGGGATGTACGAGCGCGAATGCGCCGGCATAGAGTCCCGCCAAGGATTGGTTATCGACGTCACCCAGTACCCGAGCCTGCCGATACGGTGTCGATCGACGTTCCAGCTCGCCATCGAAATCATTGGAACCGGTGAAATAACAGTCGAGTTCGAGGCGTTCGGGGAGCGCCGACCAAGCATCGAGAAGCGTTGCGAGACTTTTGTGCTCGCGATGATTACCGACATTGAGCAGATACGGTCGCGGCGCTTGATAGGGCTGTGCCGGCTGAAGAAAACATTCTTCGACGCCGAGAGCGATAACGCGCACTTTGCTCGGATCGGCGTGCAAAAAATGCTGCAAATCCGCAATCGTTCGTTCATCGTCGGTAATAATGCGTGCTGCACGCGCGCACGCCTGACGCACAACGGTCGCATAATACGGGACAACTCGTCGTTTGTGCATTTCGGGGAACCGCAAATGAATCAGATCGTGAATCGTTACGACAAACGGCGATGGGGCAAAAAACGGCATATACAGCGAAAGGTAGTGGGTCAGCGCCGGTCGGGCGCGCGATATCGACACCGGCAATGCAACCTGTTCATCAAAACCGAAATTCGCGCCACGATCAAAGGTAACATAGGAAAACTCGGGAGCGACAATCGGCAAGCGGGCAACAAGTTCGCGAGCGTAGGTCTTCATTCCGACGGACATTTGCCGCGTCATGCGGGAATCGAGTGCTATGCGCGTCATCGTTGTAGCGCCCGCCATTGAACGACAACGGGATAGGCAGCCGATGCCGACGCAATCACGACACCGTCGATGCCATCGAGCAACGCCCCGCGAAGAAAAAGATACCGTGCGACGCGTAACGGGAATAACAGCGCCTCGCGCACGAAACGCAGAAACGACGCAGGCACGCCTTCGGCTTCAATCTGCGTATAGGTAGCGAATTTCTCCCGGTAACTTTGCCACGTCGGATAGGAATTGTGCACGAGATGCCCGGCTAGGGATCCGACCGGCCCATGAACACAATAGCGCTCGTGAAGCGCGGCAGCGCCGCCGGTGGTCGGATGAGCTTCGACGCGTACACACGCCACTTTGAAAAGGCGCACAAGCGATTCATCGCGCCACATGCGTAGACGTCGATGACGATACATCGTATCGCGCACAACCGAATAGCCCTCGTAGCCACCGTCGCACGCAAGAATTGCCTCAGCCAAGAGAGCATCGCATGCCTCGTCGGCGTCGAGTGAAAACGCCCACGGTGTCACCACCTGCTGCAACGCGAACGTTCGGGCATCGACAAAATCCGTCCACACCCGCTCGATCACGGTTGCTCCCGCGTTTCGCGCAAGCAACGTCGTGCCATCGGTGGAGCATGCGTCGAGAACAAGGATGGGCATGCCGCTCGGGAGCGACCTCATTGCGTTTTCTAGCGTCGCTGCCGCGTTGCGCGTGAGGATGACGGCCGTCACCTCATGATGGTTCAGCGTGCGTGTTCCTTGACGTCGTGATGCGCGCCCAAAGGACGCCCATGCTCCAAGGCCGCGCCGACAAAATCGCGGTACAAGGGCGACGGGCGATTGGGGCGCGAGGCAAATTCCGGATGCGCTTGCGTGCCGACAAACCACGGATGCATATCTTTAGGCAATTCGATAATTTCAACTAACGTCGTTTTGCCAACGCTGTGTAACCCGGAGAAACGCATTCCGTGTTCTTCGAACACCGGGCGATAGCGATTATTAAACTCGTAGCGATGACGATGGCGTTCGACGACATCGCTCGCTCCATAGGCGTCGTACGCAAGCGTGTTCGGCTCAATCGTGCAGGCGTAGGCACCCAAACGCATGGTACCTCCGTACACCTCCAAATTGCGTTGATCGGGCATGAAATCGATCACCGGATCCGGCGTGCTTTCATCGACTTCCGTCGTCATTGCCTCGGGGAAGCCGCAAACGCTGCGCGCAAATTCTATGCAGGCAAGTTGCATGCCGTAGCAGATACCGAGGAACGGCAGCTTCCGCTCCCGCGCATAGGTAATCGCCATGAGTTTGCCCTTCACGCCGCGAGCACCGAAACCGGGCGCGCAGAGGATACCATCGACATGGGCGAGCGTTTCAACGCCATCGCGTTCGATATGCTCGGAATCGATGCGTTCGATATCGACGGCGACATTATGATGAATACCGGCGTGGTAGAGTGCTTCGTTGATGGAAATATACGCGTCTTTGAGCTCAACGTATTTGCCGACGAGCGCAATTTTCACCCGACGCCGCGGATGCATGATGCGATCGACGATCATCGACCACTCATCGAGCTTGGGAGCCGCAGTGGGTAACCCAAGCTTCCGAATGGCCGCATCGGCAAGGCCTTCTGCCTCAAGATTGAGGGGAACGGCATAGATCGTTGCGGCATCGCCGTTTTGCACGACCGCCGACGGCGAGACATCGCAGAACAACGCAATTTTATCTTTGAGTTCCTGCGGCATCGGTTTTGACGACTGTGTTCTGCAGACGATGGCATCGGGAGCAATGCCGATACCGCGCAATTCGCGCACGGAGTGCTGCGTTGGCTTGGTTTTAAGCTCATCGGCTGCACCCAAATGCGGTACGAGCGTGAGATGGACGTACATAACATTTTCATCACCGACATCGTAGCGCATCTGGCGAATCGCTTCTAAAAACGGGAGCGATTCGATATCGCCGACGGTTCCGCCGACTTCGACAATGCATACCTCGGCCTTGCTCGCTTCACCGACGCGTTTGATGTGCGCTTTGATTTCATTGGTAATGTGCGGAATCACTTGAACCGTCGCGCCTAAATACTCGCCGCGACGTTCTTTTTCGATGACCGATGCGTAGATCTGGCCGGTCGTCACATTATTTGCTTGCGACAACGTTTCATCGATGAAGCGCTCATAATGACCGAGATCTAAATCCGTCTCGGCTCCGTCTTCCGTGACAAAGCACTCGCCATGTTGATATGGGTTCATCGTGCCCGCGTCGACGTTGATATAGGGATCGAGTTTTTGGATCGATACCGATATACCGCGCGCTTTAAGCAGCCGTCCGAGCGATGCGGCCGTGATGCCCTTTCCGAGCGAACTCACGACACCACCCGTAAAGAAGATAAACTTCACCATGACGGGTGGAGTTTTTTCCGGAGTCAGGGCAGCGAAGCCTGCACGCGAACGAAGCGTTCTTGGCCGCCGAGATCGCGCCCGAGAGAAACCGTGGCGGCATCGGGGAACGCACCCTTGACCAACGCTTCGAGCGCGGCCATGAGCGGCGGAGCCGCTTCGAGCAGCAGAAGCCCGCCCGGGTAGAGGAGCGTCGGCGCCACTTCGAGCAGGCGGCGATAGAGGTCGAGGCCGTCCGGGCCGCCGTCGAGGGCAAGGCGAGGTTCAAAGCTCACCGGATCGGGAGCCGGAGCGATATCCGCCGTCGGGACGTACGGCAGGTTGGCAACGACGAGATCGAAGGAGCGATGAGCGACGGGTGCCCCAAGATCGCCCTGAACGAATGTACAGCGGCGATGAACGTGTAAGCGCCGCGCATTTTGCGTCGCGACAGCCAACGCCTCGGCCGAAATATCGACGCCTTCAACGGCGGCCTGCGGCACTTCGGCGGCGATGCTACATCCAAGCGCTCCGCTGCCGACACCGATATCCAGAACGCGCAAAATTTGTGCCTTGCGCATCGGATCGACGCGCGAACGCAAAAAGGCGACGGCCTCGGTAACGAGCGATTCACTTTCCGGTCGCGGAATCAAGACATGCTCGTTCACGATGAACTCTCGGCCGAAGAACCCCGCGCTTGCAAGCATGTACGCGATCGGCATCCCGGAGGCGCGACGCTCGATCAAACGTTCATAGCGTTCGGCCTGCCCAGGGGTGAGAAACGACTCGCCGTGAGCGACCAACCATGGACGATCTTTTTTGAGTGAATGTGCAAGGAGAATTTGTGCATCGGTACGCGCCGAATCGCTGGCTTTGGCTAAAGCAAAAATCCCGCGCGCAAGTACCTGCGCGACGGTCGGAGGCTTAGACACCTGCGAGGAGGCGTGCTTGCTCATCTTTGAGCAGCGCTTCGACAATGTTCTCGATATCACCATCCATGATTCCACGAATGTTCCCGAAATTTTCATTGATCCGATGATCGGTCACACGGTCTTGCGGGAAGTTATACGTACGGATTTTCTCCGAGCGATCTCCCGTTCCAACCTGCGCCTTGCGCTGGCTGGCTTCGGCTTCCTCGCGCTGGCGGCGTTGCAATTCATAGAGTTGCGAGCGCAGCATCTGCATCGCCTTTTCGCGATTCTGCGTTTGCGACCGCTGCTGCTGAGAAGCGACGATAATGCCGCTGGGAATATGGGTAATGCGGATGGCCGATTCGGTTTTATTGACGTACTGGCCGCCGGCACCGCTGGATTTATACGTATCGACTTGTAGATCGGAAGAACGAATCTCAATCGGCGTAGCATCGTCGATCTGCGGCAACACGGCGACGGTGGCTGTGGACGTATGCACGCGCCCTTGCGATTCGGTTACCGGAACGCGTTGGACGCGATGCACGCCGGATTCATGTTTGAAATAGCGGAAACAATCGGATCCCTTAACGGAAAAAACAATTTCTTTGAAACCTCCGGAATCCGATTCACTTTCCGAATCGATTTCAACCGTCATTCCGCGACGCTCGGCGAAGCGCATATACATGCGAGCCAAATCGCCGGCGAAGATCGCTGCTTCGTCGCCGCCCGCGCCGGCCCGAACTTCAATGAAAATATCCTTATCGTCATCGGGATCGCGGGGCAACATGAGAACGCGCAAATCTTCTTCGAGGCGTTCGCGTTGCGCTGCGAGCACCTGCGCTTCTTCTTCGGCCATCGCCCGAAGCTCGGGATCTTCCTCATTGAGCAGCGCGGTATTCGCACTCTGCTCCTCGCGGATTTTGCGGAGCGCACGATACGCGCTCACCGTCGGCTCGAGTTGTGCGCGCTCTTTGGCTAACGAGGTAAACCGAGCCTGATCGAATCCGCCACTGGGATTGCCGAGCTCCGCTTCGATTTCATCAAAGCGCCGAGCGGTGGTATCCAAGCGTTCCAACATCGATTGCGTAAATTCAGCCACGGGATCGTCCTCGTTTCATCAAGCGTCGCAGAAGAAAAGAAAAGACGAGCCGCAGAGCGACCCGTCCTTGTGTTCTTTTCGCGGCGCTAAGCCTCGACTGGCACGCTCTTGGAATCGCGCTCGGCCTGGCGGACGGCTGCCTCTTCTTGCTTACGCTTGGCGGCAGCGGCACGCTGGTTGAACTTATCGACGCGTCCTGCGGTATCGATGAGCTTTTGCGTTCCGGTGAAAAGCGGATGGCACGCCGAGCAGATTTCGACGGAAATCTCCTTGACGGTCGAGCCGGTCGTAAAGGTCGCTCCGCAGTTGCACTTCACGCGCGCCTCGGAATTCCAGTTTGGATGAATTTTCTGTTTCACAGCCTTACGAGTATATCAGGCCCGCGCAAGTGGTTAGGTCGCCCCTGACTTGGGATTTTCGCGGGGCATTCATCGAGACGCCCACTTCGCGCACACAGGGTGCACGAAGCGAGCGTCTCGAGGCCTGAAAGTGCTTACGGCACTTTTTGTCCTGGAATAATGGCATCGATGAGATGACCGGTGAACGGCACGCCGATACCGGTGACCATATCGTAGCCGGGGCCGGCGTTGTATCCGGCAGGCTGTCCGCCCGTTCCCGGAGCGGTAGCCTGATTGCTCCCGGTGATGATGTCGTAGAACGTTCCGGCATAGCCGGCTGGCGAGGAGGCAATCGCGTAGTAGATCGCCGCCGGATTGCCGAGGCGATACGGTTTGGGACCAGGGGCCGTGGCGCAGGTTGGATTCGCGGCACAGGCCGAGAGCACCACACCCCATTGCGCGGCGGTTTCCGGAGCTGCGGCACTGGTGCCGCCAATCGGCGCAAAGCCGCCTTGCCCCGGGAAGGCCAGATTGTACCCGATCGACGGTCCGGTGAGCGGATCCGCATCGAGGGAGACATCGGGGAGTTCACGACCAACCGCACCCGGCACGAGCGCAAGTTGCCATGCCGGTGGCGTGAAGGCCATCGAAATGCCGCCGCCGGAACCGACATCGTTGCTAAACGTGCCGCTTCCGCCGGCCGTCGTGTTATCCGCCCATGCGGTCATCGGGCCCGTGAGGTTGCCCGACTCGTCGACCTGAATATTTGCCCCGCCGACGGCGACAACATTCGGATCGCTCGCCGGGTAGCTCACGCAGGGAATTCCGAGATAATTTCCTGACGCGGGATCCTGGCAATCCCAGGCGCCGTTATCGCCCGAAGAGACGAAGACGGCAATGCCTTCGGCCGCGAGTGAGGCGAATTCGATTTGCTCGAACCCAGGAGCACCGCCCGTTGCCGGGCCTTGAATCAAGCCGAATGCCTGCGCCAAGTTTTCCGGAAGGCCGTAACTCAGCGAGAGGACATCCGCCCGATTATCGGCGATGGCTTGCTGAACTTCGTCGTCGGAGAGTTGAATGCCGATTTGCGGATAGGCCGAGGAACCCGCCGGGCACGGCGTCGATTGCACCGGCGCATACGCACCAGTTGAGAGAATGACGCAGATTGACGGGTTATAGGCGAAATAGAACAACTCGTTGGCACCCGGAGCGAGGCCCGCAATTGATTGGGTATCGAGTTGCGCTTCGACGTCTTCGGGATTACAGACATTGTAATTTGCCGGTACGAGCCCCGACGGGCCAGGTGTCGGCTGCGAGCAGGGCGCCGTGACCGGCGGTGCCGTTGGCGACAGACCGCCCGGATAGGGATCGACCGCCCCGGTTCCCGTTCCGCCATTTTGCGGCGAGGCCGGTTGCGGTTGCGCCATTACCGTGGTGATCGTCGCTACTTGCGTATTGAAGTGCGTCGCGAATCCGGCGGTATCTGCGGCCATAATCGGGCCGGTACCGATGATGCCAACGCTGACACCTTTGCCGGTATATCCGCCAAAACCGACGCCGTAGCGTGCGCCCGAAAAATCGGCAGCACTTGCTATCTGTTGCGGCGAGAGGCCGTTATAGAGACCGGTTCCGCGGATGAACAGCGGTTTGGCCGCTTGCACCGCGATGAGGCCAAACACGCCGGTAATCGGCGCAACGCGCGATAAATGCGGCGCTTGTGTTGGGGCGATGACGTATTTCCCTTGATAGGTAAATGTTCCGAACGTCGTTCCAAATGCGGCTTGCATCTGTGCTTGCGTTCCCGTTACCGATAGCCCTAAGCGCTGCGGCCACGTTCCAACGACTAAGCCATACGATTGCAAATAGGCAGCAGCCGCATTGTAATCGCTCTGCGTCGCACCGAATTGCGTTGCGATCTGATCCGGGGTAAGGAACTTACGATACAGCGGCGATTTCGGATCGCTTGCGCTCTGTGCATACGCAAGGAGTCCTTGCGCATTTTGCATTGCGACCTGCACGTTGACATGCATGGCCGGAACCGATGCATTTCCGACATATTGCAAATTGCTCATCATCGGCGCACCGTAATTGATGGCAAGCGAGCCCGGGCCATTATATGGCGCAGGGTTGTATCCGCCGGTCGGATTTCCCGATGTTTGCGGAAGCGTGGTTGCTCCGCCGCCACCGCCGCCGCACGCGGAGAGAGTGAGCGCAAGCGCGCCGATGGCCGCAAGAGCCGATATCGATTGACGAAAATTCATAACCTTACTTCCCTCCACCGTTCGGGAGTGAATGCGTACTTAAAGCGTATGCACGAATGATGGCATTGCGTCGGACGGCATACGTTTGCAACGTTGCGGATTCAATGCCGGCAAAGACGGAAGATGCAATCGGAGGCGCACCTCCGACCGAGCTTGGCTGACGAGTCGTCGAACTTGGATAGACTCCAGTGGCACCCGGCTGCAAGACGAGCGTCTGCGAGGTTGTCGTAATGCGACCCCCGAGTTGGCCGAAGAGGAAGCCGCCCAAACCTCCGACGGTATCGCCGGCATAATCATAGGCGTAGTTGATGACATCGGAAGAAACAACGCACACCGGATATCCGGCAGCTGCATAGGCATCGAACTCCGTCGTTTCGACGTATCCGAGAACGGTATCGAGCGTTGCAATTTTGCGCACGAGTTCAAGTCCGCTGGCGCCATACGAATTGGCGCATCCGGCGGGAAAACTTCCGGCGGTGTTGACTGCATCGGTTTCCGAGTAGAACACCGGTTTCGGCGTATAGACGTAAAACGGTGTAAATTGCGCACTGATCGTCGGCCCCAAGATCGACGCGTAGAATCCAGCAAGTTTCAATGTTACCGTCACTTGCGGCGTCGTAATCGGATTCGGTGTGCCCGTTGGAACAGGCGTCGGAAGCGCCGGAGCGCTCACTGAAACCGATGACACATTTCCACCTGCAAATGGTGCTGTGTACGATCCCGAGCCATCGCTATTTTCTTGAATGATGGCATACGCTACCCCGCCTGTTGGCAGCGGAATGGAATCATTATCGACATAGGTTCCATCTGCATACACAAAGCGTTTTACCGAGTGACCATCGGCAAACGATTGCGAAATGGTGGCTGCAGGCTCGTTTGTCCACGACGCGCCGGATGTCTCCGGCAGCTGATCGAGCTGTTGCGGATTCGCCTTGCCGGTAACCGGATCGACGTAGGCCGTCAACGTATTCGGCTGTTCCGCCGAGAGCGGCTGCATCAACTGCGTTCCGTATTCAAGAGCGCCGCCGCTGCTTGACGATTGCACCCACGCATCGGTCACAAATTCTTGACTGGCAAGATTCGAGGAATCGAGCTCCGTCGAATTGACATCGAGATACGGACCAGTAACTGGCACGGTAGAAGGCGCTGCATTGAGAGCGGCCTGCACCGTACTTTGCACGGCGTAGATCGCCGTCGACGGCGGGTTTGGACTCGGAGATCCGAGCGGACCCGATCCATACGTGTAGACATCGTTGACCGATTTCACTCCGGTATATTGGAGTTTGAAAACATCCGACGAAATCAGATTTCCGTTATTGGTTGCCGGTCCGGCAGTTGGAATGACGTTGCTACCGGGAGTCGACGAACCGCCGCCACCGCCGCCGCAAGCAGCAAGCGACGCGACAAGCGCAACTGCTCCGAACACCATAAAGCGTGTGCTCACGAAAAGACACCTATACTTTCATTGATAAATTTTCGAGCCGAGAATACAAGGAAATCGAAGCCGCATGGAAGCAGCGTCGACAAACTAGAGGCAGAATACATATTCTGCCGCGTCCCCACGGCCCCTGCCCCCCCACAAGCCCCATAACAACGCTTCCGGAGCCCCCCTCCCGTCACGCTGAGGAGCACCCTTCGAGACGCACGCTGCGCGTGCTCCTAAGGGTGACAAAGTGCTGTCATGCTGAGGAGCGATGCGAAGCATCGCGTCTCGAAGCATGAGCCCTTCGAGACGCGCACTTTGTGCGCTCCTCAGGGTGACGGGGCAAGAACGTGAAGAGGGGGGCGCTAAGCGCCCCCCTCTCGGTGTCGATGCGCATTGCACATCGCACCACGATCGCGAGCGATCCGACCCCCTACGGGACGGCTTGGCCCGTAATTGCTTGAATCAGATGCCCCGCAAACGGTGCGCCGATTCCGGTGACCATATCGTACCCGGGACCCGCAGAGTAACCAGCGAGAGTCGCGGGAGGAGCCGGCGTCGGGGCTCCCGGGACGGCCGTGTTCGCACCGTACAACACATCGTAGACCGTTTGCGAATACGGCAGGCTCGAAACGAACGTGCCGGTACCCAGTGCGGAGCACGGGGCGGTGACGCAATGGTAGATGGAATAGAAAAGCGGATCCGGATTCCCTAAGCGGTAGGGGTGGGCAGCCGGCCCGGTTTTGCACGCAGGCGTCGCGTTACACGCTTCTAAGACGAGAGCCCACATGGCGGCAGCTTCCGGCGCCGCGGCCGATGTGCCACCGCTGGCGTAGAGCTGTGATTTCCCGGCGAAGCCGGAGTTCTGCAAAATTGCCGGGCCCGTGAGCGGATCGGCATCGAGCGCGATATCGGGAACTTCGCGCTTCGTGATACCGGAGATCGCCGCGCTTTGATAGCTCGGCGCGGGGAAATTCCCCGAGATTCCGCCACCGGAACCAACGTTATTGCTAAATGAACCATCGCCGCCGCCCGTGGTGTTATCGCCCCACGTGGTGATCGCGTTGGTGAGCTTCCCGGCGACATCGAGCGGAATATTCACGCCGCCGACGCCGACGACATTCGGATCACTGGCGGGGAAAGAAACCACCGGAACACCGGTATACGTACCAGCCAGGTTTTGCGCTTCCCACGCACCGTCATCGCCCGAGGAGATGAATGTTGCGATGCCCTCGGCAGCGAGAGACGCGTACTCGAGATCGCCAAGCCCGCCCGGCAAGCCGTATGCCCCCTGCGCGTTTTCCGGGCCGCCGACGGAAATCGACACCGCATCGGCCTTATTATCGGCGATGGCTTGCTGAATCTCATCATCGAGTAATTGGATACCGATTTGCGGTGTGTTGGTCGTGCCGGAAGCGCATGGCGGCGCAGTTACGGCGTTCGTCGTATTGTTTACACAAAGCGTCGGATTATAGGCGAGATAGAAAAGGACGTTTGCACTCGGAGCAAGCGATGCAATGGATTGCGTATCCAATTGCGCTTCGCCGTCTTCCTGGTTGCACGCCGGAAGCACGCAGGCTCCGGTCGCCGGTGCGGTGACGGGCGGTGGCGTCGCAAGACCTTGCGGATTCGGATCGAACGCGCCCGTGCCGGTGTTCCCGTTTTGCGTCGATGCAGCTTGCGGCGATGCCGCGACTTGGGTAATCGTTGCCACCGGCGCGTGATAGAGCGCAGCATAGTTTGTGAGATCGCGGCTATCGATTGGGCCGGTCCCAATGATTCCGATGGTCATACCCGTGCCCTTGTAGCCTGCGCTATACGCGCCGGTGTAATCGAAGCCGTTCGCGAGTTGCTGCGGCGAATAGCCGGTAAAGAACGAATTCGTAACGCGGACCATATCGCTATGCAAGAGTTGCACATTGGCCAACCCATCAACCGACGCAATGGGAGCAACGCGTGCGAGATGCGGTGTTGATATCGGCGCGATACCGACAATATTACCGATGCGATATTTGCCGAACGTCGTGCCGAATGCTGCGCCGAGTTGCTGATACGAACCCGTAACGGCGAGCATTTCGCGCTGCGGCCAACCGCCGACTTTCATGCCGAAGGACGCAAAATAATTTGCGGCCGCCGTGTAATCGCTCTGCGAAGCGCCGAAGCGATCGCCGATCTCTTGCGGCGTCAGGAAATGGCGATACAACGGTGAGGACGGATCGCTCACCTGTTGCGCGTAGGCGGCGAGCCCCGCCGCGTTCTGCATCGTTACGCCAACATGAACTTCCATTGCCCCTGGGCCCGCCGGGCCGAGGTATTGCATTTGGGTGACGAGTTGTTTATTCCAGGTAAAACTAGCAAGTGCGGCAGGCCCCGTGTACGGAGCAAAATTCGGCCCACTCCCATTCGTCGTTGGAACGGCGGAAAGCGTGCTGCTTCCACTTCCGCCGCCGCAGGCGACGAACGAAAGCGTGAGCACCGCTGCGAGTGCGAGTAAACGACGATCCATGAGTTAGATGCCTCCAACCGAATTGGTGGTGTGCAGACGCAACGCGTGTGCAAGAATGCGCGCGCGCGTTTGCGCGACAATCGCAGTAAAGTGAGCCGCGGCGGCGGCGCTAACGGAAGCGGCCGAAACCCGCCTGCCGCGCGATGCGTCGAACGGGCGATTTCCCGCTTGCCCCGGGGCGAGCGCGAGTGTTTCCGTCGTAACGAACGTCGAAAGCGGATACGCCGCACCGTTGCTGGAGAATCGATTCGCGAGGAAAATATCGCCGGACCAATCGTAATAATTATTGATCGTATCGGAATACGCGACGCAATCGGCACCATTCCCCGACTGAGTATCGTAGGTATCGTACGTCGTCGTTTCCGTATAGCCCATGATCGTATCGATCTGGGTGACAATGCGCTCTGCTTTATACGCGGCCGTTCCGGTACAGGGCGACGGCTCGCTAGTCACCGCAGTGATACTATTGTTTTCGCTATAGAGCGTGAGCGTCGTCCACCAAACCGGAATAAGTTTCGTCGTCTGATTCGCTCCGGGGTTAACCGTCAGCGTTATCTTCCCGGCACTTGGAGCCGAAAACGTCTTCGGCGCAAAGCCACCATTCGCAGGGCCCGTAATGGTTCCGGAACCATTTGCAGCCTCGGAAATGAAAATCGTTCCGCCGGAACCGCCGGTTCCCGTTTGCGTGGTTCCCGATTCCGAATATGATCCATCGGCGTTGATGGTACGCGAATAGGAGAGCCCGTAGGATGTTGATTGATTGAGCGTTCCGGCATCGCTATTGCCTGTGCCGAAGGTTCCAAGCGACGCCTGGCCGATAACGGGCGGCGTCGTAAACTCTTGCAACGTCGTTGAGGTCGGCGAGCCGTTATTCGGCGAGACCACTTGGGTCGCGGTCAATGTGGTTTGCGCGCCGCCAAGCGTCCACACGTCGCTGCCGACGCTCGTCGTTGAAAGCGGCGAGGCATCGAGTTCGTTTTCATGCAAGTTGCTGCCGCCTTTGCCACTCGGATCGACCGCGCTGGTTCCAGCAAACACCGCGGCGACCGATTCGACGACGCAGGTCGGAGGAGCCGTAGGCGATGTGGTCGGCGTGACGGTTGCCGGATAGAAATACGTGGCTTGTTGCTTCAGCGTGCCCGTAAATTCGTAATTGCCGGAGGGAGTGGGGATCGCGGGGACCGCGGGCGCCGGATTACAGGTTGCTTGCACAACCGGCGGCGTTGCCGTTGCAATTGGGGTCGGAGACGCTGTGGGCGTTGGCGTCGCGCTGGAAACGGGCGTTGGCGTCCCCGGCGCTGGTACCGGCGGATTGGGATTCCCGCCTCCTCCGCCGCCGCCGCATGCGACAACTCCGACGCTCAAAGCGAACGCCGCTGCTAGTACCCATCGCCCATTCATAATGCCGGACTCCTACGTCTTGTGTTTTAGATACGCCAAAAGTGAAAAATATCCGAAACGCTTGCAAAAAGCATTTCTGAGGATTTTCTGTGTCCCCGGTATTCTCGTGCTTCACTTTCTTCCCTGCGCTTGCAACGCACGGGAGTACGGCGTACGTTACTCCGGTATGAAATCTTTACTTTGGATTACGCCGCTCACCATCGCACTGCTTGCGGTCCATTCCGCGACGCCCATTCAGGACGGTGCAGCGGTGCTCGATTCGGGATCGACGAATCGCCCCGGAGCGCTCGTCCGCGTTCGCGCCGATGGGACTGCGTTCGTCGAGCGGGCAATTCGCGGTGTGCAGCATCCGCCGACAACATCGGCTCACGTCGCCCCGGCACTGGCCGCTCGGCTTCTCGCCGACGCAAAGATCGCCCGTACCGCGGGCCTGACGCGGCGCCTCGGCGTGCCCTGCATGAAGTCGGTTTCGTTCGGCTCTTCCCTCTTTGTGATGTGGCACGGTTGGAAATCACCCGATCTCTTCTGCCCGGTCAACGGCCCCGCCGTCGCCCTCAAGGCTGACGCCCAGGCGATTCTCGCAGCCGCGGCGCCCGCCTCGCGAAGCATCCAGCCGCTCCCAAATGAAATGCGTCGCCCACTGCCGAGCGCATCGGCTTCGGCCCCGCCCGCAGGGAATCGCGGACGTTAGGGGTAGGAACGCGACGATGATTTCCACCACGAACACGATCCGCGCTCTTGCGCTCTCTTTCGCTGTTGCGCTTGTCGCGGCAGCGCCCTCGGTCACGCCAATTCCGTCGCCCGCTCCGACAGCGGCGCCGATCACGCTTCCTCCAATGCCCGCACCCGATTGCAAACCGTCGCCGACGCCGGTTCCGATCGGCGGGAACGTTCTGCCCGCTCCAGGGCAAAATCGCTGCGTTACACTCACTCCGGCGAAAAAAGGGGCAAAGCCAACGCCTACGCCGCCACCTGCGCGCGTCGGCCTTACCGGCGTCTGGGAAGTCCAGATTCAGCCCGGCGGCGATAACGTCGATTACGTGCACTTCAAACTCACGCAAACGGGCGACGCCCTCACCGGCACGTATCTCGATAAGAACAAGAAACCATACCCGTTAGCGGGCGTGGTGAAGGGCGCAAACGTCCGCATTGTCGTGACGTTGCCGAAAGGTGGCTCACTTGTGTTTTCGGGATCGGTCTCGGGAACAACCGATATGCTCGGTATGATGACCGGCCCGAGTGGCGAGATCGCCTTTACGGCCGCCTATCGCGCGAAATCCAATCTGTTCGATAACATCGCGCCGGGTGCCGGACTCGGTGGAATGGGCGGCGGTTATACGCCGCCACGCTAAGCTTTGGCTAGGCGTTCCTCGACATAATTTTTGAGGCCGCCGACGGCAATAAGCGATTGCATGAAGGGGGGCAGCGCCGCAGCACGGTGCTGCGTCCCTTTTGTTTTATTATGGATCATTCCGGTACCAGGCACGATAACGATTTCGTCGCCGGCGGCAATATCATCGACGGCTTCCGGACATTCGAAAATCGGCAACCCGATGTTGAGCGCATTGCGGAAAAAAATACGCGCGAATGATTTTGCGATCACCGCGGAAACGCCCGCGCCTTTGATGGCGATGGGTGCGACTTCGCGACTGGAACCACAACCGAAATTCGTATCGGCAACAATGACATCGCCCGCTTTCACACGCGACGAAAACTCCGGATCGATCCCTTCGAGTGCATGCTTTCCGAGTTCTGCATGATCGATAATGTTGCAGTATTTCCCGGGGATGATCACATCGGTATCGACATTTTTGCCATACGTATGGGCGAAGCCATGCAGTGTCTGTTCCATCTACTTTCCTTTCGCGCCACACAGATCGATGTCATGCCGAGGAACGATGCGCCCTCTGTCATGCTGAGGAGCGATGCGAAGCATCGCGTCTCGAAGCATCATCAGAACGGAGCACGCGAAGCGTGCAACCTTTTTGGCGCCCTTCGAGACGCACGCTGCGCGTGCTCCTCAGGGTGACAGGGGTGGCCCTTCGAGACGCGCACTTCGTGCGCTCCTCAGGGTGACAGTGCT
>JAJYCL010000010.1:0-38377 GCA_021778415.1 bacterium | reverse complement strand
GAACGGAGCACGCGAAGCGTGCAACCTTTTTGGCGCCCTTCGAGACGCACGCTGCGCGTGCTCCTCAGGGTGACAGGGGTGGCCCTTCGAGACGCGCACTTCGTGCGCTCCTCAGGGTGACAGTGCTGTCATGCTGAGGAGCGATGCGAAGCATCGCGTCTCGAAGCACCATCGAACGGAGCACGCGAAGCGTGCAACCTTTTTGGCGCCCTTCGAGACGCACGCTGCGCGTGCTCCTCAGGGTGACAGGGGTGGCCCTTCGAGACGCGCACTTCGTGCGCTCCTCAGGGTGACAGTGCTGTCATGCTGAGGAGCGATGCGAAGCATCGCGTCTCGAAGCACCATCGAACGGAGCACGCGGAGCGTGCAACCTTTTTGGGGCCCTTCGAGACGCGCACTCCGTGCGCTCCTCAGGGTGACAATGCGTGGGCGAGTTCTAGGACGCGGGGATCGGTGATGCGGCCGGTGAGGGCGGATGCGGCGCACGTTGCCGGCGAGGCGAGGTAGACTTCGGCTTTCGGCGAGCCCATGCGGCCGACGTAATTGCGATTCGTCGTTGAGAGGCAGCGCTCTCCATCGCCGAGCGTGCCCATGTGCCCACCGAAGCAGGCGCCGCAACCCGGCGTATTCACGGCGCATCCGGCGGCGGCAAGAATCGAAAGGATGCCTTCGTTTGCTGCCTGCATCCACACTTTCTGCGAACCGGGATTGACAATCACGCGCAGACGCGGAGAAATCTGTTTGCCGTCGAGAATCTTTGCGACGATACGCAGATCCTCAATATAGCCGTTGGTGCATGACCCGATAAAAATTTGATCGAGCAGAATTTCATCGCGGGTCACATCGCTGACGCCATGCACATTATCAGGCGTGTGCGGACAGGCGATTTGCGGTTCCATGTTTTCCACATCGATATTGACGACACGTTCGTACTGCGCATCGGCATCGGCATGATCGACGATAAATTTCCGGGTGGTGCGCTCTTGCACGAAGGCAATAGCTTTTTCATCGGCGACGAAGATGCCGTTTTTTGCACCGGCTTCAATCGCCATATTCGCCATCGTGATGCGCCCGGTGATGGACAATTCATTGATCGTCGTCCCGGTATATTCCAGCGCGCGATACGTGGCACCATCGATGCCGAGCGTTCCGACGGTTTTCAGCATCAAATCTTTGGCGAACACCATCGGGCCGAGCTTTCCGCTATACACGAGTTTGATCGTCGGCGGAACTTTGAGCCACACTTCACCGAGCACGAACGCCGCGGCAATATCCGTTGACCCCATGCCGGTTGCAAATGCGCCGAGGGCACCGTAGGTGCAGGTATGCGAATCGCCGCCGACGATGAGTTCGCCCGGTGCAACGAGACCGGCCTCAGGCAACACAACGTGCTCGATTCCGCCGCGACCGACATCGAAGAAATGCGTGATCTTCTGCTCCGCGGCAAAATCTTTCATCATCTTGGCGAGCTTGGCCGATTGGGCATCCTTGGCCGGAACGAAATGATCTTCGACAAGAGCGATTTTTTCAGGATCGAAGACGCGATCTGCACCCTTGATTGTCCGCATCACTTCGATGGCAACGGCCGCAGAGAGCTCGTTGGCAAGGACCAAATCGACTTTAGCATTGATAATCTGACCGGTTTCGACATGATCGAGCCCAGCGTGGCGAGCGAGAATTTTCTGCGTTAGCGTCATACCCATAGTGATTCTCTTCTTACGCGGCGAATCGCGCGAATCATGCACGACCATGAGTTCGGCTTCGCGACGCGCGCGATCCATGCGGGCACTCCTCCCGATCCGTCCACCGGATCGCGAGTTGCCCCGATCCACCAAACCGCGGCCTTCGTCTTCGGCTCCACCGAGCAAGCAGCCGAGCTTTTTGCGCTTCGCTCGTACGGCCACATTTATAGCCGCATTTCCAATCCGACGGTCTCAGCCTTTGAGGAACGCATGGCCTCACTTGAAGGCGGCCTCGGTGCGCTTGCCACCGCGAGCGGTCTGGCGGCGCAGCTCTGTGGAGTATTGAGCCTGGCGCAGGCCGGCGATCATCTCCTCTGCTCGCAGAACGTCTATGGCGGAACGATTACCCAACTCTCGGTGACCATCAAACGCATGGGCATCGAAACGACCTTCGTCCCCGTTGACGATCTCGCGGCAATGCGCGCGGCCGTGCGCCCGAATACGCGGTTGCTCTTATGCGAAACGATCGGCAATCCATCGGGGACGATTGCGGATTTGCATGCGTTGGCAAGTATCGCGCATGATCATGGCATCCCGTTGCTGGTCGATAATACATTTGCTTCGCCGTATCTTTGCCGCCCGATTGAACATGGTGCCGATCTTGTCGTGCAATCGGCGACGAAATTTCTCTGCGGACATGGAACGACGGTCGGAGGCGTGCTCGTCGATAGCGGTCGCTTCGATTTCGGCAACGGTCGCTTTCCGCTTCTCTCGACCGAATCGCCCGGCTATCACGGCAAGGTCTTTACGGAAACGTTCGGGGAATATGCCTTCCTGATGCGCGCTCGTGCCGAAGTGCTGCGCGATGTCGGCGCGCAACTCGCACCGATGGACGCGTGGCTGCTCTTGCAAGGGATCGAAACGCTCCCGATTCGAATGGAACGTCACGTTGCCAACGCGCGTCTGGTGGCGAATTATTTGCGCGGTCACGCCGACGTTGCATGGGTCGCGCATCCCGATTTTGCCGACGCACAACAACGCGAACTCGCCGCACGCTATCTGCCGCGCGGTGCCGGAGCAGTCTTTACGTTCGGCTTGCGCGGCGGGCGAGATGCTGGGCGGCGTTTTATCGATGCGCTCGAACTCTGGTCGCATCTCGCTAATGTCGGCGATGCAAAATCGTTGGTGATTCATCCGGCATCGACGACGCATTCACAACTTTCCGACGATGAAATGCGCAACGCCGGCGTCGCGCCGGAATCCGTGCGACTCTCCGTTGGTCTTGAAGATATCGAAGATCTCATTTGGGATCTCAATAACGGCTTGCGCGCCGTCGCGGCGGGAGCGACGGTGAGCGCATGATTTTAGCAACCGTCGCGCAACGTCAAGCACTCCTGGAACGAGCCCACTCCATCGCCATGGTCGGAGCGTCAAGTAATCCGCTGCGCCCGAGTTTCACCGTCTTTTCCTATTTGCGCACGAAAGGACGCTATTCGGTTGTGCCGATCAATCCAACACTACAAGCGATCGATGGCATAGCGGCCTTTGCGTCGCTGCGCGATTATGCGGCAGTGCATGGTGCTCCCGATATCGTCGACGTCTTTCGCAAGCCGAGCGAAGTCCTCGCCGTCGTCGATGAGGCAATTGCCGTCGGCGCCAAGGCGATTTGGTTTCAATACGGCGTCATCAACGATGAAGCCATCGCTCGCGCCGATGCTGCCGGGTTGGATGTCGTCATCGATAAGTGCCTCAAAGTGGAATCGGCGCGCTTTGACGGCGGCTTGGCAACGAGCGGCTTAAACAGCGGTGTAATCACCAGTCGTCGCAAACAATGAACGCCGAACACTTCGATCATCAGATCCTCGGCCACATCGAGCAGTGGCATCGCCACGGCACGCGCATGAGCGATGCCGATTTTGCCATGCTCGCGCTCGAACTCTGGCTCTATCAAATAACGAATAACGAGCCCTATGCCGCGTACTGCGCACATCTCGGCTTCGATGCATTGCATCCCCCAACGCAATGGCACGATATCCCGGCCGTTCCGACGGCTGCCTACAAAGAAGCAACGTTTGCAACCTTCGATGTCGAGCACTCCGCACTCGCTTTCGTGACCAGCGGAACGACACGTGGCATCGGCGGGCGCCACTATATGGAGACGGCAAAACTCTATGAGGCCGCAACGTTGGCCGCGTTCGATCACTTCGTGCTGGCCGATAACGCGCGGCTGCGGTATTTGAATCTGGTTCCCAATCCGCACGAACGCAGCGATTCATCGCTGGGCTATATGATGGCCCATATTAGCGCGCAACGAGGAGACCCGGGCACGACCGGCTGGTATCTGCAGGGCGACGCATTTCTGCTGAATGCATTCTTTGCCGATCTCGCCGACGCCATCGATGCGGCCCAACCGGTGTGCATCGCAACAACGGCATTCGCCCTCGTCTTCGTGCTCGATGCGATGCAGCGAGAAGGCCGTAGCCTGCACCTTCCGCCGGGATCGCGCATTATGGAAACCGGCGGATTCAAAGGCCGTACACGGATTGTCGAGCGCACCGAACTCTATTCGCGTGCCTCGCATGCACTGGGAATTCCGGAATCGCGCATTATCGCCGAGTACGGCATGACCGAACTCACCTCGCAATATTACGATACGTCGCTTCCCGAGCTCTTGATGCAGCCGGATAAACGCTATCGTCGCAAAGCGGCGCCACCGTGGTTGCGCCCGCGCGTCATCGATCGCGACGGCAATGCGTGCCCCGATGGCACCGTGGGCGCGCTGGTGCACGTCGATCTTGCAAATCGATCATCGTGTTTGGCGGTTCTCACTGAAGATTTGGGAGCCATCGTCGATGGCAGCCTCGTGTTACTCGGGCGCGAGGAAGGCGCAAGCCTGCGCGGATGTTCGCTCGACGCCGAACATCTGCGATGACGCCGCTTGAATCGCTGACGACGCAACGCATCCTCACGGCCCTTGCCGATGCATGTGCGCGCTGGTCGAATGCGGATTTCCCGCCGCGTGTTCGTTGCCTCGATGCGATCGGCGCACGGACGGGCTACTCGCTACCCGTCGTGGAGTTCGCCCTCGATACGCTCTTTGAAAGCGTCACCTACGAGTCTCTCCATGAGAGCATTGCCGCGGAACTGGGCGATCTTGCACTGCTTGATGGTTTTATCTCCGACGGCCGAATTCTGCGGCGCGCACGGCCTGCCGGAACGGTGTGCATTCTCTCCTCACGTACAACGATTGGCGTGGCGATCATTCCGCTGCTTTTTGCGCTTGCGGCAAAATGCTCAGTGACGGTGAAAGATCGCGAAGACCAGCTCGTTGCTGCGTTTTTGGAAACGCTGGCGCAAGAACATCCCGCGTTTGCCCAGTGCGCCCGGGCGTTGGAGTGGAAAGGCGACGCACACGATCTTCTCGGGTACGATGCCGTCGTTGCCTTTGGTGATGATGCCACGTTGCGCGAGATTCGCGCGGCGTGTTCGCCAACGGCGCGTTTTCTCGGTTTCGGCTCCAAAGCGAGTGCCGGGTATATTGGAAGCAGCGATGTGCGCGTCGATGAAGAGTTGCGTGTTGTCGCAGAAGCCGCCGCGCGCGATCTTCTGTTATATGATACGCAAGGCTGCATGAGCTTACATATGCTGTTTGTGGAACGCGGCGGCCGCTACGACGCGCAACGGGTTGCTATCGCCCTGGCCCAAGCGTGCGAGTCGCTTGCACCGGAATTTCCGATCGGGGCATCGGATCCGCAGGGTGACGCGCGCATTACCTCGCTTCGCGCGCTAACCGCACTTCGATCAAGCCTCGGAACGGGCGCACTCTTGACGGCTCCGCGCGCCGATGCCACCTTCATCGTCAATCCGCCAAGAGATGAAGCGCCGCCTTTTGCCTCGCGGTGTCTGGCCGTCTTCGATGTCGATACGGTCGCAGATGCACGCGCCTATCTCCACGATCGGGGCATCGCGCTTGAAGCGCTTGCAGTGGCGGGCACCGATCCATCGAAACTCGAACAGTTCGCGACCATGAACGTCTCGCGCATCTGCGCTTTCGGTGAATTACAGCGCCCGCCGCTGAATGAACCGCACGGCGGCAAGCCACGCATCATCGATTTTCTCCAGTTCTCTATCGCCGATGCGCCATGAGTGAGATTCCCGGACCACGCTCGCAAGCACTCATGCAACCGCTGCGTGCGCATGAATCGCGCAACGTCACGTTTATCTCACCGGAGTTTCCGATTGCGTGGGATCACGCCAGCGGCGCGCGCGTCGTCGATGCCGACGGCAATTCGTACATCGACCTCACCGCCGCATTCGGCGTGGCGGCAGTCGGCCACGCCAACCCTCGAGTTGCGGCCGCAATTGCCGCGCAAGCAGCCGCTTTGCCGCATGCGATGGGCGATGTCCATCCGGCGAGCATCAAGGCGACGCTCCTTGAACGTCTCGCCGCATTCTCGGGCATTCCCGATGCGAAGATATTTTTAAGTTCGACGGGGGCCGAGGCCGTAGAAGCGGCGATGAAAACCGCGATGATGGCGACGGGCCGATCTCGTTTTGCCTCCTGCATCGGCGGCTATCACGGACTCTCGTTCGGAACGCTCGGAATTTCCGGCATCGAAAAGTTCCGGCAACCATTTCAACACCACATCGCCTCGGATACGATTCGCTTCGCGTTCGGCGATCTTGCAGCAGCACAACAGGCCCTGCGCGGAACGCATGATATTGCCGCGATCATCGTCGAACCGATTCAGGCTCGCGGCGGCTGCATCGTTCCCGACGACGGCTATTTGCAGGGGCTACGTTCCTTATGCGATGAGATCGGCGCAATGCTTATCCTCGATGAAATCTACACGGGCTTCGGACGCACGGGCACGCGTTTTGCCTACAGCCATGAAGCGATCATTCCCGATGTGCTGTGCGTCGGCAAGGCGATGGGCGGCGGTTTTCCCATCGCGGCAACCATCGCACGCAAAGAGATTATGGATGCGTGGCCGCGCAGCGATGGCGAGGCGCTTCATACCTCAACGTATCTCGGCAATCCGATGGGATGCGCAGCGGCACTCGCCGTGATGGATGAACTCGATGCCGGGCTCATGCAGCGTGGCAATGCCATTGCAAAGATCATCTCGCACGCCGGTGTGCGCATTGCGAGCCGCAGGGCAGTACGCGCCGTTCGCGGGCGCGGTGCGATGTGGGGCATTCAGTTGGAATCGGCAGCGCAGGTGCAGGCGGCGATGCTCGCGGCCATGCAACGCGGAGTGCTTCTTCTGCCGTGCGGCCCCCAAGGCGATGTCATCTCGTTGACGCCGCCGCTCGTAATCTCCGATGACGATTTACATACCGCGTTGATGATTATTGACGATCATCTTCAGGCCTAAAGAAAAGGATCAGCTATGAGTTCCACCATTCGCGTCGGTATTGTCGGATCGGGGTTTGGCGTCGGCGTCCATCTCCCGGCGCTTCGCGCGCATGAACGATTTGAGGTCGTGGCTCTTGCCTCGCCGAATACCGCGCAGGAGCATGCCAAGCAGGCGAAGATCGCGCATGCCTACGCTTCATGCAAAGAGATGCTTGCGCACGAGACGCTTGATGCGGTGATCATCGCTTCACCGCCCTTTGCGCACCGTGAAGATACGCTTGCGGCGCTACACGCCGGCGTGCACGTGCTCTGCGAGAAACCGATGGGCTTGAACGTCGAAGAATGTGAGGCGATGGTTGCAGCCGAGCTATCGGCGGGAACGGCCTGCGGCATCTGTTTTGAGTTTCGCTATCTTCCGCAACGCATTGCCTTGCGCGAAATGGTCGCCAATGGGCATCTCGATCCGATTCGCGACATTGAATTAAGCCACCTAATGGGCTTTCTTCGTCGCGAGGCCACGCGACGCCGCGGATGGTGGTTCCAGCGCGAACGCGGTGGCGGCATTGCCGGGGCCGTACTTTCGCACGCAATCGATGCCGCCAATCACTTACTCGCTCGCGTCCCGCAGCACACGACGGGTCTACTGCGCACCGCCAACGTCCATCGCACGGATGCGCAAGGCGAGTTTACCAGCAACGTCGATGACGGCGCTTTTGCGCTCCTCGATTACGGTGATGGAATTGTTGCCCGCCTTGCCGTCGATGGGTGTGCCGCCGTTGAATCGTTCACACTTGCCGTTCACGGTGAAGCGCGCACGGCAGTAACGAGCGGGATGAGCGCTTTGGATTTGCGGCTCTTCTCCGTCGATGATGAAGAAACGAATGAACTCGATTGCGCTGCATCGCCCTATACGCGCTTTGCACCGATCAATGCCGCCGTTCCGCCGATGATGCAACTCTATGATGACTGGGTGCTGGCCATCGATGGCAAACCGCACGCGCTACCGAGTTTTCGCGACGGCCTCGCCGTAGCGCGCGTCCTCGAAGCCGTGGGCTATTCGAGCACCAATGCCAAAAGCGCGGTATCATCGGGATGATGCGCGCCACGAACGACGCGATCATGCACGACGCGGGCGAATTCGCGCGATGCGCGCCCGTCGATGCTGCGTAGGGCCTGTTTCAACCGAAATTCCCCATCGATGGCATCGCGCTCGAATTCAATGAGGCCGTCGGTATAGAGCAGCAGGGTCTCACCCGGTAGAAGTTCGGCGAGCGTCTGATTCGATGGCCCGATGTGACGCATGCCAAGCGGCAAACCATCGGCGTGTATGGACCGAACTTCACCCTCGCCTGAAATAAACGGCGGCGGATGCCCGGCGTTGGCATACACAAACGTACGAGCTTGCGGATCGTAGACGCCATATCCGGCCGTCGCGAGCGCATCGGGTCGCTGCATGCGTAAGGCGCGATCGGCATGATCGAGGACTTCCGCCGGCGTTGCCACTTCGAGTGCCGCTGAGCGAATGGCCTGGCGAATCTCACCCATAATCACGGCGGCGTCGAGTCCGTGACCGGTCACATCGCCGATCGAGAGACCGAGCATGCCGTTGGGAAGAATAAATGCGTCATACCAATCACCGCCAACAAGCAGTTCCGTTTCAGCGGCAACATAGAGCGAACTGAGATGCGCGCCCACGACCGTTGGCATTGAACTCGGTAACAGCGCTTCTTGCAATCGAAGCGCCACGCGATGCTCGCGCGCATACCTGCGCGCGTGATCGAAGGCTAACGCCGCGCGACGTGCCAGCTCCGATGCAACGAGCAGATCATCGTCGGAAAACTCGCGTCCCGAAAACCCATACGCGAGGCGTAGCAGGCCGCACGGCCGCTTATCGACCGCCAACGGAACGAGCAGCACTTGTCGCAACTCGGCTCCGCCATCTTCCCGACGTTCGGTCAGCACGGCGGGCTCGTCGTTTTCAAAGAGCGTGAAAATCATCGGGTCATTCATGCTCGGCGGTTCGATGGCGAAACGCTCGCGAATCGCATCGGATCGCGTGGCATTCGTATGCTGTGCGGCAAGCAGCGTGAAGCTTTCGCCTTCGTAGCTAAAAATCGCGCACGCATCGGCAAACTCCGGCACGACAAGCTCGATGAGATTCCGCGCGATTTTGCGCGACTCGAGCGACGCTCCAAGAGCTCGGCCGGAGCGAGCAAAGAATCGAAGCAGGCGCTCAGCGCGCTTTTGATCGTCTATTTCGGTGCAGGTGCCAACCCACTGATCGAGTTCGCCTGCTTCATTACGGATCGGCAATGCGCGAGCCAAAAACCATCGATACTCGCCATCGATGCCGCGAATGCGATATTCGATATCGAAGCGCTCGCCGGTCGCCTGCGAGCGGCGTCGCGCTGCCGTTAATCGACCGATATCGTCGGTGTGTAAGGCGCGCAACCAACCGCGATCCAGCGCCTCGTCAACCGGCATGCCCGTGTATTCGGCCCACCGCTGGCTCATGCGCTCAATTCGGCCCGAGGCATCCGCAACCCACACGATCTGTGGGATCGCTTCAGCGAGTTCGGAATATCCCTCGAGGACACGATTTCTCACGTATCAGCTATGGTAGCGCGAAAGTATTCGACGTGACAAGTTGAGCCGTAATTCCCGTTGCGCTCGAACAGGGTGCTGTCGGCGCACATGAGCCGCTTGCACCGAAATAATCGCCGGCGTCGACTATTCCGTCGCCATTCGCATCGTACCAGACGCCGATTTTAAAACTCGCCACCGACGTCGGGACATCGGCGATGCGGAATGCCCCGGTTGCCGAGACGGGGTAGCCGGTTGGAAACGTCACATCGGCGATCGTCGGCGCTGCGTTTGTTGCGCCGCTGTTTGTGTAGGCAAAGGCGTAGAGTTGCGCATTGCTCGGTGTATACCCCGCCGGGGTCGATGCCGGACATGCCGTTGGGCCTGCCGATACGACGATGGCGATGGCACGACAGACATCGATGCGCCCGTGGCCTTGGTTTGGATCACCGATATCATCGGCCGTCGCATCGATGAGTGAAAGCAACGCACTCGGCGTCATCATCGCGCCGCCGTTCATCTGCATATACGCGGTTTGAATCAGCGCCGCCGCCCCGGAAACATGCGGCGTAGCCATAGACGTTCCATCAATCAATGTTGCGCATGCTGCAAAATTGCTGCACGGAGGTTGACCGGGCGAACTCGATTGTCCGGTTGTCGAATACAATCCCGCGATCCAATGGAGCGTATCGGGGTCGGTATCCGAAGTTGCGGTGCCTCCGGGAGCGACGACGCCCAAGCCTGGACCACTGTTCGAATACCAGGCCACAATTTCTTTGAGCAACGCTGGATTCGAATCGTCCACACCGGTAGCACCCACCGACATCACGCCCGGATAGCCGGACGGATAATCGATTTGATCGGACACTTGCGGGCATAATCCCGAGGTCCCTCCGCGTTCGTTCCCCGATGCTGCGACAACAAAGACATTATTAGCGATGGCATTCTCGATAGCCGTTTCTTCCGTTGGATCGGGCCCACTGCCAACGCTTGGGCACGAGCCTAAGCTCAGGCTAATAATATTTGCACCATTTGTAATGGCGTCGTTGATGGCGTTGGCCTCATCGCTCGTATAGGCATTACCGCTTGCCGAAAAGATGTCGTAAATCTGAAGCGACACACCACCTGCGGTCCCTGCATAACCAACAGTCGCGGAATCACTGGCGGCTGCGATGCCGGCGACATTGGTTCCATGTCCGTTCATATCTTGAACTGCGGCACATCCGGTGATTGCTCCCGAGCAAACCGTAGTCGCCCCATTGATATCGGCCTCCGCGTGGGTAACGTGCGGAATGAGCTCCTGTTGCACGAGCGTGTTACTTGCACTGGTATCCAGGCCCGTATCGAGCACCGCAATGGTTACGTTTGGAGATCCAAAGGTATTGCCGCCGTTGTTTTGCAACAATTGCCATGCGTCGGGAAGATCCATCGACGGGAAGCCTTGCCCGGCAAGCGCGCCCATATCCCATTGCGGCGTTGGCGCATATTGCGAGTTTGATGGCGTGACCGATTTTAGGAATCGGTTTTGAACGCGACCAACCTCAAGTACGCCCGGTTCCGCTCGCAATGTTGCAATTGCGGCGTCTTCGGTGCCAGATGGAACGGCTAAAACGCGAACAGTTTTGCCGATGCGCGGATACGAAAATGCTTGCGTTAGGCGTCCGGACACCCGAGATTCGATAGCCGCCATACGCGAGGAATCCCGTCCGATCTGTTGTTGCGAATAGACAACTGCGATTTTCCCCGGCGCATAGAATTGCGAGGTGCTTTTGGGTGCGAACGGAGTGCGGCGCAACATCGATAATGGCACACTCGCGTGCATCGCTCCCATCGGGTGCCGGGCAACGGAAAGAATATTCGTGACCGCGCCGGACGTATCCATCGCCTGGTTGTAAAAGACTTGCGCTCCGAGCTGCCCGTTCTGTGCAAAGCACACGGAATACGGAGTGCCACCCGAATTATTTTGGACGGTGATCGTATAGCCGAGGTTCGTGAAGGGCAGTTGGGTTGGGGAGAGTGTCAGCCCAGTAAGTCCAATCGACGTGCCGTTGACTTGGACATTGAGCGAAGACGGGTTCGAGCTCACGGGCAAAGAGGCTGGATTTCCGACCGGATTTGGAACCGTCACGCCGCCGATTTGCGGTATACCGCTTGCACACGCACTAGCGACCTGCGGTGTTGCGCTTGGAACAGGCGTCGGAATGACGCCGCCACCACCGCCGGAACCGCCGCTACCTCCGCCTCCACCGCACGCCGCGATGGCGAGAACAGCGACAAGCGCAGCCGATCGCGGGATCGCTCGCAGCACCGAATGCACGTTCATCGGCGCTACGACTGTGCGGACTGGCATTCTTCGCATCGCGGTTCTCCTTGGAACTCTTCCAAAACTCGTATGGAATGGCCTACGACTGTAACGTCCCCAGAGCCTCCGCTCGTTCCCTTCAATCGCCGGATCCTAACCCTCATCTAACCTTCGGCCCTCTATGTCCCGGGGAGGCCCTGTGTCACGCCGAGGAAGCTCTGTGCCATGCTGAGGAGGCTCCGTGTCACGCTGAGGAGACTCTGTGTCATGCTGAGGAGCGATGCGCAGCATCGCGTCTCGAAGCATGAGGAGCGAGCAAAGCGAGCGTCTCGAAGCATCATCACAACGGAGCGTGCGAAGCGTGCAACATTTGCGTGCGGCCCTTCGAGACGCGCACTACGTGCGCTCCTCAGGGTGACAAGTGCGTGCGCTCCTCAGGGTGACAGCCTCTGTCATGCTGAGGAGCGAGCGCAGCGAGCGTCTCGAAGCATGAGGAGCGATGCGCAGCATCGCGTCTCGAAGCATCATCACAACGGAGCGTGCGAAGCACGCAACATTTGCGTGCGGCCCTTCGAGACGCGCACTACGTGCGCTCCTCAGGGTGACAAGTGTTCTGTCATGCTGAGGAGCGAGCGAAGCGAGCGTCTCGAAGCATCATCGCAACGGAGCACGCGAAGCGTGCAACATTTGCGTGCGGCCCTTCGAGACGCGCCCTTTGGGCGCTCCTCAGGGTGACGAATGGGCGTTACGGGAGAGGGAGGAGTGAGGTGCCGCCGGTGGTGTTGGGCGCGGTGGTTCCCGTGGTGGGCACGCCGGATTCGACGAGTTGACGATAGGCGATGAGCCGGTTGGTCGTTTTCGCGAGATCGAGTTGTAGCGCGTACGACTGTTTAATCGCGTCTTTGAGATCCGTCGTATCGTAGGTATAGGTGAAACGCTTGATGCTTTTAAGGATCAGCGCGTTTTCGCTGGTGAACGATGCGTAGGATGTTGCAATCTGCGCGCCGGCGGCAGCGTAAGTGGGATAATTCGACAGCACGATTTCGCGCTTGAGTTTGGCTTGCGTGATGCTTTCGCGCAAGGATTGCAAACGAATCGACTGCCGATCGTAACCGAGCGCCTCGTTAATGACCGCGTTGGCATCGTCGAAATCGCCCTTTTCATACAACGTCGTCGCGGCGCCAACCGAAGCGAGCACGAATCCGGAACGCGCTTTGGCATCTTTGGGTGCCAAACGTAACGCTAAGCGATACGCGATACGAGCATCGTGAAGATTATGTCGCGCCATGGCAACATCGCCCTGATGGACGCGCGTCTGCACAATCCAGCGTTCGATCGGCCCGGCACAGCCGGCAAGGAGAATAACCGCCCCGAGGGCGAGGACGCGGACTGCTTTCATACGGCGCATCTTCCACCCATGGCCGCTAATGTCCGTGATTTACGAGACGGGCCACAAAGGCGATCAGGTGGGCCGAAGGGCCGAGGATGGCCTGGGAGAGGATCCAGCCGATGATCGCGGTGAGCGACAAATAAAAGACCATGGAGCGAACGTCTTCGTGTGGACGTTCCCCTTTGACGGCTTCATCGACGATAATCGACGACGTCGGGTCGACGAAGAACGTAAATGCGATCGTGCCGATGCCGTTGATGATGCCGGAAATACCCAAGGCCGTGCGGGCAACGTTAATATCCAGCACCGAAGCGTCGTAGGCGGCAACGACGCCGATGGCATAGATCCCGGTTACAAGCACGTTAAAAATCAAGAGGCGGCGCGGAATGCGCTCGATGGAAAAACTCCGGAGTTCACGCAACGATGGTAGACGTTGCGCACGCAGAACATCGAGAATGACGCGCGGATCGAACATGCGAATGACCGAATGCGGTAAGGATTTCGTGCGCTCGAATGAGCGAACGCCGCGAACGTAGACGTAGGTGAACATCGGTAGCAAGATCGATCCGAGAATTGTTCCGATCATACCGGCCGCGACAATGAGGCGTAGCTGCCCATCGAAAAGTCGGCCGACGGCCGAAATACGTGCCGGGTCCGCATGCGCTAACGTCAGCGCTTTGACCGCATTTCCGGCGTGGTCCGCGAGCGGGCCAAGCATGAGCGTGTAGAGGAGCGTCGCTAAGCGACTCGCCGTGACAAAAAGATTGAAAAGCGAAATCGATGTAGCAATGCGCCCCGTGCGCACACCGGCCAATCGCGCGGCATAGGCGCCAATTTGAATGGCTTGGACGAGCACATTGATGCCCATGGCAACAAAGAGCTGCCATGTCCAAAAGGTGAGATCGTGGGTCATGCGTTAGGCAGCATCGGAAACGAGGTGCGCATGATCGACCGGGCCCAAGACGCACAGGCCGACGCGCTCTTCGGCAAACAATTCACTCGATAGCTCAATAATTTCATCGGCGGTAACGGCATCGATCGCGGCTTCAATTTCTTCCGTCGCAATCTGACGGCCGAAGGCATATTCATTGCGTCCAAGACGCATCATGCGCGACGACGTTGATTCCAGCGATAATGTGAGACTGCCCTTCATATGCTCTTTGGCCAAGAGCAATTCAGCATCGGAAACGCGATGTGTACGCAGCAAGGCAAGTTGCTCCATGGTGACATCGATACATGGCTGGACATTTTCCGCAGAGCAGCCCGCGTAGATGCCGAATAAGCCGGAACCGAGATACCCATTTTGAAAGCTATACACGGTATAGACCAACCCGCGCTTTTCGCGGATTTCTTGGAACAACCGTGAGGACATACCACCGCCGAGCAACGTATCCAAAACCGAGAGCACATAACGGCGATCATCGCGCACAGAAAGTCCCTGCACCCCAAGAACGACATGCGCCTGTTCGATATCTTTTTCAAAAATACGCGATTGCGGCAACGCCATCG
Source organism: bacterium (assembly GCA_021778415.1). Classification (GTDB taxonomy): domain Bacteria; phylum Vulcanimicrobiota; class Vulcanimicrobiia; order Vulcanimicrobiales; family Vulcanimicrobiaceae; genus JAJYCL01. The sequence goes on along the minus strand of JAJYCL010000010.1, from coordinate 23,552 downwards.
GTGCCTGCGGCACAGGCGTCGGGCTGACTCCCGCATAGCCTTCGAATTGGGTCTGCACGTGTTCGACAAACGCGTCGTGATCGACATTTCCGGCAGCGCATACAAGCAACGCATTCGGCGCATAGTGATCGGCTAAATGTTCGCGCAGGGCCGCGGCATCAAGCGCTACGACGGTCTCTTCAAAACCGATCGTCGGATCGCCAAGCGACGATCCCGCCCACATTTGTCGCAAAAAGAGCTCATGCACATGCTCGCTCGGCGAATCTTCGTACATCTTGATTTCTTCGACGACGACACGCTGCTCTTTGGCGATATCGTTGGGTGCGAAGAGCGGACGACGTAACATATCGCTGAGAACATCGAGAGCGAGCGGCACATGATGATCGATGACGCGCGCGTAATAACAGGTGGCTTCCTTATCGGTGAACGCATTGAGATTGCCACCGACGCCATCCATCGTCTCGGCGATTTCTCTGGCCGTGCGCTTCTCGGTTCCCTTGAAAACCATATGCTCGACGAGATGCGAAATCCCGCGACGCGGCGCGCGTTCGCCGGCCGATCCGATATTGGCCCAGATACCAAGCGAAGCGGAGCGCACGGAATCCATGCGCTCGGTCACGACGCGAATTCCGCTAGGAAGCGTGGTCTTACGATACATCAGGGTGTTGATTTGAGGGCCGAGCGCCGCCAATCCTCGTCCCAGAAGATATTGCGCCCAATGGCCAAGCGGTGAGCAAGCGCGGCTTGGGATTCCGATCGCAGCACCGAGACGGTAAAGACGGTGCGCGAGGTCGGGATAGCAAGGGATCCGCTGACGATAGCGCCACGCGCCACGGGAACCGGAATGATCGCCCAAGCATCGACTTCGCCAATGGCCGAATCGGCCGAAAACGTTCGCGCAATCAGCGTTTCGACTTCGGAGAGAAAGGCACGCTTTGTCAGCGGATGATGAAACTTCGCGCCTGACAACACGAGGCCGACGACGACGGATCCACTAGCACCGTCGGCATGCACCTTGAGGACTTGTGCCGGCCATTCCGTGGAGAAGAGCGCGATGCCGACCCGCTGTGCGACATCGAGCCGATTTCCTTCGGCACGGCTTTTCGCAAGTGATACCGTCAGCGGCGATGCGGCGATGAGCAGCATCGTAAGCGCAAGGCTAATACGACTGAGCAAAATATGCCCGCTGCGTTGCCGGTTCCCCACAGGCAATGCAGGTGGTTTCACCGCCGCGAAGTGGATGCGTATTGCGCGTCGTTGCGGACGTTTCGGCCTTCACATGCGCCTCGCATTCGGCGCGACCGCACCATGCAATATCGATCATCCCGTCGCGATTCTTACAGGCAGCAAAAAATGCCGCGCGATCCTGCAGCACAAACGTATGCGAGCCGAGAAACTCGAGTGCCTGGGCATGCAAGGTCGCATGCACGCCATCGAGCGCGACGCGAAGCGCGCCGGCCAGCGCGTTCTCGCTAACAACCGTCTTATGATCATCGTCGCCGCGCGTTTTATCGCGACGAACCAAGACAACATTTTGGGCATCGACATCCCGCGGTCCGATTTCGATTCGAACGGGAACGCCGCGCAACTCCCAATGCGCATATTTGTACCCAGGCGTTTCATCACGATCATCCACACGTACGCGGAATCCTTCGATGCGTAACGCCGCGGCTAATTCCTTGGCGCGTTGAACGGCGCGATCATCGCCCCCGCGAACAATCGGCACGAAGACCGCTTCAACCGGCGCAAGTTTCGGCGGAATACGCAAACCGCGATCATCACCGTGCGTCATGATCATGGCGCCCAACATGCGCCATGACATACCCCATGAGGTGGTGTACGCATGCTTGATCAGGCCATCGGCATCGGTAAAATCGATATCATAGGCCTTGCTAAAATTTTGCCCGAGATCATGCGAGGTTGCAGATTGCAACGCTTTGCCATCGGGCATCAGCGCTTCGATGCTATAGGTTTCAACAGCTCCCGGAAACCGTTCGCTGGCGGATTTTGCACCGGAGTACACGGGAATAGCGGCAACGGTTTCGGCAAATTCACGATAGACTTCGAGCATACGCAATGTCTCTTCACGCGCTTCGGCGGCGTTAGCGTGCGCAGTATGCCCTTCTTGCCAAAGAAACTCCATGGTGCGCAAGAACGGGCGCGTTGCTTTCTCCCAGCGCAACACGTTCGCCCATTGGTTGATCAGAATCGGAAGATCGCGATACGATTCCACCCATTGCGCATACATCGTCCCGATAATGACTTCCGACGTTGGGCGAATCGCAAGCCGTTCGGTCAGCTTTTCACTTCCGCCGTGTGTGACCCAGGCGACTTCGGGAGCAAAGCCTTCCACATGATCGGCTTCCTTCGTCAGCAAGCTTTCGGGAATGAGCAGCGGGAAATAGGCATTCTCGTGCCCCGTCGCCTTAAAGCGCGCATCGAGCTCCTTCTGAAGGTTCTCCCAAAGCCCGAACCCGTAGGGCCGCAAGACGACGCAACCACGGACCGGTGAATAGGAAACGAGCTCCGCCTTGATGCACACGGCCGTATACCAAGCCGATAAATCGGCGGCTTTGGGCGGAATTTCTTTTAGCGGTTGATTTTCAGGGGCAAGAGCCATAGCGCCGCGCGGTTCGCCCGAAGCGCAATCCGCGCCTCCCAGGCGGCCCCCGAGCCCCTCGCCAATGAGAGCAAGAATGCCAAAACTTACGAGAATCTATACACGCGGCGGCGATAACGGGACGACCGGCCTTGTCGGCGGCCAGCGCGTCAAGAAGTATGCCGCCCGCATCGAGACGTACGGGACGATCGACGAACTGTCCTCAGTCATCGGAGTTGCGCGGACGGAATTACGCCCGCTGCTCCCAACCCATACCCGAGCCGCCCGCTTGGACGCATGGTTGGCCTGGGTCCAGGATGCTCTCTTTAACCTTGGGAGCGATCTCGCGACGATGCCGAAGGATCGCTGGGATGGCATGCCCCTAACCGCCGCCGATGATGTGACGGCTCTGGAACGCGGGATCGATGAAGCACAGCTCGATCTCGAGCCATTGGCAAATTTTATCCATCCGGGAGGCTCGGCGCCCGGCGCGCAGTTGCATGTTGCGCGCACAATCGCTCGCCGCGCCGAACGCTTACTGGTGCGGTTGCGCGAAGATGATGATGGCGTATCCGATCTCACCGTCCATTTCTTGAACCGCCTATCGGACGCGCTCTTCGTGTGGTCGCGGTGGATTAATAATGAACTTTCCGAGCCGGAATATCTGTGGAACGCGAACTCCCATCCGCCCGAACCGCGCAAAATCTCGACCTGATAAATCGAACATAACCGCGCCAGGAATACGAACTTCGCATTGAAAAGCCCACGAGAGACTGCTACGTCTCGAGGGTTTTCATGTTGCGCACTTTCTTCATGCTGCTCTTTCTTGCATTGCTGCTTCCGCCGAAGGCGCTGGTAGCGGCGCAACCTCCAACACCGGCAAAGATGACGGTTCTTGCCGGGCGTGGCCCGCACGGGGTCGTGGTGCGATGGATTCCGAGCGATCCCGCGCTTGTGCAGACAGCAACACTCGTTCGTATCAGCGCAAACGGTGCGCGCAGCGCACCGATCATCGTGCAAGCGCCAACCACCTACGAAGCCGCGACCGCCGCCGGAGCGCACCTTCCCGCCGAAGCAATGATGTTTTCGTCGTGGTCGTCGCAATTACGGAGCAAGAAACTGTTTGGTCTGGCCATCGTCGGATCGCTTGATGATGCCCTCGCATTTGGCGATGCGTATATTGATCGCAACGCCCCTCACACGAACGCCGTACGCTATGAGGTCCGTTTAGCGGATGGAACCACGGCCACAAGCCCGCAACTCATTTCTCCGGCATCCGTCGCCGCATTACGTATTCTCCATGCAAACGCCGCCGGCGAGAACCTCAAGAACATCATCCACGTGGCGAGCAGCTCGCCGCTCGTGAACATCGAGCGCTCGACCGGCGGCTCGTTTACGCGCATCGCCTCCATGCTCGTCATCGACGGGACGACGACCTACACCGATTCCACCGCACCAATTGGGCAGCGTGCAGCGTATCGCATTCGTGCGACCGATATGTTCGGGAATCTTGGCCCGGTGAGCGCAACGATCTTTGCAACGGCGCGCGATCTTACCGCGCTTCCGGCACCGACGCAGCTACGAGCAAGCGCAACGCCCACGGGTATCACGCTTTCGTGGAATGCCCTGCACGATTCGCGCGTCGCCGGGTACGAACTTTTCCGCGGCACGAGCGCCAGCGATCTTCGACCGCTGAGGCGATTGAGTGCGAGTGCGACATCGTTTGTTGATACCGCAGCGCCCGGTCAAAGTTTTCACTATGATGTTCGTTCTATTTCGCGCTTCGGGATTATTGGTGCACAAGGTTCGCAAACCGTCGTGGCGCGCCCGAAAACGACCCCGCCGGATGCACCAACAGGTTTGAAACTCACGCGCCGGCACGATGCCATTGCCTTAGCGTGGAATGCAAATCACGACCCAACAACGGATGTCTACGAAGTGTATCGCCGGATCGCACAATCCGCTCCGGTCTTGCTTGCGCAAATCCCGCGCACGTCGCAGCGCACCTTTGTCGATCATCTGCCCAAAAACTCGCTGGCGACTTTCGAGTACGGCGTCGGCGCGCAAGACCGTTTTGGCAATCGCAGCCTTCCGAAGCAATGGCTCTCAGCACGGGCTCTACGCGATACGTTACCGAGTGCATTTCCTCCGCTCGCCGTACGCCTCGATCACCAAGGCGGTGTCACCGTTTTCTTCGCGGCACGCAAGGACCCGGATATTGCGATGATACGCATTCTGCGGACAGCGCAAGGCGAACGAGCGACAACGCTGGCACAAGTGCATCCCGATAGCACGAACTACCGCGATGCCAAAGTCGTCCCCGGCCATCGCTACGCGTATGCACTACAAATTGTCTACGGCAATGCTCAGGTAAGCGCCGCTTCGCCATCAATCGACATCGTGGTGCCGGGAACGCAGCGGATTGCGCCGCAACCAACCGTACACCTCATTGCCAACGGCACCATCGCCGAAATACGGTGGCCCGTAACCAACGGATTACTCGGCTATACGATCCTCCGCCGCGATCCCAGCGGACATATCACAATCATCGCGCGCAACTTTCGAGCGTTTGCCTACCGCGATTCTTTGCTGCACTTGCATCCCGGCAACTACGCCTATGCCCTCGAAGAAATGACGCCGACGGGAGTCTCGGCAATTGGCGCTTTTCGCTCCATAGAGGTACAGTAAATTGTCGCATCGGTATTCGCGCACAATGCGCATCGGCGCGTGCCTTTTCATCCTTTCGCTCGTCATCGAACTCTTTGGAGCCATGCCGGCACAAGCGGGAAGTTTGACGCAGCTTTCCATCACGGCGAACCCGACGGTCGCGATGGTCGGCATCCCAGTTTCCTTTACGCTGAACGACCGCTGGTTAATCAACGGCGATAAACCGACCATTCTTACCGCGAATGTCACTTTTGGTGACGGAAGTATGCAAGTCGTCACGATGGTGGCGACCGTCGCATCCGAATTTACCGGAAGCACCGTCCACGCGTTTACGCGCCCAGGTACCTACACCATTTCTGCGACGGATCAACGTGGTTCAACTGCCGAGACGACGGTCACCATCACGACACCGGCAACACCGGCGCCGATGCCGAGCGCAACGCCGCAGCCTACCGCGTCGCCAACACCGCAACCTACTCGAACACCGCAACCAACCTCGCCACCAACGCCGATAGCAACGCAAACGCCGAATGCCACGCCCTCGGCGACAATCGGACAAATCACAAATCTCACCCTCGCATGGCCGAATGGCAGCGCGCAACTCGGGGTCGCAGCAGGGCAATCCATCCCCGCTCCGAGCGCTGGCGTCGCGCTTTCGGTGATCGGACCGGTGACGCTGCAATGGACAATTGACGGCTCACCAACCAATGTCTCGAGCGTCGCCGAATCGTCGCCGAACGCGATGCAACACGTCTCCTATCCAGGTGCGCTTCCGACATCGAGCGGCCAACATACCGTGAGCGTCCATATTCTCTCACCGAGTAACGCGACGCAAATCGCGAGCATTACCTACCTGATTGCACCCTCGTCAAGCACGCCGCCCGCTGCCGGAACGCCGCAAGTGTTGCATTTCGATGGGTTTCATCTCTTTGTCAAAACGATCACGCAGCAGGGATCATCCTATTCGGGAACGGGCACCGTAACCGTCGCCGATTCCGCGCCGCACATGATGAACTTCACCGGTGTGACGTTTAACGCGCCTTCAACGCAAACGCTGAACGGCATTGCGTACAGTGTCGCCGATGTCACCGCCGGATCGGCGGATCCGCAACCCGTCCGTGGACATTCCGTCACCATTTGCCCCGGGGAAGCCCCATCGTCCATTCACATTGGCCCCAATGCGCCGGGCCCGGGCGGACGTGCGCACGTCCTTGGAGCCTTAGGAAACTTCACCGATCAAGGGTACCTCTTTGCTCTGGAAACCCTTCACCTCGCGGCCATCGGATCGCACTCGACGGCCACGATGTGTTATCCGACAAGTTTTCCGACAAATGAAACATCGTCGACAAACGCCGGGTGCACGGCAAACGTCCAAAATCAGTATCATCGTTCGACGACTCCCTCGATCGGCGAACTCGAAGCACTCTCCTATTGCGTCATCAGCACGCAATTAGCGCGCGTCCTGAGCCTCCCAACGACAACCATCGATGAGAGCGGACATTTTGATGACGATCTCCCGGGAAATGCCGTTGGGCCCCTCTGTATCGGACTCAATGGATGCCCCTCTCCATCGACATTCAACGATGAACCGACGGCAACCGATACGTTGCAATTTCGCTTCGGCGCAAGCGATGCGTCGCCCAATATTCATTTTCCCGGTGTCGCCGTCGCCTACGATCCATTCGTGTCGGCTATTGTCGGCTACAGCGGACCGTGGAGTAACGCTGTTGCAACAACTCCGATACAAGATTGGCTTCCCAATGGCAATGTCAATGCGACGATTACCTTTGCCGATGGCACACAACTCTTGACGCCGACAAACGGACTGATCCTCACGTGTCACCAATGCTCATCGACGATTGCAAACGATGCCCTTACCGGAGGAACGTACGCGGGGCAATTTGCAACAGCAGCAACGCTTTCCAACTCCGGCACCGGGCATTTCCATCCCGGCGGAGTTCTCGCATTTAATACACAGCAAGTGGCGATGAATCGAGGCCGCTTCGGCAACAACGGATCGACTTCATCGAATCTTAGCGGTTCGTTTTCCGGAACGCAAAATGCGGATGGTTCGATGTTCGCACCGATCGCCGGAATGAATGCGACGACGATCGGCGGCGCCGTGGTTACGCCTAGCGGCGGCTATCTTGCCTTAAACGGGCAAGTGAGCGGCCTCTCTTGGGGCGTGGAATATCTCACCACCCAATTGAGAACGCAAGATCCATTCTGGAACTCCTTGAATTCCGGTGCGCAAGGGCCGCAAGTGTCCTTCGATAGCTCGATCCAACAACACGGCGGTGGAAGCTATGGGACCGGCGAGCCCTCCGACGTTTTGGATAGCGGATTGTATATTACCGCCGGTACCTATGCGGATGGCGAAACATTCGGAGCCGGCCGTCATTACATTCATAGTATTGGCGGGCAAGCATCGGCGTACGGATTTCTGTTTTATGGAAACGACGGATACTTCGGGCAGATTGCGCTCAACAGTTTACTCTCAGGTGGCGCCTCGATTTCCGTTAGCGGATTCTCCTACGCCGTCTCCCGTGAAAGCGTTCTCATTGCCCAGAATGTGCCCGTGGCGGCCCATGTCGCCGGATCGCTTGCGATACCGGCACCGGTCAATGCAACGGTGTCCGCTGTAGCAAATACCATTGATGCAAACGGCAATCCGCTCTCGGTGTGCGTGTGCAACAACCCGACAATTCCTCTTCAAGGTTGGGATGCGAGCGTTCAACTCGCTGCAGCGACCGCACCCACGAATGGTTCCCTTCCGATTTCCGGCACCTTCACCAATGCCGGAACCGGAAGTTATCCCATTACCGGGGCGATTCGCAGCGACGGGACCATCGACAACGACGCGCTCACCGTTTCGAATACTCCGACTCGGACATTTTCCGGGCTGGATATCAATGTCACGACGATCGTGCTGCCTCACTCACAAGCCGCTGCGGCGCAATTAGCGAACGCGCCGCCGCCACATCGCCACCGACATTTTGGATCGGGAATGTTCGACGATCTCGCCGACACATCGATTCCCCTTGGCGTCGGAGGAAACGAAGCAATGCCCGGTTGGGCTCCGCCGTCAAATGGAAGCAATAATGTCACGCTCCTGCAAAACGGTGGAACGTTCGCACCGCCGCATGGCTTCTCGTTTAATCTCACGCAGCGCGTCGCAGGTATGCCGTTTCAATTCACGGTGTCATACAACAATAATGTGTGGCAAGGATTCGGTAATTTTGCCACTGCGGATAATCTCATCAATGTCAATGCAGCCCTGCGCTTTGACGCTACGACGGAACGCATCGATATCGGAACGAGTATCGGGCAAAGCCAAGATCAAGGAGCAGACGGCCAGTCGCCACCCGATACGTCGAAGAACCAGGGGAGCCTCGGGCTCACCACCATCGGCGGCCTAGCGGTCTTTAGTCGGCAAACCGGCGCGCTCAATGAACTTGCGTTTGGCGCAAATCTGAATCTCTCCGTGGTGAGCGGATCGGCGCTTGTTGTGTATCACAGCAATCTGAGTGATCTCGCGTCAAATCCAAATTTTTCTTCGAATCAAGCACTCGGTATCTTGACCAACGGGTACGGTTGGAATACGCAATGCTCCCAAGGGTGGTGCATCGGTGCGAGCGCCGTCGTTGGGTTAAGCGCGGCGGGAAATGTCAATGGCGCCGCTGGGCTCGCGTTCGATTCCAATGGCTTTGCGTTTTTTCTCCAAGGAAATCTTCAGGGCAATCCGCTGTTCCCAACAAATCCGGGAATGTCGTTATCCGGCGAGTTCTATCACAATCCGACAGCCTGGGACATTTCCGCATCGGTCACGGGAATCCCGATTTTAGGAATCTCCGTCCTTGGAGCAAATGGGCAACTGTGCATTTGGGATCATAAAAACGGCCACGTCGATGCGTGTCCCAACACGGGATACACGGAAAACGGCTACGGAATGTATATCAGTGCCGGAGCGACGCTGAACATCTATGTCGGGAACGTCAATGCCGCCGTTAATTTTGAAGTGACCGGCCCGCATTTTGGAATCGGCGGTGGGGCTCACTTAAGTGGAACCGTCGGCATCGATAACGTCGGCGTAACGGTCGCCGCGGATCTCACCTTCAACACCACTCCGTTCTACATTCAAGGTGACGTGCGAGCCGGCGTATGCGTGTTCAATATCTCGACACCAGTCGGCAATGCACAACTCGGCGCGTATTTTAGCCTCGGCTTGAAGATTGATACCGGTGGCGTTCATCCGCATGATGTCAATATCGGATACGGGTGCCCATAACGCGGATCTTCATTCCAAAAGCGCGACGCGAGCAAAAGCTGCGATGGTGATGGCATCGTTTAGGGTGCCATCTCTCATCGCCGAAATCACTTGCGCTCGCGTCATGCGCACTTCGGAAATGCTTTCATTTGCTTCCGGGTTGTTCCCAACGCGCGTCACCTCCGAGGCGACGAAAAGCGCAACCGCGGGAGAAACGATCGATGGGATCTCCCATAGCTCGCCGAGACTCTGCCAAGACGCAGCGACGTAACCGAGTTCTTCGCGAAGCTCCCTCTGCGCGCAGGCCAAGGCCGATTCATCCGGATCGGCACCTCCCTTGACGATTTCGATCACGTCGCATCCGGCGGCAAATCGCGGTTGCGTCGTGAAGACGTACGCAGCACCGTCTCGCACGAGGACGCCCGATGCACGAGGCGGCACCACGAGCAAATGCTCGCCTGCGACTCCTGTCGGATGCAGAATCTCATGGAGTTCTGCAGCAATCCACGGGTTGCGATAAATCTCGCGATGTCGCAGGCGTTGGTAGGTACTCATGCTTTCCCGCTTCGTCGCCCATGCAGCGTGGCCTTGAAAGGGGGGAGGCATGCCAATTTTTGCGAATCGCGCGGGTGATGTCATTTCTACAGCGCCTTTTCGCAACAACCGATGTCGAAAAGTTGCGCGCCTTAAGTGCGCGCAAAATTTTACGTCGAGTCCTTACTGCTAAAGATCTTATTGCCATCGGCTTAGGAACGATGATCGGAGGTGGCATCTTCACCACGATCGGCACGGGCGTCAAAGGTGCCGGACCGGCCGTCATCATCTCGTATTTGCTTGCAGGGCTCACGTCATTTTTTGCCGCGTTATGCTACGCCGAGCTTGGGGCAATGGTCCCCATCGCCGGAAGCGCGTATACCTACGCGTACGCCACAATGGGCAAACTCTTTGCCTGGATCATCGGCTTTGCGTTGATTTTCGAATACGGCATTTCAGCGGCACCGGTAGCGCAGCAATTTTCTGCCGCGTTTCAAGACGTGCTCAAATCCGTTGGCATTGTCTTGCCCGCTTGGGCACAACAATCGAATTTCATTTTGCACGGTCCATGGTGGAATATTGCCGGCTGGGATATTTTCCACTCGCAGTATGACGTCGTCGGTGCGCTCTTCGTTCTTGGCCTTTCGGCGATTCTCTCTCTCGGCATTCGTGAATCGGCAACGACCAACAACGTTTTCGTCGTCTTGAAAATTTCAGCATTGCTTGTTTTCGTCATCGCTGGGCTCTGGCTGTTTAAGGCTTCGAACGTTTTCGATTTTAGTAGCTTTGCGCATTTCAATGCGAAGTTTAGTCCGCTCGGCTGGGGATCAATCGCACCCTTCGGCGGCGCAGCCGAATCGGCGCAACCCTACGGCATCATCGCCGTGAGTGCTTTCGTTTTCTTCAGTTATATCGGCTTCGATACGGCAACAACGACAGCTGAAGAATGCAAGGAACCGCAACGCGACGTACCCTTGGGCGTCATAGGCGCACTCGCAATTGGTACAATCATCTATTGCGCGACGGCGATCGTCCTTGTCGGCGATATGCCCTGGAGCACCGTCCCGATTAAAGATCCGCTTGTTGCCGCGCTTGCGCCCTTGCACTTTCCGCTCATCACCTGGATCATTACGATCGGGGTGCTCGCCGGAACGACGTCCGTTGCCTTGAGCTCATTACTTGGTCAGACCCGCATTTTCTACGTGATGGCACGCGATAAAATGCTGCCGCCCGCTGTCGCTTACGTGCATCCAAAATTTCAAACGCCGGTCTACACCACCATGCTGACCGGTGTTGCCGTCGCAATTCTCACGCTGATAGTGCCGCTCACGCAGTTATTGAATCTCGTCAATATCGGAACGCTCATCGCATTTACCGTCGTGTGCGGCGGCGTGCTCTATCTGCGCAAACGCAATCCCGATCTCCCGCGCACATTTAAAGTGCCATTCGTTCCACTTTTTCCGCTTCTCGGAATCGGCTGTTCACTTTTTCTTGCGATCTTTGGCCTCTCACGGACGACCTGGGTGTGGTTTGCCGGAGCACTTATTCTCGGCCTGATCTTCTTCTTTAGCTACGGATTCCGCACCAGCGATCCGGCGCAAATCGTCCCGGTCGAAGAACCCGAAGGCCTCACCGAACTCCCGTAATCCCGTCGTTGTCATGCTGAGGAGCGATGCGAAGCATCGCGTCTCGAAGCATGAGGAGCGATGCGCAGCATCGCGTCTCGAAGCATGAGGAGCGAGCGCAGCATCGCGTCTCGAAGCATGAGGAGCGATGCGCCCTTCGAGACGCGCACTTCGTGCGCTCCTCAGGGTGACGGCGGGCCCTTCGAGACGCGCACTGCGTGCGCTCCTCAGGGTGACAAGCCGCTGTCATGCTGAGGAGCGATGCGAAGCATCGCGTCTCGAAGCATCATCACAACGGAGCACGCGAAGCGTGCAACCTTACGTGCGGCCCTTCGAGACGCGCACTGCGTGCGCTCCTCAGGGTGACGGCGGGCCCTTCGAGACGCGCACTCCGTGCGCTCCTCAGGGTGACGGGGGCGAAGGGATGCTTTGAAATCTCAAGGAAACTGGTCCGGCATGAAATATGCGTTAGCCTTGAGCGGCTCTCTTTTTCTCGTTTTAGTTGGATGCGGCGGAGGGGCCTCGGGACTGATGACGCCGACGACTCGGACGTGCGCGCCACCGACCTACGCTCTGGCCCTTAGTTCGCCGGCCAACGGTTCGACGGGCGTCCCCACCCGTGGCGAATCGTTGGTGTTCACGATAACGAACGTCCCGAGCGGATTTGGTGCGCTACCGGCCCAGTTGTCGCCTGTTTCCATCGCGACGGCAGTTGGCCCGCAGATTTCAAGCGGAACATTAGTGGCCAACAGCAGTTCCACATATGTGGCATCTCTGCCGACTCTTGTGAGTGCCACCACGTACACGGTGACGCAAGCAGTGACACCGAGTACCTTAGGCTGCCCGACATCGATCACCCTCGGGAGCTTTACGACGCAGTAGTCGCCTAACCGCCGGCCATCGCGCCAACGATGAGAAAGGGTTCATCCCCCGCGATAACCGCGTGCGGAAGTGTGTCCCGTGCATCGTCATGCGAGAGATCGCGGCTGCAGGCGAAGTAACGAACAAACGGGCGGCGTCGCCCGGTTGTTCTGTCGCGAATGGTATCGAGAAGTTGCGGAAAGCGTAGCTCCAGCGCTCCGATGAGGCTATCGATCGACGCATCGCCTGGGGCATCGATGCAGATTTCGCTTTCGGCTACGCCAGCTAACGTCCGTAAATGCGCGGGCAGGACGACGCGAATCACTTAGAGCGTTTGCACCTCGACGGAGAATACTGCCGGGAGATCGCGCACGATTGCCTCCCAATGATCGCCGCCGTCCGGTGAAACATACACTTGCCCACCCGTCGTACCGAAATAAACACCGCATGGATCAAGCGCATCGACGGCCATTGCATCGCGTAAGACGTTCACGTAGCAATGTTCTTGTGGGAGGCCGTTGGTCAGCGGCTCCCACTCGTTACCGCCGACGCGGCTGCGATAGACACGCAATTTGCCCTCTGGTGGAAAATGCTGCGAATCGCTGGTGATTGGAACGACGAATACCGTATCCGGATGGTTCGTATCGATGTCAATGGGAAAGCCGAAATCCGTGGGTAGGTTTCCGCTCACTTCGACCCAATGTTCGCCTTCGTCGTCGCTTCGCATAACATCCCAATGTTTTTGCATAAAGAGCACCTTGGGTCGCGACGGATGCATGGCTAAACGATGCACACAATGCCCTACTTCTGCATTTTGATCGGGAATCTGCTCAGAACGCAATCCTCGGTTTATAGGCTTCCACGTACCACCGCTATCATCGCTGCGAAATGCACCCGCTGCGGAAATTGCCGTGAAGATGCGCTGCGGATTCCCCGGATCGAGAAGAATCGTGTGCAAACACATGCCGCCGGCTCCGGGCTGCCATTGACTTCCCGTCTTGTGATCGCGCAATCCGGATAATTCATTCCAGGTAACGCCGGCATCATCGGAGCGAAAAAGCGCGGCGTCTTCAACCCCGGCGTAGACAACATCACGATGATGCGGCGATGGTTCAAAATGCCACACGCGCGCAAACTCCCACGGATGCGGAGTGCCGTCGTACCATTGATGCGTTCCAGGAATACCGTCGTAGGCAAAGTGATTGCCGACGACATTCCAACTTGCCCCGCCATCATCGGAACGATGCACAACCTGCCCAAACCATGCAGAGGACTGCGATGCGTAGATCCGGTTGGGATCGCTTGGCGAACCTTTGATATGGTAGATATCCCACCCAGCAAAAAATGGTCCCGCGACTTTCCAATCTTTGCGCTTGCCATCCGCGGTGAGAATAAACGCGCCTTTGTGCGTCCCAACGAGAACTCGGATGCTACTCATGTCGGTAGCCTAGCACATCGCCGGAAACGTTGACCACCCGCCGCCCCTTCAAGACGCGCACGACGCGCGCTCCTGGAGGATTCTGTCATGCTGAGGAGCGAGCGAAGCGAGCGTCTCGAAGCATCATCACAACGGAGCACGCGCAGCGGGCAACATGTGCGTGCGGCCCTTCGAGACGCGCCCTTTGGGCGCTCCTCAGGGTGACAGGTGTTCTGTCATGCTGAGGAGCGAGCGCCCTTCGAGACGCGCCCTTTGGGCGCTCCTCAGGGTGACAGGTGTTCTGTCATGCTGAGGAGCGATGCGCAGCATCGCGTCTCGAAGCATCATCATGACGGAGCACGCGAAGCGTGCAACATTTGCGTGCGGCCCTTCGAGACGCGCACTTCGTGCGCTCCTCAGGGTGACAGGTGTTCTGTCATGCTGAGGAGCGATGCGCAGCATCGCGTCTCGAAGCATCATCATGACGGAGCACGCGAAGCGTGCAACATTTGTGTGCGGCCCTTCGAGACGCGCCCTTTGGGCGCTCCTGGAGGGTGACACGGGTTATGGAGTTGGGGATTGGGCGACGATGCCGTTGGAGCGGACTTCTATGCGGTCGTGTTGGCTATCGTAATGTGCGGTGACGTTAAAGGCGTTGGTGAGTGTATCCAGTGCCACCATTGCGCGGGCGCGGACGATGAATGGCGCGCGAGATAAGTGGATGACATGACCGTCGAGCACGGCGACGGAGCTGCCGATCTGCAAACGAAGCGTTTGGTCCCCATGAACGAGTTCAATCGATCGCTTCGGAAGAACGAGAACATGCGCGCCTAATGCGTGCGCAAAGGCTTTAATCGGAACGTAGGTTTTACCATTCGGCGTTGTGACCGGAGGAACGTCGCTCATGACGGGTAGTCCGTTGACTTGCATCGTAACCGGACGCGAAACCATTAAAATCGCCGAGGCGACAAGCGCAAGCGCTGCGGTTACCACGAACGTCCGCAGCGATGGCGCACGGTACGTCATGCCAAAACGCCGGTCTCGTGTGCGTAGGCCGGATATTTTTCGCGAATCACTTTTTCGATTTCCAAGCGCAAGGCGCCGAGCAATTCCGTCTCGGCAAACGTTCCGACTAACTCGCCGGCGCGATAGATTGCCCCTTTGCCTTTTCCACCGGCAACGCCGACATCGGCCATTTTTGACTCGCCGGGCCCATTCACCACGCACCCCATGACGGCGACCTTCACCGGTGCCGTATACTGCTTGGCAATTGCTTCAACAGCTTGACCCAATTCGAGGACGCTAATCTCAGCGCGACCACACGACGGGCATGCCGTAATTTCAAAGCCCTTTTCGCGCAATCCGAGCGATTTCAAAATCGACCAGCACACGGGCACTTCTTCAATGGGATCGGCGGCCAACGAAACGCGAATCGTATCGCCGATGCCTTCATATAATAAGATGCCAAGACCGATTGCCGATTTCACCGTGCCGTCGCGTAACATTCCGGCCTCGGTGATTCCGAGATGAAACGGATAGGGCGTTTTGCGCTCACGCAAACGCGCATCCATTAAACGATAGGCGTCAACCGTTGTTCGTACATCGTGCGCTTTGAGGGAAATCGCAATATCGGTATGGCCGTGTTCTTCGATGAGCATCACATGGCGCAACGCCGATTCGACCATCGCTTCGGCACTATGGCCGAGGCGCTCTTCAAGATCGGGCGCCAACGAGCCCATGTTCACACCGACACGAATCGGAATCTCGCGCGCTTTCGCCGCCAAAACAACTTCGCCGACTTTTTTGGGATCGCGAATATTGCCCGGATTCAAGCGTAATTTTGCGACACCGGCTTCAATGGCAGCCAGCGCCATCTTATGATCGAAATGAATATCGGCGACAATCGGCACCGGCGAGCGATGCACGATTGCGGGTAAGCCTGCGGCATCGGGCGGATCTTTGACGGTAACGCGAACAACTTCGCAGCCTTCCATCGCTAAAGCGTAAATTTGCTCAAGCGTAGCATCGGCGTCGGCGGTATCGGTGGTTGTCATCGATTGAACGGCGACCGGGTGATCTCCACCGATCCACACTGATTTTGCATCGCTCTTGCCAGTTTTATTCTGCAAGAAAATCGCGTTGGATTTTCGACGTAGCTGCAACATGCGAGCTTAGAACACTCCTTGACCCGAGGCGATGCGCGCAATATCGTGCGCGGCGATAACGACCATAAGACCCATGAGAAGCGCGAATCCGGCGATATGAACGTACGCTTCTTTTTCGGGATCGACCGGCTTACCGCGAAGCAACTCTGCGATAATAAAGACGCCGCGTCCGCCGTCGAGTGCGGGAAGCGGAAGCAAATTAAACAGGCCGAGAGCGAACGAGATCGTAGCAGCTAAGCCGAGGTACGGCCCCCAGCCAAAATCCTGAATGGTTGCAGCGGCTTGCCCCATGCCGACAACGCCTGAGACTTGCGGCGCATATTTTGTAAAATGCGTGATGAGCATCGTAATGCTACCGACGGTGTTTTGCGCGATCATTGCGTATTGCGCGTTCGCAGCCGAGAACGCATCGGCCATACCGACGCGAACATATTGCGGCACCGGCGCAAACCCGATGCAGCCCGTTCCGGCCGGTTGACTCGGCGGACAAGCCTGCGGTGTAATCTTTCGCTCCGTGAGGCTGCCATTGCGCTCGAAAATCACATCGAGTGGTTTGTTAAGCGATCCGTGAATCATGGTCACGAGTTGCGCTCCGCTGGTTATGGCAACGCTGCCGATACGCACAATCCGATCACCCGGTCGTAGGCCGGCCAAATCCGCGGGAGAGCTTTGAACGATCTGCCCGACGACGGGCTGTGTCGAAAGTGATTGCACGCCGAAAGTCAGCGCCGAGACGAGCACGATCACATAGGCGAGAATGAAGTTCGCAATCGGCCCCGCCACGACGATGGCCAAGCGTTGCCACGGTGTCTTCGCTTGAAAATTATCAGTCGCCGCCTGCGGAGTATCGACGGTGCTGCGAAACTCGCGCTGCTGTTCGGCTTCGCTTGATTTGCCGTCCTCACCGCGCATCGCACAATACCCACCGATAGGAAGCGCCCGGATGGACCAGAGCGTCCCCGTTTTCGCATCACGATGGCCATAAATCATCGGCCCCATGCCGACGGCAAATTCATCGACGTGAACCCCGGCACGGCGAGCGACGATAAAGTGCCCAAGCTCGTGAAGCACGACGAGAACCGAGAGGACGATCAGAAAAGTGACGACTTTCCCGATCATTGCGAGGCTGACTAATGCGAGTATCACGTATGCTCCTACCGTTGTGCCGACGCGAGAGTTGCGCTCGCGAGATGATTCCGCGTCACCGCTCGAGCAGCGGCATCGGCGGCGATGATGCCTTTCCAGGTTACCTCACCGGGCTCAACTGCGTCGAGCGCCAAAGCGACAAGATCCGGAATACTCCCGAACCGAATCTTTCCGGCGACAAACGCCTCCACGGCGAGTTCGTTGGTCGCAGAGAGCACGGCCGGAGCGGTTCCCCCACGTTTGAGCGCTTCATAGGCCAGCCAGAGGCAGGCAAAGCGTTCGCGGCTAGGGCGCTCGAAATCATAACGAAGCTCATGGGCCAGCGGTTCAGCTCCGAGCAAAGCCATGGCGTCGATGGCCCCCTGGAGCGTCGCCAGGCGATCCGGATAGGCGAGGGCGAGCCCTATGGGTACACGCATATCTGGGGCGCAGAGCTGCCCCTTGACGCTGCCGTCGGAGAACACGACGAAGCCGTGGGCGATCGATTGGCGGTGAATGACCACCTCGATCTTCTCCGGTGGGAGGGCAAAGAGTCGGCTTGCCTCGATGACTTCGAGCCCCTTATTCATCATCGTCGCCGAATCGATGGTGTTTTTTGTGCCCATGCGCCAGGTCGGATGCGCCAAGGCCTGGGCAAGCGTCGCGTTCGCAATCTGCTCGGGGGGCGTATCGCGGAATGGACCGCCGGACGCCGTAAGGATGATGCTGCTCACGCTCGCCGGATCCTCACCGATAAGGCACTGGAAAATCGCGCTGTGTTCGGAATCCACGGGCAGCACGCGAGCACCGCTTCGATGAGCGACGGCGAGGAGCAGCTCCCCGGCGGCCACAACCAACTCTTTGTTCGCGAGTGCGACATCGATGCCGCGTTCGAGCGCACCATGCACCGCATCGAAAGCGACGAAGCCATCCGTCGCAGCCAGCACGATATCGGCCCGCGTTTGCAGGGCGACACGCCGCAACGCATCGGGACCGTCCGCCGCCGATGTGGCAAGATCGGGCGAAAAACGAGCCGCCTGCTCAGCAAGCAATGCGACGTTTCGGCCTGCAGCCAAGCCCGCGACGCAAAAGCGTTCGGGATGCGCGGCGATGACTTCGAGGGCCTGAGTACCGATCGATCCGGTCGACCCGAGAATGGCAACGCGCTTCATCGAATCGCCACGGCTCCAACGACGTGCAACATTGCAAAGAATGCGGTGCCGCCAAAAAGATACGAATCGAAGCGATCCAGAACACCGCCGTGACCGGATATTGCGTCGCCCGTGTCTTTGACGCCGGCATCACGCTTGAGCGCCGATTCGGTGAGGTCGCCGGCTTGTGCGGCAACGCACGTTGTCGCCGCCATGACCGCACCTTGCCACCACATCAAATGCATCGCAGGCCACATCGATGCGAGCGCTCCGAGGCCCGTGACGATGAGAAGTGCGCCAAGAGATCCTTCGACGGTCTTCTTCGGCGAGATGCGCGTCAGTTGGTGGCGTCCAATCATCGTACCGACGAGCATACCACTGATATCGGTGAGACTGATGACGACTCCGGCAAAAAATGTCCACACCAATCCCGTTTCCGGTATGGAACGAATGAAGACAAAATAGGTGAGGAGTTTGCCGATGTAGAGTGTTGCCAAGACCGTGTAGGCGGTACGCGCAAAATAGCCTTGCTGCTCGCCGTACATGCCGATGACGAAAGCGGTCAATGTTGTTGCCGCGAGCAAGACGCCTTCCCACTTATGCAATAAATCGAGCGACGCAAGAACGATGTATGCGGCGACGGCGACGACGGCAACCGGATATTCGAGCGGCGTTCCTTTGATTTCGCACAGGCGATTGAGTTCATAAAGGCTCGCTAATCCGATAACCAACAACATGAGGTGGAAAAGCCATGGAACGGTTATGGCACCAAGACATACGGCCGCAAGCAGAAAACCGACGAGAAGTCGCTGTGCGCTCACGCGCCTCCGAAACGCCGTTCGCGCTGCGAATAATCGTGCAAGGCGCGGTTAAACGCATCGCGTCCAAAATCAGGCCACAACGTTTCCGTGAGCACGAGTTCCGAGTATGCCGCTTGATAGAGCATAAAATTCGAAAGCCGATGTTCACCGCCCGGACGAATCAATAATTCCGGATCGGGCATGCCTGCCGTATACAAACGATCGCGAAGCGTTTCTTCGCTGACATTTTCCGCTGCAAGGGCGCCGCTAGCGACATCGATAGCAATCGAGCGTACGGCGCGATCAAGTTCTTGGCGCGAGGAATAATTCACCGCCAATTGCAGCAACAGGCCCGTGCAATCCGCGGTATTTTCTTGGAGTTCTTCCAAGGCTCGCCGCGCCGAATCGGGGAGCGTCTGCCAATCGCCGATCACTCGCACACGCACATTATTTTTGCGCAATTCCAAGAGTTCGGTGCGCGCAAAAAAGACGCATAATTCAAAGAGGAGCGATACTTCACTCGCCTCTCGACGCCAATTTTCGGTCGAAAATCCATAGACGGTCAGAATACTTACGCCGGCGTCGCTGGCCGCTCGCGACGCTTCTCGCAAGGCGACAATGCCGCGACGGTGCCCTTCGATGGCGGGTAAGCCGCGGGCGCGCGCCCAGCGACGATTGCCGTCCATAATGATGGCGACGTGGCGAGGAACAACGGTCGATCGAGAAGCCTTGCGGCTCGTTGCATGGGGAATACTCATAGTGCTTGCTCGCGAACGTAACGTTCGTAGCCGGTAATGAGTTCAAGCGAGCCATCATTATTGGGGCGAATCCGCAGCACGCGCAGAGCGCCTTGGCCGAGCCATGTCCCGAATGGGCGTAGCACACTCAGTTGCAATGCCCGGTCGCCAAGTGCACGTCGCGCTAGCGTGGCATCCATCATGATCAAATCGCCCAAATCCGAAAGCATGTCGGGAGGCCCTAGACCTCCATAATTTCTTTTTCTTTACCCACGGCAAGTACGTCGATCTCTTTCGTGTACTTATCGGTGAGTTTTTGCAAGTGCTCTCCGAAGCGTTTGTTCTCGTCTTCGGTCACTTCGTGATTCTTGAGCTTCGTCTTGAAATCATCAAGCGCCTTATGGCGAACATTACGCACCGCAATCTTGCCGTCTTCAGCCTTCTTGCGAACGACTTTCACAAGATCCTTACGCCGCTCTTCGTTAAGCGGTGGAATCATCAAGCGAATGGTCGTCCCGTCGATATTGGGCGTAAGACCGAGATCGCTTTTTTCAATCGCTTTGCGAATCTCACCCAAGACACTTTTATCAAATGCATTGATCTGCAATGAACGCGAATCCGGCGTGGTGACCGTTGCAACTTGTTTGAGTGGAACCGCCTGGCCATACGCTTCGACGTGCAATCGATCAAGGAGCGCAGGCGTCGCCCGGCCGGTGCGAATGGATGCAAAATCAGAACGCGTCGCCTCGACGCATTTACCCATTTTGCTTTCGATGTCTTTTAACACAGAATCAGTCATGATGCTCCTCCGACAACCCCTTCTAAGACGCAATCTTTTCCAACGTAGGTGCCAATGGTCTCGCCCCACACAACGCGCCGAATATTCCCCGGCGTATTCATCGAGAACACAACCACCGGCATACTATTATCCATACACAAGGCCATCGCCGTTGAATCCATGACTTCCAAGCCGCGCTGCAAGACTTCCATGTAGGGAAGTTGATGAAACCGCGTTGCAGTCGGATCTTTCTTGGGATCGGCGGTATAGATACCATCGACCTTGGTGGCTTTAAGAATCGCTTGGGCACCGACCTCGACTGCGCGCAATGCCGCGGTCGTATCGGTGGTAAAATACGGGTTTCCCGTACCCGCCGCAAAGATCACGACGCGTCCCTTTTCGAGATGGCGAATCGCTCGGCGACGAATATACGGCTCGGCAATTTGATGCATCGCAATGGCAGTTTGCACGCGCGATGCGACGCCCATGCGCTCAAGCGCATCTTGCAAGGCAAGGGCATTGATCACGGTGGCCAGCATGCCCATGTAATCGGCGGTGGCGCGATCCATGCCAGCTTCTTCATGCACCTTGCCGCGCCAAATATTGCCGCCGCCGACAACGACGGCGATCGAAACGCCATCGCCGTGCACTTCGGCGATTTGCTCGGCCATCGCCTGGGTCGTGCCGACGTCGACGCCGGTCTCAGTCCCCGAAAACGCTTCTCCGGAGATTTTGAGGAGTATTCGCGAGTACTTGGGGGCAGATGCCGCCAAGTGCTTAGCCTTCTCCGAGCGCGAATTTCGCGAAGCGACGCACCCGAATGTTCTCGCCGAGCGAGCCCACCGCGGCACTCACTAAGTCGCCGACCGTCAACGAATCATCTTTGACGAACGGCTGATCGAGAAGACACTTCTCCTCGTACCATTTATTGAGTTTTCCTTCGACAATCTTCTCGATGACTTCAGGCGGTTTGCCGGCTGGAACGTTGGCGCGGAATTCGTCACGGGCTGCCGCCACAAGTTCGGCGGGAACCGACTCGCGATCCAAATACATCGGCGACATTGCCGCCACGTGCATCGCGATATCGCGGGCCAATTCGCCGAAGCGCGGATTGCGGGCAACGAAATCCGTCTCGGAATTGACCTCAACGAGGACGCCGATCTTTCCGCCGGCGTGGATATAGCTGGCGACGGTGCCTTCATTGGCAGCGCGCTCGGCTTTCTTCTGGGCTTGGGCGGCGCCGCGCTCGATGAGCAGCGTCTTCGCGCGCTCAATATCGCCCTCGGCTTCGACCAGGGCCTTGCGGCAGTCCATCATCGGCGCCTGCGTCGCTTCGCGCAGGGCCTTAATTTCATCGGCTTTCGGTTGGTAGCTCATCGCAGTGCTCACGGTTCTCTCCAGGTGGTCGGTTTGCATGCTTGCAGAAAGAGAGGCCGTTTGGTGCCTCTCTTCGCGTGGGGTGAGATCTGTGCCGTTCTGTTAGACGGCTGTGGGTTCGAGTTCCTCGGCGACGGCCGCGTCATCGGCACCGTAGGCAGCTTCGTCGTAGGCCGATTCGGCTTCCGTGCGGCCTTCGATGATCGCATCGGCAACCTTCGAGACCATGAGCTTGACGGCACGAATGGCATCGTCGTTACCGGGAATCGGATAATCGATTTCATCCGGATCGCAATTGGTATCGATGACGGCGATGATCGGAATGTTGAGCTTCTTGGCTTCCAAGACCGCGATGCGTTCTTTTTTCGGATCGACGATGAAGATCGCATCCGGGAGACGATGCATATCCTTGATGCCGCCGAGGAAGCGCTCAAGCTTATTGAGCTCGTCGGTCAGGCCGGCAACTTCTTTTTTGGGAAGGCGCTCGAAATCGCCCTGCGTGCGCATATTTTCAAGATCGCGCAGGCGCTGGATGCGCTTTTGGATCGTCTGGAAATTCGTGAGCGTGCCGCCGAGCCAGCGTTCGTTGATATAGAACGAGCCACAGCGATCGGCTTCATCGCGAATAACTTCTTGCGCTTGCTTCTTGGTGCCGACGAACAGAATGACGCGGCGTTCGCGCGACATTTGTTTGACGACATCGTAGGTGTAGCGCAGGCGCTGCAGCGTCAGCGCGAGATCGATGATGTAGATGCCGTTCCGCTCTTGGAAAATAAACGGCTTCATCTTCGGGTTCCAACGACGGGTCTGATGCCCGAAGTGGACTCCGGCCTCGAGCAACTCGCGCACGGAAGAAACAGTCGACATAAGGGGATCCTTTCTGACTCCCGGCCCCAGCGCCATCATGGCTAGGGGACCGCCCGGTGGAATCATCGACGCCCGGCCTCATGCCAGGCGAGATAGTGACAACCCACGGATTATACCCCGCCCCGCATGGAGAAGCAAGCACCGGAGTTGCCCCCGTCTCGCTGTCACCCTGAGGAGCGCCCGAAGGGCCACCGTCACCCTGAGGAGCACGCGAAGCGTGCGTCTCGAAGGGCCCCCGTCACCCTGAGGAGCGCCCAAAGGGCGCGTCTCGAAGGGCCGCGGGCCGAATGTTGCACGCACCGCGTGCTCCGTTGGGATGATGCTTCGAGACGCGATGCTGCGCATCGCTCCTCAGCATGACAGACGGCATCTTGTCACCCTGAGGAGCACGCGAAGCGTGCGTCTCGAAGGGCGCTTGCTTCCTCGTGCTTCGAGACGCGATGCTGCGCATCGCTCCTCAGCATGACGGGGGCTGCGTGCTTCGAGACGCTCGCTGCGCTCGCTCCTCAGCATGACGGGGGGCTGCGTGCTTCGAGACGCTCGCTGCGCTCGCTCCTCAGCATGACGGGGGGCTGCGTGCTT
>JAJYCL010000057.1 GCA_021778415.1 bacterium | reverse complement strand
GGTTGTGTGCGAGAAGAGCGGATTGAGTGAATCCGGTTCGGTCGCCTTTCCGATGCGTAACACCCCGGGAATCGTCCACGCATTATGCGCGGATGTGGTGGTGGTTTGAACGCGCGAACAAGCGCTCAGAAGAACGAGTCCGAGAAGAGCGAGGGTGCGCATGATTATATCATTCCTTGCGTGGCGCGTTTTTGCACATGAGGGGTGATCGCCGCATAGAGCGCGTCCGCGCCAAACCGAACGATATCGTCGCAGGGGAGATCCGTCGCCGCATGCGCCGCATCAATGTGTTCTCGAGCGGCACTCTCGCTGAGTCCGCGCGTATTAAGAGCGATGCCGAGAACCGGGGCTGGTTTTACCAACGCACACGTTTGCTCGTACGTTGCGATGAGGTCGGCGTAGGAAAGACGTGGCGTACCGAACGGCTCGATCGTCGTTGCATTCACGTCGCAGACCAGCAAGAGAGCATCCGGTGCGCAACCGTAGAGCAAGGCGAGCGTGACCGGAGCGTACGCCGGGTGATTGATGGCCCCTTGGCCTTCAACGATGAGCATTTCAGCCGTCGATTTCGATGCTGCCTCAAGGACGAGTTGTTCTGCCGCACCCGTAGCAAAATCGGCGATGACGCGATCGATGGCGATTCCCCAACCGGCAATCATGATGCCCGTTTGTCCCGTTGGAACAAACGCTGCATCGGTTCCGGCACGTTGTGCTGCAGCACAGAGTTCAAGCGACGCGGACATTTTGCCCACGGCGCAATCGTTGCCGACGGTGAGAAGAATCGGTTGACGCACGCGATAGGCAGCGCCCGAAAAGAGCGGAACCGTCGGCACGGCCCGGACATCCCACAAGCGCGATCCCGATGCTTCGGCCGCCGCAGTAAACGCGGTGTCGGAGCCCAAAAAATCGTGTAATCCGCTAACGATTTCCAACGAACGATCGATCGCCAAAAGAATATCCGCGCGCCATGCAGCTGGCAGAGCTCCACCTTGCGGGGCCGTTCCCAAAAGCAACGACGTCGCATCGAAGCCGAGTGCTTCCTCGATCGTTGCAACAATAGGCGTGGAATTACCGCGTAAAAATGGAACGACGTCCGCCGCAACGCGTCCCGCACAATCGGGATCGACGACGCAGATAACCTCATCGTTTGCGTAGCGCATGACTCCGTGGGCCGTTTTTGCGGATCCGCTGGCGAAGGCATGAGGA
Organism: bacterium; assembly: GCA_021778415.1. Taxonomy (GTDB): domain Bacteria; phylum Vulcanimicrobiota; class Vulcanimicrobiia; order Vulcanimicrobiales; family Vulcanimicrobiaceae; genus JAJYCL01. The sequence goes on along the minus strand of JAJYCL010000057.1, from coordinate 2,961 downwards.
GCGTAAGCGATGTAGCGTCGAGTCATTGCCCGTTGCGTTCGGCGACGCCGAGACCCGGACCGTTCGGAAGGACGAGTTTTCCTTGCGCATACGTAACGCCCACGAAGGGATCGTCGGCAATCAGGAACGGTCCGTCGATATCGGCCCAGTCGACCAGCGGGCTAAGGTGGGCCGCGGCGGTCGCCAGCAGCGATGTCTCTACCATGCAGCCGAGCATAATTTTGAGTCCCAGACTCCGCGCGGTGTGAATCATGGCAAGCGCACCGCGAATGCCTCCGCACTTCACGAGTTTTATGTTGACACCATCAACACACCCGGCGAGGCGTGGCAAATCGGCGGCCGTACACGAGTCTTCATCGGTGACGATTGGAATGGATGTGTGTTCGCGAACAAAACGCAATTGCTCCGGAAATCCGGCCGGAATCGGCTGTTCGCAAAATTCGATGTCGTACGGTGTCAGTGCGGTAAGCAAGCGCACCGCTCCATGCGCATCCCAACCCTCGTTCGCATCGATGCGAATCGTTCCAGAGTAGTGCGCGCGAATGGAGGCAATCGTTTCAATTTGCGTCGCTTCATCGCCTATGCCGAGTTTCACTTTGAGAATGGGATGGTCGGCAATTTCGGCGACCTTAGAAAGCGTCGTCTCGGGATCGGCGATGCCGATCGTAAAAGAGGTCACCGGAGTATCGCGTGGATCGAGACCGAGAAGTTCATAGAGCGGAAGACCGGCGCGTTTGCCGAGAAGATCGTGGAGAGCGAGATCGAGCGCGCAACGAGCAGCGGCCGGAATCTTCTCGGTGAGGATGCGTTCGAGCGCGTACGGTGCCTCGGTAAGCCGGTATCCTGCGAAAAACGCCAAAACCGATTCGACGGATTCTCCGTAGCGGGTGATTGGCGCGGTTTCTCCGAGGCCATGGAGATCGCCGACGGCCAGCCGAAGAATGGCGCTACGTGCAACGCTTTCTTCCCCGCGTGTGATTTTAAATGGATGAACGAGCGGATACGCCACTTCTTGAGCCGACAAACGAGGAATCATGCCACCGCCTTTGCCTTTTACGCAACGTCCTCCTCGCCATGGCCGCGCGCTAGTGTGGTTGCGTCGCGATCTTCGCTTAGCCGATAACACCGCGCTTTTTGCCGCATCGCGTGAGAATGCGAGCGTCTGCTGCGTTTTCGTCCTCGATCCAATCTTGCTCGCCTCCGATCGCGTCGGTGCGCCGATTGTTCAATCATTTTTTTCGGCATTGGCAGCGTTGCGCGAGCAACTTCGCGGCTTTGGGAGCGATCTTGCGCTCCTTCGTGGTGATTTTTCCGAGCAGCTCGGATCCTTAGCCGAACGTTTGGGCGCGACGGACGTATATTACAACGAAGATTGCGAGCCGGCAATTCGACAGCGTGATGCTCGTGTGAGTGAAATCCTCGGTGAGCGCGGTATAACAACGCACGCGATGAAGGATCTCCCACTTTTCGGTCACAATGAAATTTTGACCGACGCGGGCACGCCCTATAAAATTTTTACGCCATACAAACGTCGTTGGCTCGAGGCCTATCATACGGCGGCACCGTCGATGATTCCATCAGTGGAAAGCGATCATTTTCTTTCGCGTACCGACATCGGCGCGACGCTCGACGTCCCCGCGCCTGAAGATTTCGGTTTTTCTTCAAGCACATTGTATCCGGTGGTACATGAAGCGGAGGCCCACGATCTTCTCAAGCGCTTTTTAGAGGATGGTTCTGCTGCAAGTTACGCGCGCCGCCGAAATTTTCCGGCGATGCGCGGGACATCGGGCCTTTCGCCACAGTTGCGGGCCGGAACGATCGGCGTGCGAACCTGTGTGCATCGCGGGTTCGAGGCCGCCAAGGCAGCCTCTCCGGCTGCCCGGAGCGCAATTGAACTCTGGATATCCGAACTCATTTGGCGCGATTTTTATTTGCAGATCCTCCGCAATTTTCCTCACGTTGCCGACAAACCATTCGTCGATGCAGCAAACGCTCTGCAGTGGAGCGATGACCGGGTTGCGTTCGATGCGTGGTGCCGAGGAGCAACCGGTTATCCGATCGTGGATGCCGCCATGCGTCAACTCAACACGTATGGATGGATGCATAACCGATTGCGCATGATTGTCGCATCATTTCTTACGAAGGATCTTCTCATCAATTGGCAATGGGGAGAACGGTATTTCGAACGTCAGTTAGCCGATGCCGATGTTGCCGCAAATAACGGTGGTTGGCAGTGGGCTGCATCGACGGGAACCGATGCCGCGCCCTATTTTCGTATTTTTAGCCCGGTGTTGCAGAGTGAAAAATTCGATCCGCAAGGGCGATTTATTCGTAAAATGCTTCCGGAGTTACGGGGTGTTCCCGACGCCTATATTCATGCACCCTGGAAGCTCTCGCCGTTACAAGAGCGTGAATTCGGTGTAACCCTCGGCGTGCAGTATCCGTTGCCCATTGTCGATCACGCCCAAGCCCGGATTCGCGCGCTCGCCGCGTACGAACCGGTTTTAGGCAAACGGTCGCGCGGCGTAGCGTCTAGCGAAGAATCGGCGAGCTAACGCGATACAGCGTTCCGCCGTGATCGGTGCGCACCGATTCGCCGAGGTACTTTGCGGCACACGTTTCCGAACCACGGATGACGCGCCGTTCTTCATCGTTATCGTAGGCGCGGCAGCGCAAGCGCTGTAAGCGTGAAACCGTGTTTCTCGCTTCGACGGCATGATCGATTTCGTGCCCTAGGCCGAGTGCTGGCGATTGATGCCCGCCATCGGTGGTTTTTAGCGCGCTCGTAGGATCCCAATAAATGGTATCGGAGTTGGGATCAAACCGATCATTCCCGTCGTGAATGATGTCGAGGGTAAAGGAGCGTGTTGCATTGTGCTCTAGGCGCGTAAAGAGGCTGCGTTCGACAGGAGCTTTGCAAAGATAGTGTTTTGCTGCTTCATACGAAGCATTGGCGCTTCG
>JAJYCL010000009.1 GCA_021778415.1 bacterium | reverse complement strand
CCGATCTGGTCATCGGCCTCGAACAAGATTTTACGCGGTACCCGATCACGATCTATTCGCGCGGGGTCCAGGCCGTGCTCACGTTTGCCCTACCGTTTGCCTTTATGAATTATTTTCCGGCTGCAGCGTTGCTTCATAAATCATCCGCCGCACTGGGATTAAGCCCGATGATCGGCTTTGCAACGCCGCTTGTGGGACTCGCCTGGTTTGCCGTCGCATACTTCCTTTGGACTATCGGCCTACGTCATTATCAAGGAACGGGATCGTGAACGACCGCACCAAACTTCGAACCCTCGCACTCCTCACGGGATTCGCCCCGCTGTTGCTCGTCGTGGCGATTCAGGTCGTTTCGCACGCCGACTATTGGTGGATGACGCTCGTAGCAACCGTCGTCGGCGCAGCTGCGCTCACCGTCACCCTGGATCACATTACGTTCGGGGTACGTCTCGTGCCACACATGCATGCCGCGGAACAACCGGCAAGGCAACGCGCCGATGCGCGTATTGTCAATCGCGAAGTCGCGATGTCGGCCTTGCGCGAACGCGTCGAACGTGCCGAACATTTTGCACCGCTCTGCGTTGCACTCGTCGATGTCTCTCGCATCGGCGATCTCGATGCGGAGAGCGCCGGCGGCGTTATTCGCAAGACGCTACGTGAACACGACTGGGCGACGAATATCGATAACGCGCGCTATCTCGTCGCTTTACAAACGCACCACAATGCCGATCGCGCCCTCGCACGCCTTCGTTCATGTTTGAGCGATGTTCCAAGTCGCGTCCCAATCGGCTATACGATGAGCATTCAGGGCGATACCATCGACGATCTTCTCGAACGTGCCGAGTCGGCGTTGGGTAAAGCATTGGAAATCGGCGGCGACACCCTCGTCGCCGCCGAAATGTAAGGTCAGCCTACTTCGGTTCGACGGTAATTTCCGTCATTGCGTCGCCGACGCGAATCGCGTCGAGGGCTTCGTACCCGTCGCAGAGTTGTCCGAAGACCGTGTACTGCTTATCGAGAAAACGCGCATCATCGAGGCAGACGTAGAATTGCGATCCGGCAGAATTGAGCTCCGAGCTCCGTGCCATCGCAACGGCTCCGCGAATATGCGGCTTATCGTTAAACTCAGCCTTGAGACGGTAGCCCGGTCCACCGGTTCCATTGCCTGACGGATCGCCACCCTGAATAACAAACCCCGGCTCAACGCGATGGAACGTCAGACCATCATAAAATTTCGCGTCGACGAGCTTGAGGAATGCCGCCGAGTGCATTGGCGCTTCGTCAGGATAAAACGTAAAGACGAGATCGCCTTTGGTCGTGCCGATACGGACCTTGGAGGTACGGGCACGTTCGAGCAGCGCATCGAGCTCCTCGGGTTGCGGTGGTTGATGGGACATGCGGTCTCCTTGCACATCGGCAATGAAGGGTGGAAGTACGAGCGCGACGCCAAATGCGTCGGCAGCTTGTAGCATCGCCAGCTTGGCCTCGCGTGTCAATCGCTTAAAGCGCCCTTCAAGCGAGCGGGCGACTCCCGGTTCATCGACTTCGACGAAGGCAAGAAGCTGCAAGGGACCGCGCCCACGCGTGTAGCGAGCGCCTTTTCCCTCTGCGTGGGCGCGTAAGCGCCGAGTGAGATCCATCGTGAATCCCGTATAGAGCGAACCATCGCTGCACCGCAGCACATAAAAATACGCCGAACGCGGAGTTTGGCCCCCGACGGCGGAATCAGGAATCATGTCACATCGTGTTTTCGCCGCTCTTGCCGCGCTTGCTTTGCTTGGCGTTTCCGCCGTTCGCCCGCCGAACGACCCTCGGATCACCGCAATGGTCGCGGCGGTATCATCATCCCAGTTGCTCGCAGATGATCGACGACTCGTCGGTTTCGGAACGCGCAACGATTTTTCCGAAACGACCTCGACGCACACCCACGGGGTCTTTGCCGCTCGCGATTGGTTGCTGCGCTCTTTTTCGCGCATCGCCGCAACCTCGCATGGGCGCATGACGGTGCGCACCGACGATTTTATTCAGCCGAAGACCGCTCGAACGCCGCGCGCCGTGCATGAATCGTCCGTCGTTGCCGTTCTGCGCGGAGACGAACCGGGGCGAGCCTATGTGATGTCATCTCATTACGACGATTGCAACGGCGATTGTACCGATGGGCTAGGCGTCGCACCGGGAGCCGACGATAACGCATCCGGTACGTCCGCGGTATTGGAAGCAGCACGCGTGATGGCCTCAACGCATTTTCGAGGAACGATCTATTTCGTTTGTTTCGACGGAGAAGAGCTGGGGCTTTGGGGTTCGGCGCACTTTGCCAAAGAGCTCAAAGCGCAGGGCGTTACCATCGATGCCGATCTTAATAACGATATCATCGGAAATACGCACGGAGGAAATGGCGCGAGTGAGCTCAGCGTCATCCGCGTGTTTTCAAATGCCCTATCGCCAACGGCAAAGCCGGCAACGGTAAATCTTCTTGGAAGCGAGAACGATTCGCCATCACGCGAGCTCTCTCGCTTCGCAGCCGAGATTATTCCGCAGTATGTTCAGAATTTTACGGTGCGGCAGATATTCCGAGCCGACCGCTACTTACGCGGCGGCGATCAAGAGTCGTTTCAAGACGAAGGATTTCCGGCAATTCGCTTTGTTGAACCGAACGAAAATTTCACGCATCAACATCAAAATGTCCGAATCGTACATGGAACGCAATTCGGGGACCTTCCGCGGTACATCGATTCCCACTATCTTGCTCGAGCGACCCAAGCCAATGTCGCGACGTTAGCGGCGCTTGCACTCGGCCCGACACCGCCCACGCACGTCCAGATCGTTCTCGCGCATCTCGGATACACAACGACGCTACGATGGGCAAACGTACGCGACGCGAGCCGCTACCAAATTGTCTGGCGCAGCACAACGTCTCCGATTTGGGAGCACGCACAAAACGTTACCGGAGCGTTGCAGGCAACCGTGCATGCAAGTTACGATGACAACATTTTCGCTGTTCGTAGCGTCGATGCTCAGGGCCTTATGAGTCCTGCAGTCTACCCCCTACCAACCCGGAAATAACCGATTACAAAACGGCTCCGAGGCTTTCGTCGACGGCGGCAAGCGTTTCGTCAATATCCTCGGCGGTGTGCGCCGTCGAGAGAAACATCACTTCATTTTGCGAGGGGGGGAGCAAAATGCCTCGCTCGCGCATGGCCCAATAGTACCGCGAATACAGTGCTTTATCGGCGGCACGAGCGTCGTCGTAATTGCGATTTGGTGGCCCGGGACGAAACTTAAAATCGACGACCGATTCGTGATGCACCACCGCATACGGTAAACCGCGTCGCGAAAAAATGGCTCGCAAGCCTTCGGCAAGATCGGCACCGAGGGCATCCATTCGATCGTAGTATTCGGGATGCGTTTCGAGGAGATCCAACACGCGATGCGCCATGGCAACGCTTAACGGATTGCCTCCGTGCGTTCCGCCGGTAAAACACGGGCCATCGGGTGCAAGCACGCGCATGATTTCGGCGCGACCGCCGAACGCCGCAATTGGAGCACCGCCGCCCATAATTTTCCCCAGCGTCGTCATATCCGGAGTAACGGCAACGCGCGCTTGCGCGCCGGCTAAGCCAAAGCGAAGCCAGGTGATGACTTCATCGAAAATAAGAACGGCGTTCAAGCGATCGCATCGCTCGCGCAGGCCGGAGAGAAAGCCTTCAATCGGCGTAACATACCCCATGTTGCCAACGATCGGCTCAACGATGATGCAGGCGAGTTCATTGCCACGTTCACGGAGCAAGGCATCGACCGACGCAAGATCGTTGTAACGCGCTACGACGACATCGGCCATGACTCCGGCGGGAATGCCGCCGCGTCCAGCATCGCTGGTATGTGCCGACGCTCCCGCATCGAAAAGAGCCAAATCAAAATGCCCGTGGTAATTTCCCGCGAATTTCAGGACGAGATTTCGATTCGTGTAGGCGCGCGCAACGCGAATGGCCGACATCACGGCTTCCGTGCCCGTCGTTACGAATCGCATGCGCTCCATGATCGGGAGATACGACCGGATGCGCCGGGCGAGTCGAATCTCTTCCGGATGCGTACTTCCCCAGACCCAACCCCCGGCGACGAGTTCATCGACCCCCTTGGTGAGCGCCGGATGCGTGTGACCAAAGAACAACGGTCCGTAGGCCATGATATAATCGATGAAGCGTCGATGCTCGTGATCGTACGCGTGCGCTCCTTGAGCCGACGCCTGCAAAAAGGGGTCGCCTCCAACAGCCCACCCTGAGCGGACCGGTGAATCACATCCGCCAGCAAGAACGTCCCGAGCTTCTTCTAAAAGCGATATCCGTCGCATACCAAACCGCGTTTCGCATACAGAATGGTCGAACCATGCCGCATACCACCATCGTAATTACGCCCCAGACAAATATACAAGCGCTTGTCGCCGAACTTCCAATTGCCGCCGATGTCCTCACGCAATTCGGTTTGGGGTGCTCCGGATGCGGTGTTTCAAAATACGAAACGCTCGAACAAGGTGCAGCAGCGCACGGATTGCGCATCGATCCAATTATTGCAGCGCTGACGCAGGCACGCCTTTCCGGATTCGTTCCGCTCATCGCAAGCGATGATAAGGTTCCAACGCCGCGCGCACCTCGTCCATTCGGCATGCGAGCGAACATCAAATATATTGTCCCGGTGATGTCCGGCAAAGGTGGTGTGGGCAAATCACTCGTTACGGCAATGCTGGCCGTCGGCTTGCGACGCAAACATTTGCGCGTCGGCATTCTCGACGCCGACATCACCGGCCCGTCGATTCCAAAGCTGTTCGGCCTACGACAGCCTCTTCTACTCGAGGTTGATCCAAGCGCGCCGAAAACGGCAAATGGCAATCCCCAACCGTTGATGGTTCCGGCCATTTCGCGCAGCGCAATTGAAATCGTCAGTTCGAATTTGCTCACCGATAAAGAAGATACGGCGATGGTTTGGCGCGGGCCGATCGTCAGCGGTGTCATCCGTCAATTTTACGAACAAGTGCTCTGGAGCGATCTCGATGTTCTGCTCATCGATTTGCCGCCGGGCACGTCCGACGCACCGCTTACCGTCTTGCAATCACTTTCCATCGACGGCGTCGTGCTCGTCACCATGCCGCAGGCTTTGGCGACCATGATCGTTCGCAAAGCCGCGAATCTCATTCATCAACTCAAGAAGCCGATTCTCGGCGTCGTCGAAAACATGTCGTATTTCATCGCCCCCGATACCGGGGCGCGCTACGATGTCTTTGGCCCATCGTACGCAGATCGAGTCAGCGAACTGAGCGAAGCACCGCTCTTCGCGCGCATTCCGATCGACTCACGCAAAGCGGAACTTGCCGATGAAGGTCGCGTCGAAGAAATCGACGACGCTATTTGCGATACGCTTGCCGATGCGCTAATGGCATCGCTTGCAGCACATCCAAAGCCGCAAGAAGTGATCTCGCTGCTTTAGCGCTCGTTAGACCTCATCGCGAGCGCCAAGCCATGCAGCAAGATTTTGCTTTTGTTTGATGTATCGCCCGCTACGAAGCTCTTCGCGGAACTCCCCGAACGTGCCGAACGCTTCGGCAAAGGCATCGTGCTTGTGTATCGATTCGTAATTCACTTGACTGGCAAAAATAAACGTTTCATCGGGTAAATCGGCATACATATCCAACGAGCGAGCCAAAATTCCGCGAACAACGTCTTCAACGAATTTGGGATTATGGTGCGCTTTGTTTACGACAAAAAACTCATCCGGTCGTTTGAGCAGATCGTAGGTTTCACTCGACATCGAAGATTCGACAATCTCAACGAGATCCTCAACGCGAAGGGCTTGCCTTCCATTGGGGACTCCGAGCAGAACGCTCCCTCGGCCGCGCTGATTATGCGTCGCTCCCGGTAATGCATCAAGGGCGCGGTTCGCATCGGTCTCGGTAAAGCCGGCATCGATGAGTTCGCGCAACGAATGTTCGCGAACCATCGCTTGCGCGCACGGGCATGCCGTCATGCCTTCGGCTTCAACTCCGATGACGCGACGCGTCCCGTTTGCATCGGCATGTGCCATACCGATGAGCGTATACGTTTCTTCCCCGCGTTTACCGCTCACGGGCGTCCATCGCTCCAACCCGAATTGTGCCTGTAAACGAACATCGGCACGAATGGCTTTCTGCGTCCGCACAATTTCCGATGCAATCGCTTGGGCCAAATCTTCCACACGCGCCGGATGATCTTCTTGAGCCAACACATCGAGAGCGGCTTCTTCGAGAATTTCCGAAAACCGCGACATATGGACTCCGGCGCGATCGGGTGCCAAATCGGCAACCATCGAAAACTCGGCAACATAGACCCGCGGCTTCTCATCGATTTCAAGATGCACGATGCGTCGAACCCCGGAAACGCCAACTCGATTGAGCGAGAGTCGAATTTCCGGCTCGTCATCTTGACGATCGGTTGAAAAATGCAGGCTCCTCGTTCGCTTCACGACGAGAGAATCACCGGGATCGATCACCGTCGGATCGATTTCGGCGAGCGGCACGAGATTATAGGGCCGATCGTTGAGATTCGGATGCGTAGCACCATCAAAGCGCAAGATATCGATATCGACAAGCCGAGCGGCCAAACGTTGAGCATGCGAACGGCCTAGCGCATATTCGACGCGCCCTATGAGCGCGAGAAAATCGGCTTGAGATCCTTCAAAAGCCAGCGTCGCCGCAATGTTGAGAAACGCGGGGCCTCCGGCTCCGTCCGCCGGGGCGCTCTCATAAAAGGCCGATACCCGCTCGATACGAACGTGCGAACGCAGACGCTGGAGAGCCGCCAGGATATTTGCCTGGCGGTCGCCGAGGTTAGAGCCAATGCCAATTGCGACGGAGACCATAGCCGACGACGATTCGACGCCAGAGGCTCGAGCCGCTTCCTTGCGCGTCGCGTACGGGATGAATCCGACTTTTCTCTTTTCCCAGCCCACGCGTGTTTTGCGTGCGTTCACGCGCGATGAGGCGCTTGAAGCCTTGACGATCGCCGAGCGAGCGCAGCGCGATGGCGCGTGGATCGCCGGATATCTTGCGTATGAATTGGGCGTTGCACTCATGGGCCTACCGCACCATGCATCGGCATCGCCATTGCTTCTTCTCGGCATCTACGATGCTCCAACGCAGATCGATGTAAGCCGCGCAGCGAAAGCATCGCTAAGCCCTCTACGCTCGCGCGTCTCGCCGTCGTGTTATATCGAGCGCGTCGCCTCGATTCAGCAAGCTCTCTATCATGGCGATCTCTACCAAGTCAATCTGACGGTTCCATTCGATGCTCGATACGACGGCGATCCGTGGAGCCTCTATGGCATCCTCGCGCGAGCCGCAAATGTGCCTCATTGCGCCTTCATCGAAGACGAAAATACTGCCTACCTTTCGCTGTCACCGGAGCTTTTTTTGCGGATGCGAAACGGAGAGCTTCTCTGCAAGCCGATGAAGGGAACGGCACCGCTCGATGACCCGCAGCTCATCGATGATGAAAAAAATCGCGCCGAACATCTTATGATCGTCGATCTCGTGCGCAATGATTTTCACCGCGTTGCCACGGACGTGCGAGTTGTCAAACCGTTCGAAAAAGAATTTTATCCGACGTTCGTGACGATGACGAGCGAAATCCACGGACGTCTCGACATGAGTCGACCGTTTTTGGAGGTACTCAAAGCAACGTTCCCCTGCGGGAGCATTACCGGTGCCCCGAAGGAAGCGGCCGTTCGAGCGATTACCGCACTTGAATCCGAAGCGCGTCGCGCCTATTGTGGTAGCTTCGGCTATCTCGCTCCCAACGGCGACGGCGAATGGAATGTAGCGATTCGCACCTTGCAACTCGATACGAAGAAAAAATCCGCTCGTTTCGATGTTGGCGGCGGCATCGTTGCCGATTCGAACGCCGCGGATGAATGGCGCGAGATACTCATCAAATCACGTTTCCTGACAGCCGCAACGGAACCGCTAACGATCTGGGAAACCTTTGCCGCCGACAGCGATCGCACGCCGCACGAGCAGCGACTTCTCGCGACCGCTGCCGCGTTCGATGTGCCGCTTGATGCGACTCGACTCGAACGCTATCTTGCCGCGATTCCGCACCATCCGTCAACGCTCGTGCGATTGCGGGCACATGATGATGGTTCGATCACGCATACCATCGAGGCATTACCCGAAAATCCAATCGTGGCTGACATACTTTTCGCCGACGAGACTGTCGATAGCGCAGATCCATTTCTCGCATGGAAGACATCATGGCGACCCATTCATCGCCGCGCATTCGCACGGGCGACCGAGTCGGGTTGCTTCGATGCCATTCTTACCAACGAACGAGGAGAGATCACCGAAGGAACGCGTACGACGATTTTCATGGAACGCGATGGAAGGCTCCATACCCCTCCCCTCGAATGCGGACTTTTGCCAGGCGTACTTCGCGCGCGCCTCATCGCATCCGGTCGAGCCGTCGAAACCCGCATAACGCGAGCGGAGCTCGTTAGCGCCCACACGCTGTACATCGGGAATGCGGCACGAGGTCTCATTCGAGCCCACTTAGTGAAAGAATCATGACGAGCGATCTTTATCCGTACCTCCTCGACCCACTCATTACCCCGGCAATTTGGGGCGGCCATGCACTGGTTCGTCAGTACGGGAAAACCGGCGATCCCAATGCAGCCATTGGAGAATCGTGGGAATGTTGGGAGACCGATCGCGTTCGCAATGGATCGATGGCCGGTTTATCCGTCGCCGATCTGCGCGCAAAACTTGGAATGCAACTACTTGGCGACGGCGATCCATCGCGCCCCTTTCCGATACTGACGAAGTTTATCGATGCGCGCGAGGCACTTTCCGTGCAAGTTCATCCCGATGATGCCTACGCGCAACGCGTCGAACATCAACCCAATGGAAAGACCGAGTGTTGGCTGGTTCTCGCAGCCGACCCCGGTGCCGAGTTGGTTCTCGGATGGACCCACGATACGACACGCACCGAGTATGTTACGCGTGTTGAAAACGGAACGCTCGGAGAAATTTTGCGCCGTGTTCCGGTCAAAGAAGGCGACGCATTTTATTTGCCGTCCGGAACCTTGCACGCTATCGGCAAGGGCATCGTCGTCTATGAAACGCAACAGGCAAGCGATCTCACCTACCGTATCTTCGATTGGAATCGCCTCGGAACGGACGGGAAGCCTCGTGAGTTACATGTCGCTAAAGCCGCGGACGTCTTGAATTATCATCAAGGGAGAGCGGCGCAATTGACAACGATCGCGTATCATTTTGACGGGATGGACCGCACGGCATTGATTGCCGATAAGCATTTTATTGTCGAACGCATTCACGCCAGCGCCGAGCCTGCTACACTGCCAACCTACAATCGACCGATCATTTGCACCGCGCTAGCCCGTCCTCTGCATCTACACTGCGATGGCGGCGATGCCGATCTTGCGCCGTATCAAACGGCGCTCGTTCCTGCGGGGGCATCGTATGTGCAAGTTCAAGCCGACCATGGCGATGCGCCGTTCATGTGCGTCACGCCACCCGTTGATGCGCGAACCTTGCCCGTTCGCCTCTTGGCTGCCGGAATCGCCGAAGATCGCATCGACACGTTCATGGCCCAGTTCGCGTAACCGGGAACGCGCATGCTTCTCGCTCTTCATTTTGCGCTGTCGATGCAAAAACTCGTCGACACGTACATCTCGGCCCCGGTCGTTCGCCAAGCACATGTCGGCGTTTTACTGACCGAGGTGAGCTCACACCGAGTCCTAGCCGAACATGATGCCGATGATGCGTTTACGCCGGCATCGAATATGAAATTGCTTGTCGGTTCGGTTGCCATGGCGACGTTGGGCCCGTCGTTCGCGTACCAAACCCACGTCGCCATCGAAGGCGATACGCTGTACCTTATCGGCGGCGGCGATGCCCACCTCACAACAGCCGATCTCAATGCCGCTGCCGCCGACGTTGCGCGAGCGAATATAATGACGATCGATCATCTCGTTGTCGATGCATCGCATTTCGATTCGGCGCGCTATGCACCGGGATGGTCGATCGACGATCTCCCGTACGATTATGCCGCACCCGTGAGTGCGATGAGTCTCAACGAAAATACGATTCACATTCACATTACGCCAACGCATCATGTGGGCGAACCCGTTGCCTTGCAGTGGGCTCCGCAAACATCGGCGCTAACGGTCGTGAACGACGCACGCACCGGCCCGTTTGCAAGCGCCGATACGACGGATATTCGCAGACCGTGGAACCAACCCACGACGCTTCGCATCACCGGGACGTATCCGCTCGCAGCGGCGAGCGCCGACGATTTCGATGCGGCAGTCCCGGATCCGGTGGCGTACGCCGGTGATGTTTTTTTGACTGCATTGCAACAGCATGGCGTCACCGTGCGCCATGGGTTTATCGCCGGACAAACACCGCCGAACGCGCGAAACGTGTGGACGCATTCCTCATCGCCGCTGGCAACGATGTTGGCGCAGATGTGGCTTCCCAGCGACAATCTCATGGCCGAGTTACTCTTGCGCCAAGTAGGGGTTTTCGGTGGTGGAGAGCCTGGAAGTATCGCCAAAGGAGCTCAGGTTGAACGACACTGGCTGCAAAGTATCGGCATCGATCCGGATACCGTCGATATTGCCGACGGATCGGGCCTTTCTATCTACGATCGCATCTCGCCACGAGTACTTGTCGCAATTTTAACCGCAGATTGGAACGCGCCTTGGCGAAGCGACGTTCTTGGAGCGTTACCGGTGGCTGGCGAGACGGGTACGTTGCGAGATTCGTATAGTGGAACACCAGCCGCCGGCAACATCATTGCCAAGACCGGCACCCTCAAACATGTTCGAACGATTTCCGGCTATGTCCGTACGCGCACGCACGGCATGCTCATTTTTTCTCTGCTCGTCAACGACTGGGTCGAGCGCACGCCCGACGACGCAGCGAGCCTTCGCGCACTCGACACCACCTTTCTTTCGGCACTGGCCTCGAGCTAACGTCGCTTCGGGTGCCGATGCATCCGGACGGCCATCTGCGGCGTTCTATTTCACGTGAGTACACAAAAAGCAACCTTTGCCGCCGGCTGCTTCTGGGGAGTCGAAGGCCTGTTTCGGCAACTCGATATCATCGACGCCCCGGTCGGCTATACCGGCGGGCATACCCAACACCCAACCTACCGTGAGGTCTGCTCGGGCACGACCGGACACGCCGAGGCCTGCGAAGTCACGTTTGATCCGTCGCGCATCTCCTACGATGAACTCGTGCGCTATTTTTATCGCTTACACGACCCGACGCAGGTGAATCGCCAAGGTGTCGACATCGGTACGCAATATCGGAGCGCAATTTTTTTCCACTCCCCGGAACAAGAAGCAATCGCCCGCGCGATTACCGCCGAAGTTCAAGCGGAATTTTCCGCGCCGATTGCCACGCAAATCGTTAAGGCCGAGCATTTTTGGCCCGCCGAAGCGTACCACCAACGGTATTTCGAAACGCACGACGTCGCCTGTCACGTGCTTCGATGAAACGCACGCATTTTATCATTTCGGCAGCAGCCGCGCTCATTGCGACGACGGGCTTCGCGCCCAAGCGCTACGCCGTAACGCATAGCGATGCCGAGTGGCGTCGCATTCTCGGGCCGGATCGCTTTGCGATCCTGCGCGAAAACGGCACGGAACCGGCAAACTCAAGTCCGCTCATCGGCGAACATCGGCAGGGAACGTATTCTTGCTACGGTTGCAATCAGGCGCTCTTTTCGTCGCGCGTCAAATACGATAGCGGTGATGGCTGGCCGTCATTCTGGACGGTCCTTCCGCACGCGGTCGATTATCAATCAGATCACGAACTCATCGGGGAAGTGCGCACCGAAGTGCATTGTTCACGCTGCGGCGGCCACCTTGGGCATCGCTTTGATGACGGCCCAAGACCGACTGGTTGGCGCTACTGCATCGATGGCTTGAGCTTGCGATTCGTCCCCGGACACGCCGCATAAGCGGCGTGTTAGCCGTGCCGCAATTTAAGACCGAGAATAGAAAGATTCAAGCCAAGCGTCACCGCATTGGCAATGATGATCGGTAACGCGTGCAATTGGATTCCATAAATTAACCAGCAGGTGATTCCGACGGTGAACATCACCGATGCCGTCAACGAAAGATCGTTTGCCGATCGGCGCCGCCAAATGCGGATCACCTGCGGCATAAATGAGGCCGTCGTCAAACCGCCGGCAATCAAGCCGATAACGGTACTCCACCAATCCATAGTTAGGCAGCTTGCGCGTGTTGGAGCAGTTTTTCCCGCAAACTCGCCAAGACATCCGGGGTCGCGGGCAAATCCGATGCAGCCAGTGTCGCCGCAATGGTCGGAGCGAGGCGGCGTTCTCCGGGTAGACGCAAACGGCCGCCGCCGGTGACGTGCAAGAGCACGCGAGCATCCGGGTCGATCGTGCCAGTAAGAATGTCGCTCTGCAATCCGGCAAGAGCAACACCGGCTGCGGCTTCAACATCGATGCCTTCGCTCTCGGCAAAAAGCTCCATCGCGCTTTGCGCTTTCGCATTGTCGACGGCAAGCGTTCGCCCAGATGTCGCCGTCAACACGTCGAACAGGCCGCCACGCACGGCATAGGGTGGGCCGGAGGTCGCCAGCACCGGGGCGGCGACGCCTGCGGCCGCAGTTCGTTGTTCCGACGACGATGCCGCCAAGAGCTGAGCACTCCCGCGGGTCCACGCATCGACGACCGGCGACATCGGCGCATTTTGAACGAGCAACAATTCCGGGAATTTCGCCCCGAAGCGCCCGTCGCCAAGCAAACGCGATGCCGCTTCGAAGGCGGCGATAGCACCCGCTCCGCTACCGATTCCTTGGACATACACATCCGGCATCGTCGACATCGCTTCAACTGCGCGTAAGAAAATCGTTCCGATTCCATCGCGCCGAGCGACATTCCACACGCCACCCTCAAACACAAACGGCGCTTCGTGTGCAAGCGTGCGTGCAAGTTCGATCGCATCATCATACGTTGCCTCACCATCCAGGACGATGAATTGCACGTGCGGAGCAAGTTCGCGGGTGAGCGGCAGACGATCATAGGCACGCCGCGGCGTCACGATGCGCACCGGCACATGTGCGTCGCTACACGCCAAGGCCAGCGCTGCCGCAGTATTCCCGGCAGACGCCGTCACCATGATGCGCTGTTCGCTGGCAAAGCGAGCGGTGATCGCCGCCGCTTCAACATCTTTAAACGTCGCAGTCGGCGCAAACGCACCCCGTTCCGGCCAATGCCCGCTAAAAGCGATCCAGAGATCGCGCAATCCGAGGGCCCGTGCGAGGCCATCACTGCGAAACGTCACGCTGTACGCCGGCATCGGGCGTAGTGCGTGGCGTAGCGGAAGCCAGGCGGCGTAGCGCGCCAAGCCGGAGGCCTGAGGATCCGTCGTCAACCGGGTTTGCGCATACCGCGTGCGCAAAAGAGCGGGCTCGTGACTCGCATCACAGCGCAAGCGAAGCCCATCATCGGCGTACGTTTGACCGCACGCCACACAGAATAACGAATACCCGGCCATCTCTCTTCAAGAATCGGCCAGCTAATCGCCAAGATTAAGCTGCTACAGCGAGAAACTCGCGATGGATGAATCGTCGTACGAGGACGGGTTTGCACGTTCTTTGCATGATCAGCATGCTGGTGTCCCTCATTGCCTGCTCAACGCCAGGCTCGGGAAGCAACACCGCGCGCCTGATCCGAGCAAAAAATGGACTGCTCTATCGCGGCGGCAAGCCGACGCGAATCGTCTTGGAAACCCGGATGCTCGGTCTTTCACCCGACGGCGAGGCACGATACCTCGTCATTGCGCATTTCCGTACTGCACAGGGCAAACCGACTCGCGTCTTCGACGGGAGCGATATCACGTGGCAGGCGAGCCGCGGTGAGGTGCAATGGCAAACGCGCATGCGCTTCGACGATCCATCCGCCATTTTTTCTTCCCGAGATCCGGGCAACATCCGCATCACGATCACGCCGCGAATCCCGGCGCTTGCATCGATGCATCGTACGAGCGATGTTTCGGATTGGCTGCTCGGCGCGCACTTTGTCGGCAAAGCGCTCGGACCGCACATGGTGCAACTCGGTTTTTTCCCGCGTCTACGTTACCCTCGCACCCTCGTTCGCATCGGTGACGGGAAGCGTCGTACATTCAACCTTGCTTCGGGCACATCGACGTTTCGCGACGACACCGTGCAAGCAAACACGGCCTATACCTATACGCTCAAACGACGCAGTGCATTTTCTTCCACGAGAGACGTTCGCACACCGCATGCGATGCAGCAGCAAAGCATTACCTCGATGCGCGGCATCGGGATGTGGTTGTATTTCACCAATAATCCCGCAGATTCCATCGATATCGACACCCTTCATCCCAAAACAATCATTGAGCAAGCGGTGCGCGCGCATCTTCGCTATATCGAACTCCGAACCGCCTATGGCGCATACTGGGAACTCATCCCCACGGCACGCGCGCGCATCGATGCGATTATCGACGGCCTTGCCGCACACGGCATCGCAACAATCGGCTGGACCGTCCCGCGTCGCGATGATTTTTCCGATCTGTCGGCGAGTGTGCAAACACTGGCGTATCGCACCGCCAAAGGAAATGGCTTTGCCGGACTTGCGCTCGACCTTGAGCGTGGTGACGATTTTATGGGCGATGGAGCGAGCGGCGAACACGCGATGCAACGCTACATACGCCACGTGCGCGAAGCTATCGGGCCGCAACCGTTGCTGATCGCAACGATTGAAGATCCGGCCCTTGAAATCTCGCCGCCGGCCGCATCGACCTATCGCAGCATTGCTCGCTATGTACGCGTCTGGCAACCGATGACCTATTGGCGCATGATGAGTAAACACCCAACGTCGCCGCACGACGTTGCGCGAGATCTCACCGCATCGTATCGCAGGTTACGCGCACTCGCCAAGCTGCCGATTAGCATTGGCGGGCAAACGGTAGGCGAGGGGCACAATGGCCCCCCGACTCCAGCAGAAATTCGTACCAGCATCATGCAAGCGCGAAGGCTCGGCGCGCTGGGAATCTGCTTTTTCTCTTGGGATGAAACGTCGCCACAGCAATGGCGCGCGATTCGGCTTAGTGAATGATTCCGAAGCCGTACGTCCATCCGGTAAGTGAGGAATGGCGATACAAGACGGTGCGCGTGATATTGCGAAACTTATACGTCTCTTCACCCGACGGAGTTGCGATCATCTTCCGAAGGGTTTTCGCGATGAACGGATCCTTCATGGCATTGTTCATGATGTTCGCCTTATCGCTATGTAACGCGGTAATCCCGTGAGCATCGGTCGCCCAGAACAGCATCCCGGCACTCAAGCCCAGCTCCCTTATGAGCATCGCATTCAGTTGCGAGAGATCGATTGCCGCGCCGACAAGGCCGGTGACCGTGCCGTTTTCGCCACGAACTGGAACGGCAACGATAGCAACTGCAGCACCCGTCGAACGCCCGATCACCAAATCCCCAACGGCATTTTTACCGGAAAATACTTTCGCGAAATACGGACGATCGCCAATCGGAAGCGCTTGCGCTCCTTTGCCCACAACCCAGTATTTTCCGGATGGAACAGCATAGAACACCGTCTCCGGGACGTTGCCGTGCGTGGCAGCGCGTAGGCCGCCTTCGATCGTGCTCCAGGCTCCTGATTTCGCTTCTGCCGTCCCGGAAAATCCAACGAGCGAATTCAAGGTCGCGCCGATATGCGCATCACTTAACGAGACGAACGCTTGCAAGCCGACATTCGCATTGATGCTTAACGGCGCTGCACTTGCCGAACTCGCCACACCGAAGAGTGACAGCACGAAAATAGCCGCGCATTGTAAAAAAATTTTCACTACCGGTTACCTCAAACTTTCGCCAGCCAGCTTCGTATGTGAGCCAGTACCGGTTTCCCGGACGCTCGCATAGCGTCGGCGACGATGCCGACGATGAGGTGTCATGCGAAACCGGTCCACGCTCACTTAGTCCTTCTCATTCCTAAATTTACAGACAGCAAGCAAAATACATAGCGGTATTAATGCAGCCGAGACCACTAACGGAATCCAGGCTAGTTCAAATGTACGTAACAGAAGCAGAGAAGTCGCTAAAGCTAGCGATAGTGTACCCAGTATTAAACCAATTTCTGCCCAAGTGCGCGCCGTAGCAATCCTGGTCAATCGTTGGCCTAGTGCTTTGAAGATGGGGTTCTTCAACTAGAGCGGACAGCCTTTAGCAATGACAGCCGCGCCATAACCCACAATCGCGAGTCCACCAATAACCAGCAGCGCTGCCCCCAGTGGTGCCCCTATGCCAGTGACCGCAATACCCCCTCCTGCTGCGGCAATCATATCCCCTAGTAGAAGACCACCCTTCATGGCCTGGCACGTATACTCGCGGGTAATTTCCGAACTCATAGCTGAATTGGCTTGGGGTTCGACCATTCTCGAAAGTGGTAGAAGTTGCGACGCCGAGTTACCATTCGGATCGGTAAGCAAAAGTATCGCGTCATTCGACTGCGTCCACCAAGCTTTGAGCGTATGTTTAGACGGAAAATTCATCGATACGGATCCGTCATTTGCAAAACTCAAAAAGGTTCCAGCACATACCGAAAAGGTTGTTCCCGGAGTCGCAATTGTCGGGCGGCTTAAGCTGAAATGAGCGTTCACCCCTAGGTCGGGAGCAGATAATTGGAGATTCCACATATCGGATGCGTCGAGAGTTGTCGAAGCGGTCGCATACCTATTGCCAGCGGTATCGATTGCATCAAGGTTGAAGAATTTTGTATTTTGAATCCCGTCATAGTAACCCGAAATGTCTGCCGCAAGATCACTGATCGAAATTTCTTTGGATTGTCCTGCTAACTGCTGGATTGGTGTAAACGTCGTTACCTTTAAGTGGTTCCTCGCCAGTGGTTTTGCCGTGCTTCCCAGCCCCGTGGGTAAACCAGAACTGCAAGCAGTCAAGAGTGCCCCTATAGCACCAATTGAACTCGATTTCAAAAATTGAATCCGATTAATTGAACTCATTATCTCTTTCTCTCGCGTAACTATTGGAATAGCGACGTAATTTTAAAAGCCAAACATATCATACTATTAAAAGGTCCAAATATGGTGAGGCGTGGTTTAATTTCTTGTCGTTAATCGCAGGTTCCTTCCGGTGACAATTTTTGTGCTTAAGGCAAGTCTGAAATCGTCGCAGTTCCGGCGGCGCGATGTTACCATTCGTGTGATGCCGAAAGATTTTCAAATGACGCTTGCGACGAACCCGTTCGAGCGCTACACGAAGGTCACGCGCCGAGAGGCGTTCCTGCGCGACATGGAACGCATCGTGCAATGGAAGCGCCTATTTATCATGGTAGTGCCCGGAAAAGTGTGTAGAATCGGTTCCCGCCTCGTGCCGAGGAGCGGGGCCTCTGCGGTCCAAGTATCGCGCTATGAAGCGCAAACGAAAGGACCGAATGGAATCTCTCAACCTCAGTCCTGAGCAGCGTGCGGCGTTTGCCGATCTGCTTGGGAGAAAAGACGTCGACGTCTTGCGCAGCATGCTCTCGCTGGTTTACGACGCGGCGATTCAGGCGCAATTCGACGATCACATCGGCGCCGATCCGCACGAGCGAAGCGAACACCGACGCGATCAGCGCAACGGTACGCGTAGCCGTGGGCTCAACACGCGCGCTGGAAGCCTTGATCTGGAAATCCCACGGGCGCGAAATAGCAACTTTAAACCGACGGTCATTGAGCATTTGAAGCGCAGTGAACGCGCATTGATCTCGGTGATTCAGGAAGCGTTCATTGGCGGCATCAGCACGCGCAAGATGGAGGACGTGCTTGCGGCGATGGGGGTCGAACGACTGTCGAAATCGCAAATCAGCGAGCTTTGTGTCGAACTCGATGCTCGCGCGGAAGAATTTCGAAATCGTCCGCTGTCCGAGAAGTACCCGTATTTGTGGCTCGACGCGCTCTACGGAAAGGATCGCCTCGACGGCCACGTCGTGAGCAATGCCGTCGTCATCGCCTACGGCGTAGCCGCCAGCGGCTATCGGGACGTGGTCGGCATCGATGTCGTTGATACCGAGAGCAAGGAGAGTTGGACGGGGCTTCTGCGTGGACTGCGCAAGCGTGGCCTTACCGACACGAAGCTGGTCATCAGCGACGCGCATGAAGGCCTCAAGGCGGCGATCTCCACGACGATGCAAGGGGCGAGCTGGCAGCGCTGCAAGGTCCATTTCTACCGCAACGTGCTGGCCCATGTACCGCAAAGCCGCAAGCTTGAATTCGCTGCGGCAATGAAGGTCGTGTTTTCGCAGGTTTCGCTCGCGAGCGCTCAGCGCGCCATCGCCGACGTACGAATACGCTTTGCCGACTCGCTTTCTAAGGCAATGACGATCTTCGATGTCGGCATCGACGATGCGCTCGCGTTCCTTGCATTTCCGCTCGAACATCACAAGAAAATTTCATCCAATAATCCGATCGAGCATCTCAACAAAGAGATCCGACGGCGAACCCGTTCGATCGGCATTTTCCCATCGCCGGAATCGGCGTTTCGGCTCATCATAATGATTCTTATCGAGCAAAGCGAAGACTGGATGACGGAACGAAGATACATGACGCCAGAAAGCCTGGAGCTCGTCTTACAAGCGTGAAAACGCTCACATCACCCTGCGACCGCAGTTACACACAATTCCGGACACAGTCTAAAAATTCGGGCGGTACGATTGTCGACGCATCGATCATTACCGCGCCAAGATCCACAAGAATCAGTATGGCGAACGCAATCCGGAGATGCATCAAACCCAAAAGGGCAATCAGTGGTACTTCGGGATGAAAATGCACATCGGCATCGATAGCGCGGAGAAGATCGTGCACTCCGTCGTAACAACGGCAGCCAACGTTCATGACAGCCAGGTGCTTCCCCAGCTTCTGCATGGAAAAGAGACGCGCGTTTGGGGTGATTCAGCCTATCGCGGGCAACGTGCGGCGCCGAGGCGCGAGATTTTACGAATGTCCGTGCCTATCGCGGGAAACCGCTTTCGCGTTCCGAGCGGAGAATCAATCGTCGCAAGTCATCGATCCGTTCGCGAGTTGAGCATGTGTTCGGCGTGGTCAAGGGCGTCTTCGGTTTTCGTAAAGTCCGCTACCGTGGTCTTGCCAAAAACACAAACGTCGTCAACGTACTTTGCGCGCTCGCAAATTTGTTCGTTCAAAAACGAAGATTATTGCGCCTTACAGGGGCGTAGTGTCGAAATTTTTCCGAAACTAGCCGCTTTCCAGCGAGAAAAGTCGGCGAAGTGTCGGTCGATGGGACCGATATCCGCGATTACCCTCGATCTCTGCCACGATCGTTGAATTGATCAGACGTGCCTTAACTATAGACAAGCTCACAGAGCTGCAGTGATTACGAAAAAGAAAGCGAAGCCCCGTGAAATTTATATTTCACGGGGCTTTTCAAAATGGAGCCGACGAGCGGATTCGAACCGCTGACCTGTTGTTTACGAAACAACTGCTCTACCAACTGAGCTACGTCGGCGCGCGAGGGCTGATGATTCGGTGCCGTGGACACCGCCCCTTTTGATACCAGGCTTGGCTCCTCGGGGGCGTGGACCTAACTCGCACCCCGGGGAGCCAAAGGCTAAAAAATCGCTTACGGAGCCACCTTGTAGCGGGCCGTGTGGGCGGCCAGCCTATCGGTCCAAACGACAAAGATCGTCCCCGTCACCGGGTCAACGGCGAGCGTATGCGCACCTTTAATGGCGGCACTCTGCCCGATCAGCACCGGAGCGCCGGTTCCCGAGTAGGAAAAAACGCTGATGCTACCGCCGGCACACGCGAGGCGTCGATGCTGCGGATCCCAACTGCATTGATCGATACCGGTGGGCATCGCCGCTTTGGCCCGCAGTTTTCCATCCGTGCCGTACACCGAGAGCACATGATTCTCACCGGCAACCAGCAGCGCGTTATTCGCGGCATCGAACTGCAGCGGATGGTTATGGATGAGTTCCGGCGTAGGAATCGTCCGCACGACCGTCAGCGACGTCGGATCGATGACCGCAATTTCACTTTTGTCATCGATATTCTGATAGACGATATGCGTCGTAGGATCGATCACGAGATACTCCGGCTTATGCCCCGGCAACGCGACGTTTTTGCGCACTTTGAAGGTCTTCGTGTCGACGACAAACATTCGCGTACCATCATCTTCGTCAGCATAGACGCGACCTAACCTTGCATCGTAGGCGATGGCATCGACATGGCCGTCGACCTTGACGGTGCGCAAAACTTTTCCGGCGACGGGATCGATTTCGCTCACCGAATCATCGATACCATTACCGGTAAAGACATGCCCATTGGCCGGATTCACGGCAACGCCGTGCGCGTGCCCAACATGAATTTTTTTAAGCACGTCTCCGGTTTTCATATCGATGACGACAAGCGTCTGCGCTCCGGGTTGAGCAGCATAGGCGCGACGCCGAACGGCGTCGACGGTCACGTAATCAAAACCGCCCGGTGGCGTGATTGTCACGGGCGGAGCGACTGGGAGAATCGGCATCGGCTACCCTTTCACATCGGTGTCATGGAATGTTCCGCGTTTGGAATCATAATCGAGTTCCAAATCATCGAGCAAGTAGTACACAATCTTGCGATCGTCGAATCCCACTTTTGCAAGCTGTCGACCGCCGATCGTCACAACCTCGTGAATATGGCCGGATTTCCCGGCGTAGGCATAATTCACGGCGACATAACTCGGATCGTCGGGTTTTGGGCGCGGAACGGCTTTTACGCCGCGCAGCGGGGTGTTATGGCGATGCATGGAACCTCTCGTGCGGAGGATTAGCGTGTTCATCACCTTTAATGGCAAAACCCCTCGTGTTCACCCCACAGCCTTTATCGCGCCAACGGCCGTGCTGATCGGCGATGTGGAAGTCGGTGAGCAATCATCAATTTGGTTTGGCGCCGTACTTCGCGGGGATAATGGTCCCATTCGCGTTGGGGCCCGAACGTCGATACAAGATAACGCCGTGCTCCATGTCACCATTCGAACGCAGATCGATGATGATGTCACCATCGGCCATGCAGCGGTCATGGAAGACTGCCATGTGAAAAACCACGCGCTCATCGGGAGCAACGCAGTCCTGCTCAATGGGAGCGTCGTCGGCGAGGGCTCGCTCGTTGCCGCCGGCAGCGTCGTGGGTGAGCGGGTCGAAATTCCCGATCACGTCCTCGCCGCCGGCGTACCCGCAAAAATAAAAAAACAGATCGAAGGCGAGGCAGCGAAGTGGATCAAGATTGCCGCCGATGAGTACGTCGAACTTTCGCGCGCATATCTTGCACACGGCATCGGGCGTGATCTCGACATGGCAGCAGGCTCGTAGCCGATGTCCGCATCCTCCGATCAAATCGCAGCCTTCCTTTTAGAAGAAGGGCATAAAGCACGCGTCGATGATATCGATCCGGAAAACGGATTGACTGCCATTCATTTTCGCGCGCGCGGCCGCACATTTACCGTCGTCGTTTCCGAACGCGACCCGCATTTTTTTAGCATCTCATCAACCTACGATCTACCGGATTGGGCGCGAGATGAGGCGCAAAGCGCGCCGGTCCTTGTCGAACTTCAGTCGATCTATAAATCGATCAAATTTTTTTACACCGATAACGGCGCAGCAATTGTTGCCGCCGTCGAACAAATCAGCAGCGATGCCACGGAATTCTGTTCGCAATTTTGGCGTCTCGTTTCAATCGTCCGCGACGGAGCAAACGCCGCCCTCGAACGTATCATCGACCACAGCGAAACCAAGGCTGCAGCAGATAAATTCATCAACGATTTCATGAAAGGGCGGGGCGGCAATTGAGCGAGCAACTTATGGAAGTCTTCGAAGTTGCGCTCGATGAAGAAGGCCTCGTTCACGAGCGGGAAGACGATGATCAGACATTTCGCGTCACCTTTAAAAGCGAAGGGGACCGCTATTTTGTCGTGGTCTACCGCAACGATCCGCAGTTTGCCATGGTCGGCACGGGCTGGGCTATTGCCGATGGCGTCGATCTGGCCAATGCCATTGCGCTGGCGAATGTCTTAAACGCGCGCAAAAAATTCGTCAAAGTCGCTGTTTGGGAGGAACAACGCGATGTGTTGTTCACCGTGGAATTGCCGATGGATGACGGCTCGGAAATTGGCGAGACGCTTTCCCGCATTCTTGATGCCCTACGCGATTGCGTCGGCGAATTTTTCGCGGGAATCCGCACCGATTACGACGAGCCTGCCTCGGAATAAAACACCAATTCGTAATCATCGGGGTCGATCGTTCCAACGGCCCACTCTCCGCGCTCGGAGAGTGCCGGACCGCGCACCAATTGTTGGCCCGACGAACGCAACGTTTCAGCCAGCGCATCGACATCGGCACGTGTCGCAACGAGAAAATAGAGTCGAACTTTCGCCCGCGATGCCGGCGGCTCTGCATGCAACTCAAGATCGAGGCCGGGCCACTGCACAATGACGGCATCGGCAACGCGTTGCGTCGCCAGGCCTAACACATCGCGGTAATAGGCTTCGGACCGATCCATATTTGCGACTCCGAGCGTACAACGCGCCAATCTCGGCATCGTGGTGAGCATCATGCGAATCGACTCCTATTGTGCCGGATATTGAGCATCGTCGGCGTAGGGGACAAAGAGCGTGAACTGTTCTAAGAAGCGCAACTTCACGACGCCCGTCGGCCCGTTGCGATGCTTTGAGATGATGAATTCGGTCAAATCGTGCTCCGGTGCTTCTTTGTTGTAATAGCCTTCACGATACAAAAAAGCGACGATATCGGATTCTTGTTCCAACGATCCTGAATCGCGCAGATCGGCCAGCATCGGCCGCTTATCATTGCGCGTTTCCACGCCGCGATTGAGCTGCGCGAGCGCAAAAATAGGCACCCCGAGATCTTTTGCCGTCACTTTGAGCGTGCGGCAAATCTCCGAAAGCTCTTCGTTGCGATTCGCGTTGCGCGAAAGCACGCCCGGGCGAAGCAACTGCAAATAATCAATAAACACCGCGCTCAACCCACTCGAGGATTTCAAGCGTCGGCAGCGGCTACGCACTTCGGTGACGGAAAGGCCGCCTGTATCATCCAGATACATTTGCAATTCTCCCAAGCGCCCCATCGCCTGGGCAATCTCATCCCACTGACGATCACGTATGTTGCCGCGACGCATATCGTGCATCGAGATATGGGCTTCGCTGCAAATCAGACGTTGAATCAACTCGTTGTTCGACATTTCCAAGGAGAAAAAGGCAATCGGCTGACCGGATTCGCGCGCGGCCGCAACGGCGGCGTTTAACGCAAACGAGGTTTTGCCCATACCCGGCCTCGCGGCAATGATAATAAAATTGCCCGGTTGGAAACCCGTGGTCATCGCATCGATATCCCGATAACCCGATGTTAGCCCGGTGCGTTCTCCCCGCGAACTAAAGCTCCGATTGATCTGATCGAACGCATCTTTCATCAAGCCCTTAATGGGAGTGAAATCGCCATTGAGCTGTCGCTCGCCGATCTGAAAGACGGTTTGTTGCGCCTGATCTAGCGCCTGATCGACATCTTCTTCCGCTTCATACCCGAGCTGCGTGATTTGCGTTCCCGCCCGAATAAGGGCCCGAAGCACGGCCTTTTCGCGCACGATGTTGGCGTAATATGTGGCAGAACCGGCAGTTTGCACGGTGTCCATGAGCATGCTCAAATACGACATCCCGCCGACGCGATCAAGCAAGTCGCGTTGCCGCAATTCTTCAGCGACGGTGATCTTATCGAGCGGCTCACCGCGATCGAATAGCGCATACATCACGCGGAAGATCGTCTCGTGAATATGCGCGTAAAAATCTGCCGGTTTCAGGATTTCGCCGACCACGCCCATGATTTCGCGATCGACAAGGCCTGATCCAAGCACGGCCATCTCGGCTTCGAGATTATGCGGCGGAACGCGGTCGATCTGCGGTGCTAAAACTGTCATGAGCGGGACGACGTTTTGCGACGCGATGCGGTGCTGCGCCTTGTGGGTGAAACGGTGGACTTCCTGTGGATTCGAAGTGCACGAAAGACTTGACTCACATCGCTTACCGCAACGATCTCAATACCCAGGCCTCGTGTGTTAATTTCTCGCACATTTTCTTTGGGAATGATCAACATACGCATACCGGCCTGGCGTGCGGCGTACAGTTTTTCGGCGATGCCGCCGACCGCCCGCACCTTGCCATTGATGGAGATCTCCCCGGTGACGGCGACATCTTGAGGCAGCGGCGTCTTGGTCAGCGCGGAATACATCGCCAAAAAAAGCGCCAGTCCGGCGGACGGGCCGTCAATGTTGCCACCTCCGACGACATTGGCGTGAATATCGAAATCGGCCGGATCGATCCCGGCAACGGCGCGCACGACGGCCATGGCATTAAAGACGCTATCGCGCGCCATCGAGCCCGCCGTCTCGTTAAAGCGCACGGTGCCCTTGCCGGCGAGCGAACCGGCGAAGGCAATCGCTTCGACTTCAACGATTGAGCCGACGTGATGCAAAACGCCAAGGCCAAATGCCTTGCCGATTTCGCGCGCCTTACGCGCCCGCACCAAGGTTTGCTGCACTAAACGGCTCGCCTGGACGACGGCTTGCACATCTTCTTCGGCGATACTCTGCGTCTCGTGTTTTCCCGCGCGCATCAACGCTTGCCCATACGCATCGGCGACGATTTGCGCCGCTTTACGGCCTTCGTTGGTGTAGGTGGCAATCAACTGGGCAACACCGCGCGCTGCGCGCGTTCCGAGTCTGCGAATCGCACCCTGCACGACGGCAACGATCTGTTCTTGCGTTAGCGGTGCAAAATACACTTCGGCGCAACGCGATCGAATCGCCGGATCGATCTCGTCAGGGTCCCGCGTCGTTGCGCCGATCAAAACGAAATCGGCGGGCGCACCTTCGCGAAACAATTTTCGCACGTAGGCGGGCACATTCGGCAGCGACTCATCGTAATACGATGATTCAAAACTCACGCGCTTGTCTTCGAGCACTTTGAGCAGCCGAGTCTGCATCATCGGATCGAGCTCACCGATCTCATCGATGAAGAGCACGCCGCCGTGCGCCTTACTCACCAAGCCGAGCTTGGGCTCCGGGATCCCCGATTCGGAGAGTTCGCGGCGACCGCCCTGATAGATCGGATCATGAACGGAGCCGAGCAACGGATTGACGGTTTCACGAGGGTCCCAACGCAACGTCGTCCCGCTGGCCTCAACGAATGGCGCCTCTTTGGCGAACGCAGAATGGCTCCGCGCCTTTACCGCATCCAGCACCAGGCGAGCAACGGAGGTTTTCCCGACGCCCGGCGGCCCGTACAGGATCACGTGTTGCGGATACGGAGAGGCCAGCTTGGCGACGAGCGCACGAATGGCGTTCTCCTGGCCGATCACCTCACGCAGATGCGCTGGGCGCAGTTTTGCCAAGGCCGTTGCGGCGAGACTCCGATTCGAGAGCGATTCGATTTCTGCCAGCTTGGCGATCGTTGCCGGCGTCTCTGGGCCGCCATCTTCGCGCAGGGCCTCGATTTTGAGATCGTTGAGATACTCGGCATGGCGACGCGCCATCTTGGCATCGACTTTGCGTGTGATTGAATCTTCGACGTTTTTTTGCGCGACAAGATCAGCCATCGCATCTTCGACTTCCGCCAAAATGCGACGCTGTTGCGCGCGCGTCGTCGGCTTTTCATAGGTGGGATCTTCGAAGACAAGACGCGCAAGGCCGCAGATGCGATCCGAAAGCGTCTGTGAACGCAACATCTTGAGCGCGCTCACCTTACCCGCCCGCAAGACGAGTTTATCGGTGCCTAAGACATCCCCAAGGGTATCGTAGAGCGACGCAACGTAGCGCGTGAGCTCGTCTTCAACGCCGAACTTCCGTCGGAAGCGTTGGGTTGAAGAATCGCGAGCACTCGTCGCCACGTCAGCTCACATCGCAGCTTACGCTGCGATGACGGACAGCGTCGCCTGAGCGATGACACCCTTGTGAAGTTTGATCTCCACCGGGTAGGAGCCGACCGCCTTAATCGACGCTTTGATTTCGATTTTATGCTTATCGACGCTCGTCGATAAGGCATGGTGGATTGCATCGGCAACATCACCGTTGGTGACGGCACCAAAGAGTTTGCCGTTCCCGCCGGCCTTGGCTTTGACGGTAAGCTTCGTTTGCGAAAGCTTATCGGCCAGATCTTTTGCCTCGGAAAGCGCGAGCGCTTCTTTGCGAGCGGCAGCTTTCTTTTTCTGTTGGAGCACGGCCATTGCGCCAGCGCTTGCCTCTACGGCAAGGTTACGGGGCAACAGAAAATTCCGTGCGTAGCCTTCGGCGACATCGGCGATATCGCCAACTTTCCCGAGCGTCTTGACGTCTTCGGTGAGAATAACTTTCACGTGTTTGCTACGCCCCGCTTATTCGGCGACGAACGGCAGGAACGCAATGACGCGGGCGCGTTTAACGGCGACCGTGACCATACGCTGATGCAAGGCACACGTTCCGGAAATACGACGTGGGACGATCTTCCCGCGCTCGGAAACGTACTTTTTGAGTTTGTTGACTTCGAGATAGGACACGTGAGGCGTCTTTTCCGTGCAGAATGAACACGGTTTTTTCTTGACGCGACGTTCCTTCGTGGATTTTTTGGTTTTGACAGGGGGCATTTTTAGAGTCCTTTCACCTTAAAACGGAATTTCATCATCGAGATCGGCATCGGAGCGATCGTCGAGTGGAGCACCGGCGTTGCTCCGTGCAGCCGTTGCACCGCCGCCGTAACCGCCACCATCGTCGTTTCCACCCATGCGCGAGCCGAGCATCTGCATGTTATCTGCAACGACCTCGGTGGCTTTGCGCTTATTGCCATCTTTATCGTCGTACGACCGGATGACAAGGCGCCCCTCAATGAGAGTGTTGGACCCTTTTTTGAGATAGGTGTTACAGGTTTCGCCGAGCTTATCCCAAGCAACAATATCGACGTACGTGACTTCTTCTTTGTTGCGTGGATTGTTGACGGCAAGCGTGAATTTCGTCACGGATTTGCCCGTCTGCGTATAGCGAATTTCAGGATCCCGGGTGAGATTCCCGACGAGGATAATGCGATTGTATGAACCGGCCATGCTAGTGCTCTCCTAAACGAGTGGTAAAAACGTTGACCCGCCGATGGTACAGCAGGCACTGTGCCATCACGCGGGCACAGTACTTCGTCTAGACCTGGGGTTGGAGCGAGAGCTCCGGCACTTCGGCGCGAGCGATGGCGAGGGCGGCAAGCTCGTGCTTATCCAGCTTGACGACGAGCGTGCGCAGCACGTTCTCATCGAGCGAGAGTTGGCGGTCGAGTTCTTTGCAGGCGGCGACTTCGCTACGGAACTGCATGGTCACATAGTGACCTTCACGCAGGTCCTTGATTTCATACGCGAGGCGCTTTTTTCCGAATTTTTCAAGGTGGACGATCGTTCCGCCGGCCTTGGTGATGAGCTCGGCCACGGAGGCACTCCGCTCATCGACTGCCGCGTCCTCCAGGGACGGGCGCAAAATATAGGTGATCTCGTAATCGACCATGGATCTTCCCAACTACGGACTCCGGAGGACCGGAGGCCCGCCTGGCGCGACGGGCAGCGGGTGACGGTCGGCCTATGTGGCCGCCGATAACGAACGGCAGTATACAGGGTTCTACCGCCCCCGGCAAGCCACTTAGGGCGGCCGTCCTCCTGACTGCTTGGTTTCAGCGACGGCCCAGGGGGATGTGGTAAGGTCTTGCCCTGTGTCGATTGCCAATTTTGCCGTAACTCGCCGCGTCACCGTGGCTATGATTGCCTGCGCGATTCTTGTGCTGGGTTTCTTCGCCATCCCGCGCCTGCCCGTCTCGTTGCTGCCCTCATTCTCGCCACCGGTTATCACGGTGACCGTGAACTACCCCAACGTCGGCCCGGAGCAGATGGAAGCGCTCGTCACCCGGCAGATCGAGAACGCCGTCAGCCGCGTCAACGGGATTTCGGTCATCGATTCGACCTCGACGCAAGGGCAGAGCCAAGTTCGGGCGACCTTCCACTACGGTGTGAATATCGATACGGCGGCAGTCGATGTGCAACAACAAGTCGATCGCGTCCGTTCGAGCCTGCCTAACGATCCGACGTTACAACAGCCGCAGATTTTTAAATTCGATGCAAACTCGCTGCCCATCGTGCGCGCCTATGTGACCGACCCGAACATGACGTTGCGCAATCTCGGCGATCTCTTCACAAACCAACTTGCCGACGAATTCTCATCCGTGGACGGCGTCGCTGCGGTGACCGCGACCGTCGATCAACAACGCGCCATTATGGTTGAACCCGACGCGAACAAACTCGCGGCTTACGGCTTGACGATGTCGCAAATTGTCACTCGCATCTCGCAAGAGAACGTCAACCTTCCCGCCGGCATCGTGCGCATCGGAACCAACGAATTTCAAGTGCGCACGGACGCACTCTTTACATCCGCTTCGCAGATCGCCGATCTCGTCGTCGCCACGAAAAACGGCGCACCCGTCTTCTTGCACGATATCGCCTCGGTTCGAGATGCCATCACCGAAGAGCGCTCGTTTGAACGCCTCGGCGGCAAACCGGCACTCGGCCTGGTCATCAACGCGCAACCCGATGCCAATGTTGTTGCAACCTCCATCGGCGTCTATCAAAAAATTAAGCAGATTGAAAATCGTTACCCCGGCATGAGCATCGGCGTTGTCTTCGATCAGGAAGGCTTCATTCTTGAAGCCGTCAGCGCGCTCGAACATACGGCGTTTTATGGTGCGCTGCTGGCAATCATCGTCATCTTACTGTTTTTACATTCTTGGCGTTCGACGCTTATCGTCGCGATATCGTTACCGATCTCGGTGATGGGCACGCTGTTTGCAGCGTATATTCTCGGTTACTCGCTTAACATCATGACCCTCGGCGGGTTAGCCTTAGCGGTGGGTCTGATCGTCGATGATGCGATCGTCGTTATCGAAAATATTGCTCGATGGCGAGCGCGCGGCGGCACGGCTTTACAAGCGGCCAAAGGCGCAACGGCCGAAATTTTTAGCGCCGTACTCGCTTCGTCCGTCACCGTTATCACCGTTTTTTTACCGCTTGTGCTTATCCCGGGCTTGCAAGGCTTAATTTTTACACCGTTTGCCGTCATGGTGATGGTTGCCGTCGCATTATCGCTTGTTGTCGCGCTAACGACGGTACCGATGTTATCAACGCTGTTGTGGGCAAAAAATACCCCAAGTATCAACGGCGCAAGCAACGGTACTCTGAACGGCTCGACAAATGGTGGGCCCTACGCGCGTTTCGTCCGCCGTTTCGATGCCGTGTACGAACGCTTTGCTGCATGGTATGCACGAACCTTAGCCCGTGCCATCGATCGCCCAATGATTATTTTCGCTTTCGCGGCCTTGGTGCTCGTCGTGACGTTGGTCGTCATCAAGACCGGTGTCGTCGGCACGGAAACATTCCCGCCTTCGAATTCACGTTTCGTTCGTTTCTTTCTACGGACGCCCAACGGCACGGCATTGGCAATTACCAATGCAACGGTCGCACGCATCGAAGCCGCGATGGGCAAGGATCCACGCGTTGCAAATGTCGGCTCAACGATCGGCACCCAAGGCCTTTTCAATTCCACGCCGGTCACCAACCAAGCCACGCTTTCCGTGACGTTAAAATCCAACGTGCAGGGCAACGCTGCAGCATTATTCGTGAACCAATGGGATAAAAAACTCAGTGCGATTCCCGGCTTAGCGAGTTTCGGCCACACCGTCGATATCGTCTCGAATATCATTTCCCGCGGGCAAAATGATCTCGACATTCAAATTTACGGCCCCGACATTACGACGCTCTACCATCTTGCGCACGATGTGGCGCTTCCGAAAATCGCGGCAATTCATGGCATCTCCCGGCCCGATACCTCGATTCTTCCGTCACAACCCGAACTTGATGTCAAAATCGATCGAACCAAGGCCGCGCAGCTCGGTCTCTCCACCGAAGCCATATCGAACACGATCGCCACGGCAACGAATGGAAGTATCGCATCCTATCTGCAGATCAACGGAACGCAATATCCTATCGTCGTCCAACTTCCGCCGGATCAGCGACGGACGTTTGCAACGATCGCCGGCCTCGCTATTCCCAACGCTAGTACGCCGACCAGCCTTGTCGTGAACGCAACACCATCGCCATCGCAAGCGTATACGCTCAATACCGTCGCGCTCGGCGAGGTCGCAAATATCGCTATCGGCGCCGGCCCATCGGAGATCACGCGCGAAAACAAACAGCGCGAAATCGATATTTCAGCGACGCTCTTGGGCGTTCCACTCGGTCAAGCCGTCGCCGAATCGACGAAAGTCATGAATGCCATCACGCTTCCGGCGGGTTACCACTGGCAATTCGGGCAAAGCGTAAGCGATCAAGCCGATACCTTCGGTAGCTTAGGTCTCATCGTTATCCTCGCAATCATCCTCATCTACATGTTGCTCGCATCACAGTTCGAATCGCTCTTGCATCCGCTCGTGATTATGGTTGCCGTTCCACTGTCGCTTGCCGGTATTATCGGCGCACTACTCATCACGCATCGCTCGTTCGGGCTCACGGCATTTATCGGCGTTTTGATGCTCGTCGGTATTGTCGTCAAGAACGCCATTCTCGTCGTTGAATTCACCAATCAACTGCGGCGCGAAGGCTATAGCGCTCGCGACGCGCTCCTTCATGCCGCCCCTCTACGCTTACGTCCGATTCTGATGACGACGCTGGCAACGGTCGGCGGCATGTTACCGATTGCCCTCGGATTGGAAGCCGGATCGCAAACGCAGGCACCGCTGGGCACGGTCGTCATCGGCGGGCTTCTCGTCTCCACCACGCTCTCGCTCATCGTCGTCCCGACGCTCTATCTCTGGACGGCAAACCACATCGAACCACGTTTCGGCGGCGGCCCACGTGCCGATGGCAACGAAAGCGCGCAACCGGAGATGCCTCCGGAACTGGTGACGAGGGCCTAGTACCTCTCCACGCTTGAGTATCAGCGTGATACACTAGGTGTGAGGGACAGACGATGTTCGCAATCGACGAAAAACCGTATACTGAGATTCTGCGTGGTCGGGCGGTACGCAAGGTGAGTCCGAAACGTCGCCACGGAGTACTACAGTACACGCTCGCTCGTTTACTGTCCGACGCAAGCGCGAACTTTGGCACCGTTGCAACCGAGTGGCGATTTACTATGCCGGGTGAACCGCGTCGAACGACGCTTGTCCCCGATGTGGCATTCGTCGCACATGATCGCCTCAGGCCCCTTAGCGATGAAGATCGGGAGCAGCCCCCATTTGCCCCGGAAATCGCAATCGAAATTCGCTCACCTGGTGATCGAACGCGCACTATCAACGAAAAAATCGGCATTTATTTGCGACATGGCTCCCTCAGCGTACTCGATGTTGACCCATTGGAACGAAGCATGACCTGCCATGATGCGTCGGGAGTACGCACCCTACGCGAGGGCGACATTTTCACGCTTCCGCTTCTTCCGAAACTCCGCATCGATGTCCGCGCTCTTTTCGCCAGTGCCGACCTGCCCGGGCAAGAAGGGGCTCCTGGCACTGCACGATAAGTGCCCACGGTATCGATGGGCTAAGGGCGTGGAGGTCTACAGTGACATCACGATTTGCGATTTCGGGCATGGCCATTGGGTTTGCGGCTGCCGCACTGTTGGCGGCCTGCGGCGGCTCGGGCGGAACGGTTTCGGCCCCTGGGTCTTTGCCCGCTCCCGGTCCCGGGCAGGCGCAAAAGACGGTCACCGTTACTCTCGGCATACCGGGAAACACGCCGCAAAGCGCCGCGCGCAAGCCGCAATATGTTTCCCCGAATACGCAATCAATCACTATCGCGCTCGCCAGCGTTAACGGCGTCGCACCGGTTCCGTTGCCGACCCCGACGGTCTTTGCGATCGCCGCGCCCGCCTGCACGACAACGGCTCCGATCACCTGCACCTTCACGTTCGGCGTGCCGTCCGCAACGAACGTCGTCCTCACCATCTCCGCGTTTGCCTCAACCAACGGCACAGGAACGCCGCTATCGACTGGTCTTACGCCGCCGGTGAACACAACGTTGCCGAATCCAACGTTTCGGGCGTCGCTCGGTGGAACACCGAAATCGGTTATTTTTACGATTGGAACATCGACAACGCCGAGCACGTCGGCTTCGATTTCAACGGCTATCCCGATACAACTTCATGTCATTGCTCTTGATGCCTCGAACGCAACGATCATCGGATCGACGCCGTCCATCCCGTATTCGTCACCCATTACGCTGACGATGACCGGAGATCCGAGTCACGATTTAAGCCTCTCGACTGCCACGATTACCGCGCCCGGATCGGCCGGCGGAGCAACGACGTTTTCGATCTTCTATGCACCCGCATCGCTTACAACACAGCTTACGTCGGTTTCGCTAGTGGCATCCGTCGGCGGAAATACGATTGGATCTCTGACGATCAACCCATTAAACCTCGTCACCTCGGCAAACGGGCTCACAACGTTGATCAACGGCGGGGCATCGTCATCCATTGGCGTGCAAGAATTCGGAAATACCGGCGCATTCAGTCTTGTCGGCCCGGGAAGCTTTGCATCGGTCACCTGCTCGCCGGTCTCGTGTGCGCCTAGCACATCCGGCGGCATTGTCACGATAACCGTGACCCCAGTTGCGGCGACGGGGTCAAGCGGCAACGGTGTCCTGACTATCGCCGACGCATCGGGCATCTCCCTTGGAGTTAACGTCATCGTGACGGGCCCAACATCTGGTGGTATCACGGTACCGCCGACGCTTCCGATTCGCGAGTTCATCGTTCCCACAGCCTCATCGGCTCCAACGGCAATGACCGTCGGCCCAGCCGGAAACAGTTTATGGTTCTCGGAAAATACCGTCGGGAGAGTCGGAAAACTTTTTGTTCAGAATTGCACGACGGTGGCTCCGTACACGTGCCCCATCGTCGATGAGCCCTTACAGGGCTCCGTCACGGCAAACGACATTGCGACGGGTTCCGACGGCAATATTTGGGTTTCCGTTTCGGGCATCGGCGGCGCAGCGGGATCGATCGAACGCGTAGCCACGAATTCGTCTTGCGCAACGATGACAAGCCTCACGTGCCCGGTAAGCACACCACTGCCACTCATTTCGACGTCCACGGCGACGGCCGAATTTACCGGTCTTGCAACGGGAACCGATGCAAATCTTTACTATGCATATGTGGATCAGTTGGGATACTACCCCCCGGGAGTGGGCGCGATCAATGCTCCCCTTGCGTCGGCGAGCACCGCGCCATCGCTTTCCATGCCGCTTCCCACAATAGCGCCGGCAACGCAACCCAACAGGAACGTCATGGCGGTCGGACCCGATCGCAACATGTGGTTTACGGATTCCGCGGCGGGCGGCGGTATCGGAACGGTCACCTGCACGGTGAACACCTGCGCGGCAACCGAATACTTTGGCGGGCTCGGCAGCAAAGGCACTTTTGGCCTTGTTGCCGCGCCCGACGGCTATCTCTATGTCAGTGAAGGCGCCAGTAACGCAATTGCTCGTATTTTACCGGCGAATTGCACCGGTGTTGGCGTTGCTGCGACCTGCACGGTGCAGCAGACGATTCCGACAAGCGGAAGCGTGTTCGGCTTAGCGCTTGGATCGGACGGCAACGTGTGGTATGCCGATCCCGTTATCGGGCAAGGGAAAATTGGCGTCATTGTTCTCTCGACTTGCGCCGCAGCATGTACCACCCACGAGTATGCAATTCCCAGCGGAAACGTAGCACAGAACATTATTCGCGGCCCCGACGGAAATATGTGGTTCACCGAACCAAATGCAAATGCTATCGGAGAGGTGGTGCTTCACTAATGCAATGCACGCGACGTTCGCGACTGCTTTCATGCATCGCGCTGATCAGCCTGACTGCATGCGGCGGTGGTAGCGGTGCCTTTACGCCCGCATCGACCAGCCCCAAAACACTACAAAGCGTGACCCTTTCGCTTCGCGTTCCACCCCTGAGCAAACAGGCCGTTATCCGCAGGCCGAACTACGTTTCTCCGAGCACGCAAGGATTTGGCGTCGTCGTTGGAAGTTCGTCATCGCCGTCGTTTACGACGACGCAAGAATACGCACCGACCTACGCCGTCAGTCTTTCGACCTGCACCGCTACCAATAATTGCACGACGCTCCCCGACGGCTCTAAAAGTTTCGTCATCACGCTCGATATCACGCCGGGAAGTTACAATCTCGATCTCGTGACCTTCGATCAAGCACCGTCGTCACTTGCTCCTCCGACGTTCGCCGCAAGCGCGAACGAACTCTCGAAAATCATCGTTCCCCTCAACGTCAGCGGAGGTTCCGGCGCGGCGACAATCCCGTTCACCCTCAATGGCATTCCCACTCGCCTTGCCCTCATTCCAAACTCCGGACAAACGCATGTGGCTTTGGATGGAACCGGCTTCGATATCATTGGGAATGCGCCGACCGTCTGGAGTCTTGTTGCGCTGGATGCCGATGGATCGTTTATCACCGGACCAGGAGCTCCGACGTTATCGGCAACCGATCCGAGCAATACGTTTACGATCTCCCCAACCTCGTCAAATGCATTCACGATTAAAGCCCAGTCGTTTGCACCCTCTCCCATCGGTGTTCTCGTTACCGCGTTGCCTCCGTCCGGCAGCGGACTCTCCCCTATTTCTCTGACAACAATGTTCTCCACCATCGAAGAACTCTGGACGGTGCAAGATTTTGGGGCATCGCCGTATGCCGTGTACGGATATCCGCTCTATACTGCACACACCGTGCCGACGAACCCGATTGATACCATCAATGATTCCGGGAATCTGAACTACGAAAGCGTCGCCATCGATGCTGCGGGCAATATATGGATCGCTCAATGTGTCGCGCCATATACCGTCGTTGAGTTTACGCCGACGCAATTCTCGGTCCCGCCAGCGCAAAACCCCGCAGCAACGGTTACCCTGCCGACGGGGGCCGGGGCAGAAAACGCCATCGCTTTCGACTCAATCGGGCATCTTATCGTCGGCGTAAGTGCAATCAACAAAGTAGAAGCCTATCCAGGCACCGGAGCCACAAGCACTCCCCTTGCTTCGGCAACGGCCGCGCTTTCAGGAATGACATCGCTCGCGATCGCGCCAGCCGCCGACGGGGCGCTCCAAGATAGCATTTGGTACACAAACGGCACCGCGATTGGGGCCCTCACGTCCGTTGCGAACGGAATGACGGCACTCACGATAACGAATCCCCCGACGGCCGCGATTCAAGGGCTGGGCTTCGATCCCGCCGGGCACCTTTGGATGACGGATGCATCCCATGTCTACGTGTACTCCGTCACCGGAACATCGACTTCGGCAACCCTCTCGAGTTCGCCAATCGCACAAGTGAGCACGTCCATTAGCTTGGGCAGCTTCAGTTTCGGCTTTACGGGCAACCGCACGAGTACCACCATCGATGCCTGGATACCGACACAATATGTTGCTCCAAGTTATTACGGATTTACGCTCGCTTGTACCCCAACATGCACGCTCGGAACCGGCCCATTCGGCACACTCTCGACTCCCGGGACGGCTTCTGCTGCCATAGTGACGCCGTAACCTACGCGCGTAGAAACAGCGCAATCGTCATCGAGGCACCGATGGCGATAATGATTCCGCGGGCAATCGGCGTTGGCACATGCCGAAAGGCTTTTGCCCCGAGATAGCCGCCAATCGGCGCCGATATCGCCATCATCAGGGCGAGCGGCCAGTCGATGATATGCGCGATGGCAAACGGAATAATCGCCACGCCGTTGATCGCGACGGAAAGTAAATTTTTGATGCCATTCGCCGCCGATAACGACGGCAATCCCGAGAAAGCAAGAATCGCCAGCATCAAAATGCCTTGACCTCCGCCGAAATACCCGCCATAGATCGCGACGAGAAATTGTGCGAGTAACTGCCAGTGCGCCTGATGCGGATGTTCAAACGCGCGTTTTGTCAGTCGGCCCGAAAACGAAAACAACAGCACCGCAAACAATAATAGCCATGGAAGCAATCGCTGAAAAAAGATCGGAGGGGTGAGCAGCAAGAGTAAGGCACCGATGATTGCGCCACAAATGCTGACCACCAAGAGCCTTGGCAGCAAGCGCCTGTGAGCGAAAATCTCGCGCCGAAAGCCCCGCGCGCCGCCGAGAACGCCGAACCACAGTGCCGTATTCGATGTCGCGTTGGCAATGATCGGGGAGACACCCGAGAAAATCAGCGTCGGCACCACGACAAATGCACCGCCGCCGGCAACGGCATTCATAGCCCCGGCTAAAAACGCAGCACCCGCTAGCAACACAAACGTTGCTATAGTGAGATGTTCGGGCAAACCGTGTTAGCCGCTGGCCCGTTCGCGTTTGGTCACGCGATAGACCCGACGAACGTCCTTCAGCGATTCCAACTTTGTGATGAGTTTATGCAATTGATCGAGATCACGAATCTGCACGGAAATGGCCGTCATCGCGCTGTGGTCGCGCCTCGTGCGCGCGGTAACGGAGTTGACCGGCGTCTTGTACTCGGCGAAAACGCCCATAATATCTTGCAGTAATTGTGCGCGATCACTCGCTTCGATTTCGATATCGACGGCATGCGTTTGCTCGGCATCGGCCACCCAACTTGCCTGTAGAATGCGTTCCGGAGTCGCATTCATAAAGGCCACATTCGGGCAATCTGCGCGATGCACCGAGACACCGCGACCAATTGTCACGTACCCCATGATCGGGTCGCCCGGAACGGGGCTACAGCATTTCGATAAGCGAACGAGTACGTCGTCGACGCCGGCGACGCGAATCGGCGAACGTTTACGCGTCGCCCGCCGCGGAGTCGGCCGGGTGAGTTTTGAAATATCGATGACCGATTCGGTCTTGACTTCTTCGCGAAGTCTATTCGCGATCGATTGCGCAGATTGGTCGCCAAAGCCGATCGCCGCAAACAAATCACTTGGCGAGGCGTAATTCAGTCGATTGGCAATTTTTTCAAGAACGCTGCCACGCGATAATTCCGAACGCAGTCCCATCCGTACGAGCTCAGCTTCAAGAGCACCCTGCCCGGCGAGGACGTTTTCATCACGACGCTCTTTACGGAACCACGATTTAATTTTGTGTTTCGCGCCACTCGTCTTGACAATACCGATCCAATCGAGCGACGGATGCCCCGTCGATTTATTTACGAGAATCTCGCAAATATCGCCGTTTGCGAGCGTTGAATCAAACGGAACGATCCGTCCATTAACCTTTGCACCGACGCAATGGTTACCCACATCCGTATGAACGGTATACGCAAAATCCACCGGCGTCGCTCCGGCCGGCATCGAAAAAACATCCCCGCGCGGTGAGAAGATGAACACTTGGCTATCGAAAAGATCGAGTTTAAGATTTTCCATGAAGAGGCGCGAATCGCGCATATCTTTTTGCCACTCAAGCAGCGAACGCAGCCAGGTGAGCTTGTTCTCGAACTGATCGGCCTTGCCGCCTTCTTTATATCGCCAATGCGCGGCGATGCCATACTCGCAGGTGCGATGCATTTCAAGTGTGCGAATCTGAATTTCCAGCGGATCGCCATTGGGGCCGACGACCGTCGTATGTAACGATTGATACATGTTCGGTTTTGGCATCGCGATATAATCTTTAAACCGCCCGGGCAGCGGTGTCCATAATGCGTGAACGGCGCCTAAGGCAGCGTAACAATCTTTGAGCGAATCGACGATAATGCGAATGGCAATAAGATCGTAAATAGTCGAAAATTCGCGTCCCTTACGCATTTTATTCCAGATGGAATAAAAATGTTTTGGACGCCCTTGAATCTCAGCCTTGACTCCTAAGCTCGCAAATTCGCTGCGCAGCGCAGCCATGACGGTTTGGACATCGGATTCGCGCTCGCGACGAGTCTTTGCAACGCGATCGACAATATCTTGATAGGCAACAGGATCGAGATAGCGCAAGCAGAGATCTTCCATCTCGAACTTCACCTTCCAGATTCCTAGCCGATGAGCGATCGGCGCATAGATATCGATCGTCTCGCGCGCAATCGATTGGCGTTTAGCCACCGGGAGACTTTCGAGCGTACGCATATTATGCAGGCGGTCGGCGAGCTTGATGATGATGACGCGAATATCGCGAGCCATCGCCATAAACATTTTACGCAGGTTTTCGACCTGCGCATCTTCTTTCGATTGATACGGAATGCGCGTGAGTTTTGTGACGCCGTCGACGAGGGCGGCGATCTCATCGCCGAATTGAGCCGCAACGCCTTCGGCGGTAATCGTGGTATCTTCGACAACGTCATGGAGGATCGCAGCAGCGATGGTGTTCTGGTCCATCTCAAGCTCGGCGAGAATACCGGCAACAGCCAAAGGATGCTCAATGTACGACTCACCGGATGCCCGCCGTTGGCCCTCATGGGCACCGGCAGCGACCTCATAGGCGCGCACGATCAACGAGCCGTCGCACGACGGGTCGTAGGCCTGTACTGCCGTAACGAGTTCGCTAATGGTCATCGATATCTCCCCATAGTGCCATAACCGGGGAGGCGACGCTACGTTTTCGGGGCGATGGTCGGGAGAACGTCGCGGAACAGGACGCCGGCAACCTTACCGTCGGTGTCAAAGCCGAACTCCGCATAGACCGCCCCGCCCGCGCAGATCATGTGGTAAAGATAGACGGGCTGACCGTTTGCGATATCCGGGTCCGTAAAGTAGCCCACCCAGACGACGCTTTGGAGCGCGCCGAGCGAGGAGAGCTCATTGGCCGTTTTGGCGACTTTTTCGGGCGTCAGGAGCGCGGCAAAATCTGCGTTATAGTGCGCGTGATTGACGACACCAAGTTGCCACGCAATAAACTCTCGCCGGGCGATCGCCGTCGCCCGCTGATTTTCAGGTGCGGCATTGGGCGTCGGAGCCGGGGTCGGCGTGGCATGCGGTCGCGCGCTCGCGACACCGTGGCTGATCAAGCCGAAGCCGAAAACGGCAACCACGCAGGCGATGGCAAAAAAAAGTTTCTTCATCTTAGTATTTTAAGAACGAAACAACATCGATACCCGTTAGCGCCTCACGTCCATGCAACGCTTCAAGTTCGATAAGAAATCCAAACGAATCGATGGTGGCGCCGAGACGCTCGATCAAACGACGGGTCGCTTTGGCCGTGCCTCCGGTCGCCAGCAAATCGTCGATAATCACCACGCGATCTCCGTGGCCCAAAGCATCCTCATGGATCTCCAGCGAATTCGTGCCATATTCGAGCGCATACGATTCGGACAGTCGGCTGTAAGGGAGCTTCCCGGGCTTGCGCACCGGAACGAATCCGGCGCCGATTTCGCAGGCAAGCGGAGCGCCGAGCATATACCCGCGGGCTTCAATCCCGATCACATAATCGATCTGCCGACCTTTGAATTTCTCGACAAACAGATCGATCGTGGCACGAAAGCCATCTTTATCCTTGAGCAATGGGGTGATATCGCGAAACAGAATTCCGGGAATCGGAAAATCCGGAATCGCACGAATAAGTTTTTCAATATCCACGAGGGACGCGGGTTCGTTTTCTGCTGCATGACGGCCTCCGTGGGACTAGGCGCGCGCACATGCGAAACGTAAAATTCGTGTTGTGGCTCCGCGAAAAGCTCATGGATGACTGGCGATTTCGGCTTCTTCTCGCCGTGATCATCGCACTTACCATCCATGGTATCGCTGCCAGCTTATTCTGGAAACCACAACCGCCATCGAAAGAATGGTTTGAGTCCCCCTGCGAATCTACGTTTTCGATCCGCATGCTTCCGAAGCCGACACCTAGCCCGACGCCCGTTCCAACCTCCGCCCCACGACGGATCGGGAGGCCGCAAGGGCGCTCGGCAGCGCCCGCTCGCATCAAGACGCTAGCCGCTCCCAAGGTTGCCTCGCCGCTCGCGAGCCCGGCGCACTCCGGTCCACCGGTGCAGAGCGCCGGAGCCGGGCAAGCCAGAGTAGGAAGCCCGGGGCTCGGCAGCAGTGGAACCGGCAGCGGGACCGCGGGAAGCGGAAACGGCAGCGGCGGGAATGTCCCTTGCGGCTACGTGGCGTTTCAGAATATTCCGCCCGATCACCTCAACTCCAACGGCGGAATCGACGTGAACATCCTCATGACCGTCCATTTCCCCGATGGCAAAGCCGCCTCGACGCGGCTGGATTACCCATTCCACTATCCCGATGAAGCGAGCAATCCGTTCTCCGCAATCAATATGTCGCGATCCATGAAGATTCCATTGCAGCGCCCGCCGGCCGATCGCGCCGGTAACGAACCGCCACTCGTTGCCTACGTTCTCGCGCACACCAACGCAGACGGATACACGTTGCTGCAGACTTGTCCAAGTGCAATGAAGGAATAATCAAAGAGCGTCATCGCCGACACCACGAAATTCGGTTCGACCTCCCGCGAAAGCGGGCCAGCTTCAATCTCGTAAAAAGACGCGCTTTAACAAAGAGCCCGGCGCACAAACGCCGGGCTCTTTGTGTTGTATGCTAGGTGCTACGGCAAGAAGTAGTGTTCCAGAATACCGGTTACGGAAAAGGCTATGACCAACGACGAAAAGATTAAGCTAGCCCCGAGAAATGGCGTCATTCCCTTATGAACTTCCGCCGATTGGCCAGCCCGATTTTGCCTACGCAAGGTTGACCAGACAAAGACCACGGTTCCTAGGACGATTAACTGCGGAAGCCAGAAGAACAAGGCGGCCATTACAATGCACACGCATGCTGGACATCATAGTTTGCCCCGAGAACTCCGACGTACGCACTATAGAAGCCTATATCGGCGAGAGGGTTCAATCCCAGCTCTCCGCCCGCCACAACAGTTGCGGTCACAAGATCAGCGACGGGCGCAATTAATAGTAGCTTGGCCGCCCAGCAAGGCTGCTCTCTGATCCTACCCGCGCTTGCAGAATCGGTCGGCAGCGTACTTATCGCACTCATTTTGGATCCCACTGTGACATAGTGAAGCTGGCCCGCTTTCGCGGAGAGTTTTTGGTTAGACATCAAGCGGCTTGACTCATGCGCCGCTCGAATTCCGCCGGCGAGATGTTGC
This sequence comes from bacterium, assembly GCA_021778415.1. Lineage (GTDB taxonomy): Bacteria > Vulcanimicrobiota > Vulcanimicrobiia > Vulcanimicrobiales > Vulcanimicrobiaceae > JAJYCL01. Next base: position 33,398 of record JAJYCL010000009.1, on the reverse strand, counting down.
CAATCGAGGTGTGGCGGCGGCGCAAGTTATAGAAGCCCTCGATGAAATCGAAGACCGCGAGTGCCGCTTCGCGCTGCGTTCGGAACCGATGCTTGACGAGCAGCCGCATTCGAGAATTGCGTTGAAGCTCTCGCACATGGCGTTGTCGTAACAATCGCCGACTGATCCCATCGAAGTGCGAACGCCGCTTGCTTCGCATCGTTTACTAAACGCAATAGACGTGTATTGCGAACCTTGGTCCGAGTGGTGAATCACATTCTCCGGTTTCCGATTGTGAATTGCCATGTTCAGTGCATCAACGACGAGATCGGCACGCATGTGGTTTGCCATCGACCACCCGACAATACGGCGGCTGAATACGTCGAGTACGACCGCGAGAAACAAGAATCCCGACCATGTCGGCACGTACGTGATGTCGGCGACCCAAAGTTTATTCGGTTCCGAAGCTGTAAATTGCCGGTGAACCAAGTCGGGAGCGGGACGCGCTTCTTTGTCACGCACTGTCGTCATGAAGCCCTTGCGGCGGCTTGCTCCTTGAATATGACGTTCTCGCATCAGTCGCGCAACACGCTTGTCACTCGTAAAGATATTTTCGTCACGAAGATCTGCTTGAATGCGCGGGCGACCGTACACTTCTCGTGCGGCGCGATGCAACGCCACAATCCGATCGCCAAGCACACAATCACGTTGACCATGTTTCGAGAGCGGGCGTTTGAGCCACGCATAGTAGCCGCTGGTCGAGACATCCAGCACGCGGCATTGCGTAGTAACGGGCCATAGGGCGTGATAAGCTCTCACGAATTCGAAGACTTTGATGGGATCGAATCGGTCTCGCGAGCAAACCACGCCGCGGCTTTTGACAAAATATCGCGCTCGGTTTCGAGTTGTCGAACGCGTTTACGCAATCGCGCGACTTCTTCGTGGTCGGCGCTTGTGAGGCCGCCCGTGCGGCGTCCCGCGTCAAGATCGGCTTGCTTGATCCAAGTCCGAACGGTTTGTCTTGCGAGCTTGAACTCGGCAGCTAAATCGTCGGCACCACGGCCTACGCGAGCAAGCTCAACAATCTTTTGCCGAAAATCGGCCGGGTAGGCCCGGGTATATTTTTGAGGCATGGATGGACCTTTCTATGCAAGGCGGAAAATGTCCACGGAATCGGGCCAGCTTCATTCCTCAACCGACTCACATCGTTTGCGGCGCTGGCCCTGCCGTAGCTGACGACGGAACTCTCTATGAGTTTTGGCCATTTTTTGAGCACGATTCACGCGGCCCATAGCGAAAAAAATCCTAAACGCGCGGCTAAAAATAGTCGAGCATCAGTCGCAGCTCATCGCGATAAAGAACGTTTATCATGACAATTGCCTGCGGCGCGACGATACCGCCGCCGGTAAGATTTACCATGGCGCGATTCGGAGACTTGACAATAGCACCTGATGCGTGCTTTAGTGGCCTCCACATGAATCGCATGTTTTCGTACGCATATTCATTTTATTTCGGCGGCCCGCTGGGTCGGCTCGGGGTTGTTTGCGCGTAACGAAGTCACAAATGAAAAACACGCAAGCCCTCGCCGATCCGGCGGGGGCTTTTTCTTTGCTTTTATCACACGAGGACGAACGAATGGTTATCGGGGCGTATCAGGGCGTCGCAGGCGCATACTCGCAATTGGTCATCGATCATTTTCTGCGAGAACGTGGATTCGAGGCGACAACGATCGGCGTGCCGCGCTATGCCAATGTTGCCACGACCGTGAGCGCACTGCGCGCCGATATCGGCGTACTGCCGATTGAGAACGCCATCGCCGGCACCGTTCGCGAATGTTATGACATCGTCGTAGCATTCGGCCTTGTCCCCATACGCGAGGTGCTCTGGCATACCGATCATCGTTTGCTCGGTATCCGCGGTTCAGAGCTGCGCGACGTCCGTGAAATTCTTGCGCATCCATTGGTCATCGCCGAATGCGGACAATTTCTGGCGAGTTTGCCCAATGCTCGTGTCATTCCGTGCGAAGATACGGGCGTTGCTGCGCGCGAAGTTGCGCGTGGCGGCAATCCCACCGTCGCCGCCCTCGCATCATCCGCAGCCGCCGACATTTATGGGCTCAAGGAACTCGCCGCGCACTGCGCCGACGATCCGGAGACGTTTTCGCGCTTTCTTCTCGTTCGCTCCCCCAACATCGCTTCCGACCATCCGCTCGCGCAACCAGAGCGCGGAACTCGCAAGAAGACCTCGCTCATCTTCAGCTTGGCCGATGCTCCGGGGAAACTCGCGACGTGTCTCACCGAATTTGCACGCCGCGACATCAACGTTCATAAGCTCGAATCCAAGCCGCGCTTGGGCCACGGAAGCGACCATGGTTTCTATCTCGATCTCGATGGCGACGTAGGCGATCCGCAGGTGGAATCGGCGCTTGCCGCCATCTCATCGGAAGCCAACGCATTTTCGCTCTTGGGAAGTTATGATGCGCATGTAGGCGCACCGCATCGTACCAACGAGGTTGTTTCTCCGGTCGCACAAGCCCAAGAAGTACGTGCGCCGCAAAGCATCGCCGTATACGAAAATTCGCACATCCCGCGCGTTACACGGGCTGCGCGCCCGCAGGGAAGCACATTTGATATCGGTGGTGTACGCATCGGCGACGGCGAATTCGTCATTATCGCCGGACCGTGTTCCGTCGAATCGCGCGAACAAATCATGGAAACCGCACGCTCGGTGCAGAGCAACGGAGCACTGATGCTTCGCGGCGGCGCATTCAAGCCGCGAACGAGTCCCTACGCATTTCAGGGCCTTGGCTGGGAAGGCATCGGTTTGCTTGCGGAAGCCGGCCGAGCAACCGGCCTTCCGACGGTGAGTGAAGTGATGACCATCGATCAAGTCGAGCGCCTCACCGGGCAGATCGATGTCTTGCAAATCGGCGCTCGCAATATGCAAAATTTCGATCTCCTCAAAGCTGTGGGACGGACCGGGCATCCGGTTTTGCTTAAACGTGGGCTCTCGGCAACAATCGATGAACTTCTTGCGGCTGCAGAGTACATACTCTCGGAGGGCAATCCTAACGTCATGCTGTGCGAACGGGGTATTCGAACGTTTGAAAACGCGACGCGGAACACGCTGGATCTTTCGGCAATTCCCGTCTTGCGCGAACGCACGCACTTGCCGGTCTTCGTCGATCCGAGTCACGCCGTCGGCGTGCGACGCTGGATTCGCCCATTGTGCAGAGCGGCCAAAGCAGTTGGTGCGCATGGGCTGCTCATCGAAGTCCATCCAAATCCGGCGGAGGCGAAATGCGACAAAGAGCAAGCGCTCACGTTTGGCGATTTCGCCGATATCGTGGACGATCTCGCATCCATTCCACTCTCACATCGTGCAGGGATGACGGTATGAGCGCAAAGTTACGCGGTATTCGCGGGGCCATCACGGTGGACGCCGATACGACGAATGACATCATTTGCGCGACGCAACGCCTTCTTCGCGAAATCGTCGCCCGCAACGGCATCGCTCTCGATGATATCGCTTCCGTCCTCTTCAGCCTTACGCCGGATCTGCACGCCGCATTCCCGGCACTCGGCGCGCGTGAAATGGGCTGGGTTCACATTCCGATGTTGCACTTCACGGAAATAGATGTGCACGGTGGATTGGCGCAATGCATACGCGTCCTCATGCACGTTACGACCACATCGGCTCAAGACGAGATTGACCACGTCTATCTGGACGGTGCCGTCGTCTTACGCCCTGATTTAAGCAAACTTCACGCATCGTGATCCTCGGAATTTTTGGAACCGGCATGATGGGTTCGTCCATTGGCTTGCGATCACGAAGGAATGGCGACTACGTGATCGGCTACGACCACGATGCCGCAGCGCTCCAATCGGCGTTAGCCTGTGGTGCCATCGACGCGGCGGTATCGCGAGACGATCTCTATACACGCAGTGCACTTGTCGTGATCGCCGCGCACCTGGATGGAACGCTCGCCGAAGTGAGGCGATTATGCAATGTCTGCCTACCCGATGAACTGTTGATCTGCGATATAGCGTCAACAAAATTGCAGGTATGGCAAGCGGCACGCGAGATCCCGCAATTCATCGCCACCCATCCGATGGCGGGGAACGAGCGAAACGGTCCAAACGGCGCGAGCGCGACGCTCTTCGAGGAGCGAACCTGGGCGTATCTCCCAAGTGATCGTGACGATTTGGTTGCGCGGCTCCGGACGTTTATTACATCGCAAGGTGGCATCCCGTTCGCACTGGATGCGCAAGAACACGACCGGCTCGTTGCAACAACGTCGCATCTTCCGCAGATTTGTGCCAGCGTCTTCTCGCGCGCGTTTTCACGCCTCGCCCCGCATCAGAGCGCCGCGGCGCTTTGCGGGCCGACGGCGCGCGAGTTCTTACGTCTGAGTGCATCGCGTTACGCAATGTGGGGGCCAATTCTCTCGAGCAATCGCTCGGAGATCGAACCGCTTTTGCGCGATTTTTCACGCGAACTGGAACATATCGCCGACGCGCTTCAAAGCGGCGATGATGCCACCATAGAAGCGCTCTTCAGCACGTGAAGCCGCTCGAATCCGCGATCATCGGGTTTCAGGGAGAGCCTGGCGCCTTTAGCGACTCCGTCGCACGGCGCGTGTTTCCCGCTGCCCGCTCACGAGGATTCACCAGCTTTGATGCGCTGATTGCAGCGGTCGCTGACGGAACGATTGCCGCGGCAATTCTTCCCTGCGAAAATTCATTGCACGGTTCGATCTCACGTGCCTATGATCTGCTGCTCGCCTACGACGGGATCACGATCATCGACGAAACCGAGGAAACGATCGTGCAAACGCTTGTCGGCCTTCCGGGAGTCGCCTTTGAGGAGATTACGACGGTGCGATCACATCCCGTTGCGCTCGAACAATGTCGAACGTTCTTCACCCAAGAGTCTCATCTCGAAGTGCAGGCTGCGCACGATACCGCGGGTGCCATTCGTGAAATGATCGCAAACGGTGATCGCCATGTTGCCGCCATCGGCCCGGCCGCTGCGGCAAAACTCTATGGCGGAGAGATTCTCAGAGCCACCGTCAACGACGAGGAACCCAACGTCACTCGCTTCTTCATCGTTGCCGGCACGGTGCAATCGGTAAAATCGGCAACGCGCTTTTGCGTAGCCCTCCACCTTCACCATCGCCCCGGTTCTTTACACGAAGCGTTGGGTGTTTTTGCCAAACTTCAGATCAATGTGCGGTCGCTCGTTGCACGGCCAAGCCGCATTCGACCATTTGAGTACACCTTTTATATCGAGTGTCAAAGTAGCGAGCCCATAGCTGTCGATCACTTTTTGCAGGCATTTGACGGCCGCGCGCACGTGCTCGGAGCTTATGAAAAATCTACGGACACGGCTCCGCCCACGTATCAAGAATTGGATTTTTGAGCAGAGCATAAAAACCCAGGGCTTTCGCCTGCGGGCAATATTGCGTAAGAAACGTATTCGACGATGTGGCGTCGGTGTATTCCACCGTAATGACCGCTTTGCCGTCGGCATGAAAGGGCGATAATGCCGCGCACGTTCCGCCGACCCAACAACTCTCTTCTAGCGCAAAATCAAAAATCGGTTCAAGCGATGACACTTGATCGCTATCATTTTTGAGCGCAACGGAGAGCCCACGTTGATGCGCGAGCGACGCAATCCACGTGTTATACGTAATTTGATCGCTTGCGCTGAGGGGAAATCCGGTCGCATTTTGATAGCCGTCTACGTTATCCGGCTCCACAGCATCAAAGCCTTTGCTCTTACAGAGATCAAAACGCGCCGTCATAATGGGCGAAAGAAGATCGATGCGGCGGATATCGAGCCATCGCTCATTCGGGAATCCAACGTAGACATTCCCTAAGACCGCAGCGGGAAACGCGGACGCATCGGGGCGGAAATTTTCGTAGGATCCTACATCGATGTAGCATACGGCGTGGCGGCCGAGCGCATGTAACTGCGCAACCTGCGCAGCCGTCGTTCCGAACATATCAACGTCGTACACGCTTGCGTTCACGCTTGTATCAAACGCAGTGCTCAAAATCCACTGAAAACTATCGGTTAGCGATGGCTTCCAGAAAGCTCCCGAATTCGGCGACGGTATCGCAGTCGGCGTCGCCACAGGGGTTGACGGAACGGGCGTTTGAGGAGTCGATGCTTGACCCGCTGAGCCGCCTCCGCACGAAACAAGCATCAATGCCGCGACGCACGCAACGAACATTCGCATATCTTGTACTTTCGGCAACTTCATGGTGAAATCGCGCACGACGGGATTGCGCGTTTCCCACGGTGACGTGTTTGATAGTGTGCAGTCTAAGCGTAGTTACGGTACTGACGTACCAAGCGCAGTTGCGACCGGGCCGCCCGCGCCTGCCGTCACCGTTGCGCCGTTCACCGTTCCGCCGTAGTTGAAAACCGGTGTGGCGTCCGCGCCGCCGTTCGTCGCACTGCCGCCGCCGGCATTTCCCGGCGTCGCGCTGCACCCGGTCGAGCCGGAGTTCAGCGTGGTTACGGTGCCGGCATACACGAAGACTGCCGGACCTGCCGCCGCACCGCCGCCGCCGTACCCGTTCGTATCGCCGCTCCCGCCCGAAAGCATCGCCGAGAGTGCGCCTCCCGTACCCGCCGGCGCACTGCTATACACGCTGCTACCACTGCCGCCGCCGCCAGCCCCCCCGGTTGACCCGGCACCAAAGTCGACGCCTCCGCCGCCACCGCCAAAGCCACCAGTGCCGCCGACCGTTTCGCCGCCACCGCCGCCGCCTCCGAAGCCGCCCGCACCACCGGCCGACGGACCACGGGTATAAAACGCCCCGCCACCACCGCCGCCGACGCCTCCGGGCGCGCCGTTTCCGGTCGCGCTTCCGCTTCCGCCGCCGCCGCTGAAGCCGTCACCACCGTTGCCGCCGCTCGAGCTGCTGCCCAACTGACCATTGCTCAGTAGGCCGCCGCCGCCACCGCTGGAAAGGTCCTCGTTACCGCCGTTGCCTCCGAGCCCGCCACCACCTCCGGCGCCCGGGTCGCCCCACCCACCGGGGCCGGTTCCTGGGCCGCCGCCCACTCCGCCTCTCGCGGCATTGTTGCTGAAGTAATCGTTGATGAGACTCGCGTTACCCCCGTAGACGAACACTCCGGATCCCAGACCGGCACCGCCGCCACCGCCATCGTTGGAACCGCCGCTTCCGCCGTTGCCGCCTATGGCACTCACATTTGCGATCTGCAAGTTCGCCAGCGTGACCGCCCCCGAACTCACCCAGAATGCACGATAGAGATTCTGTCCGCTGACGGTCACGCTGCCATACGCGCCACCGTCGATGATCGTATTTGCAGCGATCGGCGGCAGCGGCCCGTTGAGCGCGATCGTACATGGGGCGGACGGTGTACAGCCGCTAAACGTAATCAAACTTCCCGGTGCCGCGTTCGCAGCGAGGATCGCGCTGCGCAGATCGCCTGCACTTCCGCTGCCCGTACCCACAGGGACTCCCGCGTTCGTATCGGTGAAGACGGTCACCGACAGCGTCGATCCCGTCGCGACAGAAAACGGCTGCGTTCCGCTTGTGCCGTTGCTCGTCGTCACCGAGACGTTCTGCGTGCCAAACGCGGCACCGGCCGATGCGGCGAATGTTGCGGTCAGCGTCGTTGAACTCGTCACGTTCACGCTACTTACGGTCACGCCCGATCCGGCTGCAACCGTTGTTTGGCCGGCAACGAAATTCGTACCGCTCAGCGTTTCCGTGAGCGTTGCGCCCGCAGTCGTCGACCATGTGCTCAACTTCGCGAGCGTCGGCGCGGAGAAATGGACCGTTGCACTCGCGCTCGTCAATCCGCTTGCAGACGCGGTAATTATCGGATTTGCATCAAATGCCGCCGTGTAGTTCAGCGTGATGCTGTTTGTCGGCTGCGTAACGTTCGTTTGAGAGAACGACGAATTTCCCGATGTATCGGAGTCACTCAGCGCGATCGTCAGCGGGTTTCCGTTTGCATCGACGTACCTGCCCGGCCCCACGATCGTGTTGCCTGACGCATCGATAGCATTGACGGTAACGACTGCGGAGCCTTGCGTGCCCGGCGTTATCGTCGGAATCGATACCGCGAGCGACGCGACAACGCCGTTGAACGTGACGTTCACGCTGTTGGCTTGATTGGCGACAATCGTTTGCGCGAGACTGCCGGTTGAAAGCAGATTACCCGCGGCGTTCTGTCCGCTGTAGAGTTTGACCGCGAATGTGTCGTTGCCCACCGGAGCGGCGATTGTTCCGCTGCATACGCTCGTACAGTTCACCATGACCGGCGTTCCCACGCTTCCGCCACTAGGCGTCACGGTAATCGACACGGATTGCGTACTTGGCGAAATGTATGCGGGGCGGAGTGCTGACGTCTTCGAGGGCACGACAATGGAGAATGTGACACCCGTGGTTTGCGTACCGTACCCGGGCGGCTGCGAAACCGGGTGCGTGGGAAGATTCGACGATCCCGACCCGCCGCATCCGGCGAGGAGAGCTACCGTACCGATACATGCTACTGCGCGAACGATTTTCACGTTCATGAACCTCCTACGCCGGTAGTCGTCACTCCGACCGTTAGCACCGCGGTCTGACCGTTACCGCCGGTGATGATGAACGTGCAGTTCCCGGCCGCAACCGGCGTCACGGTGAAGGCCGTTGCGCTGCTCGGCGAAATCGTTGCGATACCGCTGCACGTCGTCGTCGAGGCGGTAAAGGAACCACTGTAATTCGTTTGTGAAGCCGTCGTCGTTTGCGCATACGCCGCACCGGTAGCGGTGAAGTTGAGCGCCGGCGACGTCAGCATGACTGCACCAGGCGTCGGCATTGGCGTTGGCGTTGGCGTTGGCGTTGGCGTTGGCGTTGGCGTTGGCGTTGGCGTTGGCGTTGGCGTTGGCGTTGGCGTTGGCGTTGGCGTTGGCGTTGGCGATGGGCTCGGCGTTGGCGATGGGCTCGGCGTTGGCGATGTAACCGTCGCATTGAATCTCGAGGTGTTGCCGAACTGGTCGCCGATGGAGATCTGCGCGGTGCCATAGCCGGTGCCCACGATCGTGAATAACGTACCGCCGGTATCGGGGTGCACCGCGCGATCGCGCGCGCTGGCTTGCACGTTGACAGGCGAAACCGTCGCGATGTTCGGGTTTGATGACACAGCGACGAACTGACCCGCGTAACCGCTTTCACTCACCGTCACCGTTGCAGTCGCGCCGATACGCAAGAGCACGAGCGAGGAAGCGCCGCCGGGCATCGAGATCGTAACGGAAGAGTTGTTGGGCGTGCTGCTGGAAGCGGAGCACGCGGCCATGGCGACGGCCACTGCAACGGCAGAGAAAACAAGATTACGTCGCATCGTACCTTTCAATGCGCGGCTGGTTCACCAATGGCCGCAGGGAAGCGCCACCTTACTGCCTGTTGTGCCTGACCCCTGCAAAGGGCAGCTCGCGACGGCGGCACCAATAACGAACATTCGCATTTCTCTTCCTTTCGGCAATTTTGTGGTGAAATCGCGCACCGCAGTCTTGCCGCCGGGCTGTCTTGTCGCATCAGACCCTGTGACATCAGCATTCACAGAGGAGAGAACGATGCAGACGCAATTCATCCCGGCGCGACGCAATGTGGAATTCGGTATCTACCGCGACGGCGATAACAATCTCGATGCTTCGCAAAGCATCGCCTTGGCCCAAGCGCTCAAGACGAGCGCTGCGGATTCCACGATCGAGTTCACCGTTCAAGACACCACGGGCTTGCGCGTTTCCCACGGTGACGTGTTTGAAGGCAAGATGCGTACCGACGCATTTACGATCGCCGACGGCCAGATCGGGCAAGCCAGTATCGGCAAACCGCACACGATGTCCAACCCGAAAAATCTCGCTCAATTCGTTGCCCATACGCTCGATAACGCCGAGGCAACCGGGGCCAAGCAAACCTGGATCGATCTTGTCGATCATGGCGGCGGCGATGGCGGCGGATTGGAAACGCATACGGGCGCTGTGATGTCGATGCCGGATATTGCCAAAGCAATCGCCGACGGCGTTGCCATCCATGCGCAAGCGCATCCGGAAGACGCGCATCGCGGCATCGACGGCGTCGTCGCCAACCAATGCCTCATGTCGACGTTAGGATTTTCCGATGCGCTCTCCCGCGTTGGCGTCAAATATCTTGCAGCTTCCCCGGAAACGATGGTCTCACCGGGTGTTCCCTCGGGTGTTGCGCATGCGATAGCTGCGCACATCGGGGATCCCAAAGCGATGTCGCAAGCGGTGGTTCGCGATGTCATGCAAGCACGCTATGGGTATGGATCGGGGCCGGCGGCTGCGTTCGACGTGCTCGATACAACGCACGCGCCGATCGCCAAGGCAGAAGCCGCGATCAAGCGCTTCAACGATGCAGCTGCGGCGAGCAATGCTTCCGTCAAAAAAGAGCTGAAAGCGGATGTCGAATCGGTGCCCGGCATGGTGCGTTTTTCGGCAGCGACGCCCGATATGCCATGGCACGCGGATCGCCCGGCAATCGCGCTCTACAACGCCGTTGCATCGGATTCGCACATCGATCAATCGCTGCGCGATGACGCACGAGACGCGGCAAAAGCAGTTGGGAATCTCGTGCTCGCGCACGGCGAAAGCAAACACTTTGCACCCTTCGACGGATCCGATTACCAAGACGCCGTCGGGCCCACCATTCACGCCCCCATCAATGCGTCACAGATCGATCCATGGGCCCCAAAAATTAGTGAGACGCACAACGCCTTCTATAAGGCCGTCGACGAGGACAAACTTACCCGGGCCATTGCGTAATGCAGATAGCCTAGCCATATTGGCTAGGCTATGTTATGTTTTTCGGATGGGACACGTGAACATTTACGAGGCGAAGAACCAGCTCTCGAAGCTCATCGCCATGGCGCAGGCAGGCGAGGAAGTGATCATCGCCCGCAATGGGGAGCCCGCCGTTCGGCTTGTACCGATCTCCGCGCTCCCTGCTCGCAATCTCGGACACTTCAAAGGGCTCTTTACCGTCCCTGATGATTTTGACAACGAGGATCCGGAAATCGAGGCCCTGTTCAACCGATGAGGCTGCTTTTAGATACCCACATCTTCCTTTGGGCAATCTCTGATGATGATCGCCTAACAGCTCGGGTGCGAAAAGCAATCGAAGACCGCAGGCATTCCGTTTTCGTCTCCGCTGCAACCACGTGGGAAATCGCGATAAAATGGCGCGCCGGGAAACTCGAACTTCCGCTCCCACCCGACGACCTGGTCCCAACTGGAATTGCGCGATCGCATTTCGATATCTTGCCCATTAGCGTTGCGCACACACTGGCAGCGGCGAATCTCCCAATGCATCATAGCGATCCGTTCGACCGCATACTCATCGCTCAAGCGATGATTGAAAACGCGACGCTGATCACCGTTGATGAGAAAATTATGCGCTACACGGTTCCGGTATTCGCCTAACGTCGGCTCGCGCTCTTGCGCATTCGCTCCGCGCCCTAGGGCAATCGTCGCTCCGCTCCAATGTCGATGTTACATCGCGTAAGTGATTTGTTGTTCGATCGAGGCACCGCTGGGAGCGACCGACTGCAGGATAACGCGCACGTGTCCGCCGGCCGTTGCCGTTAGAGAACCGGATGGAACGTTTTCGTAGCAATCTGGAGCAATCCGCCAAACGCACGGGTCTCACCGGATGCAACGACGTGAACACGCGATCCCGGTAATGTCACGCCGCTGACGGCGAACGGACTGCCAACGTTGGTGTTTGCGTTCGCTCTAATATTTCGATTGCGCATTAAACAATGGGCCTGCTTAGGTGGTAAAACGGCGGTGTGACATCGAACGATACGCGAACAGAATCTCGGTTAACGCACTCGGAAAAACAATTTGCGTGACGGCAGAGAAAAAATCGTATAGTCCGACAATGCATAAGCAAATGAAAGCCGCGTCGCCTCGACGCGGCTTTCATTCTCATCGCATGATCCGATTTATGGGAGGCTAGAGTCTCCAAAGACCACTCTCGGATCCCCCGGAGACCATGAAATCGGTCCACACGAATCTTGAGACGTATCCCATGACTTCGTATAGGTCCCTTGTAGCTCCAACATTTTTTGTTTTTTAAACACGTAGTAAATTGCGGGGTGAGACACGGCGATGAATGTCGGATCACTCAGTGGCGGTAGTCTCCTAAACGAGCAGAACCCACCAGTGATCATGACCATACAATACCCCCGAGCGTCGGGCGTACACGCAGTTGAGGGTGCAACGGGAAGACTTAGGGTTTGGGCCGAGACCTGCCGATGCAATGCTTGCGGGGAGTATGATACATCCGATATTCCCTCGACAATTTTTTCGTCGCCGCTCCCTGTCGGGGACCCGAACACGTAATTACAGCCGTTGGATGCGCCTGTTCCGTTACACACGTCGCTGCCAGCGTACCAATTATTTGAGGTTTCATATTCCAATGTGCAAGGGTTTGACAAACCAAAGCTATTGGGTCCACAAGGCGCGACCAACTCTCCCATGACGAGATTACTCCACGTCGCATCCGCGACGCCGTATGAGCTCGTACACATTCCGTAGCAAGCGCCGTCAGCAAATGGCTCGCCGATAGTGAACATGGAAGCAACGGAGCAATACTGACAGTTGCTCGCAATATTTCCTCCAAACTGAAATGGCCCGGAATTCAGCGATGAAGGGGTTGTAAAGAAGGTCCATGCGGGATTTTGCAGCGTGACGACCGAGGGCGGAAGCGTAAATTGGTTTGGATCGTAGTCCGGTGGCCCAACGGCCAACATGGAAGTTCCGTTGTAGGGGCTCGGCAAGGTACCATACACGATGACCAATGGCTGTCCGCACGACCAGCTTTCGTATGTGTTCTGATACACACCACTGACCTGACTGGGATCCCAATTTCCCCCCGAACTCACAAAGGAGAAGACATCGCTTGGATTGCCATCATGCCCCGGGTATTCGTCGGCACCAATGCCGGCGTCGGTAAGACTGCCACTGCCCGAGCCTGAATATGCGTTAAAGTACATGTCGCCTGTGTCGTGATTATTTTGCGAGAGATTGACGTCGCATGGTGGGGTCGCTACCCCGTAGGCCGCATTGATTCCCTGAGAGGAATAGAGCCGAATATATGGTCCACCTTGGCCACCTGTCGGAGGATAATTTTGCGCTTGACGAGCGCCAGAAGCGATGACGGGAAGTTTCGATGGTTGAAATCTCGCCATGGCAGGGAGATCTACGCGATTCGACGTGACCGACCCATCGGAATGAATCTCGATAAAATCGCCGCGCATGCCGGGTGGCATAAGTTCCATGAGACCGATCGCGCGTTTGCGGGCGCTACCTGAGATCGACGCGTCGACGAATCGACCGTAGTCGGCGTCGGAATGCAACGCAAAATGTTGCGCCTGGCCGAAACTACGTAACGTTCCACCGTTTGATACGAAGGCATCGCTGGCCGTAAGCGGCTGAAGTTGCGAACCAGTCGATGACGCAGAACCCGCTGCGCTCCCTGATTGTGGCATCGGGTTAGAAACAGATGGAATGACATTACTATTATGAGAACATGCAGCCAGTAGGCCACAGAAAATAAATATGCCTAATCTTTTCACAATGCAAAACCTCGCAGAGTCAGTAGTAAAGACTTTGTGATTACAGGGTTACCCACGGGCAGTTCGCCGAGCGAAAAGTCGTACCTGGTCACGTTTAGCAAAGGACGATAAAAATAGCTAACGAAGGCCAGTTCATGTTTGTACGAGCGCTAATGGCCGTGACGATATCCGCGATGCTCCTTGCATGCTCAATGAAAGCCGCGCAAATTCAAGCGGTAACCCGGGTCGAACCCACACCAAGTCCCGTTTGTCCGCGAGCATCCTCGGACCAACCGCTACAGACCGTTGACATTTATATGAATTTCGCACCTAGCCAGACTCCGCATGTATTTGCGCTTCACTTCAGCCGCGGCTGGATTAGTCGGCCCGGAATTCCTCAACCGTTGCAGCTTCCACAATCTGCGGTACGAGTCGTGCTGCAACGCGCAGGGAAGAGAATAAAGCCCTCACCCATCCGGGAGCTTGGCCGTTCGGGATTACCTCCCGCGCTCGAACAGTATTGCCGACCCGAGGATGGCGGCGTAACCTATCTGTACAAACTGGACGAATCCCACCTCGCCCAAGGCTTCTACAAAATCGCAGAAAGCGCTCGGCATTCTCCTTATGTCCCTAGTAGATTCATTCCGGTTTACGTTGCGCCAAAGCCGAATGCGCCGCCGTCGTTACGAATCGGCCAGAGATATCTTGTGCTTCCTCCGCCCAGCGATGCCGGGGTAAAGGAACGCAATATCACCTATGAAGATTCGGCACTAGGGGCTATCCCGTTTCCAGCAATCTCACTGCACGTTGCACGAATTATCTCGCTCAATGCCACACATGTAACGCTAGCTGTTGCGCAGACGCACTATAGGCTTCGCGAATCCCGTTCCGGCAATTCGCCAGCGCTACTAGGTCTTGTTCCTATTCTCGAGGATCCGGCGCAGCAATCAATGGAATCGTGGTATGCCGGAAAACGCGTTTGGATACGAGGTGGTCTACAAAACCTCTGCGCAAGTGAACCGGGGCTTGATCTTGATTGGCCAGATACCCATACCGCGCGCATACAACACATCTATCGTGTTGACGTGCCTTTTTTCGAACTTGCTCTCGGTCATCACATTGGCGCCTCCGGCTTTGGGCGCGATTCGGGCTTCGAAACCTCATCACCACTTTTGGTTACGTTCGCACCTGACAATAAAGAAGCAGGTAACGCACATTGTGCCGATCGATTCTCATTTTTCGCAGACGCCTGGGACTTGCAGCGAGCGTTGAGTACCAAATCCGTCAGCGAGGCTCATCCGAATTGGCCCCCCGCTATGGTCGATGCAATCAAGCATGGTAGGGTTCGCATAGGAATGACGCACGAGATGGTTGCCTGGGCGCTAGGGTTTCCCCCATACCGAAGACCATTGAGCGAAATTAATCAACTCTCCTATTGGACCTATGATGACCAACCCGCTAACAATATCTATGTCGAATTCGATGCTAACGGCAAAGTCCGAAATTTTGGCAGAACGAACTCATAATGGAAGCAATGTCGATGTTACATCGCATAGGTGATTTGTTGTTCGATCGAGGCGCCACTGGGAGCGACTGACTGCAGGATAACGCGCACGTGTCCGCCGGCGGTTGCCGTTAGAGAAATCGATGCGTTGAAATAGCCGTTCCCGTCGGCGCGCACATCGGTTTGGAACGTCCCTGTGCCAATCTGGAGCAGGCCGCCAAACGCACTTGCTTCACCCGATGCGACGATGTGAACACTCGATCCCGGCAACGTCACGCCGCTCACGGTAAATGAACTACCGACCGTCGTGTTTGCGTTCGGGCTGATATTCCGGATGTAGTTTTCACTCGCAGAACCATTCTGCGTTTGAAACGACCACTGCGCGGTAAACGATGGCCCAGCTTGGGTCGTCCCACTAACATTAACGGTGTGATTTCCGGCGTTTAATTGGAACGGCGGGGTGACATCGAAGCCGTTTGCGTTGGCATAAACATCCGAAGTGATATCGCGCCCATCCAAAGAAACGCGCACCGAATCGCGATTAACGCTCTCGCTAAAATTCGCGTGAAGAGCCGGGCGAAGGGTCGAAACCACATTTATCGGACGCTGATTCTTGAGATAAAACGACGCATTCGTCGATGGCGGATTGGTAGCGGGTGGATTTTGACTTCCCGAACCCGAGATGTAGACCGTCGAATTCGATTGACTCCACTGAACGCCGGCACCAAGGGCCTGCGCCACGAAACGTAACGGCACTAGGGTCCGCGCGCCGACAAGAAATGGGGCAACATCCATATAGACGATTTGTCCGTTCACCGTCGCCTGCGTCGAACCAATGTGCAACGAAATGCTGCGACCGTTCCCTTGCGCGTTGATGGCTCCATTATCATAGACGACACTTGCGCCAAGCCGCTCAAAAACACCGCGGAGCGGCACGAACACGCGACCGGATTGCTGAATTGGGGGCTGATCGAAAGCGACCGTCTGGCCGTTGACGACGACGCTCACAGTCGCAGCAACCACAGGAAGAGCTACGAGACCCGCAATGATCGCGCACGCCGAGAAAATCCCGGCAATTCGTTTGAGTGTTAGCATAGTTCCCCTATGCTAGAGCACACTGCGCGCAATGTCTGCGCTGCATTGACCATTCTCTTTCATGCGACGATGCCAAAAGGCTCGTCGCGCGTTTTGCGTGACGAGCCTTTTGGCTCTGCGTAACTCTGCGATGTGCAGCTTACGGCGTTGGGCTAGCTGATGGGCCCGACGACGGACTTGACGACGGACTTGCCGTTGGGCTTGCCGATGGCGCCGGACTTGGCGCGGCCGTGGGCATCGGTGTGTCAGTCGGCTCCGGAGAATCGGTCGGCTCAGGAGTATCCGTGGGTTCGGCCGGGGGCGTCGGCATTGGCGGCATGGTCGGACCACCGGTTGGTCCGCCTGGAGCGCTCGGAGAGAGCGTCGGACATGCCGTCGGCGACGGAGCAGCGGACGGCGTTGCCGTTGGTGCCGGAGATCCCGATGGAACGGCTGATGGTGCCGCCGAGGGAGTGGCCGATGCACCAGGCGTTGGCGACGCGACAGCCGTCGGCGATCCGTTCGTTACCGCATTCAGCGGCGCTTCAAGTGCGAGGATGAGCGCACCCGTGCTATCGGTGATGACGAGTTCGATGCGTGCGGCCGATGCCAGCTCCGGGAAGGTAAGCGGGCCGCTAAATGCTGCCGTCTCATATTCGAATTTCGGCGAGTTATCCGAATCGCTCACTTTTTCTTCGAACGATAAGGTCCATGGGCCATTCGTCTGCGTGCCGTTCGGCGCAATGGTGATGACGCTTCCGCCACACGTTGTGATCGAAACCGGTAAATTCGTCGGAAGCTGATCGTCACTTGAGCTATTCACCGAAGTCGGCTGCCCCGATGATGGGTTCTCGTTCTCGCTCACTTCTTGCGGTGCACCGGGCGTAATCGCGCCGGACCCCGTCACGTCGCCTGCACTGGTGACGGTAATGCTCGGCGGCGGACCGGGATTATAGACAATTTCTGACGCCGTTGAACTCGAGGCTGTGGCAAGCGTCACTGTTGCGGTAATCGCACCGGCACCACTTCCGACCGTGACGGTCACGGTCGCTCCGGCGGGAACATTCTGCGTGAACGTGAGATCGACGAAACCATTGCTATCGAGAGTTCCCGTTCCGACGACCGCTCCATTATAGGTCACCGTTACCGGCTGGCCGGCAGCGGTTTGATTGGCAGCCTGCGACGAGCGCTTCGCGACAAACGGGAGTGCCCCGCCGGGCGCGGCCGCGATTTTCACGCCGAGTTTCGTGCTCGCCGCGACGGTCGGTCCACTCGGAGCAACCGGAAGCAACGACGCGCCTCCCGGCGCGGAGGCCGAACCACCACCGCCGCAAGCACTTGTGGCGACAATGATGGTGGCGAGTAGGGCCGGAAGTGTCCGTCGAGGGGTCAACATAGTGCTTCTCCTTGCGAAGTAATGGGATGTCCCTAATCTAGCCATCGTTGGCAAGCGGAAACGTTCTCAGAGGCTACCCGGCATTGATGACTTCCACTAAAAGTGTCGTGCGCGTTGAGGAAAAATGCGACCGGGATGACGGCTCATCATCCCGGTCGCGAGGTCAGTCCGATTTGCCGGCGAGGTGTCTACGACGGAACGTTCGGACTGAGTGTTGGGCACGCACTTGGCGAGGCCGACGGGGAAGGTGAGGGCGAGGCGCCTCCCGATCCCGTCGTCAGCAGCGACGACAGCGGTGCTTCAATCGTGACGAGCGTCGCGCCATTTTGGGTGATGGTCATATCGACGCGCGCGGCGGAAGAAAGGATCGGGAACGTCAGCGGCGTGGAAAACGGATTTGCTGCAAACTCGTACTGAGCGGAACCGCTTGCGTCACTGGTCTTTTCTTCGAATTGCAATCCGATCGGACCAGCCGCCGAAAGCGTCGGGGTAATGGTGATGGTCGAACCGCAACTCGTGATCGCAACCGGGAGATTTGCGGGCAAGGTTGTGCTTGTGCTCGAGTTCACATCTTCGATTTGTCCGTCGCTCGGATTTTCGGTATCGGTCGCTTGATTCTCATCGCCCGACGTCACAGTGCCGGTTCCGCTCGTGTCATCACCCGTTTGCACCGTAATGACCGGCGGAGGACCTGCGGAATAAACGATATCCGAAGCGGTCGCTTTGATTGCTTGCGAGAGTGTGACCGACGCGACAACCGCCGTCGCACCGGTACCGACGGTGACCGTTACGGTCGCACCGGCGGGAACGGCTTGCGTAAAGCTAAGTTCTACGAACGCATTTCCGTCAAGCGTGCCGGTTGCAACCGTTGTGCCCTGGTAGGTTACCGTCACCGGTTGCCCGGACGCAGACGTTGCCGTCATCGTGTGCCGCGAAGTGCTAAACGGCAAGACGGATCCGCCGGACGGAGTGAGCGTCACGCCGAGACGTTGCCCGGTTTGCGTTGAACCGGGCAGAATACCCGGAGAGGATGTGGAGCCCGCGCCGCCACCGCACGCGCTGACGGTAACGAGGAGACATGCAAGAAGTGCCGGGGCTACCTGTCGTGGACTCATCATAGGGATTCTCCTTGGGGACATAACGAGGATGGTAGCAACACGGTAATCGCTGCGGGCGATCTTCCTCGTTTCCGATTCTTGCGTCCGTTGATGACTTATGAGATTCGCATCGCAAAAAAAAACGACCGAGGTGACTCGCCATCTCGGTCGTTTGAATCTCGGCAATAGTCGCGTTGCGAGATTAGGGTATCGTCAGCGGAATTCGAATCATCTCGGCCCTCCTTCTGCATTCGATGCCTTAGAGCGAGGATATGATCAAAGCTCGTTCAGATGCGTTACCAGCCGAACCGACATCTTGATGAATTCTTTGCACTGCAGGTGGCTGGGCATCCTACAATCCAAAAACGCGCACGCCAATCGGCGCTCCAACGGCGCCTCCTTGGGCTTCCGAGGTGCCGAGAAGTTGATAGGTGACGAATTGCTGCGCATCGACGCTGTAACTTCCAATTTGTGAACTTCCATCGGTATCAAACAAGACGCCGAGATCGGAGGCGCACACCACGCATGACCCGGCCGACCGCTGGAGTGCCGATGCAATCGGCAAACTCGTGTACGAGTGAGCATTTGCCAACGCCAAAATGATGTTCGATGATCCGTCGCCGTTCAAACCATCCGTAAGACTGTACGCAACCTGCACCGGGCCGGTAGCCACACCGTATGTTCGGTTGATCGTTCCGGTTGCGCTGTAGCACGGCGCAGCGGATCCAACGCAACTACTCGCCGACGCAGTGCGCGCCAAGACGATACTACTCGCCGATCCTAACGGAAGCGACGTCATCGGGTCGGTCCATGCGAGATTCCCGATCGTCACCGTTGCATTCGATCCGGATAGCGTATAGGCGTACGTAAATGTCGCGGAAGAAAGCCCATTCGTTGCGATTTGGCTCGTGGGTCCAAAGAGCGTTTGCGTAATCGTCGCATTATCGGACGAGATCGCACCACCGGTTTGGTTGAGAGTTTGCGTCCACTGCCCCGTTGCGACTAAGACGGCGTTTTGTCCCGGCGCCAGCGTCGTCCCGAGGAGATAGCCTCCCGAGATGCTACGATACTCCACATAGGAAAACGTTCCGGCGACACCCTGCGGGGTGATGACGTACGCGATATTTCCCGATGACGATGATGACGCACAGCTTGTCGCCGTGTTCTCAACAAGCGTCAGCGATGCCGTTCCACTTGATGTCGTCCATTGATAACACCAATCAGCCAAAAGACCGCTTCCCACGACGGCAGGCGCTTGCGTCACCGTACTTCCGCCAACCAACCCGAGCACACCGGAATCCGCCCACCACGGCGCTGGCGCCAGAAGCATTGCCGCTTGCCATGCATCGCGTACACTGACAATCGGATCTGGTGCGGCATTACTTGCGTCGTCGCGCGAATCGTCCTCGCTCGTCGTTTGCGGCACGAGCGAAACACCCGCAGACGAACTACCGGCGTTGCCGGACGTATAGGAATTTGCACCATTGATCATCGCCGCAATAAACGATTGCGATACGTTGCTCGGCGACAGAATTGCTGCCGCAAATTGTTGATTTGCAGGGAGCGTCACCGAATAGTTTCCGTTGACGTCCGTTAGGCCGAGGAAGTTGTACGACGGAAATAGATGCGGCGAATCGTCAAGAATGAAATCCGCGCTTGCATTGAGAGGCGATCCCGAGACCGTCCCGCTCACCGTCGCGGCTTGCGAGGTGGGAAGAATAGTCACCTGGGCACTTGCAGAGTACGGCTTTGCGACGCCGGGCGCCGACATTGTCGCCACGACCGTATCGACGGTCGTTGTGTTCGTGTTTGCCGACGGAGTAAAAATCTGTTGGGTGGAATCCGGTCCAACCTGTGTAAACGTCCCATTGGCCGTATCGCTCCAATGAATGCTCGAACCCGGAGTCGCGACAAGATCATCAACGCTTGTTCCCTGCGCAATCAACAGCACCGAACCGTTGGCAAATATTTCAGAGCCTGCCGGAGCGACGGTCAAGCCGACAATGCGATTGCTGGGAACGGACGCCGAGACGGCAACGACGTTTGCGCCTCCCGGTTGTGCCGCGCCCGTCGCATCGGAAACACGCACATACGGAATGCTCAATGGATTCGTTTCGATGACCTGTGCGTGGGATTGAACGTAGCTCGACGCCGCGGCCTGAAAGAAACCGTTCGCATTGGCGATCTGAGAACTCCCATCAGGATAGGTAATCACGGCATTCGCCGCAGGGGCGCCGAGGGTTTGTCCAGCCGGCAATGTGGGATTCGCCACCGGAAAAAGTCCGACGCTCGTGGTGGAAACGCCGGCAACGAGCGAAATGATATGAAAAGCATAACTGCCCACGGCCGCCGGCGTTGGCGTTACCTGCGGAGCAGTCGATGGGACCGGCGTGGGCGTTGTCGATGGGCCCGGAACCGTCCCCTTAGAGCCACCTGCGCCGCCTCCGCCGCAGGCACTGAGCGCGACAATCGCCAGCGCGACACCCGCCGGAATCAAGCCACGATTGTTCATTGATCCACCCTTCCGTGAGAAATAATACCATTTGCTAACGCATAGGCAACGGCTGCCGTCCGGCTTTCGAGCGAAAGTTTCTTTAAGATTCTGCCAACATGATTGTTGATTGTCGCTTCGGAAAGCGAGAGTTGCGCGGCGATTTGTCGTGACGATTTTCCGCTCGCGACGAGCGTTAAGACTTCGACTTCTCGCGCCGAAAGCGTATGCTTGGTCACCTGCGTTGCCATCGATAGCAGTTGCGAGTAGCGTTCCACGACATCGGAACCGGGAACGCTCCCAACGGATTCCAATAATCGCTTTCGATATGCTGCAAATGCATCGCGTCCGCGCGTAATATCCACCGCTTCGATACACACCTCAAGCAATGCCTTGATCGCCGGTTCAAAAATAGGATCGAGTTCGAGCGCACGACGCAATGCGAGCATCGCCTCATCGCGATGCCGGTCCATGCGATGCGTCTGCGCCAAGGCGAGCAAAGCATCGAGAGCCAACGAACGCCAACGCACCAAATGAGGTTGCATCCAAAGCGGCGCAGCACTCTCCTTTGGCGCGTGTAACAATCGTTCGATGGCCCGTTCTAAATGTTCACGGGCATCCGCTCTATTGCCATTTGCAGCAAATGTCTTGCCCCGACGAATGTCGTCGATCGCAAGCTCCGTATCGATACTTCCAATCCATGCCCGTTGCAAAGAAATGGTCACTCCGTCAAAGGAGATCATCTCGTCACCACGATTGCCAAAAGCATCGAGTGCCCGACGCAATGCATGCAAGGTGACCCGCAACGTAACGTCGCTTCCGGCTTGCGAATCGGGCCAGAGGGCGGCCATCACCGCCGTCTTCTGCATCGGTCCCCCCGAAATGGCAAGAAAACGTAGGAGCTCCACCGCTTTCTTACGCCCGAACCGCGAATCGGTTTCGATGAGCACTTCATCGGCGGCGCTGATTTTTAGTGTTCCGACAACCTCAAGATGCAACGGCGTGAGTTCCGTTTGCGGCAAATCGTCCACGAGCATCCTCGCGGTGGCCGCGACATTCGCATCGACATCCCGCTGCAACGCTAGTAAAAGAGGCCGAACGTCGTGATCGCAAGACGCAACATAGAGTCGTAACGCATTCGTTCGAGTCTCTGAAGACACGTGTGTGTCCCCGGAAATCGCTCGAAGATCGTCGACGACATCAACGGCAAGGCGTTTAAGAAGCGTCTCGGCAGATCGATCGGGCGTTCCATTCCGCACCGACCAGAGCAACAATTGCGACGCAGCACGTGGAGCGTGGTCGACGGCGCGCGACTCCGGGTGGGCGGCAAGAAACGCTAACAACGCAAGAATTTCGCGCTCTTCCGGTTGCCCGGCGCGAATGGTAAGCGATGCCAGCTCAAGCCACGCAATGGCTGCATGATGAACGTCGTGTATGGCAAGTGAGGCGTCGCGCGCACCTAAAAATTGAACATAGGCATCTTGCGTATTCCCATCGAGGACTTCCGTACAACCTTCGAGGTATTGCGCCTGCGCTAACAGTCGTCGATCCGGACAGACGTTGAGCAGTCGGCGAGAACGAGCAAGTGCTGCTCGTGCGCCGACAGAACGATTTGATGCGAGCGAGTATCGGGCCGAGACAAGCTCGGCCTCGGCCCGCGCTACGGCATCGGCGGGCAAAAGGGTGCGCATGGCCTCGGCTATCGCTCGTTCGACGCCTATATGATCGATGTGATCTTCTGCAAGCAATATACCGGCATACAGCAACCACGCGTTCCCAAGTTCGTTTTCATCAAAACTTGCCGCCAGCGAATCAAGGGCTTGTTCACACAATTGACGCGCCTGAGAAATATCATCCCGCAGTTCCAAGCGAGCACGAGCTTGCAACATGAACGCATAGGCAACATGATAGGGAGCGTCGATTCGAAAACATTCTTCCGCTAGTTCGCCGTAGGCAAGGGCTTGGCGCCAATCGCCTTGCATTCCATGGGCATTCCCTATTTCAACGAAAACAAGTTCCGTATGAACGGTTTCTTGCCGCTCCAGCGCTTCGGCAATATGAAGGTGGGCAAACGCCTCTTGGAAATCACCCGAAAGTGCTAAGGCAAGGCCAAGGACAAGACTCGCCAATTTTTTATAGCCATGACGCGACTGCAACGCGGGGCATTCGCTGATTTCAAGCGCAGAACGGAAAAATTCAATCGCTTGCCGATGATCCGTTTGAGCGCGAAAGCGAAAATAGCCTGTATTGATACCGCGTTCAATCAATGCCATACATGCCGTTGCGTCATCTTTGATGGCCACTGCATCGCGATAACAAATGGCTAATTGCGCATCGACTTCATCGAAGCGGCCGGCACGCTGCAGGGCGATGGCATAAAAGCGCGAGAGCATCGGCTTTTGCCGCTTTACCTCATCGGGCAACGCTGCAAGCGAGCCTAGGAGCCGCTTGTAGGTATCGGTAAGAATAATTGTTGCAAGCGTTTCGTGAACGTATTCGACTACCTCAACGAGATCGCCAGCTTCGACAATTTGCTCGAGCGCTGCAAGCTTATCGCCATGATCGCGATACCAGCGTGCAAGACGGCGACGCATTTCTCGCTCTTCGTGTTGATAGGATCGTTTGAGCTGCGAGAGCAGAAAGGCCCGGAAAAGATCGTGCATGCGCCAGGTTCCATCACTGTCACGCTGCAGATATAGACCGCGTTGAGCAAAATCATTGAGCGCTTCCTCACCGCCGCTTCGCTCGAAAAGGAAATCGACTAATTCCCCGGTGAGCGTAACGGGAAGCGCAAGCAGCGATAGTTGCATACGCGCCGAGCGGTCCAAAAGCGCAAAGACTTCTTGTGCAAGAAACGCAAAAATGGCCGCGGACGCTTTCGGGAGCGCTTGCGCAACGGATGCTCCTCGTTCTTGCGCGAGCGAGGCGGTGAAGTGGACGGCGATTGGCCAGCCTTCGGTGCGTTCCACGATTTCGCGGGCCAAACGGCTGTCGGGGACAAGCCCTTCGGCTTCATCGGCACGAAAACGCAGATCATCTTCGTTAATCTCGAAGAGCTGGTGGCCGATCCGTAATTTCCCAATAGGAGCAAAATCAGGTAAACTGCGCGATCCAAAAACGAGATGGACGCGTGGCGGCAATGCCTGAAGAAACGCACCGAATAATGCCCGTGGACCGCTTTCGGCCAGCGCGAGATGAACGTCGTCGAGAACGATAACGAGGCGCCCTCCGGTCTCGGTCGACCAGACGAACAATTCGTTGCCGAGCGTCGTTCCAAGTCGCGCCGCATCGACGTTGCGCTCGGCAAGGAGCAACTTTACGGCACCGGCGATATCGGGAATCGTCCGTCGAAGCGCGAGAACTAACGATTCCGTGACGGATTGGACGCTCGTATCGGAGGCCGACATCGAGACCCACGCCGTCTTCACCGTAGCGCGAAGTCGCCCCATCCAGGCCAATAAGAGCGTTGTCTTCCCAAAACCGCCCGACGCCGTCACTAGCGTAACCGGAACGTCGAGTACCTTTGATGAGAGCCCTTCGAGGCGTTCACGCGAGACTGCCCCCATCGCCGACATCGGCGAATATCCGTGCCGTAGGGTGGCGTGCTCAGCGCGCTCCATGGTCCTCGATTCTTTTCCGACGGCAAGCGCCAACACGCCCAGGCTCCCTTCGATCGCAGGCATTCTGCGACGACCAGGATTCGAGTCTAGCAAACAGGCCCGGTAGGTGAGCCTCTCCCTTGATGACCGGCATGATGAGTTCTCATCATAGCACTTAGCGAAGGTGGGCGATGTGTTGGGGGTAGATCGGACGATCGATGATGCGCCGGAGCGTCGGCCCGTCGGCGCGGAGGGCCAACTCGCAGAATTGCCCGAAGGCCTCGCGGATCGCCTCACCTTCGGCAAAGCGCTCGTTCCTTTCGAGATCGATCTTCTCGACGACGGGAAGAAGCACGAGCGACCGCCCTTCGTCGTCTTCTTCGATCGCGAGCAATTTCTCATCAACGAAAATTCGCAGCGCCGCGCGAATAGTCGCTGCATCGACGGCCTTGAGCTGGAGTTCGCGGACCAAATCATCCTCGCTGCCAACAATGCGATCATTGCGAGCGAGAGCTCGAAGCCCCCGGTAAATCAAGCGGAGCGTTTCGAGTCGCGGATTCTCTCGGTCGAGAATAAACTCGTTGATCCCGCGATCGCGATCTCCATACAAAAGGTGAACAAATGCCGGTGCGCCATCGCGACCTGCACGTCCCGATTGCTGATTAAACTCGGTGAGATCGAAATTAAGATGGTAATGCACGACATGCCGGACATCGGGAAGATCGATTCCCTCGCCAAATGCCGATGTCGCGATAATGATCCGCAGATCGCCCCGGCGAAAGTGCCCTTCAACTTCAGCTCGTAATGCACTTGGCATCCCTGCGTGATAGAACATCGCAATATCGCCTAGCCGAGCGCGTAACTCTTCGGCAATTTTTCCGGCCTCTTTGCGCGAATTCACATAGACGATGCACTTTTCATCCCCGTCGCCCAATCGTTTGAGATACTCAATTTTATCGCGCGTCCCGCGTGCATCGATAACATCGAGATTTTCTCGCATGGTGGGATCGATCACCCACGCAGTAATGCCAAGCGTCGAGACGAGATGAGCGAATGCATCATCGTGCAGTGTTGCGCTTAACGCCAATATCTGAGGTTTTCCTAGCCTGGCGATCGTCTGGCCAAGACTCTGATACGCCTTACGATGTCGCGATTCGAACAGATGATGAGCCTCATCGACAACCAGAAAGCTTGGCTTGCTCACTCCGGAAAACGCATCGCAGTGATACGTCAGGAATTCCGGCGTCGCTAAGACGATATCCCAGGCCCCGCTTTGCAGCGCCGCAGTGAGATGCTCACGCTCATCGGGAGTAATCGAACCGTTTGCACGCAAGACGCGTACACCGAGTGGCTCAAGGCGACGATGTAACGCTTCGAACTGATCGTTTGCCAACGCTCGCAAGGGATACACCACGATCGTTTTCTGCGATGAGCCCAGGGCGCGCACAACCGCCGGATAGGAAAAACAAAATGATTTTCCGCGGCCCGTGCCCATCAAAAGCAAGGTGTTGGCGCCATGATCGATTCGCGAGAGAGCCTGACGTTGCGCGTCGTGCGGGCGATGATCGCCAATGAGTGCTTCGCGTATCGTTTGCGGATCCGCATCGCGACTGCCCTGGATATTTTCCAGAAGCGGCGCATCGAATCCATCGCTCATGCGCTCGATGTAGACATTGAGACCATAATGCCCACGATCTCCACCCCCGGTGATATGTTTGACAACCGCACGATAGCTGGCGCCGTTATCGATATGGGGCGCGATATGCTTGGCAATATCTCTTTTCACATACCCTAATTGCAACGCACCGAATTTCACGGCAATCGCATTTGCATCAAAGGCATTTTCCGGTTCGCGCACGAGCGACAGGGCGGATCCCGGAACGATTCCCGCGAGAATATGCTGACGATCATTGAATGAAACGCCGGCCACTTTGGTATTGAATGCCGACGCATCACCGATACTTGCGTAGCGATCTTGAGCATACGTCGCGGCACTGGCAAATGCAGAATCGATCCAGCTTCGTAATGGAGAAACGACCGCACCCGAAGGTACGGTCGTTTCATACTCCGCAAGAACACGTTCGAACGCTGCCTCCGACGATGTCGGAAGGGGCAGCTTATTCGTGCGTGGTGTGTTCGGCATTACCCTCGGGTGCCGGATGCACCACGTCGAAGGCATCGAGATTCAACGTCACGGTTTCATGGCCGGCATCGAACGCTTCGTCATGAAGTCCCGATGTCTGCGCATCCAACGGATCGATGTCGTGTTCATCATCCGCCAAAGCAACCGCCGATGTCGACTCCGGCCGCTGACGCTTGTACTTCACAGGCGTGGCAGCCGTCGGTGGCCGGGTGTCCTTCTGTTTGGCGCGACGCTCTTTACGAGCCGCGATGATTTCTTCGCGAGCCATGCCCGACGTACTATGCAGAGCACCGGCTTCAGCCTTCGAACGCGAGGAAACCGTGCGATCCGAAAGGCCAAGCTGACGCTTCTTTGCGGCCGCTGCTAATTGGCGTTTACGGAACACCAACACCAACGGTGCCGAGAAGAAGATCGAGTGATAGCCGCCCGAGCAGATGCCGACGAGCAAGGCAAATGCGAAGTTTTTCAGGCTCGCACCACCGAGGGCAAGCAAGGCAACAAGCGTGATGAACACCGTTGCTAAGGTGTTCAGCGAACGATTCATTGTTTGCTTGATCGATTCGTTGACGATCACATCGTAGGGTTTGCCCGCCATCAATCGGGTATTCTCTCGGATACGGTCGAGAATGACGATGGTATCCATGACCGAGTAACCGATAACCGTTAGCACTGCGGCGAGGAA
This sequence comes from bacterium, assembly GCA_021778415.1. Taxonomy (GTDB): domain Bacteria; phylum Vulcanimicrobiota; class Vulcanimicrobiia; order Vulcanimicrobiales; family Vulcanimicrobiaceae; genus JAJYCL01. Next base: position 5,825 of record JAJYCL010000009.1, on the reverse strand, counting down.
CGCATCGTCTGCGCGACGTCCGGCCAACGAATAGATGCCGACCATCATTAAGCCGTCGCGCAACAACGCAACAACAGTCACGAGCCCGAAGATGTAGTTCCAACCAAAACGGAAGGCGATATAGAGAAACTGAATGCCGAGAGCAATGACGAGCGCAAGCAGCGCCTTCATCAGATACTCACGTCCAAGCGATGGGCCGACTGCCGTTATCCGTGATGCTGCGCGATCGACCGGCATGATCGTGCCAAGTGCCGACCACACGGGAGTGGAATCATTTGAATACGACGTTTGCGTCTCGATCGAGAAGCGTAGCCCTTTATTGCCGACTGTCGTCACTTTCTCATCGGCGAGATGCAACGGAGCAAGCGCGGCGCGAACGGCATCGGTGGTCGTCGGCTTGGTAAAGGCGACGCGAATATCCGTGCCGCCGGCAAATGAAAGGCCAAGGCGCAAGAGATGCGAGGCTTGGAAGCCTCCCGGTGCCGATGCAGCATTGTAGAGCATCGACGCGACACCGGCGCCGATAATGAGATACGAAATAAGCGAAACGATGCGGAACCAGCTAACGATATTCCAATTGAGCTTACGGAAAAACATCGCTTAGCCCTCAACCTTCGAGAAGATGCCGACATCCGACGATTTCACGCCATAGAGTTCAGGCGAGATGAATCGACCGCTGTCGACAAAGAGATCCACGAAAAATCGCGTGATAAAAACGGCGGTGACGAGTGAGAAAATCGTTCCCCACACCAGCGTGAAGGCAAAGCCTTTGACCGTGCCCGTTCCTAATGAGAAGAGCACGAAGGCGCCGACGATCGTCGTGAAATGGCTATCCCATACGGCTGAGAAGGCACGTTCGAAGCCGACTTTCACCGCGAGGCGCATGGATTTACCCGCCCACAGCTCTTCCTTGATACGTTCGAAAATCAGCACGTTTGCGTCGACGGCCATACCGATCGACAGCACGAAACCCGCGATCCCCGGTAAGGTCAACGAGGCTTTCGAGAGCGCAAGCAATCCCAACATCATCAACACATAGATCACCAAGGCAAGATCGGCAAGCAATCCTGGGAAGCGATACATGGCAATCATGAAGATGAGAACCAGGGCGAGGCCGAGCATCGATGCTTTGAGCGATGCTAACAAATCGAGCTTCCCGAGCGTCGGTCCGATCGTATCTTTTTCAATGATCTTGACCGTCACCGGCAAGGCGCCGGCATTGAGTTCATTGGCCAGTTCGATTGCCTGCTGCTGCGTAAACTGTCCGGTAATCTCTCCGCTGCCGAAAATTGCGCCGTTGATCGTCGGCGCAGAGACGTACCGCTTATCAAGGAAGATGCCAAGCGGCTTGCCCAAGTTCGCTGTCGTCAGCTTACCGAATTTCGCCGGGTCTTTCGTTTGAAAGAGAATATCCGGTTCATTGTTCTGGCTGTAGCCCGGCTGCGCGCCTTTGAGATCCTTGCCCTGATACACCACCTTGCCGGAGGCGTTATAGGCACCGATGTTCACGAAGTCGCACGCCTTAACGTCCTTCGGATTGGCATTACAGGCAGCTAAGGCAGCCTCGGCCTTCGGTACGATCTCGGGCGGAACGATCTTGTATTCGAGCACGGCGACTTGCTTGAGCACGTTCTCGGCTTCGGTCGAGTTTTTCACTGCCGGTAACTCTACAAGGATGCGATTGCCCCCGACTTTCGTAATCGTCGGTTCAAGTACGCCGAGACCGTTAATACGGCGATCGATGACCTCTTTGGTTTGCTCTTGAATCTGCGGCGTGATCTGCGGGACCTCGGCCGTGGGATACAGTTGCAACAGCAGGCTCGAACCGCCCTGAAGATCCAGCCCAAGACGAATCTTGGATTGAATCGGGAGCACTAGCCAGAGGCTCAAACCGATGATGCCCAGCACCACGAGCGATTTGATTGGGTTTTTGAGTTGTTTCCAGCGCATTGATTACTTCTTCGGGGGAAAGGGCACATCGCGGCGCGCGTAGCCCGGCGTCAAACTATCAGAGTCTATCAGCGAGTTGAGGCAGAGTCAAACACCAGGACTACCCTTTCCGGCCGATTTCCTCATGCGGCAACCGAGAAAATCTGCTCCGGGTGAACCGGAATCTCGGGCGGGATTTCGCCGTACCCAAGAATTTCGAGCCGAAGGCCGGATTTCAGGCTAAATTCCGCTAGGAGCGGACGCAGACTCCCCGTGCAAAGGACGGTCGCTACCTGAGGGGCGTGGCGAGCCGCGTGAGCCGCCATCGCCTCCCGTAAACGCATGGCCAACTCCGGATCCGGCTGACGACCCTCGCTCCACGTCGTCTGAAGGGCCCGCTCAAAAACCGGATCAAGCACGAGCGGGGCGATTCGTTCGCGAGCATGCAACTGTGCCGGAACGGCAAGTCGCCGGGCGACTTCGGCAAGCGACGCAGCATCGCGAAAACCCGATTCGAGCATGCACTCCAGGAGCAACACGGGATCTCGCGGCCAAACGTGTTCTCGCAGGAGCAACGTAAATGCGCGATGCATCGGCGCTAAAAGCTCTCCAACATCTTTGATGAGGGTTGGAACCGATGCGCGCAAATGTTCGATCAGTGTTGCAAACTCCTGACGTCCGAGTAATTCATGCGCGTGAACGCGCGCAATTTCCGCAATGTGCGAGCCGATCACCGAAACCGAATCGAAAACCAAGCATCCCGCGTTGAGCGCGCGCTCACGCTCGCCGGGCGCAATCCACGCCGCCGGAAGGCCATAGACGGGTTCGACATCGACGGCATACCCCAAACGATGCAAGATTTCGGCTTCACCAACGGCGAGTTGGGCCCGTAGCTGCACACTGCCGGATGCGACGACTCGATCTCTCACCCGAATAGCATACGATGACGGATCGCGGGTGAGATCGTCGCGAACGCGCACGCCGGGAATCACCACACCGATCTCCGTCGCCAACGCGCGACGCACTTCACCGACGCGATCGAGCAGCGCATCGCTCAGCGGCGGCGTCAGCATGGCTGCAAGATCGCAGCCGAATTCCAGTGACAGCGCATCCACGCCGACGAGCGTGAGAGCGAGTTCCGGACGACGCATCGCGCGTCGCTTCGCCTCCCGCTCGATCCCCGTTCGCACGAGTGCCCCCTGCGCATGACGACGAGCCGCAACCTGTGCAATTGCCAACGCACAGAGCCCCAACGCCCAAAAGACGACATGCGGAAGCGCCGGAACGAATCCGAGGGCGAGGAGCAGTGCGCCGCTCAACCGCAGGATCTCCGGTCGGGCGAGAAGTTGCGTCGCAAGATCGCTGCCTAACGCGCCTTCGGAGGCGACGCGCGTCACCATCATCCCCATCGCCGTCGAAATCAAAAACGCAGGGAGCGTCGTAACCAACGCGTTACCGATGGTCAGCAAAGCAAACGTATTCAATGCTTGCAGCGGCGAAAGGCCGTCGTAAAGAACCCCGACGATCACGCCGCCGATAAGGTTGAGCACCACAATGACGATTGCGGCGATGGCATCGCCCTTGACGAATTTCCCGGCTCCGTCCATCGCGCCATAAAAATCCGCTTCTCGCTGCACATCATCGCGTTTGCGACGCGCCGTCGATGCATCGACGACACCCGCATGCACATCGGCATCGATGGCCATTTGTTTTCCGGGCATTGCGTCGAGAGTGAATCTCGCCGCAACCTCGGCAACGCGTTGCGAACCTGCAGCAATGACCAAAAATTGAATGGTCACTAAAATAATAAAAACGATCATTCCAACGACGAGATTTCCACGGACGACGAAATCGCCGAACGCCGGAATAACCGCTCCCACGCCGCCCGGTATCGCACCCTGGGTTAAAATCAAACGTGTCGCCGATACATCCAAGGCCAACCGAAAGAGCGTCGCAATGAGTAACGCCGGGGCAAACGTGGAAAATTGGAGCGGCTCGTCGATTGTCACGCTGAGCAATAAGATCGAAGCCGAGGCCAAGATATCCAACCCGAGCAAGCAATCCAACAGCGATGGCGCCAGCGGAACAATCAGCATGGCAACGATCCCGAGGAGCATCGCCGCAAAAAGATAGGTCGGCGCGCGTTGCATCATCGCAAGAGCCCTTGCGCCGAGAGCTCGGCGACAATCTGGGCCAAAGCGAGGAAATGCATACTCGGAACTTCTGCTCCAACGTTCGTTTGCGCATACAGCGCTCGCGCTAACGCACGATGCTCGATGATCGGAATGGCTAGCTCCTCGGCCAGAACTCGAACGCGAAGCGCAGCCTCGTCGATCGCGCGTACGAGAACGCGTGGAACAGGCGTTGTCGGCGGCGCATACGCCAAGGCCACGGCGACATGCGTCGGATTGACGATGACGAACGCAGCATCGGAAACCGAGCGCACCGATCCTTTTAGCAGCGCTCGCGCCAACGATCTCCGTCGCCCTCGCTGATGCGGATCCCCGTCGTGCTCTCGCGACTCCCGTTTGATGTCGGCAAAACTCATGCGCAATTTTTTCATCCAATGCTTATGAGCAACACCATAATCCACTGCCGCAAACAGGAGTCCGAGCAGCACCAGCGAGCCTATCGTGAGGCGAATCGTCGAGTAGACGGCTTGCGCAATTGATGAAAGCGGTGCAAGATGCAGAGCCACGCTCATGAGATTCCGTAATCCAATGCCTACCACGACGGCCGCCAAGAGAAATGCACTACCGGCGCGAGCGAGTTGCGTCAACGTTTCCCGCGAGAACATACGCTGAAAACCGTTCACCGGATTCAAACGCGAAACATCAACCTTGAGCGCAGTGATCAGCAGGCCTTTGGATTGAGCGAGCCCCGCACAAACCGCGAGTGTCCCCGCACCGAGCAGTGGTGCGCACGACAAGAGCAAGGCCATTCCAATGCTACGCAGCGAGATGCTTCCGTCGCTTGCACGTCGCAGCGCGAACGAGAGCATCTGGGTAATAGAAGGAAGGACCGCAACGACTGCCAGCGTCGCTCCAACAAACGATGCATTCGTCGCAAGATCGACCGAGCGCGCAATATTTCCATCTTCACGCGCTTTAGCCAAGCGCGACGAGGTTGGTTCGAAGGATTTCTCCGCGGCGTTATCGTCCAAGGCGGAGGATCCACGGATGAGCGCTTGCCCCATAAAAGACGACAACGGCGAGCATCGTACCGCTCAGCGCCGCCGCGAATGCGAGGGGAAACGACAGCGAAAACGTTGCCAACCGCGGAATGATGCGCGATAATCCGGCGAGCGCGATTTGCACCGAGAACGCTAACGCAATCGACGGGGCCGCAATCATGATCGCCGCATGCAACACGGCCGTAGGAATGTGTAAGGCAAAACTCCGCAGAGAATGTGCGCCCACGACGGTGCCCGGCGCAATCGTGCGAAACGACGTCACGATCGCCGTGAGTACGAGCCGGTACGCGCCGAGCATGAAAAAACCGCCGGTAAAGACTAACGACCATAACCGCCCAAACCCGGAAGACATAAATTCGGCGGCATTCGGTGCCATAACGCGGATACCAACGTAGTCGTCGATGGTTCTCCCGGCCGCGTATGCAGCATCGTAGAGAATCGCTGCACCAAAACCGATCGCGCCTCCAATGCAGAACTCGCCAACGACGGCCACGAGAAAGAGTGCTTCGCTTTCATGATAACGAGCCTTGAGCAGGCCGCTCACAAGTGTGGCGAGAGCCAGTGCAAACCCGACGCGCAAGATCGGTGGAACCGATGGATGCGAAATGCCCGGCGCACGAAAAACGAATCCAAGTATCCGCGCAAGCACTAATGCAAATGTGCTCACCAGCGAGTGAGCACCGCAACAGAAGCGATGGCATGG
>JAJYCL010000008.1 GCA_021778415.1 bacterium | reverse complement strand
GCGACGAGAAATACGGGGGCGGTCGTCGGTGCCTTGCTTCCACTTGCCGGCTCAACGGAGACGGCGACGGCCACAATATTTTCTGCATCCTTTGTTGGCAATTGCACCACCGCTCTGCCTTGCTTATCCGGCACAAACAAGACGGATGGTGTCATCGTCTTTGCTCCGCGTGCTTGCGTCCAGGCTTGGTAGGTTTTGCCGCGCCCAACGGGGGGGAGGCTATTGAGCGCAAGGTAGACGCGATTGGCATTGGTGATGACTTCGCCGCGGCCCGCAACATAGCGACGGGCATCGGCGCCAACGACATCGGCGAGCATGCGCCGCTGCGTGGCAAGCTCGCTACGGAGCGACGCGGAGGTATGTTCGAGTTGCGCGACTTGGCTGCTCGCAAGATGCGTTCGGCCTTCGAGCGAGAGATTCGATGCCGTCGAAATCACGGCGATCACAAACGATGCGGCGGCGACAAGATAGGCGGGCCATAACGGCGTCGAGCGAACGGCGCGTTCGCCGCGCACTTCACGCATGATGCGGCGTTTGACTAAATCACTCGGCGCGGTTGAAGCCGATGCGCTCATTATGGTTGCCGTTTGCGTGAGGGCCGCGTATTCATCACGACAGATTTCGCAGTCGCGCATATGCGCGCGCACGGCATCGGCCTCGGCGCGAGGCAAGGTGCCTAAGGCATAGACGGCGATGTCGTCAAGGAATTGATCGTGATCGTTCATCGCCGTGCCTCCTCAAGTGAGGCCCGTAATTTGTGCAGGCCGGCCCGGATTCGGGTTTTAATGGTTCCGAGGGGAACGTCGAGGCGCGCGGCAATTTGCTCGTGGGTGAGTCCGTCGAAGAAGCCGAGCTCAATGGGGGTACGTTGTTCTGCTGGAAGCTGCGCCATGGCCGATCGAGCACGTTCGGCATCGATCCGCAGGGTCACTTGGTCCTCCAAAATTTCGGCTTCGGGCAGGTCTTCGGGAATCTCGCCGGCTGAGTTCTTGGAATCTTTGCGGAGGACATCGAGGCAGCGATTACGCGTGACCCGCACAATCCAGGAGGCAAACGAGCCGCCCCGATAGAGATCGGGGGACGTCCAAACCTTCATAAAGACGCTTTGCGTCACGTCTTCGGCCGTCGCGGCATTACCCAGCATACGCAGGGCCACGCCGTGGACAAGCTTGCCAAACGCATCGTACAGGGCCTCGAACGAACGCGCGTCGCGCGCTCGAACACGAGCCATCAACTGGTTCGCATCGATCACAGGCCTTGCGTTCTTCCCTTTCCCTCATCACCCTCTGGAACGCGCCAACCGCCCGCTCGGATTGTCCTTATAGGGATTAGAGCTGAAAATCTGCCTCTACTTAAATCCGGCCGCGACCAAATTCCCGACGTTCATTGAAAATTTGCGATCGTGAAGCCTCAGTTTCTGGAGCAGCGATCGGATGTGCATTTTCGTGCGCACCGGGAGGGGCGATAAGCGTAACCAGTAGCCCACCGAGTACGAGTTTACGAGGCCCTTGATCATAATTTCGCGGTAGCCGGAGGCCTCGAGGAGATATCCTATGCTCTTGTGGGAAAACAGTTGCATGTGTTCGACATCAATAATCGGGGAACGCTTCCCGAGGAGCCTATTGACGGTTCCACCGTAGTCGTGCGTTACCGTTACGAACGCTCCCCCTGGCCGAAGAAGCCGCATCGCGGCTGATGCGATGACCCTTGGATCCGGAACATGTTCCATCGTCATCAGGCAGCAAATAAAATCGAGTGACGCGGGTTCGAAATCGTCTTCGTTAAAAAGGCCTTCTCGAATCCATTCCCGTCGCGATTCCGGCGCCGCGGCAATTGCCGCAGCCGAAGGCTCGACGCCGACAACGTTCGTGAAACCGTACCGCGAGAGAAGATCTAAGAGAACTCCCGTTCCCGTTCCAATTTCCAGCGCGCTCTCTTTAAGCGGCATTTTGTTGAAGATCGGCCCAAAGGCCGCCATGTACGAATTCGCTGCGTCATTTGCTTCCTCTGCGCTATCGTATGAAGCTACGTGGTAGGCTTTGCCTAAGACTTCTTGTGATGGAGGCGACTCGACATAAACAAGATCGCAACGTAAACAGCGCACCATCCGATGGTTCATGAACTCAGGAATCTTGCGAGACGCGAAACTGAACTCCGAGAGCTTCGTTGGATCTATGCGCTCTTCTAAAAATAGGCGGGACAGAGTGCTCTCCGATTTGCACACCGGGCAAGATCTCATTTTTGGGCTTTGCCATCGGGGAGCAGCTCGGTTAGGTTCCCGTTTCGGATAAGAGCCGCCCGAATAAGCCGAGGCCGTCCTTTTACTTCTAAAATTATTTTTGCAATATATTCCCCTATGAGGCCAACGGCAAAAAGATTCAGCGAGCCGAAGATCAGAATTGAAAGAAGTACCGTCGTTACGCCCTTGGGAGCGATCGAAGGCATGAAAATCTTTAGGGCGATCTCAATGAAACCAACGAGAAACGAAAGTATCAAGCACGTAACGCCAGCAAAGGTAAGCATCGTTAACGGCGTATTGCTAAAAGAGAAGATGCCCATTTTCGCCCATTCCAGGTTCGAGAAAATATTGTTCGTGGAGTGCCCGAAAGCCCGTTCCGGTCGCACGTAATCTACGCCGGTTTGTCGAAAACCTACATACGCGCGGAGGCCACGCACAAATAAGTCTCGTTCACCACAGTTCAATATCCAACCAACAACGCGCCTGTCCATGAGGGAAAAATCCCCAGCATCGAGTGGAATCTTCACATAACTAAATGCGGCGAAAATGCGGTAGAAGAGTTTATACAAAAGGCCCCGTACGAAGGGCATTTCGCGCTTAACGCGTCGACCGTAGACGACGTCGTAGCCTTCCTCCCACTGTGCATAAAATTGTGGGATGAGTTCCGGTGGATCTTGCAGGTCGCCATCAAGCAAAACGACGGATTCTTTCGTCGAAAGTTCCATGCCGCTTCTGAATGCCATCTGAGATCCAAAGCTTCTTGAGTGACTGATCCCGATCACTTTCGGGTCGGATGCACTCATTGCTCGGAGAACCTCGGCCGTGTCGTCCGGGCTACAGTCGTTGACGAAGATGAGTTCGTAATCGATCCCCATCGTGCGAAATGTATCTGTAAGCCGCCGATACATTACTGGGATGGCTTCCCGGTCCTTATAACAAGCAATGATGGCAGAAACGCTACGCCGCTTCTTGCGCATCGCCTTATTCGCTGTAACTTGAAACTCGGCTTCGCTCAGGTTTTTCACCCAATCTGCGGTCGAAAGTAACCCTTGACCGAGATCGATTTTTGCTTCCCATCCCAGCATGCTACGGGCCTTGGTCGGGTCGGAATACCAGTCCGGAAGGTCCCAGTCGCGGCCGGGCATGCTTCCAAACGATGGTTCCTCGGATATGGAAAATATTTGCTTTGTCAGAAAGGCGAGATCGCGTATCGTGGTTTTTATGCCGCTGCCGATATTCAAAGTCTCGCCAAAAAATGACGGGTTCATTTTTGCCGCCGCCAAAATAAATGCGGCACATACGTCATCGACATGGACAAAATCGCGCGAAATTTCGGGATCGACAAACGGAGGTAGTGATCCCTGCGACGCCTTCCGAAGGAGGTTCGGTATTAACCTTGATGTATCTTCAAGTGGACCGTACACGGAATAGAGGCGCAGGTTCACGCAGGGAAAATTATTGAATTTTCCCACATATCTAAGATATTCAGAAATCGCAAGTTTCGAAACCGCATAATTGCTATTCGGCACGCAGACAGAATCTTCTGACGGTGCAGCGCTATTGCCGCCGTACTCCGAGGAGGTTCCGGCGTGAACGAAGGCCGCTATTGAGCGATTCCGTAGTGCTTCGATGAGCCCGACAACCGCGCTAAAATTGGTTGCATAAATGAGCTCTGCGCTCCCCTCGAACGAATAGGCGCCATACGCTGCACAGTCAAATATAGTTTGAGGAGAAATTTCTTGAATGAGGTTTTTGATTGCGGACGCGTCGGTCAGATCGACGGTGACTATGTTCTCGAGAGGTGTGTCGATGAGTCGCCAATTATGTTCTGTCTTCTGAATCGCAAAGACATCGTTTCGCACGGCCAAAAGCTTGTGGAAAAGGTTCGCGCCAACAAACCCCGCCGCTCCGGTTACGATAATAGGACCGCGAAGGGCGCGAACATAGGCCGTAAGGTGGTCCATCATCGTAATTGCACGGCTTTCTCCTTGAAAGAGTTGAGAACGGCCAGGACGGCTTCCGGGTCCAGTTGAGATTTCTTTCGTAGATACGTTTGTGAGCCGTAACGGTCATAGTGATGGGCGAGCGCACACGAGTGGTGAAAGAGTTTCGGATAGACACCGAGAGATGAGAGGCGAAGCATAAAATCTGAGGCAAAGCTGCCATGTCTTACGTGTTCCTCAGCGATGCAAAGACCAGGGCCTTGCAGAATCTGTTCAAGAAGCGTCTTCGGAATAGCGTCCGGCGTTAGGCATATTTCCGCTGCAGCCCAGATATTTGGGCGCTCCGTTATCGGTAAACCCGCAAATGCCGAGGCATAGAGCCCTGCTAGTGGGCCAACCGCGATCAGCGTTCCGCCGTCGCCACGGGTGAGTTGACGCAGTCGATCGTATGGCGGGACGGGATAACCGGGTACGGTTTCCGTACGTCCAAGTCGCACATAGGTTGCGTTTTTCGATGCAGCTGCTCGCGACACAGCTACATTGACGTCCTCATCAAAAACCGGGACAAAGACTTCAAAATTTGGCAACGTAAGAAGTGCTCCATAGTCGCCTATGGCATGATGCGTTGGCCCCATAACGCCATATCCGTAACCGCCGCCATTTCCGATAAAGTTAACTGGAAGATGGTGGAATGCAACGTCGTTTCGAATTTGTTCGAATGGGCGCGCGAACAGAAAAGAAGCGATGCTGTAAACCCATACTTCGAATCCTTGGGCCGCCAATGCTGCGGCGACGGAAATCATGTTTTGTTCTGCAAGACCCGCATTGATGAAGCGGTTTCCCATGCTCTGCTGCAGCGGTTCGAGAGCCATGAAGCCCAAATCTCCGGTGAGAAAAATCATGTTCTCGTTTGAGGATCGCGAAAGAAGCGCATCGCAAAGTTGTTTTCTCATAGCGATGAAATATCCCGAATCGCCGTCTGATATTGAACTTCGTTGAGCGGGAGATAGTGCCACTCCATGCGATTCTCCATGAAGCTTACACCGTGCCCTTTTACGGTCTTCATAACAATTATTCGAAGTCGATCCGGCGTTGCACTTAGAGCGTCTCGTAACGCGTCGGGATCGTGGCCGTCAACGACAAGAATATCGACGTCAAAACTTTCAAGGTGTGTCCACAATCGAGACATCGATGCAACCTCAGATGTTGTGCCAAAACCTTGTAACTCATTATGATCTATGAGAATCGTGACATTTGTGAGCGCGTGATGCGTCGCGAAAATCAGAGCTTCCCATGTGGAGCCCTCCTGCCATTCGCCATCCGAGGTAAGGCAGAACACGCGGCTGTTTTCCCCCCGAAAGCGTAGCCCGAGGGCAGTGCCGGCGGCAAGCGATAAGCCGTGCCCAAGGCTACCCGTTGCAAAACGAATGTCGGGGATTCCGATGGTTGGCGGATGCCCAGGAAGTAGCGTGTCCTCGCCGTGGAATTGCTTGAGATCATCATCGCCTAGTCGACCTAGGCCCCACAGTGTTACATAGAGCGCCCCGGCAGCGTGTCCTTTTGAAAGCACGAACGTATCGGTAGGGGCCAAGAATTCATGGAAGACGACGAGCATCGCGTCAAGCGCAGACAAGTTGCCTCCAATATGGCCAACTCCACTGTCGAAATGCATCCTGAGCAATCGTTTGCGATGGCGTTTTAAATCCTCGCTACTGAGTTTCTTTGAATCGGTCATAAGTGCAGTTGCTTTCTCGATAATGCGTAACTTCCGTCCGACTGGCGGTTTATTCGGCCTTAGGATTTCGGTGCCCTAGCCCGTTCGTTGCAGTGTTTCTGGTGGCGCCGTCAATGAGTGTTCCGCTTTATAACGGCAATTGCGAGGCCGGATATGATATTCGGATGATCCAGATCATAGCCGTCAGATCGCATTCGCTTTGCGATAACCGAGTTAATGAGTTGCTGTTCCGCGGGGCCGAGAACGCTCACAATGCCTCCATATACTAAGCCGTTCTTGCCCCGAGTGACGGGAAGAACTGCGTAGTCGGCCTGGTCAAGATCCATTGGGAAAAAATACAGCGTGCGATTGTGATAGAGAAACGGCATGCCGCCTTCGACCGTCGTGACAGTCGCGCCCTCCGGTATGGCCGCCGACAGAAGCTCTCCCGACCGGTAGAGTTCGATGCCTGCAGGGCTAATATAGTTTTGACTTTGGGCAATGAGCGTAGGCACGAAATTCCGGGAGAGTTCCGCAAGGCTTAGCTGCGGTGGAACCGCATACGGCCTAATGACGCAGATTAGGAGTAACATGGCGGAGACGCCAGTATAGAAGATCCATTTCAGTTTAACTTTGCTGGCAAGCTGATAGGCGCGCGTTAAGCCAAACGTGGCGGCCCATACGAGGATCGGAAAATAGAATGATGGGTAATGCGTGCTCCAGCCCGTTTTCTCTGCTCCGCCGATATTGCCAAGAATATTTGGAAGCATCATGACTAACGCTATCAGAGCGGCACGCCATTCGAACGATGCGATAATCAGTAAGGCGAGATTTACAAAGAGAAATGTATAGATACCATTTGTGAAGCTCGGCTGGCTCAACTCTATAAGTAGAGAATATATATTGGTTGGCATAAAGCTTCCGTAGGCGCCATTATGAATTACGAACCTAAACATCAATTCGGCGAATATGAGAAGCATGGCCGCGGTAATTAGTTTAAATAATTTATCATGAACGGCTCGCCAATACAGGAGCACATACAGTAAAAGTGCGCCGCCGGCCGAAAGTGCCCCGCGCTCGTCTATGGAGGCGCAAAGGACCGCGATCCCGACAAGCGCGGCTCGCGACTGCTTTGTCCCCGCGGCCAATAACATCAGGAGGAACCCAGCTAACATAAATATTCGATCTGGGTAGAACTGCCCAAATAGGACGCTTCTACTCCAGGCGGGGTGGATCATTATAATTAACGCCAGAAGAATTATGCTGGTAACTGGGACCGATTTCTTTAGAAGAACGACAACAACGAGATAGACCAACCCAACAAATGTAAGAACGAAGACGCCGGCTAGTAGAAAATCTACTGGAATAATCTTTGCCAATAAGCCCAACGGAAACAATATGAAATACGAATGGAGGTGAAGAATATTTGAGTTTCCATCCGCTGGGGGAATGAGAGTCGAACTGGCGATTCCTGTTGCTGTCATCTTGGCCAGTCCACTATGTGTGAACGCGATGATGTGCCGATAGAGACTGCTCGTAGGGGTTCCGTTGGCGGCAATATTTCGAAGAACTTGAAAGTACATCGCGGAGTCACCGCGCAGCCAATCGATTCGAACGAGTTTGATTACAACAAGGGCAAGTACCAGTGGTGACAACACCGCAGCCGGAACGAGAAATATCCATTTTCTCGGAGCTTGCATCATCTGATTCACTATCGCTAAGCTAGTTTTGACGTTGTTTTGTAACGGAGAGGTGGTCTATAGATACGGTCGTGGTATCGTTTGATGCTGGGCCCGTAATTATGGCAACGACAAACTGTTTGGCACTTCCGTCCGGGACATAGGCCACTTTAAAGGGAAAGGATCCTATCCCGTTAGCTGTCGACACACTAAAGACACCCTTGGCTGTGTTGTTGGAATTGACAAACATAATGCTTACGCTTGCCGGAGCTGGTAGTGGTGCGCCTGCGATGCGAATTGTGCCGCTTACAATGAGAGGCTTATCGCCCATGGGTTGCATCTGATAGAGTTCCTGTACGCTGTTAACCGCGTTATTGAGACCGATTATCGCTTCACCACCGTTAGTCGCAGCGTATTTAACCGTCATCGGCTTTGCGTTGTGATACTCGGTCCAGCCAGCTCCCGCTTTTGCGAACGTTGGATTAGCCAAAAGATTCGGCCCAATCGATACTAGTAGGACCTTCTTGACCGGTTGTGTCATTGCAACAATCGATGTGGTTGGTGCTGTCGAAGTCAGGTTATGCCAAATCCAAATTCCGAAAAGTACCACCGGAAGCAATAGAAGCCAGTTTGGCGACTTGTACCACGCTCGTTTGGGTCCGTTCTGTTCGTCTGTAAAACGCATTTTTTCCTCCACCGTCACGGCGCGAAAATCCAGCGAATAATGATCTTCATACCGCTATTTCCGCCAGCTCTATATGTACACTCTTTCATGAAATTAGCCTTTCCATGCGGCAATAGGAAGCCTTGGATACTCACGCAGCCAACCCTAATCTGGCGTGGGGCGCTACGCCATCCGCTTTCGTTGGTTCTCCAGGTCTCCACGGAGGCACATCGGCGCTGGGCCGGCCCATGACATCATCGATTACGTCATGCCCGGGGCAAGAGCTAACTCATAACGCTAATTGCTCAATTCGTGTGGTTGATTTTCATTTTTGTGATGAAGCTGGATCGGACACTCAGAAAGCGAGGTCGATTCACGGTTGCTTGGGAAACCGCTACGCTGAGGGTTGCGAACTATGCCTTGACCGAATTTTGCGCGCCGGGGCTCCGATGTTGACGGAATATTCCTCGGTGTCGTGCGTTACAACAGCGTTCGCTCCGATTACTGATCCTTTGCGCAGGGTCACGCCGGGCAGAATAACGGCACCGGCTCCGATCCAAACATCATCTTCAACGCAAATTGGGCTGGGAATTGCTCGGCGAGCAAAGACAGGTGGGAGCTCTCCGTCGATCGGATGCGTGCCAGACGATATCGTGACGTTCGAACCAATAAGAACGTAGTCACCGAAACTCACACCGCCGATGGCGTTGATATATGAGCCTGAATTGCAGCCGAAATTCTTGCCCACGTTTAGGCGATTGGAATGGACAAACGTGACTCGCGGTTGAACCCAGCAAAAGCCCTTCAGCCCCCGAAACATCAACTTATAAAGGATGTACCGAACCGTAAAGCCGACCGCCCCAGGAAGATTGCCGATTAACCACTGAGTGAAGCCCTCAAATTCCAAAAAAATGAGGCTTCCAAAACTCATGCCGTGAAGTTTTCCGCGAAGAAACGAGAACATGTGGTTGAACCGTTCCCTGATTCTTCCGAGAATCCCGGGGCCGAAGGTAAGGTAGCGATTACCGAGATACCCGATCGGTAGGCAAATGGGTACGGTGAAAAGCAGGCCGACCATGGCGCCAAGATGCAGAAAGCGAACCGTAATCTCGATGATCGGGATGGATACGGCATAGACAATGGCGGTTATTACGACGTAGGTTCTCGCTTGCTGCACCACAGTTCGATCGAAGGCTCGGAAATTGCAGTACTTATTAAGGACAAACTGCGCGCTCACTGCCACGGTGTAGCTTATCCCTAATGCTAAAACGCGATTCACTCCAAACCCAAGGAGAGCCCAGAAGAGCACAAAAAGAATGGCCTCTCCCGTAATTCCGATCAAAATGTAATTGACGAAGAGGGCTAATGAGTCTCTCGAATGCACGAATGGAGAAAACAATTTTCTGACTTGGTCCGGGACGAACTTTTCATACGCCGCATACGCAACTGAGATAAACTTGCCGTACATCAGATTTGCCCAGCTCGCGCGACCGCAATTCGAATGCTCTCTTTTGCCCCCCGCAGAGAAACCACGGGGCGAGTAAGGCGCTCAATAGTGTTTGCTCGCATGGCTCTGAGCCCTAAAAGATTATCACGATTTATTGGCAGGGTAACGCGCAACCATTCAGCTGCGGCAAGGCTGTAATCGGCAAGTTGAAACGGGACGGGAATGAACAAAGGTTCGACGCTGAGACATTGAGCAAGTTCGGTATAGAATTCGCGGAACAAAATTGGCGCGTTGGAGGTGATTGCAAATGTTCCGTCTTGCCTTGGCACGCTTAAATTGTAGGAAAGAATCTCTACGCAGTCATCAAGGAATATGGTCTCTAATGCCTGTCGTCCCCCATCGATCAAGGGTACGATTCGGCGAGCCTTAAGAGAACGTGCCAGGGACCGAAACAAGCCGCCATCGCCAATGACGAGCCCCGGCCTGACATTCATATACCCGCTCGCAGAGAAGAGCGCTTCGATGGCAAATTTCTGTTTTCCGTAGTCAGAAAGTGCGTTTTCGCTAGCTGCCATACTCGAAAGATAAATGCCCTTCGTGACCTTTTGCGAACGTGCAGCCTCGAGAAGCCTCATCGCCGCATTGACATTGTCTGCTACGGCATCCCTTTTCGCGCTTTGAGCGATCAACGCGGCATGAATAAATGCATCGACACCATCGAAGAGCAACGGTGAAAGTGGCTCTTCGCAAAGATCAAGCCGGCGATATTCGAAAGAGGCGTTGGCGATTTTCGGGTCTGTGCGAGCCGCTCCAATGACATACCAGCCTTCTGTTAGCAGTTGTTCGGCAAGCGCCCGCCCGATAAATCCGCTACAGCCGGTTACGAGTACGGATCGGCGTTCGTTTATCATGATCGCATTGTCAGGCCGACGGCTTTGGCGACACGATGCGCGTTAGCCATGAGCGAGAGTGTCAACCCCTTGGCTGGAAGAAACGTGAATCCTGACCCATCGGCGACGAATACGTTCTTATGTTTATGTAATCGGCCATCGGGATTGAGGGAATAGTCCTTCTCTTGCGTGCTGTACGGAAGTGTTCCGGCGTAATGGATGCTCGCACCGCGTCGCGGATGCACTCGTTTTATTGTCCACGCGCCCATGCTTCTAAGCGCTCGTATAAAACAACGTTCTCGGTGCTCTCGATTATTGTAGTCTTTCTCTGACTCCGCTGATGAAATTGCAATTCTGTCGCCTGTAGGCGCTGTGGCGTCGAGCTCTCGAACAAGGTACGTCAGGGTCGACTGTTGTTGGGGATGGTGGATTCCCGCGATGACAAGCGCAGGTGTGAGGGCCTGAAGTATGATGCGTGCATCTCGTATGCCGAGTGGCATTTCGCTCATGAGGCGAAAGAGTAGCAGTGATCGATAGGTATAGAGCGATGCCTGGGCGATATCGGTGTGGCTGTTATCACGATCATGAAAAAGGACGAGCTGGGCAAGTCCCATATCGCGATCTGGCACGGGCTTCCCGATTCGAGCGGGTACGATACACGGCATATAGGTGTACGGATTGCAAAGAAGGGGTAATTGCGTCGTTAGATCATCTTGCGATCGAAGTACAATTCTTGCCGATCCTATGGCGCCAACCGCCAGAATGAGCCTGGCGCAAGTATACGAGTCATTCTCAAGAGTCTGCATATTCAGAGCATGTACTTGGATCACTCCGTCTCGCTCGGTGAACCGGGTGACAAGTGAATTTCCTATGTAGGAAAATCCTGGAGATCGCTTCAACTGATCGACAAGAATCCATGGGCGCCAAGCAGCCCGCTCGGCATCCGAGTAGAAATCCATGTCCCGCAGTGTCGTCGGCGAACGGCCATCCTTCGCTTCGGTAAGAAGAGCGAGAGCCGGTCGCCCTAGCTGGAACCCTTGCTTTTGAAATCGCGAACGTTGGCGTTTATAGCTTTGAAGAATTGCGGCTGCCGTTGGATTGAGCGGAACGGACGGTTGAACCCCTGACAGGCCGCCATGGGTATATGCCGATGCATCGTCCGCACTGCCCGAAATTCCGATAAGATCAGCGATAGCTTGATAGGCATCTCGCATTTCCGAAATGGGAAGCGATGCTTGCTGCAGCTCCGAATCGGAGAACACGTTGCATCCGAGACCCCAACCACTTCCGAGACCTCCAAATGCGAGACTCTCAACTGCCGAAAACGTTTCAGAACGATTCCGGAGAAAACGCTGGACCTCTTTAAACAGTGCACGCCTCGGAGGTGTAAGGTGTGCGTAACCTTCGCCGGGCTGAGGCCCGAGAGTTTCGAGATTCGGGCCGAGAAAGTACTTGTACTGTTCAGGATCACTTTGGCGCAAATCCATGAACGAACGTTCAGGTATTAAGGATTGAAAGTCAAGATCACGTTGACCGGCGTCGAGCATAAGAACGCTGAACCCTTGAGCGAGCAGCGCCTGAGCGGCAATCGAGCCCGTAGCACCTGATCCTACGACAATGCAGTCGAATCGTTTCATTCGTTAACTGACACGACGATAATCCCGATAAGCGCTCGAAATGGTGCTCGTAGGATTGCAAAAATAAGTTTAAGAGCGGCTCGTATTCCTGTAACTGGTGAAAAATAGGAAAAATATTCTGGGCACGTCTCCAGAATTGCGGACATAGCCCAAATGCGAAATCGTAATGATGATGACTTGCCTTTTAGAGCAAGCCCGTTGTCAATCGCTCCAAGCAACCATGGATAGCGATATGCCAAGCTCATCAGTCGCCGAGAAGCATCGTCGAGAGTGTCGAACGAACGTGAGGCTCGAAGATACATATTTACGGCGCGTTCGCTCGGCATATGTCCGAGGAGATAGCGCCCAAAAAATCTGGGTTCATAATCCTCTACGCGTGTCTGAGGCATTCGATTGGTATTCTTGCTATAAGCTGAAGTCGCCCGCCAAAAGGCAAGAATCTGCGGGAGTGAATGCGGCGGTCGGTAAAGAGTGAAGCGTGGATTATCGCCTTCTCCGTTGCACGTTGATAAGTGCGTTGATCATACTGCTTGGGGCCTGCAGTTCCGGGGCAAAGCCTGGGCCGACCCGAGTCGTCCCAGGCGGAGTCATCGTTCCAAATGAGGTCAAGGGCGGTACCGAATACCGGGGCTTGTATGTTGCGCGCTCCACAGATCTGGTGTGCTGCCTAACAAAGCCGCAGGTGGATATTTCCACGTATCATCGAGCCGGAGACAAGAATTTCGTGCTGGTTTTCTATGTGCCTGGAGGCGACGACTCTGTTGTAAATTGGTTTGCAAGACATCCTATTTCTCTGATTGTCACACCTCTAAACCAACCAGCGCAGAAATTCTGCTGCTTCTCTAGTGGAATGAGAAGCGTGAGAATGTCGCTTCCGCCCTTGGTCAGAGCAAAATCGGGAATTTTTCGGTTTCGGCTGCAAACAGAGCCGGCGTTTACGCCGTTCGCGATAGATCCTAAAAATATGAAAGACCGGCGATCGCTCGGAATTATTCTTCAGCGCGTCTTTTTCTATTAGATTTTACGTTCAAAGGCTTCGAAATGGGCGTCTGATGTTGAGGCCTCACGAAAGCCTCCCTTAAGAATTTGCCGCCTCAAAAACTGTACTTCATCGGGAGCGAGTGCGCCACTTTGAGTATCGATGACAATCGCTCCAATTTTATTCGCATTCATATAGCCCATTGCGTTGCCGGAATCGATTGCGGCAGCTAAAATCTGGTAACTCCCGGGTCCAAACCAGTCTCCGAATGCATGGGCGCCGTGCAGCTCTACGTAATAGTTTAGCTCCGCCTGAACTAGTAAGACGGTATTATATTGTGGCTGCTTTAGCGCTCGTGAATCAAGAATTCCGCGGGCTTCTGCGTATGCGGCAAGATTTCGATCAAGAAATGCATCGTCACTTGGCATATAGTCGGAAAGTGCCGTGTAACCCATGAATTGGAAGTTCGAATAGAAATCACTTGAATTTGGTGACGGAAAAATTGCGGTAATTGCAAGAATCGGAGCGATAAATATTCCGTAGGGTATCTCTTGAGCAAAATAGAGAAGAACGCTGCCGCCGGCGGCCGCCATGGTCGGATAGAAGAGAAGCGAATATCGAACAAGCGTCGACGAAGCAAAAATATAGGCGACGCCCAACAGTGCCCACATGAGAAGGCATGTTATTGCCCTTTCCTTTTGGCTCCGTCGTGTCTTAACCAAAAAATAGATCCACGTTCCAAGAATGGCGTATAGCGAAAATATTACCGCCGTTACCCCATACTCCCGAAAGTCAAGCGAAAGCGGATTCGTGAAGACTCGCCATGGGTAGGCGGCAAGCGATGAAAAGGTACGCTTGGTATGCAAGTCGTTCTCAATAGCTTGCCACTGCGCTTTCGTGAAGTTCGGATCGTGGCCTCGGAACATGAGATTGAACACGGGAGGGACGGGGTCGCCGTCCTGAATCCAGTTTTTTATGTACCACGTAGAAGAGAGTGCGCAAAGGAGCAGTATCATCGCAAGTAGTTTTCCAGCAGGCATGTTCTTTCTGAGTACAAGAAACAGAAAGGCGCACGCAACTGGTACGAAAACAGCAAATGAAGGTTTCATGCCGGCTAAAAATGCCAGGCAAAATACTGCTGCTGGGAGATGTCGCCGATTTGCAGACAACACGGAAAGCACAACGGCAGCGATAACGGCGAGGAAAAACATGCCCGTGGCGGTGTCTTCCATGGCCGTATCAGTCCAGCGTAGAAACACGGCACTAGCGACAACGCTTAATGGAAGTGCAATGTAGACGATGTTCTCCGCGACGAACCACAATTTATTGGCAACCCGTCGAGTCTGTTCGTTTATGCTCGCGATGATTCCATAGATGCCCAGGCAGGCAACGGTGCCCGCAAGCCAATTTAGAAACGGAATGTATCGGCCAACCCGTGCCACAAACATCCAGGCATAGAGAATCTCGTAATTAAATGCATAATATGGAAATCGAAAGCGATAGTCGGCGTAAATATGTCCTTCCCGGAACCATTCGTACGCGTAGGCTAGGTGGATGCGAACGCCATCCGAGCTGACATCCGGCATCGCCGCATGTGTGGAGAGTATTAGCATCACATCATATAAAACGATGGATGGAATACTCAGTGCGGCACGGAAATCTCGGTGCCGCTCCATCCAGAAGGCTTTGCTTAACGGGTTCTCTCGGCGAATGACGTGGAATGCCCCCAAATTCACGCAGACCATTATGAGGATTCCCGGTACGGTGAGCAAACCAACGAGTCCAAGGGCGAAGCCCTCGAATCCACAGATGGCAAAGCCAACGGCGGTAGCGATGACGATGCGGAGCAACGCTCGCCCTGCATTATCGGGGCGCGCGGTTCCAGCCGGCTCGACGAGCAGACCCGTGAGAAAGAAGAACAGCCACGCGATATGCGCTACCAGGAGACCAACGAGAACTTGTGTTGCGGCGTACAAAGGTGCCCTCAGAATTTAGTGGTGCATGCGCAAACCAACTGCTCCCTTGCCGCCTTTTTGTGCTAAGTCCTTTTGGAGATTGAAAGCATGGTAAGGGCCCTACCGGGAAGTCCATTCGTAACGTCTAACATCTCGTGGCCTTGGATACCTCATCTCTCGTATCGCCCTTGGCCAAAGAGCAACTCGTGACGAGTCGCTCAGTTACTGTCTGTGCCATCATTCCGACGTTCCGCGCCGCAAGCTCAATTCTGGAAGTCATTCGTTCCGCGCTTTTGGTGTGTGATGCAGTTATCGTTGTCGATGATGCCTGCCCGCAGGGGAGCGGGAAGCTCGTCGCTGATGCGTATTCGAACGATTCGAGAGTTGTGCTCATTACGCACGCTGCCAACCGTGGCGTCGGCGCTGCAATGAAGTCGGGAATAGCGTCGGCCCTAGCGCTGACGCCCGAGATTATCGTAAAAATAGATGCCGACGGCCAAATGAACCCGGCTTTCATCCCTGTGATGAGAGCTGCTTTTGAGCGCGACGCAAGCCTTGCATTTATCAAGGGGAGTCGATTCTTCGATGCGAGAGTGACGAGTCTTATGCCGAAAACGCGTTTTTTCGGGAATGCCGTTCTCTCGCTGTTCGCAAAGGCAGCGTCGGGTTACTGGAATTTACTCGATCCTACCAACGGATATATCGCGTTTAGGGCCCGTGTACTTGCGCTTATTCCGTGGCAATCATTTGCAGATTCGTACTTCTTTGAAATCTCCGTATTGAGTGAGCTGGGCCTTAAGCGCTTGCCAATTCTCGAACTTGAGATGCCAACGATATATACGGACGTACCGAGTTCGCTTTCGATCACCCGAGTCGCCTTTGAATTTCCAACAAAACTCGCTCGATTGACGCTACGACGCTTCGCCATCCAGTATTTAGTGTTTGACGTTAATATCGGGACGCTCTATTTCTTCGTCGGCCTACTCCTCGTTTTATTCGGGTTTATTTTCGGCCTTGCGCAGTGGATTAACGGATTCTATACTCACCTTCCGAAACCGATCGGCACGGTCATGCTTGCCGTTCTGCCGTTTATGATGGGCTTTCAGTTGCTCTTAAATGCACTCATGTACGACGTCCAAATTTCGCCAAAAGCTAGCCAGGAGCTACGGCTACTCGAAAAAAGCGGGGAACGAAAATAACCGGTGGCGCGAAATATCGCTCAGGTTCTTCAGGAGTTGTCGGATTGCAAAGCCGACGAACGTTTTTGCACTTCCATAGCGTCGGGAAATGCTCGTTCCATATCGTACTCCGAGCTCTATAGGCGGAGTTGCGCGTATGCCCATTACTACCGTTCCGTTGGCATTCGCCCAGGAGACATTGTTCTCGTCATCTTGCGGCACTCGCCGCACCAGTTCTATAGCTACCTTGGAGCAATACTCGCCGGGGCGATCCCATCGTTTATGCCTTTCCCATCGCCGAAGCAACGTTCCGAGCTGTACTGGGCCGATCACGCAGCGCTCTTCGCGCGCATCGAGCCTCGGCTCATCGTTACGTACCCGGAAAACGCGGGCTCGGCCCGGGAATCTGCCGCTGCCTCTTCGATAGCGATATGCATTGCAGAAGATTCAATCTTGGATCGATTTGCGGGCGATGATACCGATTTTGCCGGCTTCGATGCTCGCCTCGACGATATCGCATGTTTACAACACAGTTCCGGCACAACCGGGTTAAAAAAGGGCGTGATGCTTACGCATCGCATGCTGCTCGATCATCATGCTGCATATGCGCAGACGATCGGCTTTACAGATGCCGATTCGATCGTCTCTTGGCTGCCGCTTTATCACGATATGGGATTTATCGCTTGCTTTATGGGATCGTTATTATCGGGGACGCATCTCGTCGCACTCGATCCATTCGAATGGGTTTTACGCCCTCGCATTCTTTTCGATGCGATCGAGAAATTTCGAACTACTTTTTGCTGGCTTCCGAACTTTGCCTTCTCCCACATGGTCAATGCAGTCCGAGGCAGCGCTACCTGGGATCTTGCTTCGATGCGGGCCTATATCAATTGTTCGGAACCGTGCAAGATCACAACCTTCGATCGATTCGTCGACCGCTTTCGCGATAGTGGGGTTTCGGCAGAGAAGCTTGCCGTTAGCTACGCGATGGCGGAAAACGTCTTTGCCGTCACCCAAACGCCGATTGGCATCCCATCTACGGTCCGAGTGGCCGAAACGGCGAGCGGAACCATCGAGCAGCGCCATCTCTCGTGCGGATTCGCAGTTCCCGGTGTGGACCTCCGCATATTCGATTCGAACACGCACGTTCAACTGCCCGACGGCGAGGTTGGGGAGATCTACATAGCCAGCCCGTTCTTATTTGGCGGCTATTATCGCCTACCGGAAAAATCTCGTGAGCGACTCGTTGATGGATGGTACGCCACGGGAGATATGGGGTACCTCAGCGAGGGGCAGCTTTATGTTACCGGGCGACTCGATGATATGCTTATCATCAACGGCCGAAATTATTATGCCCATGAAATGGAAGCCCTTATGGCGGATATTCCAGAGATCATACCGGGGCGATCCGTCGCCATCGGTATCGATGAAGAACGAAGTGACGCGACGGTGATGGTCATTTTGGCAGAATGTCGGGATGAAGCCGCGGATGTCGGCCACCAGGTTAAACGCATCGTCCTCGAGCGGACGGGCCTCGCGCTCCACGCTTTTATCCCCGTTGAACGCGGGATGCTCGTGAAAACCACGAGCGGAAAGCTTAGCCGGGCCAAGAATAAGGAACTGTACCTACGAGGACAGTTTGAGCCGAGAAAGTTCAGCGGACCATGAACGAAACGGAAATCTTCTTACGCATTCGCTCAACCGTTGCCGCAACGTTTCACCTTATCCCCGAAACCTTGGTTACGCGCGAAACGACAAGTGCTACGGTGGATGGCTGGGATTCTCTTTCGCATGCCATTTTGATCATGAATATCGAGGATGCATTCGGAATTGAATTGCCGTTTGAGGCGGTCTCCGAACTTGCGAATGTCGGAGAACTAGCGGACCTGGTTGAGTCGGTTACCTCGGCTAAGCAGTCGGGCTCCTTGTGAAGGATATCATCATATATGGTGACGCTTTAGCTGAGGGCGTTGCTGCGGTATTGGCTCGGATCGTCGGAATCAGCGGAAAGTATCGGATCGTCCACCTCGCATCGATGGCGACGACCCCGAAAATCGGCGACTGCACGCTGTTCCTCCATCAAGAACCGTTTGATGCGCAGCCCATCCTCGATCGGCTTCCGATCGATTGCAGAGGAATCGGGTTTCCGTCGCTTGAGATACGGCATTTATGGCCGTTTACGTGTATCAATCCATTTAATAGAGCGGATCCTCCGCAGTATCCACATGGTCGATTTCCGAAAGGCGATAGCTTTATCGTCAGTTGCCTGGAGCGCGGTGTTCCTCCCGAAAAAATTGTCGATTATTACTGCTCCGTTGAATGGAACGACGCGTGGCCGGATCTGCGAGCCGTCGAGCAAGAGGATTGTGAGCGTTTATCGATGCTCGATGCACGAACGCAATTTTCGATGGCTCCCTACATTCGTGAGCATGTGTCTCGCACCCGACTTTTTTGGAATTCGACTGCGCCGACAAACGAGGTTTTTAGCGAACTTGTCTTTGGTATTCTCAAACGCATGTACGGAGAGAAGCCACCTATTTCGCGAAAAGTGCTAGTGGAACTGATGCATCGGTTCGGCGAGCAAGATTTTTTTGGGCAGGCTACCGTCCCGATTCACCCTCACGTTGCGCGAACGTTTGATTTGCGTTGGTATAAGAACGATGCGAAATTTTCCTATATGGGAGAAATGCTGACGTATCGTGAATATTTCGAGCAGATGGTTCGGGATAGCCTCACTTCCATGGTGGCCACGTGAGTAAGAAGCGCACAATTATCATCTATGGAAATTGCCAGGCCGAAGCCATAGCGGTAATTTTTGGGCTCAACCAAGCCATTGCGGAGAATTACGTCGTTCACTACGTTCCAAGTTACGAGAACGTTCGATTCGAGGGCATGACGATTTCGCGCGACGATGTTGCGGTATGCGATTTGCTCTGCGAACAGCACGATCCGGTGCTTTTCCCGCAGCGAGATGCTTTGCCGCAGTCGTGCGTGACTGTGCGCTTCCCATCGGTGGATTTCAACGCGCTTTGGCCATTCAATGCAACGAATCCCTACAATCCGGTTGAGCCGTCGTTCCCATTCGGGCGCTTTCCTTATAGCGATCGAATCGTACTTTCTCAAATTGAAACGGGGAAATCGGCGGCTGAAATCCTCGACTATTATCTGACACAGTGGGATAAATATAAGATCGATCTCGACCGCCTTTTGAAAATTGAAAAGGCTCGTATTTTTGCGCGCGATGCGAAATGCGACGTAGCGATAGGGGAGCATTTGTTCAACGTGTACGCGATTGAGCGACCGTTGTGGACGATTAACCACCCGTCACAATCCATGCTAAAAGAGTTGGTACGACGCATCATCGCTGTTGCTTCCGTGCAGATACCAGGAATGATGGATGTCGATATTGGTGAGACGGTGGATAAGAATTTTGTTCTTTCCTCTCGCGGCCCACTAGGGGTTGTAAGCGTCCCCATTCATCCGATGGTCGCCGAATATTTTACGCTATCCTGGTATGATCCGAACGAGCGATTTTATCTCTTTGATGGGACGGATTATAGCTACGAAGCCTACTTCCAAGAACTCATCGAGCGAACGATCCTTGCAAGGGGTAAGTCACCAAGTGACGTTCACGTGTAACATTTGCGGAGCTTTGGTTCGAGGATACGCATTCGAAGATTTGGATCGTGAGGTGGGCGTTTGTTCCGAATGTGGTTCGAACGTAAGAATACGAGCTCTGGCCTATTTAGTTGGGTGTGAGTTATTCGGTCGTTGTGATCCGGTGGCTCATTGGCCCGAACGATTAGATATTTTGGCATATGGAATTAGCGATTGGCCGGAGTTTACGCACCATTTACGGCCAAAGATTTCCTACATAAATACGCAATTCGATTCCACGTTTGCGGGCAAACCAATGCTCGATATTTTAGAGCCTAGGCCCAATTGGGTTGGCTCGGCGGACCTAGTTATTTGTAGCGAAGTTCTTGAACATGTCGTCCCGCCGGTTCAAAAGGCATTTAATGGCTTAGGCGCTCTTTTAAATAAAGGAGGTCTTCTGGTATTTAGCGTTCCGCATTCGTTCAAGGAAACCGTGGAATATTTTCCAGAGCTTCATACCTGGGAAATAGAAACGCATCCGGATGGTACGCGCTCTTTAATCAACATAACCGTGGATGGTCGTAGGCAGCGATTTAATGATCTCGTTTTTCACGGCGGAGGCGCAGCCGTTTTAGAAATGCGAGTCCTTGGGCTCGATGCAATTCGTAGGCATTTACGTGAAGCTGGATTTTGCGATATAAAAATGATGGATTACGATGTTATCGAGAGCGGCATCCACTTTAAATATCCTTGGAGTCGCCCTATGACCGCGCGGAAAATCGGTTAGACGCGGGCGGGTGCCGACATCTCGGCGATCTGCGAAAGCATGCCGATCAATCGCGGTTGGATGGCGTCTGCAGTAAATGGAGCGAGAATGCGCATTGAGCCGGCGGAAAGTGTATTCCAAAGCGCTTCATCGCGATAGGCTTGGATGATCGCAGCCGCAAAACTCGGCGCGTCATCGGCCACGAGGCAATCGAGGTTGTCGGTAAATCCAAAGCCTTCGGCCGCGATGCTGGTGAGGACGACAGGCAGTCCGTAAGAGAGCGCATGACCGACTTTGCCCTTAATTCCGGCTCCAAAGCGAATGGGTGCGACAAACAATTTCGCAGTTTCAAAGTAGCTTCCAACGTCGGGCACGTAGCCCGGGACTCGAACGAGGTTTGATTGTAATGCTAGGATGCTTTCGGGCGGATTGCTTCCAAGGAGCGTGAGGCTCATCGTTGGCTCCTCTTGCCAGACCAACGGCATAATTTCCGAGCAGAGCCATTTCGCCGCATCGACATTCGGCGTATGGTTGTACCCACCGATGAAAAGGAGGCCGCTGCGTTCGCCACATGAGCGTCGGTTACTAATAACCACCGCATCGTGAAGCGTTGGAATCACGTGGACGGGATCGATGCCGAGTTGGTTCAGAACTCGACGTTCGTCCTCAGTGACGACGATCGTTGCATCGGCTTTCCGCGCAGCGGAGAGTTCTTCGCGTTCGCTCGCCTGCCAATCTTCGGCATTGCCTCCGAAGAGTTCGTATTCGCGACGTTTGCGCACAAAATGGAGATCGATCGTATCGTAAAGAACTTTTGTTGCTCCATTGCGGCGAATCATCGATTCGTATTTATGGAAGAGCTCGGGCCGGCAAATCCACGCGAAATCGAGAAATGGCAAGATTTCTTCGAGCGACTGGATTTGTGAACGTCCTTGTTCGACGTGGTGCAAAACTTCGACGCCAAGCTGATGGAGTTCCGCGGTATACGGCTGCATTGGAGCATAGTTATCCGGCAGAAAAATAACTTGGAAATTGGCCTCGCATAAGAGGCGGATGATTTGCATTAAACGCAGGGAGCCCGCATCGCGATCGTAGAGTGGAACGTAGGAATCGACGATCAGGATCGTTGGCCCGTTTTTGAGGCGGCGAGCCGCACCGGGAACGGATGAAGGATGCGGTGCGTAATGACCTTCGAGGACGCGAAACCACTTTTCGTGGAATTTCGGGCGATTAATTTCCTGGAAACGTTTCGAGCCGCTTGCGATATCGGTTCCCGAGCTGAGACCCTCGTAATGAACCACTTCCGAGAGTGGTTGGTAGACAACGCGATATCCGAGAGATCGAATGGAAAAGCAAAGATCGACATCCTCATAGTATGCCGGGGCAAACAGTTCGCAAAATCCACCGATCTCCAAAAAGAGATCGCGCCGCACCATCAATGCGGCGCCCGAACAATAATCGACATCGCGCGGATAGTTGTACCGCGGATCGTTCGGATCTGCCGTGCGGCCGTAGTTCCAGCCCGATGCATCGCGGAAGATGATTCCGCCAGCCTCTTGCAAGGTTCCGTCAGGGTAAATAAGTTTTGAGCCGACCGCGCCGATCAGCGGATCGGATTCGGCGAGGGTAACGAGATGGTCGAGCCACGCCTCGCGAACTTCTGTATCGTTGTTGAGAAAGCAGATATACTTGCCGCGAGCCAGGGCAGCACCTCGATTGCACGAGCGTACGAATCCCTGGTTCTGAGCATTTCGCACATAATCGACGCCGGTAAGTTCGGTGAAAATCGAGGGAGTCTGATCGGTCGAGGCATCGTCGACAACGATCACCTGGATCGCTAAGGTGGCGGGCCACATATCGCTGAGCGACTGCAAGCAACGAACCGTGACATCGCAATGGTTATAGACGGGAATAACCACCGAGACCGTCGGTGGATCGGCCGATAACGTGGCGTGATCGGCCCACGAATGGAAGAGATGCCGTTCCTGAGGGGTGCGGGTGGGCGCATGCGATGGGCCATTCCTCGATCCGAAACTGGGGGTCACTCCGGGCGACCAAACCGCGAATCGATCATCCTTGCCTAAGCCGAATACGCCCTTGAGGGAAAACCAAAACATCCGAAGCGCGTGGAAGCGGCTACGGGTAATGGTCTCATAATCGCTACGCAGCCGCGCCAGACGACGTTGTTCGTCCTGTAATTGCTTCGTCGCGGCATCGATACGGCCAGAATCCAAGAAAATTGCCCACTTTACATGCAGGGGGAAGATGGAACATGCTTTGAAAGAGAGCCGAAGCATCCTTCTTTATCGAGCGCTTTCCCAGGTTGCAGCTCCCCCGGAGGCCCCATGAGTATCGATTCGATCGACCGCTGGAAAGATTACCCACAACAACACGATTTTGTGAGCAATGCTCCCGAGTCCGATACGAGCCTAGGTATCTTACTTAGCGCGATCGGCGAACGCAAACGCGTTCTCGATATTGGCTGCGCCGGCGGCTACCTCGGCCAAGTGCTGCAAAGCCGGCAATGCGATACGGTCGGCATCGATATCAATCCCAAGGCTGCTGAGGATGCCAGAAAATATTGTTCGCGCGTTATCGTGGCCGATCTTGATGAAGCGTCAGTCACCGATCTCGTTGGAAATGACACGTTCGATGTTATTGTCTTTGCCGATATCTTGGAGCATCTGCGTAATCCTCTTCGCTTGCTGGACGATGCACGCGCACTAATCCGCGAAGGCGGTTATGCAGTAATCTCGTTGCCAAACATCGCGCACGGTGCGGTGCGGCTTGCTCTGCTAAATGGAAGCTTCGATTATCAAGAGTTCGGGATTCTCGATGATACGCACATGCGATTTTTCACCAGAAAATCAGCAGAGGAGCTCTTTCTTGCGGCCGGTTATCGGCTCGAAGATATCGGGCGCACGAACGTGCCGCTTTTTGGTGAAAGTGATCTCGTTCCAAGCGTTCGCGAACAAGATTTTACCGCCGAGGCCATCGCCGCAATACGTCGCGATCCGGAGTGTGAAACGCTGCAATTCATTTTGCGCGCCTATCCACTAAGTAACGAAATTCGTTTCCGCACATTGTCGAAACGCTTCCTTGAAGTCAATACCGAGCTTGCCACTATCCGTACGCGGGCTAAGCGCGAAGAAGAGACCGTTAAAGCTTTATCCGCTCAGCTCGCCGTAACCAACGAAGAACTTGCCAAAACGCGTGAATTCTTGGCAACGGCCAATGCGGAAATGCTGCGCTCACAAGAAGCCTATAGAACGCTGGAAGCGGAAGCGCGTGAAATCGAATTTTTACGACATCGGATTCACGATACCGAAAACCTTCAGTCGAGCGCCAATGCTGCCGTAAAGGCCGCTCACCGATTTGAAATAGAACTCGTTCGAGCACAAGAGCGACTCGTCATGCAGACCGCTCGGGCAGCGGAATTCGAGCAAAAATATCTGGAACTACAAGCCGCCGTACCTACGACGAAAATTGATGCGACGTTGCTTGACGCTTTGCAGAGCGAACTCGCCAAAAGTAAGGAACTGCTTGCTGTTCAAGATAGCGAGATGGCATCGTTGCAGGAATCGCGCCGCACGCTACAATCCGAAGTGCTTGCCCGCGATACGCAAATCGCTGAATTTTCTCAAGCCCTCGCGGAAAGTAAGGAACTGCTTGCTTTTCAGGATAGCGAGACGGCATCATTGCAAGAATCGCGCCGCACGTTACAATCCGAAGTGCTTGCCCGCGATACGCAAATAGCCGAATTTTCTCGCGCTCTTGCAAGCGCAGAACAGGATCTGGATCGCGTTCGCGCCCTCCTCCTGACTGCTCAATCGGAGAAGGATGTCTTGCGTTCCCAGGCGAGCGATGCGAGTGCCTTGCAGGCGGAAATCGAAACGCTCCGCGCCGAAGGCGACGAGTATCAGCGAACCATCGAAAATCTCTACGGAGAATGGAATGCTGCTGAGACCGCACTTGTCGCACATCGCTCGAAGGCGACGCTGCTACAGGCCGCACTAGAAGAGGCCAAAGAAGTTTCGCTCGCGCTCTCAACGTCGCTGACCGCCCACGAATCTGAAATCGCACAAAATCGGACGAGGATTTTTGCACTTGAGACGCAGATCGCACAGAGCGAAGCTGCAATTACCACAAAAGAGCGAGCAATAGCAGAGCTATCCCAGCAGCTCACGAACGAGCGCACCGATCACGCGCGTGATCGTGATCGCCTCGCAACGCTCAATGGAAGCGTCGCGGATCTCGAAAATCGGCTTCTTGAACAAATGGAGGCGATGGCCTCGCGGGCTCGGTCGGAGTCGGTGCAAATCGCGACTCTGATCGATCTTGTGCAGTCAGGGAAATTCTGGTGGCTTAAGCGCTTCTTTCAGCGAATCCGACGCTAAGGTCACTTTGGGCGTAGGCTTGCACAACCTCTGCAGGCTCGCCGAACATTTTGGTCTGGCCTTTATCAAGCCAGAGGACACGATCGCACCAGCGTTCGATGATTCCTGTGTTATGTGAAACTAACACAATCGTTTTCCCGCGGTCTTTAAAATCCTCAATGCACATCAGGCACTTCTGGGCGAAGAGATCATCTCCAACAGCGAGGACTTCATCGAGCAGAAGAATATCCGGATCGACGCAAACGGCCACCGAAAATGCCAAACGCATGAGCATTCCCGAAGAATAGGTTCGCACCGGGGCATCGATAAAATCGCCGATTCCCGAGAAGGCAATGATCGCATCCATCTTCCCCTCGGTTGCGCTGCGCGGAAACCCTAATACCAGAAGCTCCATGCGCGCATTTTCTCGCCCCGTCAGATCCGGATGAAATCCGGCACCAAGGGCAAGCAAAGGCGCCAGCGCGCCATCAAGCATGATACTTCCGGAATCGGGCTGGAAAACGCCGGCGAGTAGCCGGAGAAGCGTCGTTTTACCCGATCCGTTTCGCCCGATGATGCCAAGCATTTTTCCGTGTTCGACGGTAAAGGTGATATCGCTGAGAGCTTGGACGCTCTGTTTCTTTTGGTCGTCCGGGAGAAAAAGACGTCGAACAATTGCATCCTTGAGGGTCAAAGAGCGAGCATGAGCGATATAGCGGAATGCTTTGCTAACATTCGTTACGCTAATAGCATTGCTCATAAATATTCGCCAAACGAATCGTGGTAATGATTATAGGCCATTTGTGCGATGCCGTAGAGGACAAGGCCGGTGACAGCAAGATACGCGAGATCGCCCCATGCAGGAAACGTATTCGCAAAAAGGATGTGTTGATAACACCTTACCAGCGATACCATTGGGTTGATTTCCGCAAATGGCCGAATTGCCTCCGGAATCGATTTTGTGGCATAAAAAATTGGTGTGAGATAAAAACTCAGCATCACAAAATAGGATACAAGCTGCTGCATATCGCGATAGAGTACATTAAATGTTGCAAACAGTGTAACAACAGAAAAGACGACGACGCTCTGCAAAACAATGACGAGCGGTAATGCAAGAAGTGCGATGCCAAGATGCCCGTGAAGGGCGATGGACAGCACCACAAACACCGGTAGCGAAAGGAGAAAATTTATCAGATTTGAGGCTACGGGGACTACGAGTAGGGCCTCTGTCGGGAAAACGGTCTTCCCCACGTACATTCGACCGTCGACAATCGCGCTCGTTCCCGTTTGCAACGCATTGGCGAACCAGTTCCAGGGAAGCAATCCGCTGAGCAGATAGAGTGGGAAATCGGCAATGCCTACTTTGAGATAAACACCGAAGACGAGCGTGTAGACGCCCATAAAAAGTAACGGGTTGAGGAGCGTCCACATAAAGCCGAGTGCCGAACCACGATAGCGGAGCTTCAGATCTCGAAGCACCAATTCGTAAATAAGCCAACGAAACCGATAGAGTCGTTGGACGAGAGCCTCGTGATGGCGGGGAAGAGATGCTTGAGCCAAACCGCCGTTCAGGGTTCTTCTGTTATGCGCCGAAGCCTCCAGGTACCTATGCGCACGATGTTGAGCAAGATGCTCGAGATGCTTCGGACTCACGGGCTTTCTGCTGTTGTTGCCCGTGGTTTTCTCAAAGCACGGCGCGAGCTTTTGGCGTGGCAACGCGCGTTACAGGAGGAGCAGCGTTGGCGAAATCAGATCACTCGCGACGTTCCTTCGCTGCCCGTCGGTTTTTTCGCGCTATCCCACCCGGAAATCTCCATCGTCCTTGTCGCTGCCAACAAAACCGGAACGGTGAACACGCTCCACGCTATTGCACGTGAGCCCGGTATCGAGGCATGCGAAATCATCGTCGTTGTCGATCCGAATGAGCCGACCGTCCGTGATTTCATCGGGCAGTGCTCAGGAATCACGATTGTGGAGCAAGCGGGCTCTTATGCCGAACGGGGTAACGCCGGAGCCAGCGAGGCCAATGGAACGGCGATCGTTTTTGTGGGGTCGGCAATTGTTCCGCTAATCGGGTGGCTCGATGCGTTGCTGGCAGCGTATGCATCCGACCCGATGGTTGCCATCGTTGGTGGGCAGTTACAAACGAGGGATCGCAAAATAGCGCATGCTGGCGGCATTGTGTGGAGTGACGGCCGTGCCGGAGACGTTGGTCTTGGCCGGAGCCGCTTTTGCCACGAGTTTCTCTACACTCGCGAAACCGATTATGTAAATCCCGCCTTCATGCTCGTTCGCACTGAGGATTTCACACGCGTTGGCGGATTTGACCCGGCGTTTACCACGCCAACCTATGCCTCGCTGATGCTGGCTTCAACGCTCCGCCGAGCGGGACATCGAATTCTCTCCGTACCTACTGCGATAGCATTTGACGGAAGCGTAACTTCTCTCAAATCCGAATCGGACCGCGAGAAATGTGTGCAGAAAATGGCCGAGCTCTCGTTGGATGCCGCGCCTCGGGAACTCCAAGAAGGGCTTGCGCTCCGACGACATCAGGGCAAAAAACGTCTTCTCATGGTGGATTCGCATGTTCCGTTTTTAGATCGCGATGCGGGATCGCGCCGCATCGCCGCAATTGCACGGATACTGCGAACGCTCCGCTACGACGTTCTCTTTTTGCCCGACGACGGAATCGCGTATGAACCATCTGCCAGCCAGCTGCGGGCCGATGGGATCGATGTGCTGGAACATCCTAGCGGCGGGCTGGCGACGTTTGCGGAAATTCCGTTTTCGATTGATATCGCCTGGATCTCGCGTCCGGAGCTCTACGAGCGATATGCTCATGCACTTGCCGGTCCAGCTATAAGTGTGCGGCTGTACGATACGGTTGATTTACATTTTCTGCGCGAACGCGGCGAAGCAGAAATTTCCGGTCGAGAGCTTGCGTGGGAAAAGACCAGAGAGCGCGAGCTCGCCTGTGCTCGCGATGCGGACCGTACGATTGTCTGTAGCGGTGCTGAGCGCGATGTATTAGCAAGTTTTGGCATCGAGTCAATCATCGTTCCCGTTATTGAATCGACTCGGCAAAGTTCTCCGCCTGCCTTTTCCGAACGACAGGGAGCGCTTTTTGTCGGGAACTTCACTCATCAGCCCAATGTCGATGCCGCAGTCTACCTTTGCGAAACCATCCTGCCGATACTCTTGCGCGACGATCCTGATTTTCACGTGATCATCGCAGGATACGAGCCGCCGCAATCCGTGATGCAACTGCGATCTCCGCATGTCCGCATTACGGGGTATGTGAGCGATCTCACCCCGCTTTTTGATGCGGCACGCGTTTTTCTCGCGCCGCTTCGCTTCGGTGCCGGTGTGAAAGGAAAAATCGTGCAGAGTCTCAGCCTCGGACTTCCGGCGGTGACGACGAGCATTGGTGTTGAGGGCACGGAATTTGTCCATGGAGACGACATTATCGTCGCCGACAATCCCGCGGCGTTTGTTGCCGAAACATTACGGCTCTATCGCGACGAATCGGCGTGGAATCGGCAGGCTGCGCGTGGTATCGCAAGTGCTTCACGATTCGCGCCGGAACGCGTTCGCGATCTCGTTACGAGAGCCGTCGAGAGTGATATCTAGCACGGCGACGGACGGCTTCGTCTTCTGCGCGTAATGCGGCTTCCAGTAGCGGCCAGCTGTGAGTAAAGGCATCGGATTTTCCACGGATGCCACGAAAAAAATCACGGAACGCGCGACCCACGCTTGAGACGCGATGAAATTGCATACGAACGAGTTTGGGAAGAACGGCAATGCACGCCCAGTAGAGGAGCGTCGTGGGCAGGCTTCGTGGATAGTATTCCTTGATAAGAAAGAGCATATTTCGAACCGAATAATAATCGTGTAAGTCGCTTTTAAATCCGGTTGATCGACCTTCTTTATGCCAAATAATAGATTTCGGGCTATATGAAAGCTTCCAATTCATTTTTCGAAATTTAATGCACCATGATGTCTCCTCTCGGTACAGGAAATACGATTCGTCAAGGAGGCCGACATCGCGCACTGCCTCGATGCGAACGAACATGCTCGCGCCAACGACATGCTCTAATGGCTCGAGAACGTCGGAAGTTGCAGCGAGTTTCTCTCCACGACCGAATTGCGTATCAAGTCCAATCATGGGAAGAAGTGCGCCTCCTGCGAGGGCCTGAATCGTATCCGGCTTGCCATACTGGAGAAGGGTTGCACCGACATTTCCGATGCGATGATCTCGCGAAGCACACTCGACCATCCAACGCATCGCCTGTGAGTCGACGACGGTATCATTGTTGAGGATCCAGAGGTAGCTCGCACGGCTATGTGCTTGGGCGTATCGAATGCCGACGTTATTGCCGCCTGCATAGCCAAGATTCGATCCGGTTTGAATGAAAATCAATTTCGTATCGGGGCGACATTCCGGTTCAGTCGTATCCGTCGAAAGAGTATAAACGACGGAGTTAATGGGCTTTGGAACGGGCTGGTACGACCAAAAATCGGGTGCGTCTTCTGCGGTGGTGTTAATCGTCAGCGATCCGTCGGCCCACTCTAAAAGGCGCTGAAATGAACCATCGACGGAATCATTATCGCAGACAATGATCTGAAAATTCTCGTAGTCGCTTCGCAATAAGCTCTCTAAGCATTCAACGGTATCAAGCCAGCCGTTCCAATTTAAAACGATGACCGCAACTTTTGGTTCGGCTACTGCACCCAAGCGAAGTGGAAGTGATTGTTTATCATTCATAGAGTCATAGCCGTTGGTACGGTGGTATTCGTAGTGAACGGCATTCGCTCCGCCCAATAACGGGTGCAGAGCCATCGATGCTCAAAGAAGAGCGTATGGTTCGTTTATGGCGTTGCCGGCGAGTCGTCCTCGTGCTTTTCGCAAGTATTGGCCTTGCGGCGCTCTGTTTCGCTCACTCGCTTGCGGCAGCAGAGTCGGCAATCTATCCCCCGGGCATCACGCAAAGCAGTATTATTGGGGGCGTGGCCCCCGGATCCGACAGCGGCTCCTGTTGCTGGCTTGGCGAATCGGCGTCTTTCCGGGTCACACCGCCTCCGGGAGCGGATACCCTACTCATTCAATTTTATATTCCAACCTATGCGGTGCGCGGGTTGCCGCAATCGTTTTCCGTCCGCCTGAATGATTTGCCGCCCCAAGTGCGTTGCTGTTTTCTCGCCGGTACACACCGATTTGCCATCGCGATTCCCCCCGGCGCGCACGATCGGAGCATGCGTGTGAGCTTGCGCATGGCCCATACGTTTGTTCCTGCGCGCATCGGCATCGGAGGAGATACCAGGCACTTAAGCGTCCTGTTGCGTAGCGTCGGATACCTCAATACCGTCACAGGTGAACGGTATGAGGGAACGTCCGTCCTGACAAATTCGCCGACGGGTGCAAAAGTGAGTCTCTTTTTCTCGCTCGTCGGCGGCCTTTTGGCACTTTTTCTCACGAGAAAGCGGCCGGCGTACGGCGCCATTGCGCTTCTCGGCGCCGCCCCGTTTGCGTTGTATTTTTCGATCGACGGAACAACGGTGACGCTGCCAAAAGCGGTTCTTATCGGTGTGGCAATCGGTCTTGCCTTTGAAGCGCGCAAACGCGCTCCTCGACTCAGCCGAACCTTCTGGCTACTCGCCGGAGCGCAATGCGCCCTCATCATATCGATGATCCTTTCGAGTTTCGTTGCGAACTACGCTCATCAGGCCGTTCGTGAAACGTTGAAAGATATCGAGTTCTTGGCGGTTTTTGTACTCGGATATAGTGCCTACCGCGTCGATCCTGACGAAAGGCTTGTGCGATTCGCGTTGGCCTCGATCACGATTCTTGTGGCATCGTTAGCATTACTGCAAGAGATCGTTGGAGCTCCGCAGAGTCTCCTTTTTCTTG
The DNA here is from genome assembly GCA_021778415.1 of bacterium. Lineage (GTDB taxonomy): Bacteria > Vulcanimicrobiota > Vulcanimicrobiia > Vulcanimicrobiales > Vulcanimicrobiaceae > JAJYCL01. The sequence continues at coordinate 43,888 of JAJYCL010000008.1, read as the reverse complement.
GTCATTCAATTACGCGTCTATCCGGGCCGCTTGAAGGCCCGAATCAACTCAGTGCGTATCTTGGCATTGTCGTTCCGAGTCTCGCTGCATTCATTGCGTTGCGTTCATCGACGACGTTTGAGCGCATCGCCCTGATAATCGGAACGATCGCGACGTTTTTAACTTTCTCGCGCGGTGGTATTGCGGCGTTACTTTTGGCCTTTGTCTTGATCTTTTTGCTCACGAAATTTGGCCGGCATGTGCGAATAATTGCAGCGGGATTGGTATGTTCTTTTGTTCTTATCTTTGGCATTGCTTGCGCCGTCATGAGTGGTCATGCGCCGGCAGCTGCCAGATTTTTCGGCCAGAACACGGATGCCTATAACGGTGGCTTAGGTACGCGCTCCGAGTTATGGAGCGGTGCCTATACGTTGTGGCGCGAGCATCCGTTGCTGGGAGTCGGGCCGGGAAATTTCGAATTGGAAATTTCTCGCTTTGCCCCGGGCGTTCGAACACATGCAAATAGCGCGTATTTTCAAGTGTTGGCGGAACAAGGCGCACTCGGTGAGATCACGCTTTTCGTGCTTATGAGCATTGCCGTTGGCATATTTTTCTATCGATGCAAAGAACCGCTACCATTGGCAGGCCTCGTCGTCGCTTCTGTCATGGCATTTCATCAGATTGTCGATACGTTATGGATCTATCCAAAAGTAGGTATAACCTGGTGGCTACTCATTGCGCTTGCGGCAGCTGCGCGCGACCTGGTGCTTTCGGGTGAAAGGACAGCGCTCTGAATACTCTCGCTATCACGTTCTGCAATGCCGAATATACACAAGGCCGTGTTCTCGGCATCCTTGATTGCACGACGGGTGCCATCACGTATCCCGATCTTGGACGCAGCGATATTATTTCCGCGTGCGGTCTTGCCGTTGACGCGAAGACGCTCTATTGTGCCTGCACCGTACCGGAAGGAGCCGTGCTTTTTCTGCTTGAGCGCGATGCGTATTCCGTGCGCTCGGTTATTGCACTGCCCTCAGTCAGCGATATTCATTCCATTGCCCTCATCGACGGTGGAATTATCGCAGTCTCAACTGGGACGGACCAAATTCTTGCCATCGACTTTGCCACCATGGCAACGACCGAGCTTTGGCATGCAAGTGCCGAGATGGTTGATTCTCATCACCTTAACGCCGTGGTGTGGTCTGGAGACCACCTGCTGTGCTCCGGCTTTGGGAAGAAACGCTCAGATCGGTGGAGTAGTGCGATCGACGGGTATATCTATGATATTACGGGCGGAATATATCTTGCCGGCGGACTCTATCACCCACATTCGGTTGTGCCGTTTGAGGGTCGCCTCTATTATGCGGAATCCTCGCATGCCGTGCTTCGCACAATCGAAGAACCCATTGCTCGATTCGATGGCTACGTGCGTGGTGTGGCGTTTTCGCCAACCGGTTTGTGCGCCGTCGGCACCAGTATCGGACGTAGTAGTAATGATCTCGAATCTATTGTCCTCAATCCAGCCGATCCAGGCTCGGGAACGGGGCGATGCGCCGTGTCGATAACAGACGACGCAAGGAATTGGGCCAATGCCACAATCGTCGATTGCGGTGAGCACGCGAATGAAATATACGATCTTCTTTTTGTGTAATCACTTTACGGATTAAGGTGAACGGGAGGGCCTTGATCGTCTTCGTAGGTTCCGGCGGCTGCCGGTAATTCCGGGAACGCGGCTGTTTCATCATCGATCATCGAAAATCCCGATTCCGTATCGAGGCCGAACCCGTCAACAAGAACGCCCTCAAGAATTTCATCGTCGGGCGAAGCGGTGACGATCTGCATTTCAGGCGAAATTTCGACGGGCGCATAGGGAGCCGGTTCCGGCTCGAGCGGCGGAGGAGTTGCGATAATAACGGTTTTTGCGATGGCCCGTTCGGAGGGAATAGTCAGGAGATCTTCGTTCGTCTTTTTTGCCAGCCCGCGAACAATAACCGCGCGTTGAAGTTTTTTAAGTCCGCGTAGTGGGAGCGACGATACGGGAACACCAATGAACATCTCGCTTGTCGCATCGAACGTTATATCCGATGCAACGACTGCCGCATTGATCTCTTCGGCCAGCCCGGCTAAGCGGTCGGCTACTTGAGCGGGATTTCCTACGATGGCGAATTCTCTTCGAGCTGGCGAGCCGGCATCGCCGGCCACGATCTTCCCCGAGTTTACGCCGACGCAAACATCAAGTGGCTTGCGGCTCTGCGCTTGCCATCGCGATTTCATCGAACGAGCGATTAGCGCAATATCAAGAGCCGCGCGTAAGGCGCGTTCTTCTTGAAACGTTTCATCAACGAGGACGCCAAACACACCCGTTACGGTATCGCCGCGCAACGATTCGATCATGCCACGGTGTCGATGGATCGCTTGAACCGCGACGGCGTAAAATTCGTTCAGGTAGCGAAGCGTTTGCTCGGCAGTAAGGCCTTCGGCGAGCAGGCCGAAGTTGCGAATGCGAGCGGAAATAATCGTCGCATAATATTCGCGAGCTTCAAAAAGACGGGGGTCGCGACGTTCGAGAAGCTCATCGACGATCTGCTGCGGGACATAGCGCGAGAAGAGCGCCCGGACGCGGGCAACTTCATCGCGCTGTTGTAGATAGTGGCGTGCAAGCATCGCTGCCGTCACGGCAAGTCCGGCGACGAGCGCGATGACGAGCAGCCAGCCAATCATGGTGTCCGTGACGCAGCGCCCGCTTCAATGATGCCCTCGAGCATCACGGCAATTAATCGAAGATGAATGCGTTGGTCCTTGGAGAGTCGCCGTGGGACGCGATCGATGACGCACAGCGTGCCAATGGGATACCGATCGAAACGAAGCGGCATACCGGCATAGAAGCGAATAAATGGATCCCCAACCACTAAGGGATTGTTTGCAAAACGTGGATCTTCATGGGTATCCCGAACTTCGAGAAACTCGTCTCGCGCGATGGCGTGGGTGCAAAAGGCGACATCGCGGTCAGTGCAGGATATGCCTTCAAATCCGAGGTTTGCCTTAAACCACTGTTGGGAGTCGTCAACGAGGCTTACAAGAGCAATTGGTACGCCACAGAGGCTCGATGCCAATTGCGCGGCTGCCTCGAATGGCGCCTCGGGTGGGGTATGAAGAAGGTTCGTGCGCCTAAGCGCATCGAGCCTCTGTTTCTCCTCCGACAATTCCATCATGGCCGCTTCGGTATTCCTTAAAAGAACCATGCCCGAGGCTTCGGCTCTCGTGCTGTCGTAGCAACAGCCTGTGGATGTTAGCGACGCTCTACGCGCTCGGATACCGGGTTTTCCCGGTTACGCCAATGAGATGGGGCGCCGTCTCTCCGACGAGATGATTCGTTCCTATGTGGGCGAGGCAGTTGCCGATGCATCGGCGAGGCTCGACCGCGGTATGAGTGACCGCGTTGGTGCCCTATTGATGCGCGCCGGATTTATTAACCAAGCTGCCTTTGGGCACTTCGAGTATGCAAAAGTGACCGATGAGGCTTTGGCGCGCCTACTTGCTTCCGATTTTGCCTTATGTGCGCTTGCGGATCGAGGAAAGGCCGTGAGTGCGAGTGATTTCGATACGTGGATCACCCGGATCGAAACCGGCTTCGATGCTCGCGATACGCTGATGGCGTCGCTGTAAGCTAGAGACTCGTTCCGAATTCGAGAAGCGCGGCAAGCTCAATTGCCGCGGAGAAATGAAACCCTTGTGCGCAAGAAACGCCGAGGCTTCGCAAAATTTCTAACTGTTCTTCCGATTCGATGCCTTCGGCGACTGTTGAAAAACCGAGCGTTTGCGCAAGAGAAACGATTGTGCGAACAATCGCAACGGCTTGCGGGTCCGAGGCTAATGCCTTATTGAATGACTGATCGATTTTCACGCCGGTAATCGGAAGTTTGTGTAAGTAGGCTAAAGAAGATCGACCGGAACCGAAATCATCGAGAATGATCTCTATCCCGTTGCTGCTGAGTTCTTCGAGCGTTCGAAAAGACCGCTCGGTATTGCTCATTGCTGCAGTTTCCGTAATCTCTAATTTTATGCTCGATGGTGGAATGTGATGGGTGCGAAGTGCCTGTGTGATATCTGCTGCAAGGTCGATGCGTTCTAAATCCGTTGCCGAAATGTTGACCGCAATCGTCGCTTGGGGGAATTTCGCAAAAATCGCACCGGCATCGGCGCAAACCGATTCAAATATTGCCGAATCGATCTGTGCGATAAGCCCGTGAGCTTCAGCATAGCTGATAAATTCGGCGGCACCCGTTATCTCGTTATTCGGCCTCTTCCAGCGCGCCAAGGCCTCGAACGAAACGATTTTCCCTGTTTGAATTTCTATTATCGGCTGGTAATAGGGAATAAACTCACGGTGCGTGATTGCGTTGCGAAGATCACGCTCTAAGAGGCTATCGCTTTCCACCTTGCGACGCATTTCGCTATCGAAAATGGCATAACGAGCTCGCCCATCATGCTTTGCCCGGTACATCGCAATATCGGCATCTCGGAGGAGCTCTTCGGGTTGCTCGTAGCTTGGATCGACGAGGACCACGCCGATCGATGCGGTTATATAGAGTGCGTTCTCAGCCAAGAGAAACGGCTCGCTGATAATGCGCAATATGTTTTTCGCAATGTCATGCGGGCCATCGTTGCCAATTTGCGCTATAAGGACGAACTCATCGCCACCGAGCCGTGATACCGAAATGCCAGGGCTAAGATCTGCTCGCAAACGCATTGCAATCTCTTTGAGCAATTCATCGCCGATCAGGTGCCCGCGCGTGTCATTGACAAGATTGAAGCGATCGAGATCGATGAAGTAGACCGCATGGTCGATTGTCGAGCTACTCCGGGCAAGAATTGCTGAAGCAAACTCCCAGAAAGCCGCGCGATTGGGCAGGCGCGTTAATGTATCGGTATGAGCCTCTTTCCTGAGTTCGATTTCCACCTTATTAGCCACAGCGATATCATTTTCGAGTTGCAAGCGTCGTTGCTCAAGCCTCATGGTTGCTTCGCGAGAAAACCAGTGGCCGATAAGGCCCCAGGCGAGCAGTACCGCGAGAACCCAAATCGCACCGATTATCGCCAGAGAACGTACGAGTATCGTTTGTTTTTCAGCATAGACACCGGATGCGTCGCTAATGAGGTGAATTGAGGCGTGGGTATAGCGAAGCGGAAGCGTGCGTTCGATTCGTTGTGAGATATTTTTTGGAAGGCGAGATGTTGTTACAAGAATTTCTTTGGTTGTGCGATTTTGAATGTAGGCAACATCGCCTCGAATAAGCGAACTTGACATAATCGAGGTGAAGGCGCTCGTTAGCGTATCGACGATTATGACACCGATAACGCGATGCCCCGATACGATCGCCTTTTCCGTTGTGATAAAATTATGGCCTTCTTGTTTGTGCGGCCCATAAAACGCAGCATTCCCCGGCGATTGAAGTGCAATGCGATAGAATTCGGCAGTTGTATAATCCGATGCCGGATCGTACGCCGCATGTTGAAAAATGACCATTCCGACGCCCGATGGTTTTCGCTTGTCGGCATGTGCATAAATGAAATAGTCGTGAATCTGCGGATCGAGAGCGAACGGGGCATAGAATGATCCGACGCCATACACATTGGGATTCTCATGAGATCTGAACAAGCCGAGGATGACCGCTTCGGCGAGTTTTGGGTTGACGTTTTTATAGGCGAGAATTTTCGCTCCGGAATCGGCCAACTGGACGGCGTCGCCGAAATAATCATCGATATGGAGTTCTATGCGGGTAAGGCGTAAAAGCTGCGATGAGTCGAATTGTCGCTGGTTTTGCCGAATATGCGATGTCGCTTCGATATGCACAAATAGCGTCGCAATTGCCGCACCAAATGCAATCAGAAAAAGAAGATACCAAGGCCGCCGATAGTGCAGCAAGGATTACAATATTTTAAGGGATGCCGGGAACACTGACTGGAATCGGTGGCACGGGAATGTGTTGCGTCACTTTATTGAGGATTATCGATTTGAGCTGATCCATATTTTCCGGGACGCCGAATTCTCCCGAAAATTGGTTGATGAGATCTTGGCTGAGCTGCCCGACCGTCTCTTGCAGTTTTCCATTGACAAAGTGAGCGAACAGTGTTTGCCCGATTCCCAACGTGAACGATTTTCCATCGGTGGTACTAACAACGACAGGCAACTTCGGATTACTTAAATTATAGACGTTGACGCGCACGCTGCCATTACTATCGACGCCGATGTCGCCTTGCGTGCCTCGAACTGATACGTTCGCGGTAGGCGTTTGGAAGACATAATTCGCCTTCGCCCCATTCGGGTGTTCGATGGTAAAGCGAGTTTTGCCATTATAGATGATGAATTTCGCATTCGTTCCGTGGATGCGATTAAAAAATGCGAGTTGCACTTTTGTATCCGATCCGACGAGAACTTTTGATGAGTCGGGAAGCGAAACACCGGCTTCGGACTTCGCTCCGGTTATTGCGTAGTCGCTATCGTGCAAAGCGATGCTTGCCGACTGTGCTATCGGTTGCGATGCGCCGGTCCCATGTTGGTAGGCAACCGTTCCCTTCATGTTTTGCAGACTCTTATCTGCATCGGCCGAAACCGTCGCTGTGAGAACGAACATTGCCGCGCAAAATAAGGCGCTGGAACGAATGAGTAAAGCCATTTTGCGAATACCCTCCATCGATCAAATAGGCCCTTTATGGCTTAGCCGTTCATCTGCACCCTCCTCTGCAGGCAAGAAAAGGTGAGTAGCTAATGCGGATGTCAATGAGCAGAGTATCCTGGTTCGCCCTCTTTGCGTTGTGTGCGACGCTGGGCGCCGCTGCAAGACCGCAGGTGCATCTGCTCCCCCGCCCCGCGATGATCGCATCTATCGGATGTCGTCACGCCGTCGGTCTGCAGCAGTCGTTGATCTTTCCGAAGCAGATCGATGCGGCGGGATTCGATCTCTTGCGACGGCGCTGGGTCGCGCTCGGCCTGCCGCAACCGCAGCTTGGTGCTACTAGCCGTGTGCATATTCGACACGCCAAAATGGCGGATCAAGCCTATGCCTTGCGTATCGATGATTCTGGAATCACGATCACAAGCGGAGATTCTTTGGGGACGTTCTACGCGCTAACGACCTTGGCGCAACTCGCCACCCACGCGAGAGGAACGTGGGTGCTACCGTGCGTGAGTATCCATGATGCTCCCTCGCTGCGTTGGCGCATTCTTTCCGATGACGTGTCGCGCGGCCCGCTTCCGACAATGCGGTATTTTAAAGAGCGCATTCGCACGATCGCGTCGTTCAAAATGAACGGCTACTCTCCGTATATGGAGCATGTGTTTGTTTCGCCGACGGATCCGCTGCCTGCACCCTACGACGGCATTACGCCGCAACAATTGCATGACTTGGCTTTGTATGCAAAGCGGTACCATGTTGCATTGATCCCCGAACAGCAGACGTTCGGGCATATGCACAATACGCTATCGCTCGAACGTTACGCCGGACTCGCGGAAGAACCCCATGGGTATCTGCTTTCGCCGGCCGTTCCCGCCGGCAACGCTTATGTGCAACGATTGATCGAGCAAGAACTGGCCGCCGTTCCTCATCCGCCGTTTTTCCATATCGGCTCGGATGAGCCGATCACCCTTGGCACTGGAGCCTCCAAGGAGTTGGTCGCACGTCTTGGACGTTCGCGCGTGTATGCGGATCATATCGATGCGATGGCGAAAATTATTGCGCCGTCGGGTGCACGCCCAATGGTTTGGGATGATGCCATTGAAGCCGATCCGTCGATTCTCTCGATGATTCCAAAATCGACGGTCATTATCAATTGGCATTACGGACGCGATGCGACGTTTTTGCCCTACATTCATCTCATTGCCGCCGGCGGGTTTGAGCAGATGGTTTCGCCCGGAGCTAATAACTGGAGTGAAATTTTTCCCGATATTGCTCTGGCAATGCACAACGAGCGGACCTTTATCAACGAAGGCAAGGCATCGCATGTGTTGGGGCTCTTTCAAACCGTCTGGCACGATGATGGCGAGACCCTCTATGAAGCGACCTGGTATCCCGTGGTGTATGCTGCGAGTGCATCCTGGGAGTCCCGCGATGTAACGCCGGAACGCTATGCGGCTGATTTTCCGCACGCATTTTTCGGCATCGACGACCCGCGCTATTCGGCCGATGTCCTCTCGCTTGGAAATATTCTCACGAAACTCGAAGCTGCGAAGTACGATTGGACGGATTATCTTTTTTGGGCCGATGCTTTCGATCCTCAGATTGCCGCGCGAATGAATGCCGTCGATTTGCACGGGATTCGTCTTTCCGCTGAGTCCATCGAGCAGCACCTTCTGACGAACAAGCCGCCGCTTCATCGCAACGCCGCATTCGTCATGCGTCTGGCTGCCCTTCGCTACGATACCTTGGCGCGGAAATTTCAGATTGCCGATGAAGTGCGAGCGATGTATGCCGATGCAAAAGAACAAGTCGGCAAACCGCAGAGTCGCACAATTCGCGATCTCCTGTGGTCACGATATTGGCTTTGGGAACTTCGGGATCGCTATGAGGCTATCGCGCCGATGTACAAACGTGCCTGGCTGTACGAAAGCCGCCGCAGCCATCTCGCTTCGAATCTCGAGCGTTATCACATGGTCGCCGCCCAAGCGATTCGGCGTGCCGATGCATTGACGCATATGGAATACGAAGATTTTCTACGAGATCATCGCTTTCCATCGCTGGATGCAATTTTCGCTTTACCGAGCTCATCGCCAGCGCCGTGATTTCCATCGCTTTGTTTGTCGTTTTCGCGGCATTTGCCGCGTTAATGGCCTCGCGCAAGGTCCCGGCGCTCCTCGCCCTTCCGATCATGGCCCTGTCGATGGCGCTGATCGCCGGTTGCCCATGGACGGTGTTGGGAAGCATTGTTACCGATGGCTCCGTTGCACTTGCTCCGGTCTATGTCGCGGTTATCTTCGGAGCTATTCTCGGTGCAGTGACGATCGATACCGGCATCGCACGCGCGCTCGTTCATCTTGCGGCAGAATTTGCCGGCGAGAATCCGATTGTTGTCACCCTCGCGCTCGCGGCGCTCATTGCCGTACTCTTCGTCTCGCTTTCAGGGCTTGGAGCGATCATTATGGTCGGCTCGATCGTGCTGCCGATTATGATGACGACGGGTGTACCGAGACGCATTGCGGCGACAGTGTTTTTACTGTCGTTTGCCCTCGGATTTATTTTTAATATCGCGAATTGGAAATTTTACACGAAATTTTTTGGCGTCGATCAAGGATCGCTCGTACATTACGCGCTGATTTTAGCAGCGATCGATGCGGCTGTTCTTGTGATCTATACGATCGTCGCGTTTCGTTCCGAGCGAGATTATGCCACGTTTGCCATCGCAGCCGAGAAATCGTCCCCTCGGGTGCCTTGGTATGCCCTACTCGCACCCGTCCTGCCGATTGCGCTGTATTTTATCGCGCACATCGATGCCACTCCGGCCTTTGCCATCAGTGCAATCTACGCAGCGTTGACGGCCGCACCCCGCCGGGCCATCAACGTGCTCTCGGCCGCCGCAATTCGCGGTGTCGAAAATGCCGCGCCGGCCATCGTGCTCTTCATCGGAATCGGCATGCTGCTCACGGCAACAAAGCAACCGCAGTTTGCCGCTGCATTGCAGCCATTGGTGCATGCCCTTCCGGTCACGAATCCGCTCGGTTTCATTATCGTGTTCGGTTTTGGCAGCGTCTTAACGCTCTATCGCGGCCCGTTGAATCCGTTCGGCGTGGGGATCGCCGTCTTCACCGCTCTTCTGGGCGCGAACATGTTGCCGCCCGTTGTGCTTGTTGCCGCCATTATGGCCATCGTTCAGGTGCAGAACGTGTGCGATCCGACCAACACCGCAAACGTGTGGGTGGCAAATTTCACCGGTGTTTCAACGGCTGAGATCGGCAAGCTCACGCTCGGCTGGCAAGTTGCCGTTGCGGTGCTGGCTTGCGGCGTGATCGTCGCGCTGCCGGCGGTCACGGGTGCGCCATTTCTTGCTGCGATGCCCATAGCGCGTGCCGATGCGTGGCCTGGAATGTTCGCACCTCCGAATGCGCACGATCGTGTTGGCGTTGAGGATGACGGAACTCCCGATGCACATCTTGCCGCCAATCGCATTCTCGCTCTACTCGATGCCCAGGGTGCGCTTCGAGCGCAACCTCTTGCGATAACGGGGCAACAGCGTGATTGTTCGTCGTCTCCGGTCGCGGCAGTACTTCGTGTTACCGCTTCACGCTGGCATGATTATCGCGGCGACAATGTCGATATCGGTGTGAAGCTCAGCGATTGCGGTGGTTGGCCCATTGGCGAGTGGCATGATCAGGCGGCGCCTGCAAACGATGCCACCGTGCAGCATCTCGCCGATGAAGGGCTTGCTCGCTTATTGCTATGGGCTAAGGCTCACTCCGTGGATGCATCGCATTTGTGGACATTGGGATTTGCGTTCGGGCCGACGGATCCACCCACGTATTGCTACTCGCTTTTTAAAAGCGTCGATGGCAATATGCGGGCGTTCGTTCGCGCCGGAGGCCCAGCATGGGATTCCGGTTTGCGTACAGGCGATATCATCGATACCTTAGACGGAAAATATTGGTGGGAATACGGCACGTTTCAAACCCAGGCGCGCGCCTTCGACGGACTCCCCCACACCTATGGAATTCATCGCGACGGAAAGAAAATGATCATCCAACTCGGCCAACCTTTCATTGCAGCAACGGAGAATACGTAACCTATGACGACGACTATCGACCCCACATTGACGGCGTATTGTGATGCCCATGAGGGGGCGTATCTTGAGGAACTGAAAACGTGGATTGCCTGCCCGTCGGTTTCCGCCGATCCCGAACGACGAGAAGATGTGCGCGAGTGTTGCGAGCGATTGGTTGCGCGCATGCATGCCATCGGTTTGAGCGCCGAACTCCTGGAGACGGATGGAAACCCGCTCGCGTACGGTGAGTGGTTGGGTGCGCCGGGCAAGCCGACGATGCTTATCTATGGGCACTACGATGTGCAGCCGGCGGATCCCATCGACCTTTGGCATTCTCCGCCATTTGAAGGGTCGGTTCGCGATGGAAAGATTTTCGGGCGCGGATCCGTCGACGATAAAGGCCAAGTCTTGATGCATCTTGCGGCGCTCGAAGCGCATTTAAAAACGCGCGGCGCATTACCGCTGAATGTCAAAGTTGTTATCGAAGGTGAAGAAGAGATCGGCTCGCCGAATTTTGAAGCAGCGCTTGCAAAATATCGTGAAAAATTCGTCGCCGATGTCGGCGTGATTAGCGATACGGCCGTCTACGATGAGAACACACCGTCGTTAACGGTTTCCGTTCGCGGGCTAGTTCACTGGGAGATCACCGTTGCCGGCCCAACCGCCGACGCCCATTCGGGGTATTTTGGCGGCATCATCAAAAATCCAATCGAAGCGTTGGCGGAGATGATCGCCGGGTTAAAAGACGCAGACGGTCGAGTGGCTGTTCCGGGGTTCTATGACGGCGTCCATGAGTTGAGCCCCGAGGCGCGCGCGGAATTGCAAGCCTTGGCGTTCGATGAAGCACGCGAAGCGCGGTTCTTGGGCGTGGAGAAGCTCGCAGGGGAGAAACAACGTCTTCCGCTCGAACGCATGTGGCATCGGCCGACCTTGGAGTGCAATGGCATTTGGGGCGGCTATCAAGGGCCGGGGCAAAAGACGATTATCCCGAGCGCCGCTCACGCCAAGCTTTCCGCACGATTAGTCGGCGATCAAGATCCCGTGCACGTGCGACGTGTGGTGCGCGATTATTTGCTCGCGCATGCGCCGACGGGCGTGCGCGTCAGTATCAAAGACGAGGGCGATGTCGGTGCCGTCTCGCTCTCGCGCACGCACAAGGCGGTCGCCGCAGCGGCGCGCGCGATGAAAGCCGGCTTCGGCAAAGACCCGGTTTTCATTGGGACAGGCGGATCGATCGGCCCCGTCGTTTCCTTCGATCGCATCCTGAAACTCCCGCAGGTGATGGTTGGCGTCGGCTTGCCCGACGATCAAATTCACGCTCCGAATGAAAAGTTCGATCTCAAACAATTCTTCGGTGGGATCAAAACGATGGCGTGTCTCTATGATGAACTCGCGCTGATGTGAGCGCGACATTGCGCGTCGGCATCGATGTCGGTGGAACATTCACCGATGTCGTTGCCGTCGATCCAATCCAACGCCGTGTCATTGCGCGGGTGAAAGTGCCGACGACGCATGCAAGCGCGAACGGCGTTGCCGATGGTATTGTGGCCGGACTCCACGCACTGCTCGAGCAACCGGGAATTGCTGCGTCGCAAATCGCGTTCATCGCCCATTCGACGACGCAGGCGACGAATGCCATCCTTGAGGGCGATCTGGCGACTGTTGGGGTTCTCGGATTAACGAGTGGGATCGCGGCGCTTTCACGTCTGCACATGTCGCTTCGGCCGATGCAGCTTGCACCCGGCGCGGCTTTTACTCCGAAGCAAGTGTTTGCCTCGGCTCGAAATGGACCGCAGATTCACGCGTGCATCGATGCGTTGGTTGCTTCCGGTGTCGATGCCATCGCCGTGAGCAATGCGTTTTCTGTCGATGCGCCAACTGCCGAAACGATGGCGGTCGACTACGCACGCGAAAGAAACGTCGCGGCGACGTCGGGGCACGAGGTAAGTTCCCAATATGGGCTGCGAGCGCGTACGCGAACGGCGGCGCTCAATGCGGCGATACTTCCGACGATGTTGCGCACGTCGCGCACGACGGCGCAAGCTGTTTCGCGTGCGGGAATTACTGCACCATTAATGGTTATGCGCAGCGATGGCGGCGTGATGGAGGTCGGCGAGATTGAGCGACGCCCCATCCTCACCTTACTCTCCGGGCCGGCTGCGGGGATATCGGGCGCGCTACTGCACGAGAATGTCACCGACGGTATTTTTATCGAAGTCGGCGGGACGAGCAGCGATTGTAGCGTCATACGATCCGGGCGTCCGCAATTGCGTGCTGCGCGCATCGGCGGCGCACGCACGATGTTGCGCACGCTCGATGTGCGCACGCTGGCAATTGCCGGCGGTTCAATGGTGCGCTGTAACGCACACGGGATTCATGCAGTGGGACCGCGCTCGGCACATATCGCCGGCGCACGGTATGCAGTCTTTTGCACACCGGAGGAAATGAACGGCGCCCAGCTTGAGTTTATCGCGCCGACTCCTCGAGATCCGAGTGATTATGCAGTTCTTCGCACGCGAGACGGTGGGCTCGTAGCGGTGACTCCAACGTGTGCCGCAAATCTGCTCGGTTATGTTCCCGAGGGCGATTTTGCTCGCGGAAACGTAGCGTCCGCGATGGCCGCGTTTTCGGTTCTGGCGCATCGCTATGGCGGAACGCCGCAGCAGCAGGCAGAAAAACTTTTAGCCATTGCGACCGCGACGCTGCTTGCTTGCGTCGACGAACTCATTGCCGATTATGCGCTGGATGTCGCCCATGTCGAGATTATCGGCGGCGGCGGTGGTGCTTCATCGCTCGTCCCGGCCGCTGCCGGCCGGCGTGAGCTGACCTTTCGCATTGCTCGCGATGCCGAGGTGATTTCTCCGGTCGGCGTCGCCTTAGCGCTAGTGCGCGAATCCGTTGAACGAACGCTTGTGAATCCGAGCGCTGATGAATTGCGTGCGCTGCGCGCTGAGGCCGCGGAGCACGTGGTTGCTTCCGGCGCCGATGCAGCCACAATCGAAGTGCACATGGAGATCGATACGCAACGCAATCGCGTACGCGCGACTGCCACCGGAGCAATCGGCAACGCGAGCGATGCGCTAGCGACGAGTTGTACCCCGGAAGAACGCATGGCCATTGCGCAGCGAGTGATCGGAGCGACGCAGGTGAGGGTCGTTGCGTCAACCGGAAATCTGGATGTGCTCGTCGCGGGCCGAGAATTGCGCGTGCAGGATATGCGCGGTGTCATACGCTTGGGCTTGCGCGATGCTCAGGTAGCGTTCTGTACTGCGCATCAGATTGCCCGGACGCTGGCAAGTGTGATGGAGGCGGCGACACGATTTGGTGATGTCGGCCGGGCAACGCCCGATCTTTTCGTTCTCGCGGGAAATCGCATCACCGATTTTTCCGGCTTTGCTCGTGCCGACGATGCCATTGCGCTGGCCGAAGAAGAAATTCGGGGCCGCGATCCCGCAGCCCCGATTGTTCTCCTCGCCGTCCCTAAGAACGCGTGATCGTTATTTGTTAAGTGCTTCTTCGCGCCCGACGTTACTATGCGAGCGGCTATACAAGAAGTAAATGGCCCAGCCAATGAGGAGCCAAACAAGAAAGCCCATCCATGGCAGTGGAAGTGCAAAATTCAGCTGCGACCAGGTTGAGGGAGCGCCTGCCGCGCTCGTCGAGAACCCGAAGGGCAACGGAATATACGCCATGGGGCTTCCCACTGAGAGATAAAGCATAAGGAGAAATGCAGAAACCGCGGATAAGACAGGAATAACGTACGGACCGAAAGGTACCGTGAATCCGTCGGTTCCCGGATAGCGCTTGCGGAGAATTGGAAGCGCGACCGAGACCAGGATGAACGCAGCCAAAGTACCCATGTTGGCGAGCGAGCCGACAACATTAATTGGCGTGAAGGCTGCGATAAACGCAATCATGATTGTGAAGATAATCGTGGAGGTTCCTGGAGTACGGTATTTTGGATGTACTTTCGAGAACGTTGCGGGGAGTAAACCGTCGCGCGACATCGCGAAGAAAATACGGGTCTGCCCGAACATCATTACTAGAAGCACAGTTGTCAGGCCGGCCAACGCTCCGATGGAGATGATCGTGCTAGCCCAGCCTAAGCCAACATGATCCATCGCAAAAGCAACTGGAGATGGAACGTTCAACTGATTGTATGGAACCATTCCAGTGAGAATAGCTACCACGATAATATAGAGGATCGTGCAAACCGCAAGGCTCCCTAAAATACCGATTGGGAGATCTCGCTTCGGATTCTTCGTTTCTTCTGCCGCCGTGGAAACTGCATCAAATCCAATATAGGCGAAGAAAATAAATGCGGCTCCGCCTAGCATGCCGTTTATGCCGAATGGGAAATAGGGAACCCAATTAGATGGGTTAACGTGCCCGGATCCGAGTGCAATAAAGAAAAGAACGACGGAGACTTTAATGACAACAATGATGTTGTTAACAAGTGCAGACTCTCGTGTACCACGGTATAGCAGAACACCGATAAGAAGAATAATGCAAAATGCTGGGAGATTCATGATTCCGTGAATAGGTAGACCGGTCGGGCCGACATCCCAGTAATTGTGTTGCCATTGCTCAGGGATAATCCACCCGAATACATTCTTAACGAAAGTCGTAAAGTACCCTGACCAGCCAATACTTACCGTCGACGCTCCAAGAGCATACTCTAAAACAAGATCCCACCCGATGATCCACGCAATGAACTCACCGAGGGTGGCGTAGGTGAATGTATATGCGCTGCCGGCAATGGGAATTCGACTCGCGACTTCTGCATAACAGAGCGCTGCAAGAGCACTGACGATACCTGCAACAACAAACGAAAGAGTCAGCGCCGGGCCCGAACGGGTTGCTGCGGCAACGCCCGTGAGAACGAAAATACCCGTCCCGATAATTGCACCGATGCCCATCGCCATAAGGGACCCGGCACCAAGCGTCTTCTTAAGAGTATTTGTCTTGCTTTCGTCGTGAGACTCGGCAAGAATGCGTTCAAGTGGCTTTATTCGTTTTAGTAACATTCAACCCCCAGCATGGCGATAAGCGCCCGGACTCAGAGCCTGCGCGCTCGTTTTGTTGGGACACTGCAAGCAATTGTCCCTGCAATCATTCATGAGCGGCGCGGGCCGGCGCTAGGTTAGCGGACGATTCTCCAAGCGAGCGGGTACTTCATGGCCTGGGCATTGCTGGCGCGGACACAGCCGGTGATGGTGAGAACGATGTTCACGCTGAGGAGTGCGATGGTTATTCCGCCGAGTATGATGAGGCCGGGTCCCATCGAGAAAGCGATTTGTCTCAAGGGTTCGGTATTTTCGTAATACCAGAACCACACGGCGGCAACCAAATACGCAAAAAACACGATCGTCCAGGTAATCTGAAAGTTGAGTGCGGCGGCGGCACTATCCCGAGCGAAAGGTTTTTCTGCATCGCCCTTTACCTTGAGGTAGACGATGAGCGCTCCCAGCACGTTGGCAAACGGAAAGTTGGTGAACAGCAGTAGCCCGGTCGCGTGAGCGGCAATTGCCCATGTTCGATCATCGGACGTAGGTGGCGAATCACACTGCATACAACCAGCGTTTAGACGTGATGACAACGGCGCCCTATGATGTGTTGGTGATCGGTGGCGGAAACGCGGGTTGCGTCGCCGCGCTCGCTGCAGCGCGACATGGTGCACGAACGATGCTCATCGAACGCTATGGGTTTCTCGGCGGAACAGCGACGGCGGCAATGGTCGGCCCGTGGATGACGTTTCATTCATCGTCGGAGCGTATCGTTGGGGGTATCGCTCAAGAATTCGTCGAGCGCCTTATCGCCCTGGGTGCATCTCCCGGGCATATTCACGATGCTTCGGATTATGTTGCGACGATCACGCCATTCGATCCGGAAATGCATAAGGCTCTGCTTGCGACGATGCTCACGGATGCCGATGTGCGAATGCTTCTGCATGCCTGGTTTCTCGATGCAATAATCGAGCATGAGCGCATTGTCGGCGTGCGCGTTGCGACGGTCGGCGGCATTCGCGAGTACCGCGCGACAACGGTCATCGATGCTACCGCCGATGCCTCCGTGGCGGCTTCGGCCGGCGTGCCGACGCAACAAGGCGACGAGTATGGCCGCGTGCAGCCGGCATCGCTGATGTTTCGTCTATCGCATGTCGATCTTGCCGAAACCGCCGCATATGTTCGCGAGCATCCCGATCAGATGCGTTCATCGCTTGCACCGCAGGAGCGAACGGCGAATGCGCTCAGTGCAGTCGCCGGCCTCTATGATCTCTGGCAACGCGCGCAGGCCGATGGCATTGTGCACATTCCGCGGGAAGTCGTCTCGTTTTTCGTCTCTCCGTATCCGGATGAAGTCACGGTGAACATGACGCGCGTCATCGATATCGATCCGCTCGATCCCGATGATCTCACGCGCGCCGAACTACAATCGCGAATGCAAGTGATGGAATTGTTGCGGTTTTTCCGCGAACGCGTTCCGGGATTTTCGCACGCGCGAATTGCGGCAACCGGCGCGCAAGTGGGCATACGCGAATCTCGCCGGATCGTTGGGCGCTACACGCTCACGCGCGACGATGTGCTCAATGCGCGAACGTTCGATGATGCCGTTGCGCGAAGCGCCTATCCCATCGACGTTCACAATCCGTCCGGATCCGGCACGCAGACGCAACGCCTGGCTCCCGGTGCCACCTACGAAATTCCGTTTCGCTGCCTGGTCCCGATGGAGCATCCGGAATTGCTTGTCGCCGGTCGATGCATTTCGACCACGCACGAAGCCCTCGCCTCAACCCGTCTGACGCCAACGGTGATGACCTTGGGCCAGGCAGCCGGAACCGCAGCAGCGCTCGGCAAAGATGGGGGTAGAACTGCCGGGGACTGCGATAGCGCGTTGTTGCGCGCGTCGCTCATCGCCGACGGCGTCGATCTTCGCCGATAGTAGGAGCCTATGAATCAAGCGATTGCGACCGCGCGCACATACGGAGTTCGGATCGAGTTCGCCGATCTGGGCGAATGGGGTATGGATGAATTGCGCAGCGAATACGATGCCAAAGGGCCGGTCATACGCATCAATGCGCGGGTTCTTGAAACGCTCACGCCGCACGAGATGGGCGAATTTCTCTCGTTCTGCATCGGTCATGAACTCTATCACCATCGCGAACATCTCCATGAAGTGGAGCGGCTTGCCGATCGCGCGGATCGCGAAGCTGCTGCGAACGATTACGCGCGCTCGCTGATTGCCGCATCATGAAACTCTTTGCTGGGATCGATGGCGGGCAATCCGGCACGCAGGCCGTCATCGCGGATGAAACGGGCGATATTCTCGGCCGTGGCAATGCCGGACCGTGCGATGAAGTCGGCGAGAGCAAAACGTCGAGTAAAGCCCACGAAGCCCTCAACGCGGCGATGCATGCCGCTCTTGCCGATGCGGGTTTGCCGACGACGACGCGCATGGAATGTATCGTCGCCGGAATCAGCGGCTATGACGGCGCGTTTGTCGGACGCGCGCCGAAGCTTGCAACGAAACGTTTTGTGCCGGTTCACGATGCGCCGGTCGCGCACGTTGCTGCATTCGGCGGTGCGTCGGGCATTGTGGTGATTGCCGGAACGGGGAGCGTTGTGCTCGGTGTCGTCGATGAACGGGAGCCCGTTCTCGTCGGTGGTTGGTCGTCGCAATTCGGCGATGAAGGCGGGGCGTATTGGATCGGCCGTGAAGCGATCCGGCAAACGATGGCGTGTGAAGATGCCGGCGTCGCTCCCGATAGCGTCGCACGGGTTGCCTTGCGCGCCTTCGCGGCGAAAAGCGCACGTGAAATCGTCGCGAAAGTGAGCGCCGGGAAAATTGCTCGTTGCGATATTGCCGCGCTGGCAAAGCCGATTCTAGCCTTAGCCGCGCGCAATGAAACGGATGCCGTTGCGCTGGTTGACGAAGCGATCGAATATCTGCTCGACGATGCCTTGCTCACGCTTGAACGCCTGGAGGTGCCGACGTCGGACATCGCCTTCGTCGGTGGTCTGATGCGCAATCGATGGTACGCCCAGCGCGTGCAAATGCTCGTCGATGAACTTGACGGCCGTTTTTCGCTCGTCGCCCCGGCCCACGATCCGGCGGTCGGTGCATTGTTGATGGCCTATACCTATGCCGAGGTTCCGCTCCCACCGCGCGTGGCATGACGCTCCTTGAGCGGCTCCACGGCCAGCTGATTGTCTCGATTCAGCCGACCGTGGGCTCCCCGATGCGAACGCCGTCCATCGTCGCGGCGATGGCCCAAGCCTCCATTTTGGCCGGGGCTGGCGGCGTCCGAATCGAGTCAATCGCCGACATCCGGGCCGTTCGCGCGGTCGTCGACGCCCCGATCATCGGGCTTCTCAAACGTCAGGAGCCCGGTTTTGAACCGTATATCACGCCGACGCGTGCCGATGTCGAGGCGATTTTGGCGGCTGGAGCAGATATCGTGGCCTTTGACGCGACCCTCCGTGCTCGACCGGAGCCGCTCTCCGCAGTGATCCAGGCGATTCATCGCGGCGGAGGCGTAGCGATGGCCGATTGTGCCGATATCGCGGATGCGCGAAGCGCGCGGGATTTTGGCTGCGAGATCGTCGCGACGACGCTATGCGGCTACACGGCAGCAACATCGGGGGCATCGCTTCCGGCGCTGGCGCTATGCGCTCAGATTGCGGCGCTTGGTGTTTTCACCATTTGCGAAGGCGGCATCGGGAGCCCGGCTGCGTTGGCGGCGGCACAAGGGGCGGGAGCCGATGCGATGGTTGTCGGAACAGCGCTCACAAATCTTAGCACTCGTGTCGGGGAGTTTGTCGCGAGCCTCGCGAATAAAAACGGCCGCTAAAGTCAATGCGGACTTTGGCTCATCTTTCTATAGTAGTTTTCGGTTCATCACACGGATATCGAGGAGAGAGTTTTGGCAGTCAAACAGGAAGCGCCCGTTCGCGTCGATCGCAATTTTTGGATCGTCACGCTCGTGCTCGCATTACTCTCGGTGGCAGCAGTCGCCTATTGGATGAATGCGCCGGTTGCGAAATGGTTGCCGGCAGCCTCGGATTCCGCCGAAGACGTTGACGATCTCTTCCGCTTCATGGCCGCATCCGGCTCGGCGTTAATGATTTATGTCCTAGGATATTTGCTCTATTTCGTCATTGCGTTCCGTGCCAAGAAAACCGATGCGCCCAACGCCATCGGTGTCCAAGTCCATGATAATCACACGCTTGAATTCTGGTGGACGATCGTCCCTGCCGTTTTCGTCGTGATCTTATCGATCTTGAGTGTGAAAATTTGGTTTGGTATTCAGTTACAACCGAGTAATGGACTCGTCGTCGAAGCCATCGGGCATCAGTGGTACTATTCGTTCCGCGCTCCCGGTGTTAACGGTGAGATTCCGAACGAAATTCACGTTCCGGTGAACAAGCAAGTAACGATTGATGTCACCTCAACCGATGTGATTCACTCGTTCTGGATTCCGCAGTTCCGTGTGAAGGCCGATATGGTCCCGGGGCTCGTGAATACCATTCGCTTTACGCCAAATACCGTCGGTCGCTATCAGATCATTTGCGCCGAATTCTGCGGAACGCAACACGGCGAGATGAACAAACAGTATTTTGTCGTTGATCCGCCCGCGACGTTTGCGACGTGGCTCAAAGGCTGGCAGATCAAAAATGCCAATGTGAGCGATGCATTACCGAAAGCCGGCAGTGGCGCCGCAATCGATCTGAGCAAGGGTGTCGCGGCGTCCGGCCAAGCGCTCTTTGCCCAGAAATGTTCGTCGTGTCACGCAATCGCGGCGTTCGATCATAAAGTGGTGGGTCCGGGCCTCAAGGGCATCCTGAGTGATCCGAACCATCCGAATCTTGTCGATGGCGATCCGGCGACAGCCGCGAATATCGCCGTCATTTTGCAAAAGGGCTACACCGGCCCGATCGGCATGATGCCGAATCAATCAGCCAATGGCCTTTCCGATGGCGATATCGCGAACCTCGTCGCATATCTCGCGTCGTTAAAGTAATCCGGGAGAACACGAAATGGCAGTAGCAGCGGTCCATACAAGCGGCGGAATCGCCGATCACATCCATCCCGAACCGCAGGGATTTATTCGTCGGTACGTTTTTTCGATCGATCATAAGATCATTGGAATCCAGTACCTTATCACCGGCTTCGTCTTCCTTGTTCTCGCCGGACTTCTCGCCGAGCTGATTCGCGTTCAATTAATGAATGCGAATGGTGGTTTCATTAGCCCCGACACCTACAACGAAATTTACACGATGCACGGATCGGCGATGGTCTGGCTCGTGATTATTCCGATTGTCACGGGCGGCTTTGGAAACTTTATTTTCCCGTTGCAACTCGGCGCGCGCGATGTCGCCTTCCCGTGGCTCAATATGTTGAGCTTCTGGATGTTTCCGGTTGCCGGCTTGTTGCTTTTCTCGTCGTTCTTGCTCGGCGCACCCGTAGCCGGATGGACGGAATATCCGCCGATGTCCTTACAGGGCGGCGTCGGAACCTCCATGTGGTGTGTGGCCATCTTCTTAGTCGGTGTCAGCTCGACGCTCACCGGCATGAACTTCATGGTGACGATCCTGAAGATGCGCGCTCCTGGAATGACGTTCACGCGTATGCCGCTTTTCGTGTGGGCACAGCTCGCAACGGCACCGCTTTCGATGGTCGCGACGACGGCACTCGCCGCGGCGCTCGCCGCCCTCTTCATGGAACGCCAATTTGGTATCCCATTCTATGATCCGGCCCGCGGCGGTAGCCCGGTGCTTTGGCAGCACATGTTCTGGTTCTACTCGCATCCGGCTGTGTACATTATGATTTTGCCGGTCTTCGGCATCATCTCCGAAGTCTTGCCGACGTTTGCGCGCAAGCCGGTCTTCGGCTATAAGCTCATCGCATTCTCGTCCGTGGCGATTGCGCTTGCGGGCTTCATGGTGTGGGCGCATCACATGTTCACCTCGGGTCTTGCACCGTATCTGCAATTGCCGTTCATGATTCTGACGTTCACCATCGCGGTACCAACAGGCGTGAAGATCTTCTCGTGGATGGCAACCTTGTGGGGTGGAAAGATTCACTACACGACGGCGTTGCTGTTTGCAGTAGGGTTCCTTGCGCTCTTCACCTTCGGTGGCGTAACGGGAATCTTCTTAGCAGCCGTGCCCTTCGATTTGCATGCACACGGCACGTATTTCATCGTCGGCCATTTTCATTACGTGCTTGTCGGCGGAAGTCTCATGGGTATTTTCGCCGGTATGTATTATTGGTTTCCGAAATTCTCGGGGCGCATGCTCAACGAGACGATCGGGAAGTGGCACTTCTGGTTGTTCTTCGTCGGTTTTAACGGCACGTTTTTGCCGATGCATTGGTTGGGCTTCCTCGGCATGCCGCGCCGTGTCGCCGAGTACGATCCGCAGTTCCAAATGTGGAATCGCGTGGAATCGGTCTCCTCGTTTATCATGACGTTCGCCATTCTGCTCTTCTTCATCAATATGTTCGTGAGCATGCGCAATGGGAAGAAGGCCGGCCCGAATCCTTGGGGTGGGCGAACGCTGGAATGGATGATTCCATCGCCGCCGCATTACTACAATTTCAAAAACATTCCGACGGTCTACGCACTGCCGTACGATTTCTCGGAACCGCTCCCGTACAAGGGTCTCGAAGACGAACTCAACGACAAGCCACCGGCGCAACTCGCCGGGGCGCACCACTAGGAAGGCAGCATTGTGGCTGTAGCCAGCGCAGCGCTCGACGCGCAGCATCACGAACCGGTCGATCAGCTTTACGCCGAGACGCGCGACATGCGCCTCATCGGGTTTCTGTTCTTCTTGTTCAGCGACGTCGTGCTTTTCTCGTCCTTTATCTTCGCGTATCTGTATCTTCGCAATTCCGGGCAGGGCTGGCCGCCGCAAGGCGTTCCGCGCCCTGATGTTGCGCTCGCTGCGCTCAACTCGGCGATCCTTTTCGGATCCGGCGCAACGATGCATTATGCGCTAGAAAATTGGAAGCACGGAAAGTTCTTCCGCTACGCCGGTTTTATGATCGCCACGATCATTCTCGGTGCGATGTTCTTAACTGGGCAAGTCGTTGAATATACCGCCTTGTATACCAAAGAGCATGTGACGTGGGGCGGTAGCGGCATTTTCGGAGCGTCGTTTTTTACGCTTACCGGAATGCACGGCTTCCACGTTCTCGTCGGTGTCTTTTACCTGATCACGCTTCTCTTGCAATCGGTGCATGGCGTCTATTCCAAAGATAAGTACTTCGGATTGACGGCCGGAACACTGTACTGGCATTTCGTCGACGTGATTTGGGTCGTCCTTTTCTCGATCTTCTATCTTATTTAGGAACGCATTATGGATATTGCTCAGATCGAACGTATTCTCGCAATCGCCGGCGGCGTGATCGTCGCCGTCGTCTCTGCGATCGCACTAAAGAACGATTGGAAGACACCGGGGCTCGATAACACGGTGTTTAAAGTGATGCTTGCGCTCCTCTGCTTTGGCGCGCTGCTCGCAATTTTTGCCGGTGCCGGTTTTCTCGGCACCTTCCCGAAGGCGGCGTAACGTGGCTGATTACGAACCATGGACATTCGATCAAGTCCCTGAAACCGGCGGCATTCCGAAATCGGTGTTTACGATTGCCATTATCGGCGTGATCGCCGTGTTTACCATCGGCGGCGCCTGCATCGTCAACGCTCCCTGGAACCACCTGTGGCCCGCCGCCCAAACCCAGCGAGCCCCCCTCTCCGAAAAATAACCACAATCCGCCCCCTTCGATGACGTAGTCATCCTGAGCGAGGCGTAGCACTGTCATGCAGAGCGAGCGTCCTTCGAGACGCACGCTTCGCGTGCTCCTCAGGGTGACAAGCACTGTCATGCTGAGGAGCGATGCGTAGCACTGTCATGCTGAGGAGCGATGCGCAGCATCGCGTCTCGAAGCATAAGGAGCGATGCGTAGTACTGTCATGCTGAGGAGCGATGCGCAGCATCGCGTCTCGAAGCATCATAAAGACGGAGCACGCGTAGCGTGCAACATTTGCCCACGGCCCTTCGAGACGATGTCATCCTGAGCGAGCGCCCTTCGAGACGCACGCTTCGCGTGCTCCTCAGGGTGACGGGGGGGCCTTCGAGACGCACGCTTCGCGTGCTCCTCAGGGTGACAGCTATGCGCTCCTCGGGGTGACGAATTAGTGGCGGGGGGCTATTCCGATGGCGAGTGTTGGGAGATGTTCGGGGAGGACGCCCGTGTTGATGCCATCGATTTTGTGGATGCCACCGTAGACGGAAAACTCGATTCGAGCGGGGATGGTACGGTTCTCCAATCGTACCGTCCCCGGCCACTCCCATTCGCAGGCGACTGTTTTGTCTTCGAAGAGTGCAGCGACGTAGCCGATGGCATCGTCATCGCAGTGCTCATCGGGTTCTCGATAGCGCACGTAGCCGTCGACGATGAAGATCGGGCGATAGGTTTGTGCCAGTGCGCGCAGCGGCGCGAACATCACGGCAACCATATAGATGCCGAAGGCGACCGATGCGAGGGCAAAGAGCGGCGCAATAACGATCAACGAATGGTCGGGCTGAGCATTCGCGCGCACGATAATGCCCCAGGTAAAGAACGCAAAGACTACGCAGCCCAAAAACGGCTCGATGGCGATGGCCGAGCGACCCCAAACGCCGCGCATGACGACTTGGCGCTCTTTCTCCGTCCACGGACGGTAGGCGAGCATGCGTGTGCGATTATCGAGAAATCGGACTTTCATAGGATCGTATAGTGCGTGACTCTTCGAACGAGTTTTAGGTTTCGCTCAAGAGTTCCGTCGCTCGTCGCGCAAGCGCTGAAAGGTGGGGTGATTGTAAGGTCCCAAAGGCACGACCCGAATCTCCCTGAATACGCGATGCTATGAACGTATCGGCCACGATCTCCGGACAGTGCGCCAGAAGTAAACATGCTTGCCAGAGCAGTGCGGCATTCTCGCAGATGCGGCGCGCATCGCTTTCAGCGACACCTCGCCGTAGCGTTCCGATGAGGTGTTCTGCGTGCGCTCGAAGGCGTTCATCGGAGCGCGCCAATGTAATCTCGTGCTCGAATGCATCGATGCATTCCGGTTCGCGGTTCGCGATGCGCAGGATGTCGAGCGCGTTGACGTTCCCGGAGCCCTCCCAAATGGAGTTGACGGGGGCCTCGCGATAGAGTCGCGGGAGCATTGATTCTTCGACATACCCATTGCCACCCAAACATTCCAACGCTTCGCCAATGGCAGCGGGCGCGCGTTTGCAAATCCAGTATTTGCCAAGCGCGGTTCCGAAGCGTTTGACGCCGGCTTCACGCGGATCGTTTGGAGCGCGATCGACGCTATGGGCAACGCGCAGCGCGAGCAGAGTAGATGCTTCGCTTTCCAGGGTGAGATCGGCGAGGACATTTTGCATCAACGGCCAGTCGTTGAGCGTCTTGCCGAAGGCCATGCGATGTTCGCAATGCCAAACCGCTTGGAGCAACGCCATGCGTAGCAGTCCCGATGAACCGAGCATGCAATCTAAGCGCGTATGGTTGACCATCTCGACGATCGTACGTACTCCACGACCTTCCTCGCCAATCATCCACGCGAGCGTTCCGTCGAGCTCGATTTCCGCCGATGCATTGGAGCGATTGCCCATTTTGTCTTTGAGACGTTGGAGCATGAATGAGTTGTTCGATCCATCCGGGAGGACACGGGGCAGAAAGAAACACGTGAGTCCGCCCGGGGCTTGGGCAAGGACGAGGAATGCATCCGACATCGGTGCCGAGCAAAACCACTTATGTCCGACGAGGCGAAAAAGATCGTCACTTCCCGTCGGTGTTGCGTGCGTTGTGTTTGCGCGAACGTCCGTCCCGCCTTGTTTTTCGGTCATCGCCATGCCGCACAAAGCACTGCATTTTTTCGCTATGGGCCGAAGTAACGGATCGTATGCGCGAGCAGCGAGTGCCGGTTCCCAAGTCCGAGCAAGTGACTGGTTTAAGCGTAGCGC
Organism: bacterium; assembly: GCA_021778415.1. Lineage (GTDB taxonomy): Bacteria > Vulcanimicrobiota > Vulcanimicrobiia > Vulcanimicrobiales > Vulcanimicrobiaceae > JAJYCL01. Next base: position 18,146 of record JAJYCL010000008.1, on the reverse strand, counting down.
GGGAATGGACGCATACGTCATAGAGATCGGGCAGCCGTGTCCTGCCTCTACTTGTGCCCAGACATAAAATTTTGCCGCGCGCAAAAGATGCGCATGGCGTTCATGTTCAACCCACGGAGCCGCATGAAGACCAAATTCCGTAGCGTGAGCGAGTAACTCGTGCCACGCCGGATGAAACTGCACTTCGTCGATACGGTTCCCGAGTCGGTCATGCGTATGGAGTTCGGGAAGGTGGCGATTTGCTTGTTCCCCGAGTGCTAGCGTCGTATGGCGGCCTGCAAGTTCGCCGAGGCGATGGAGTTCTTCCGTCTTCGCAGTCGGTGCGAAGGCTTCGAGTGCGCAACGCAACGAGGAATCGGACGTTGCCACATTGAGTTCGGCGAGGACGGGGCTCTGGTTGATGACGTCGTGCGTTGGCATACGGACCTCCGGAACCTAAAGAATTACGCCGCCTCGCCTTCGCGGTCCGCTTCCCGCTCTTGATTTCGCCCCTGAAGCATGCTTGCGACTGCAAGCGCCAGTAAGGCGACAGCACAGAAGGCGAGATAGGCTTCCTTATAGCCGTCGATATCGCTTGCCGCTGCCGCCACGATGCCTCCGGCCATCGCGCTGCCAAGTAATTGTCCGATGATCAGAAACTGGCTGAGCAACCCGATGGCGCTGGCTCGCGTGCGTTCGGTTGTGGCGTTGGTGATGATGTAACGCGTCGGCGCTCCAAGGAGCGCACCGAATCCGAGGCCGGCAACGATCATGGCGACAATCGTCAATGGAAGCGAAGAGAAGCCCAGCGCAAAGAGTGCAAGGCCGATTTCCGTGAAAAGCGTGCCCACGAGAAGCACGGTTCGACTGCCGACGCGATCCAAGGCGCGGCCGCTCGCTGGAATAACCGCAACGAAGACGACGGCGCCTAAGGCCGCAATCGCGCCAGCGGCCATCGTCGTCATATTTTGCGCATCGACGAGCACCGTAGGAATGAAAAAGAGCGAGCCCTCAAGGATGCCGATGAGCAGCTCGAGCGCATAGGTTTTTGCCAGTTGCGGCGTCTGGAAAAGTTTCGGCGGAATAAGTGGATGCGCGATCGATCGTTGTCTCAACACAAACGCGACAAGCAACGCGACACCGAGAATTGGGGGAAAGATACGAAGATTGATAATGCCGATGACGAGGCTCAAAAGGCCCGCACACAACAGCAGCAATCCGGATACATCGAGCGGACCACGAACGCGCGGTGCAATACCCGGGACATTCGTGCGAGCCAATGAAGCGACGAGTAACGCGAGTGGAATATTCGCGGCAAAAATCCATCGCCAGGAGACAAAGTGCGTAACCAAGCCGCCAACAAGCGGGCCGACGATCGCAGCGAGGCCCCAGGTTGCCGCGACCAAGCCGAGCGCCGCACCGCGTCGCTCGAGAGGAACGACATCGCCGATGGTCGCCGCCGCAACCGGGAAAATGCCGCCCGCACCAAGTGCCTGTAGCGCTCGACCGAAGAGAAACATATCGTAACTCTGCGAAAAAATCGTGACGAGACTGCCGAGCGCGAAGAGGCCGATGCAGGCGATATAGATGCTTCGGCGTCCATAACGATCGGCAAGGGTCGAGGCAACGGCAATACCGATGATATTGACGAGCAGATAGAGGCTAAAGACCCATGCGAGATCCGCTTTCGCGACGGAAAAAGTGCGAGCAAGTGCAGGCAAGGCCGGAGAAAGGACGCCGAGATCGAGAGCTCCGGCAAAGACGCCTAGGCCGAGCGTTAGGAGAAGTGCAGTATGATGCGATGATTTTCGAACCGACACGCTAGGCAACCAGCCGATCGATCACCATCGCGACGCAAATCAGGGCCAAGTAGACGAGCGAATAACGAAAGAGTTTTCGAGCCGATACCGTTGTTGCATCTTGCCATGTGCGCAAAGCGCCGACGATGAACCACGCACCTAAGAGCGATGCAGCAATGAAGAAGGGTATCCCCATGATTTGCATCGGATACAAGAGCAACGATGCTAAGACCATAATAATCGTGTAACTGATAATCTCTCGTTTTGTACGTTCTTCGCCGCTGACATTAGGGAGCATGGGAATGCCGGCTTTCTCATAATCGCTCTCGCTAAAGAGCGAAAGTGCCCAGAAGTGCGGCGGCGTCCATAAAAAGATGAGAACGAAGAGTCCGATTGCCGGTGCGCCGACGTGGCCCGTTACTGCTGCCCAGCCGACGAGCGGCGGAACGGATCCGGCCGCACCACCGATGACGATGTTGAGCGGAGTTCTCCGCTTGAGCCACATCGTATACACGAAAACATAATAGAGATTTCCGGCTAAGGAAAGCCACGCGGCCAATGGGTTAACGAGAAAATAGAGTAATGCAAACGCGATGAGCCCAAGGACGATGGCGAATATCGTTGCATTGAAACGCGATATTTTCCCCGTCGGTATTGGACGTTCGCACGTGCGGCGCATTAACGCATCGATGTCGGCATCATAGACGCAGTTAAATGCTCCCGCGGAAAATGACGCGAGTGCGCCACCGAGCAGCGTCCAGATGATGAGTGGAAGCGAAGGCAGGCCACGGGCCGCCATCATCATCGCGGCAAAAGTGGTGATAAGAAGAAGAATGGCGATGCGTGGTTTGCAAAGTTCGAGATAATCGCCCGCAACGGTAAGGGCCCGACGAAGCACTAAGTGCGCACCGTCGCCAATTGCGTGCGATCGCGCTCGATCGCGGAGAACACCGTTGCAACGATGAGGCTGAGAAAGAGCAACGCGGCGTTAAGCGCATGCGCTTCGCGCAAATCCGTTGGAAGGCGCCAAACGACGTTGAGTAATCCCAACAGAATTTGCACCATAATCAAGACGACGGCTATCGTCGTTGCGCTACGCACTCGCCGCGATGTCTGCGTCAGGAACGACCACCCGAACATAATGGCGATGGCAAGCAATGTGATTGCGGCCAGCCCTCTGTGCAGCATTTGGATCACTTGACCGGGCGAATAGGTGACGACGTGGCCGGCACACTCCGGAACCGACAGACAGGCGAGGCCGGCTCCGCTTGAGGAGACGTACGCGCCGACGCACATGGTGGCAAAGGCCGCAATGGCGGTCATCGCCAGGCCGAGCGTCAGGGCGCTTGGCGAGATCGCTTGACGTTCGTCCCTCGCAAAGATGGCCAGCGCGACCAACGAGGCGATGAAGGCCATCGCCGTGCCCCAATGCAGGACCACGGAGAGGGGGCTGTTGTTGAGATGGACCGTTGCGGCCCCGAGAAAGACTTGCACGCCGAGAAGCCCGGCAACGGCGATAGCCGTGGGGGGAATCAGGCGGGAGCGTCGTCGCTGGAACCAGGCCGCGGCAAGCAATGCCAGGACCAGCGGGCCGAGGCTAAAGGCAAAGAGGCGGTGGGTCCATTCCCAGATCGTGCCATCGGCGAGCGACGGTACGACTTCGCCTCGGCACAGCGGCCAATCCGGGCAGGTCATGCCCGCTCCGTTGATGCGCGTCCAGCTTCCGAGAATAACGGTCCCAAGGCTGATCACGACGGTCAGCCAGGCGAGGCGACGTAAGGTTTCCACGACAGGTAAGAGTCTAGGTTCGAGTGAGCCTTGCCTCCAACGACAACTCTCGTTGTGGGCCTAACAGCCGCTCGCCACGGCCAGGATTGCGTGAGCGGCGGTGGCCTCGTCGTTGGAAACGTGGACCTGGCGCTGGAAAAAATCCTGGGCGGCGAGATGCGCGTCTTGATTGTCCGTGGGGTTCACGTAGGGCATGGTGACCGGGTCGCCTCCGAGGCGATCGGGGGCCGTATCGATCGTCAGAGTCCCGCTTCCTTGCATGGGCGTGAAGGTGCGGCGGTGCAAGACATAGATGTTCATTTTTTCTTCATCGTCGCTGACGTGATACATCGATCTGGCATACATGCCGGCCACGAATCCGTCCAGGTCCCGGCCGATTTTCTTTTGACGATAAATTGCCCCGCCTAGGGAATTGATAAAATCGAGGAGCTGCTTTTTCTTCACCGGATCGGACTCTTTAGCGGCCAGCGCGCGGAGCGCCGAAATCTCGTGGTCGCCTCGGCCGACGGCCCGCGCAATGGCACTACCAAGATCTTCCAGCCGGTGCAAGCCCTGCGTGCGAGTTAAGCCATTGGAATCGAGATCGACCGTACGCAAGGCGGTGACGGTGTCGGTGAGCGTCTGATCCGCTCGCAACGCCGCGTTGATGGCCCCGTTTGAATGCGTAGCAATTTTTGCGCAACGGCTCGTTGCGCGAATGCGCACAATCAGTTTCAGGGGTGGGAGCGAGCCTGGGGCCGGTGATGGCGGCGGCGTTGTCGTCGCCGGTGCGATGCCGAGAGCCAAAGCCAAGAGCAGATTTGTCGCGACGGGTGAAGCAAACATGGGCGACGCTCCTTCTCGTATGGGGTCTAGTCTCCCACTTTTATCGCAGGAAGGCAACGGGTGCCCGAGGCGTTCGTGGCCAACCTGCATCCCTCGACGTGAAACGACTAGTGCTCCTCGCCTTGCTCCTCGCCTTGACCGGCTGTCGCGAAGTCCGCGTTCAGACCTTGGCACGTGGCGATACGACGGCTCCCGGTGGCAATGCGATCGTCGTCGTTCGTACCGATGCGGCCTTGCGTCATCTGGGAATCCGAGCAGCGGTGAATTATCGCAGCGAATTCGGCGTCGTGCTTTTGATGGGCCCGCATGATCGTACCGGCTATCGTCAGATCATCGAATCGATTCGCGCAACTGCCTCGCAAGTGCGAGTGGTGGCCTTCGAGCGCGCGCCGGCAAATGGTGGCGAGCCCACGGCGGATTATCGAACGTACACCTTGTGGATTGTGCCGAATACGGTCTATCGACGCGGGATCGCTGTGAACGTGGTCACTCCCGATGGCTCGCCCGTCACGCATACGACCTTACCGTAGTGTCGGCTAAAGCGCGTCGCGTGATGGACGATACCCACTGCGTATGCCCATAATGCCGACGCTGTCCGCCCGCATCGAACGATTCGGTACGCTTTTGCAGCCCGTAGGTCCGACGGAAACCGAAGGGGTGCTCAATCCGGCATTCGTGAGAACGCGTGATGGACGGGCGATTCTTTTTCCACGTTGCGTTGCGTCGGGGAACATTTCTCGTGTCGGTTTGTGCGACGTTCACACCAATGGCGTTGCGCCGTCGGCGACGCGACGCGGGTTTGCCCTTGAGCCCGAAGCAGCGTATGAACTTCGTCCCACACCGGGGTTTGGTTGCGAGGATCCGCGCGTCACGTTTCTTCCCGCAATCGATACGTTCGTCATGGCGTACACTGCGTATGGTCCCGAAGGGCCACGCATCGCTTTGGCGTTGTCGCGCGACGGTGAGCACTATGAACGTCTTGGCCTCGTTGAGTTTCTCGAACCGGGTATGGCGCGCGGCGACGATAAGGACGCAGCATTTTTTCCCGAGCCGGTGATCTCGCCGAATGGCGTTGAGTCGTTCGCGTTCTATCATCGCCCGATGTTGCATATTTCGGCGGTCGATGGTCGTGCCGCCATTCCGTTTATCGAACGTTTAGCAATGAACGAACGTGAATCGATTCGGATCGCCTATGTGCCGGTTTCAGAAGTTTCGAAAGATATCAAAGCGCTTCTGCGGCCACGCGAATCGATTCGCGTGCTTTCGCCCGATTCGCAGTGGGGATCGATCAAAGTTGGAAGCGGGACACCGCCCGTTCGCATCGACGAAGGTTGGCTATCATTGTTCCATGGCGTCGATCTGCTTGGATTTGATGGGCATCGCCCGCAATTCCGTTATAGTGCCGGCATCGTGCTTCACCATATCCAACGTCCGCATGAAATTGTATATCGCTCGCCGGAGCCGGTGTTGAGCCCGACGACGGTCGAAGAGCGTACCGGCACGGTCGATAATGTAGTTTTTCCGACCGGGATCGATGTGCGCACCGATCTTGGCTCGCGAATTTTCGACGTCTATTACGGGATGGCGGATTACGCCGTTGGTGCGGCACGTCTGACCCTGACGTGATTCGCTACTATCTTTTTGCGACGGTGTTCGTTTTCTGCGTAGCGGTTCTCGGAACGGCATGGTGGCACCGCGATTGGTTCGCCGTGAAGTTAGCATCGGTTCAAAGCCGCGCCACACCGCCGGGCATGTCGAAACCAAATGACGTGGGAGTTCGCCTTGATCGCCCGTTCGTTGCGACCGCTTCGTGGGCGCTCTCGGCCGTACCGGAATGTTTGCTACAACACTCGGAAGTGCGAGGAGATGTGGCGTACGTCAAGGCCCATTTGCCGAACGTAGCGCCTCTTGCGGTCGGAGAAACGCTCCATGTCGCCGATTGCGTCATTTCCGTCCACAATGATGGCATTGATCTGGCGCGTGGGCCAGATCGCATGCACGTTTCGGCGCCGGCAAGTCTCTATCGCCAGGGGCAGCGACTTTGGTTGTATGTCCAGACGCAGGGCGTTCCGCTCCTTCGCTCGTACGATGCGCGAGCCCCTATATTATGATGACGATTGATGAAGAAGTGCGTCGGCGACGAACGTTCGCCATTATCTCGCACCCCGACGCCGGTAAAACGACGCTCACGGAGAAATTGCTTCTCTACGGTGGCGCTATTCACACCGCCGGACAAGTCTCAGCGCGCAAGAAGCAGCGGGCGGCGACAAGCGATTGGATGGATCTCGAACGCGAACGTGGGATTTCGATTACGTCGACGGTCTTACAATTTCCCTATAACGATCACATCATCAATTTGCTCGATACGCCGGGTCATCAAGATTTTGGCGAGGATACCTATCGAACGTTGCTTGCGGCCGATGCTGCAGCAATGTTAATCGACGGAGCGAAGGGGGTCGAGCCGCAAACAAAAAAACTCTTCGCGATTTGCGCGGCTCGAAAAATTCCGCTCTTTACGTTTATCAACAAGATGGATCGTCCGGCGAAAGATCCGCTAGAACTCCTTGATGAACTCGAGTCCGTTTTGGGCATCCATGCCTATGCGATGAACTGGCCGCTCGGAAGTGGAGATCAATTTCGCGGCGTCTACGATCGTCTCACCAAAGATGTGTACTTGTTCGAGCGTAGTGCCCACGGTGCTAAACGCGCTACGGTGGCTGTAACGGATCCCTATGATGAACGGTTACGCGATCTTGTCGACGAGTACACCTACAAAACGTTTATTGAGGGTATCGAATTGCTCGACGGCGCCGGAGCGGCATTCGATCGCAATGCGATGTTACGTGGTGAAGTAACGCCCGTGTATTTTGGTAGTGCCGTAACGAATTTCGGCGTGCAACTCTTTTTAGATGCGTTTGTCGAGATGGCACCGCCGCCCCGTCATCCATCGCCGGAAGATCCAACGCAGCGCGAGCCCTTTAGCGCCTTCGTGTTTAAGATCCAGGCGAATATGGATCCTCGCCATCGGGATCGCATCGCGTTTGCGCGCGTCTGCTCCGGGGCATTCGAACGCGATATGACGGTTCGTAACAAACGCACCGGAGAGTCCGTTCGTCTCTCGCGAGCGATGAAACTTTTTGCCGACGATCGCGAATCGCTCGACGTTGCCTTTGCCGGCGATGTCGTCGGCCTGGCCAATCCCGGGGTCTTTGCGATCGGTGATGCACTCTACGATAGTGCTACGCCCCCGACGTTCGAACCGATCCCGTCCTTCGCACCGGAACATTTTGCGGTTGTCCGGAGTATCGACACGGCAGGATACAAATCGTTCGCCAAGGGGATTGCACAATTGCGCGAAGAGGGGGCCATTCAAGTGTTCTATCCGTACGGATCGGTGCGGACGGAACCCATTCTCGCAGCCGTCGGCGCGTTGCAATTCGAAGTTGCCAAATACCGCTTAGAGGCGGAATATAATGTCAAGACGATTTTTACTCCGCTTCCCTTCTCGCTTGCCAAGCGCGTTCTGGGTGAAGGTGTTGCCTCGGCGCAAATGCCATCGAACGCTCGTCTTGTCGAGGATTGGGATGGAAATCCGCTCGCGCTTTTCGAAAGCGAATGGTCGATGCGGTTGGCCCAAGAGTGGAATCCAGGGTTACGATTTGTTGAGTTTACTGCTTCACAGGAGTTAGAAGTCTGATGAAAAGTGTACGTGTCATCTCTGCAGCAGTCGCGGTGGCCGTGATTCTCGCCGGATGTTCATTTGCGAGTAAAGAGCAGCGTGAGGCCGAAAATATCACCAAAGCCGTTATCGCTAATAATATGACACCGGTGATCGGTGATTTTACGCCGCTTGCGCAAACAAAAATCACTCGTGTCGCCGTTGCGGAACTGTCGGATGAACTGAATTCGCAGGGGGCGTTTCACGGACTTAAACCCACAACAAAGAAGTGCCCACCGGCATTTACCTGTTTCATCGCGACGTACGATAAAGCGACCTATTTCGAACGCATTCGTCTCTCATCGGATGGTAAGGTAGCTTCGTGGTGGACGCACAACACGCAGTAACGATTGGGGATGTTGATGCCGCCGCAACGCGACTTCGTGGAGTTGCGTTGCGCACCCCAATCATTACGTCACGCATGCTCAACGCTACCGTGCACGCCGATATTTTTGCCAAAGCGGAAAATTTTCAGCGGACGGGGAGCTTTAAGTTTCGTGGCGCCTATAATTTTCTTGCGCAGCTCAGCGATTCGGAGCGCAAGCGCGGCGTCGTTGCATTCTCGTCCGGCAATCACGCACAGGGCGTAGCGCTAGCAGCTTCGTTGCTTGGCGTTGCTGCGACCATCGTGATGCCCGATGATGCGCCGGCCAGTAAACTCGCTGCGACCCGTGGTTACGGCGCCGACGTCGTCACGTACGTTCGTGATGAGGAAGATCGCGCGCTCGTGGCTCAACGCTTGGCCGACGAACGCGGGGCAACGATTGTTCCGCCGTTTGATCACCCCGCAATTATCGCCGGGCAGGGCACGGCCACGCGAGAACTTTTCGACGATACCGGGCACCTCGACATGATGGTTGCGTGCGTCGGTGGCGGCGGATTACTATCGGGAGCCTGCATTGCAGCGCAAGCCGCGAATCCAAAATGTCAGATCATTGGTGTCGAGCCGGAGGCGGGCGATGATTTCGCTCAGTCGTTACGCGCAGGTGAGCGGATTCGCATCGGTGTGCCGCAGACCATTGCCGATGGTTTGCAAACGACAATGCCGGGCGAGTGGACGTTTGCGATTGCGCGAGATGCTCAAGCGCAGATTGTTACCGTCAGCGACGATGAACTTCGAAGTACGATGATCTTTGCGTTTGAAACACTCAAAATCGTACTCGAACCTTCCGGCGCGGCCGGTTTGGCCGGTATTCTTACTGGGAAGATTCCCGTTGCCGGCAAACGCGTCGGGGTACTCTTCAGTGGTGGAAATATCTCGGCGGATCGATTTCGTTCGTTGCTTGCCTAGATCGCTGCGCTAACGTCCCATCGCGTAGAATTCATCGTTGGGGCGCATATCCATGAGTCCGGCCATACGATTAGAAAAACCAAAAAATCCGGCAATGGCAGCGATATCCCAAATGGCATCGTCGGAAAATCCCGCGGCATGCAAGTGCGCAATCTCTTCGTCCGTTGCGGCAAAGCCGGGCTCATTCACTCGCGAGGCAAAGGTGAGGATCGTACGAAGTCGCTCAGGAAGATCGGCCGTACGCCAATTGTTGGCAATTTGCTCGGCAAGTTTTGCATTTTTGCCGAGAATCCTTAGCGCCGCTCCGTGCGCCGTCATGCAATATTGACAGCGATTTTCCGATGACACCGCTACGACAATTGCTTCGCGCTCTGCGCGCGTGAGATCACTCGGGCCGCGCATGAGTACATCATGATAGTGCATGAACGCGCGAAAATGTTCGGGTCGTTTCCCATACGCTTGGAATACATTGGGAATAAACCCGAGCTTTGTGTGATTGCTGACGAAAATTTCCGCAATATCTGTGGGCAAAGCATCGCGGGGTGACTCCCCGAATCGCGATGCCTGTGTGCGTGTAGCCATAGCAATGAGCTTACTCGAATCCACACGGGCGCCCTGCGATTGAACCTTTGCAGCGAGAAAAAAAATAGGAACCGGTGATGCCGATTCCTATTTTTTGCGTTCCCGGGAGTAGGGCTATTTGATATTTCCGCAGGAGACGTAGGTGCCGAGATCGCTCGAGCTCTTGTGAACGTTAATCGCATAATGGCCTTTAAGGAGCGATGCGATCGTAATGCCGGGGACGGTCGTATCGGAGGTCCCCATGACCAGTGATGAAAGGCCGTATTCCGGTGCCTTATTGATTTTTCCGCAGGTTCCGATGTGAATATGCGTCGGTTGGGCAACTTTTGCGCCGTTGACGAGTTTCACGACGACGTTTAAGCCCTTCGGCGTATCGGTAAGAATGGCGGTTCCGTTTTCGCCACTCTTATTGAGCGCGTTCATTTTCACGGTGAGCGTTTTTGGGGCGGCGGCTCCGGCTGCCGCGACGCTGGCACCGATGAGCACGGCGCAGGTGAGCATTGCGAGTTTTTTCATCATGGCAAATGTCCTTATCGTTTACGAATGGGCGAGAATTGCGTGGGCTTGCGAGAGTAACCGGGAAATGCGAGCGAAGAGTTGCTGCGTCGGACCGGTATCGGATTCCGTAAGCGCGGCATAGGCATCCTCGATTCGCCCTTCGAGGGCTGCTGCGTGCGCTCGTTTTGATAGACGTGTCATCGCCGCGCTTAGTTGCGTTGCGAGCCGATATTGCTCTTGGTAGGCATGTGCCGTGGTGCGCAGGCGAGGGTCGGGAAGGATGAGTATCGGTCGACTCGAGGTGTGCCCGTCGACGGTAAGTTCGACGGTATAGCGGCCGGGCGGCACGAGAACTCCGCGGGGAACTCGCGGCGTCGCGTGCGGGATCGCCGAGATCGGGAGATCGGGATCGTTGACGATCGGCATCGCTCCACGCAGATCCCAGATGAACCGGTGCATGCCGGATGTTGTTCCCGGCCAAACGGTCGGCGCTTCCCACCAATGCGGTTTATCGAGACCGCGAAGCGGAGCCGGTGCCGCATCGAAATTGCTCATGCGTCGCACGATGTTTCCGCGCGCATCGAGAATTGCGATACTGACGGTGTGGGCCGAAGTCCCGAGATAGTAATCAAGCATCGCGCCGTCGGGTGGGTTCTGCCCCATCGGCTCTTCCGGTGGTAGTGGCGTGTCCTGATTAAGATCGCGACGGACACGATAGGCAACGGCAGGCGCAAACAAGTAGGATGCACGCAACGCGATGGCCGGTTTCCATTCGCGAAGTGGTGCGACATCATCGAGAATCCAGAATCCGCGCCCGTGCGTCGCAACGATAAGGTCATCGCCATGCACGATGATGTCGCGCATCGAACTCTGCGGCAGATTATTGTTCAGCGTTGCCCAATGCGCTCCGTCGTCGAGTGAATACCAGACACCACCGATCTCCGTTGCTGCATAGAGTAAACCCGGACGAACCGGATCCGCGCGCACTGCGTCGACCGGCGTTTTCGGCAAGCCGCCGGTTGCCAGGCGCCAATGCTTTCCATCGTCGTGCGTGACGTAGATATACGGCGTGAGGTCGTCAAGACGAAAGCGCGTGACCGCGAGATATGCGCTGTGATCGTCGAAATGCGAAACGTCGATTTGCGATATTTTACTCCACGCTGTGAGGCCGGGCGGAGTAACGTTGTTCCAATGTTTGCCGCCGTCGTGCGTAAGCCAGACCAAGCCATCATCGGTTCCCGCCCAGATCGTATTGGCATTGCGATACGAAGGAGCGAGCGCGTAAATGACGCCCTTGGGATGCTTTGCATCCGGAGCGAGAAAGCCGTCAAGCGTTTTCGGAACGCCCGCATGTGCACGCGAAAGATCGGGGCTGATTATGCGCCACGATTGCCCGGCATTGGATGTCGCAAAAAGAACATTTGCGCCGACGTACAATGTTCGATGATCGACGCGATTGAAAATCAACGGGGCCGTGCGGTCATAGCGATATTTTTTGCCGCCGAGACGAAATGGCGAAACGTCGCGCACTTGATTGGTTCGTTCGGAATACCGCGTGACTTTGCCGGCAAAAAAGACGCCGGGGTGCAGCGGATCGGCAACGACATCGCCGTATTCTTCGCCACCTACCGGATGCCAGTTGCGCATGGTGATTGCGCCCATATCGCTGCGCGATTGCACGCATGCCGTTCCGCTATCTTGCTGCCCGCCGCAGACCCAATACGGAAAACGATTATCGGCACTCACATGATACATCTGCCCGGTAGGTTGGTTGTACCATGAACTCCACGTGCGACCGCCGTTAACGGAGATCGTTGCGCCTTGGTCGACGGCAAGGCCCATGTAGTTGGGATGCAGCGGGTTAATCCAAATCGTATGATAATCGTCCCCGCCCGGCGCGCCTTTGATCGCAACGAAGGTTGCGCCGCCATCGGTTGAGCGATACGTGGACGTGTTTGCCACCCATACGGTGTTGGGATCGTTCGGGGCTGCGGTGATACCGGAAAAATCATCACCACGTTCGCAGACGCGTTGCTCCGCATTTGTTTGCTTCCAAGTTGCACCGGCATCGTCGCTGCGGTAGATGCCGCAGGTCGTTTTCGTGTTGACCCAGGCGTATAAGCGTTTGGAATCGGCAGGCGACACGGTGATGCCGACATGGCCGAGATTGTTCGGTAAGCCGCCGTGTAATTGCGTCCACGTGGTTCCGCCATCGGTCGATTTGTAGAGTCCGTCGGCGCTCCATGTTTGATAGATACCAAAGAAGTGCCACGGACCATTGCGCGATCCCCAAATATCGGCATAGACGGTGTTGGTATCATTGGGATCGATGACGACACCGACGGCACCGACATTGGAATCCGTTGGCCCGAGCACATGCTTCCAGGTTATTCCGCCGTCGGTCGAGCGGTAGAGGCCGCGCGTCGCATTTGGGCCGTATGGGTGGCCCATAACTGCAGCAAAAACGCGATTGGGATTATGCGGATCGACAGCGATGCCGCCGATTTGTTGGGCGTCATCTAGACCGATGTGCGACCAATGTTTGCCGGCGTCGGTAGATTTCCACATGCCGTCTCCGATGGCTAAATCGGGGCGTCGCAACCCTTCGCCGCTCCCAACATACACCACCGATGGATCACTTGGAGCAACGGCGATTGCTCCGATGGATTGCGTTGGTTGTGCGTCAAACAGCGGATCCCAAGTGCGGCCCGCGTCGTCGGTCCGCCAGACGCCGCCGTTGACGGCACCGATATAAAAGACATTCGGCTGTGTCGGAACGCCGCTGATGGCGACCGTACGCCCTGCGCGCAGGGGGCCGACGAATCGCCAATGGAGCGCCGACGCTGGATTCACGGTGGCGGCCATCGCCGAACCCGTAACGCAAAGCACGGCGGCAAGCGCGATGAGCGCGCGAAGGCTAAGGCGTACGACCATAGCGGGGTTCTCCTTATAGTTTGGTACGAGTCTTCCGGCGTTTCTTAGGTGAGAATGCAGCTCCCGGAGTGAACATGGATGTGCGAGGAAGATCCTCATCGACATCTTGGCAGCCGATTGGTGAGAAATCTCGACAGTCTCCGGGGCGCGCGTTATAGATGCCGCAGTAATAGCGACCACTACGCGATCCCATGAGGAACACGCACTTATCGTTGACATCGTCGGTAACTTTACGCACCCAACCGACGTGATAGCCGTCGGCACTTGGGCGCTCCACGATGTATTCTTTCATGACTTCGCGCTCGGTCATCCCGAGATGCTCGGCCATTCGCGTGAGATCTCCGGTGCTGACGAACGGCTCGTAGCCGCTGCAACACTCAGCGCATCCGGGCGGGCAAGAAACATTCTCCGGTAACACCGTGAGATGCTTACGCGAAAGATCGATGACCTTCGCAATTGCAGCGACGAGTTCCGGATCGTCGTTGTATTTATATTCCCACTCACGTTTGGTGATTTCGTTCGCGTTGTAATAACGCGTTGTGACCTCGTTGAATTCAATCGTAATGAACTCTTCGGTGATCTCGATTTTGTTGACATGCTCGATCGGTCGAGCATCAAGCATTTCGGGATGTGTCGGCTGTCCGGTGGCCTTGCTGAATTTTCGCAAAGCGATGAGGTCAATAGTCTCCATTGCGGGCACTTGAGTTCGAGAGGGCGCTAGGAGGGCCTGTGCGTACGGGGAACTCCCGGCCCTTATGGCAGTTGCAATTGGCGTCGATCTTGGTGGCTCACATGTTACGGCGGCCCTGGTATCCGATGAGGGCATCATTCATGCACAGCATGAACTCGATATTACGGATCGCTCGTTTGATGCCGTTATCGCCTCGGTTTCCCTCGTCATTCATGGGGCGATGAAGGAAACCAAAGAGAAGATCGTTGCCATCGGCGTTGGCTCCCCGGGTAATATCGAAGCTCGGTCCGGATCCGTGCTGTACTCGCCGAATTTCGGGTGGGAGAATGCGCCACTGGGCGAACGTTTGCGTGCGGCGTTTAACCTACCGGTGTTTGTTGGAAATGACGCGCGTTGCGCGACGCTCGGGGAATACGAACATGGTATCGGGCGCGGCACGAAAGATTTTGCGCTCTTAACCCTCGGCACAGGCGTTGGAGGCGGAATTGTTGCTGGCGGTCGCTTGGTTCTTGGCAATCGATATGGCGCCGGAGAAATCGGGCACCATCAGATTCGCCCAACTGATGGATTCGTCTGTGGCTGCGGGAAGATCGGGTGTCTCGAAGCGCAAGCATCGGGGACAGGATTAATTCGGCACGCGTTTGCCGTCGCGCCATCGTTTCCACGTAGCGCACTGCTCGATGTCCCACGTGAAAAGCTAGGGTCGAAAAAAATCCGAAAAGCCGCGCAAGCCGGAGATCTACACGCGATGACGGCATGGAAAAATTTTTGCAGCGATTTAGCGATTGGCCTTGCAAACATTGTGGCATTTACAAATCCGCAAGTGATTGCACTTGGCGGAGGCGTAAGCACTGCTGGTGATTTCCTACTCGATAGCGTGCGCCCGCGCGTCGATGAACTTACGACGATGGTTCCCAAAGGCACCACGCAAATCGTCGCCGCGACGCTTGGAAACGATGCCGGGCAAGTCGGCGCTGCAACGATGGCATTTCGTGGAGGCCTTCAGGCGTGACGCCTCATGGAAAGCGCGCCGTCGTCACCGGAGCATCGAGCGGTTTAGGGCTTGAGTTCGCGCGTCTACTTGCTGCGGACGGCTATCATGTGGCGCTTGTCGCGCGCTCAGTCGATGCGCTCGAAACACTTGCTGGTGAATTGCGCGAAAAATTCGGAATTACCGCCGATGTCATCGGCCAAGATTTAGGCGCGCATGATGCGGCAGCTCGAATCGTTGCAGCGGTTCCCGAATGCGATGTGCTCATCAATAACGCGGGTTTTGCCTCGAATGGTGCGTTTGCAACCGTGGACGCACAACGCGTTGATGAAGAAGTTGCCGTCGATGTCGTTAGTCTTACGCAGCTCACGCGGGCATATTTACCGGGAATGTTGGCGCGAGGAAGCGGCCGCATCCTCAACGTCGCTTCCACCGCATCATTTCTTCCGGGGCCGTTTATGGCCGTCTATTACGCGGCAAAGGCGTACGTGCGATCGTTTAGTGAAGCGCTATGGGAAGAGACGCGGGGCTCCGGTGTTAGCGTTACCTGCCTTTGCCCTGGTGCCACCGCGACAGGATTCGTCAAGCGAGCTCGGATGGAAAAATCAATGCTGATGAACCTGCCGCTCGCCGACGCGGCCTCGGTAGCCAGCGCAGGATATCGCGGCATGATGCATGGCAAGCGAATGGTCATTCCCGGGATTATGAATCGCATCGTCGCCTGGAGCCCAACGCTTGCACCGCGTCGACTCGTTCTTTGGATCTCCCGCAAACTCGTCGAATAATACCCTGCATCGCATCACCCTGAGCCCTTCGACTCGCTTCGCTCGCTCAGGATGACATCGTCTCGAAGGGCCGCCCGTCACCCTGAGGAGCACGCGAAGCGTGCGTCTCGAAGGGCTGCGGGCCAAGGTTGCACGCTTCGCGTGCTCCGTTTCGATGATGCTTCGAGACGCGATGCTTCGCATCGCTCCTCAGCATGACAATACTTGTCACCCTGAAGAGCGCACGTAGTGCGCGTCTCGAAGGGCTGCGGGCCAAGGTTGCACGCTTCGCGTGCTCCGTTTCGATGATGCTTCGAGACGCGATGCTTCGCATCGCTCCTCAGCATGACAGTACTTGTCACCCTGAGGAGCACGCGAAGCGTGCGTCTCGAAGGGGCCCCTGTCACCCTGAGGAGCGCACGCAGTGCGCGTCTCGAAGGGCGCGTGCTCCGTTTCGATGATGCTTCGAGACGCGATGCTTCGCATCGCTCCTCAGCATGACAGAATTCATGCTTCGAGACGCGATGCTTCGCATCGCTCCTCAGCATGACAGTACTTGTCACCCTGAGGAGCGCACGCAGTGCGCGTCTCGAAGGGCGCGTGCTCCGTTTGGATCATGCTTCGAGACGCGATGCTTCGCATCGCTCCTCAGCATGACAGAATTCGTGCTTCGAGACGCGATGCTACGCATCGCTCCTCAGCATGACGTCGTCTTGATGGGTGGCGTAAGCGGACGCTCAGGGTTTTAACTAGATGGGATCTGCATGTACGTGCGGATTAGGACTTTTATCGCGGGGCAGCTTAATGCTAGCTTTACATCCGACGCGGCTCTTTTAGAGTCTTCCGTCACTCTTTGCATGTCAGGCCCACTCGCGGGCCGTGGAGGAAAGATGTTCGTCAAAAAGGCCTCAAGGGCCGCAGCGCTGCTGGTCACTTTGACCGTAGCGCTTTCGGCGTGTGGTCACGGGGGATCGTCCTCGTTTATTCCAATGTCTCCGACGTCGAACCAGGCGCCGGGCACAACGACAGCACCGCTTAAAGTTTCCGTGCCGACAATGGGCGGACGCTTTGCGGTTCATGACATCGGTCGTGAACAAGCGAGTGCGCCAATCAATATTACACTTACACTCAATTACAATAACAAGGCGCAGCTCGATCAGCTTGTTGCATCGCAGTCCGATCCACTTTCGGGAAATTACCACCACTATTTGACGAACGATCAATTTAACGCCATGTTCGCGCCGACGGTTGATCAGCAAAATATGGTTATTAAGCAGTTACAAGCTGCCGGCTTTACGATTACCCATACGTATAGCAATCGCACCATTATCGATGCGCAAGCACCGGCACAACGTGTCGAGGCGCTCTTTGGCACGCATATGCATGCCGTATCGCAAGGTGTGTATGGGCAACGGTATATGAACTCACGCCCAGGTGCGATCCCAGCATCGTTGGCGACGCTTGTGCATAGCGCCACGCTCAATAATCTTGTGATCATGCATACGAAATTCAACGGACGCGGTGGCAGTGCACATCGCCATCCGCAAGCATCTGCAATTCATCCGCACGGACCTCTCGTCAAGCGTATGATTCGTCCGTTTGCGACCTCAAATGGCATTACCAATCCCGGCTTTGAATCCGGCGCCGTTAATAACGGATGGATGCAGTGCGGAAATGTCAACGCCCATGTCACCACGACGCATCCGCACAGCGGAGCTTACGATGAAGTGAGCGGATCGACGAACGGTGAGCCAAATGGCGACACTGGAGTCTGCCAATCGGTGACGATTCCGGCGAGCGGCCAGCTTTCATTTTGGACGTATCAACTGTCAGACGAAAGCGATACGAGCTATGCATGGCAAGAAGCCGATTTGCTCGATCAATACGGCAATACGCTCGATAACTTCTATACCACGGTGAACAATCACGCCGGATGGGTCTATCAGAGCTATGACGTTTCGGCCTACGCAGGCCAGACCGTCTATCTCTACTTCGGCGTTCATGGCGATGGCTATGGCGCGCTGTTCACGCAGCAATTCATCGACGATGTCAGCTTGACCAGCGGCGTCGCACCATCGCCGACTCCAGCGCCAACGGCATCGCCGACTCCAGCGCCAACGGCATCGCCGACTCCAGCGCCGACTGCATCGCCGACGCCGAAGCCGACTGCGTCACCGACGCCGAAGCCGACTGCGTCACCGACGCCGAAGCCGACTGCGTCACCGACGCCGAAGCCGACTGCGTCACCGACGCCGAAGCCGACTGCGTCACCGACGCCGAAGCCGA
>JAJYCL010000056.1 GCA_021778415.1 bacterium | reverse complement strand
ATCACCCTGAGGAGCGCACGAAGTGCGCGTCTCGAAGGGTCGCTCGTCATGCTTCGAGACGCTCGCTACGCTCGCTCCTCAGCATGACAGAGGCCGTGTGCTCGCTCCTCGTGCATGACAGTATGCTGTCACCCTGAGGAGCGCACAAAGTGCGCGTCTCGAAGGGTCGCTCGTCGTGCTTCGAGACGCTCGCTGTGCTCGCTCCTCAGCATGACAGTGGTTGCGATCGCTCCTAAGCATAACAGTGGTTGCGCTCGCTCCTCGGCATGTCAGAGAGGGTACGGGCTTCCATAGGTGAGGGCTATGAGACACGGGTCCCGCCGGGGAGAACGACGGAAACGCCGTTTTCGACACCGGTGATCAAATCGACGGCGGTACTCGCGACTTCATCGAGCGTAACGATTCGACCGCCTGGATTACTTTGCGCGAGGTGCTCGCGCGCTTGCGCTTCCGTGGCTCCGGTCTTTTCCATGATATTGACCATCGCTTGCGCCATCATCTCGGTTTCAACATAGCCGGGGCAAATTGCATTCGTTGTTATCCCGAATTCAGCCAATTCAATTGCCAGCGCACGGGTTAAACCAACCACTCCGTGCTTGGACGCGCAATAGGCGGCGATATAGGCTGCACCGCCAAGTCCCGCGATTGACGATATATTCAGAATCCGACCATATCTCGCTCGCTTCATCTCATCGACAACTCCGCGCGAGCAAAGGAATGTTCCGGTGAGATTGGTTGCAAGAATACGGTTCCACATCTCCGTCGTCGTTCGTCCAAGTGGAGCCGACTCGGCGATGCCGGCGTTATTCACTAGGAGCGAAATCGGCCCGTGCAGTTGCCGCGCATCGGCGAATGCGCGTTCAATGGAACCTTCGTCGGCAACATCACATTGCACGGCCGACATACCATCGATCTCGCTTCCTCGTCGACTCGCAATCGTTACGATTGCTCCTTCGGCTTTGAGGCGCTGCGCAATGCTTAATCCTATCCCTCGATTACCACCGGTAATGAATGCATGCTTCCCAGCTAGGCGATCACTCATGAATTGACATCCTCTTTCGTGCGCTGTATCAGACGTTCGAGCTGACTCTTTCCGGCCAGGTACTGCTTGGGCCACCAAAGATCGTTCACGCCGATCGCCGCTGCAGCATGTTGCGTCCATGCGGCATCGGCAAGATGCGGACGACCTAGTGCGACAAGATCTGCACGGCCGGCAGCGAGTATTGCATTAGCCTGCTCGGCATCCGTGATCGCTCCAACGGCCATCGTCGCGATGCCGAGTTCGTTACGAATGTGATCAGCATACGGAGTCTGAAACATCCGACCATATATCGGCTTTGCGTCAGGAGTCGTTTGCCCTGTGGAAACATCGATCAGATCGGCCCCTGCTCCCGAAAACGCCCGAGCAATTTCAAGCGAATCTTCCTCATCAATTCCGCCATCGACCCAATCGACGGCCGAAATTCTTACCGACATCGGTTTGTGTTGCGGCCAAACGGCGCGAACTGCACCAAAAACTTCAAGCGGAAACCGAAGTCGATTTTCGAGTGTGCCGCCGAAACCGTCAACACGACGATTTCGTAATGGCGTTAAAAAGGCCGAAAGCAAATACCCGTGTGCCGCATGAATTTCCAACAGGTCGAAACCGGCACGGTCACCCATAATGGCAGCCTGCACAAACGCATCGCGAATTTCAACCATTTGTTCGCGTGTAATTTCCGACGGAATCGCGCTCTGCGACCCGTAGGGAATCGCGCTCGGCGCTACGAGCGGCCAATTTCCGGAATCAAGGGGCTGGTCCATGCCCTCCCACATGAGCTTGGTCGATCCCTTTGGCCCGGCGTGTCCAAGTTGCAAGCCAACTTTTGCCGGACTCGACGAGTGAATAAAATCGACAATGCGCTTCCAGGCCCGCTCATGCTCCGGCATGTACATTCCAGCACATCCCGGCGTGATCCGGCCCGCTTGCGTCACACACGTCATTTCCGTAAAAATCAATCCAGCACCACCGAGTGCGCGAGCACCAAGATGGACAAGATGAAAATCTCCTGGAGCTCCATCGACGGCGCTATACATGTCCATCGGCGATACAACAATGCGATTGACAAGCTCAAGCGACCTCAAGGAAAACGGCGTCAACATCGGTAGCGTCGCCTTGTGCGGTGTTGCAAAGCGTCGCTCGACATCTGCGACGTACTGAGCGTCTCGCATTCGCAAATTTTCGTGTCCAATGCGCTGGCTTCGAGTGAGAAGGCTGTAGGCAAATTTTTCAGTTGGTAATTTTGCATATCGTGCAACATGCTCAAACCAATGCGTAGAGTTCCGGGCCGCATTGCCAATTTTGAGAACTTCAAGTTTGCGTTCAGACTCATAGCGGGACAACGCAAGCGAAAGTGTCGATTCGGAAGCTAATGCTGCGACGAGTGCGATGGCATCTTCCATGGCAAGTTTGGTTCCGCTACCGACGGAAAAATGGGCAGTGTGGGCTGCATCTCCGATGAGAACCGTATTGCCATGAAACCAGCGATCGTTTTTCACTAAACAAAAATTGATCCAATCACGACCTCGTAGATGGGCGGTATTGGCCATAAGCCGATGCGGTCCAAGATAGGCAGCGAAAAGATTCTCGCAAAAGGCAATCGTATCGGCGGTGTCGGCTCGATCAAGCCCATGCGCCAGCCACGTTTCTTCGCGACATTCGACAATAAACGTTGAGAGATTCGCGTCGAAACGGTACGCATGCACGGCAAACCAGCCGTGCTCGGTCTGCTCAAAAAGAAACGTGAACGCATCAAGGGGAAGCGTCGTACCGAGCCACACGAATCGGCACTTTCCGCGCTCGACGCTCGTGCCGAAATGACGTTGATGCAATGCACGAACGTGACTATTTACTCCGTCCGAAGCAACGACCACGTCGGCGGTGATCGGAGCCGCGATTTCGCGCTCGAATTCGAGGATTACCCCAAGCTCGCGCGCGCGCGATTGCAAAATACGCAGGAGTTCCTTGCGAGCGATGCCACAAAATCCATGCCCACCAGAGACAATTCGTTCACCGCGAATATGAATGGCAATATCATCCCAATGCGCGAACGCAGCCTCAATTGCGATGTGACTCGACGCATCGGCGCGCGCAAGATTTCCAAGCGTGGCATCGGAGAAGACAACACCCCAGCCAAAGGTATCGTCCGGCCGATGACGCTCGTAAACGCGAACGTCGCATTTAGGAAACCGTTGCTTGGCCAAAATTGCGGTATAAAGACCGGCAGGGCCACCGCCAATGCACGCAAGACTCGATAACGGGAAACTACTCATCAGACATCCCACGCGAGATTATAGTCAACGCATACTGCGGCATGATCGCTCAATCGTGGCTCAGGGAAGATTTTTGCATCGGTGATCCGGCCCGCAAGCCCAGGTGATGCAAGTTGATAATCGATCCGCCAACCCTTATTGTTTTGAAATGCCCCCGCGCGGTACGTCCACCATGAATATCGCTCCGCGTTTGCATCGATCGCACGAAACGCATCGATCCAACCATACTCGGTAAAGAGACGATCAATCCAAACACGCTCATGGGGTAAAAATCCCGAAAAACGACTGCATGATCGAGGATCATGGACATCAATTTCTCTGTGCGCGACGTTCAAATCGCCACAAATGATCACATCACGTCCGCTTTTTGCCATCGCTGCCAATTTTCGCTCGAATACCGTCATAAATCGATTTTTAACGGTCTGCCGAACATCGCCGGATGTCCCGGATGGTGCATAGACGGAGACGACGCTACAGTTTCCAAAATCCATCTGCACATAGCGCCCCTCGTTATCGAATTCAACATCGCCCATTCCGCGCACAATATGATCGGGCCGACGCCTACTGATTATCGCAACTCCACTATATCCCGGACGCACGGCATCGACAAAGGCGCTGTGAAAGGTTGCTAAAGGGCCAACCTCAGGAGGCAAAGAGAATAATTGCGCTTTGGTCTCTTGCAAGCACACAATATCCGGCAGTAGCGAGGTGAGAAACGCAAAATTATCCTTTCGAAGGACGGAGCGAATCCCGTTACAGTTGAGCGTGACGACTCGCAGAACTAGCTCCGCGCCACAGCCGGACCGATAAACATCACCCACGTTGCAAAATCAGTGCTGAACTGCAGAAAACGATGTTCGGCAAACGCCGGAACAAAAAGGACATCTCCGGTTTTAAAAGGGAACTGATCGTCATCCACGGCGAGTACGCCGGTGCCTCTGGCAATCACGTACAGTTCATTTCGTTCGTGAGGCTGCTGTAAATCCATGAGATGCGGCGAGTAAAACTCGATATCGACGTCATCGCGTTTTGCAAGTGCTGCTGCGAGTTCGCCGGGAACCTGTTGCGCCGTGAGTGCA
>JAJYCL010000001.1 GCA_021778415.1 bacterium | reverse complement strand
CGATGCTGCGCATCGCTCCTCGGCATGACAGGGGGTTGTTACCCTGAGGAGCGCACGCAGTGCGCGTCTCGAAGGGCTTATGCTTCGAGACGCACGCTGCGCGTGCTCCTCAGCATGACAGATGCAAGCCTTGTCACCCTGAGGAGCGCACGAAGTGCGCGTCTCGAAGGGCGCCCTGGAAAGGTTGCACGCTTCGCGTGCTCCGTTTGATGATGCTTCGAGACGCGATGCTGCGCATCGCTCCTCGGCATGACAGGGGGTTGTTACCCTGAGGAGCGCACGCAGTGCGCGTCTCGAAGGGCTTATGCTTCGAGACGCACGCTGCGCGTGCTCCTCAGCATGACAGATGCAAGCCTTGTCACCCTGAGGAGCGCACGAAGTGCGCGTCTCGAAGGGGCGCCTGGGAATGTTGCACGCTTCGCGTGCTCCGTTGTGATGATGCTTCGAGACGCGATGCTGCGCATCGCTCCTCAGCATGACAGGGGGGAAGGGTGCTCGCTTGTGATTTCGTGCGCGTGAGAAGTAAAGGGCAGTTGCAATAGCTAATGCAGAGGCATGCAACGTAAAACTTTTCTTGCCGCTGCAGCTTTGGCTGCCATTGCGACCGATGCGTGTGCGCAATCGGCTCCGAAGACGCTGGAGATGGTTGAATCCAAGGCTGAGTTCGACTATGCCGCGTTCGCCAAGCGTGTCGGCGCGAGTGGAGACGTTCACCATTGCTGGGATATCGATGGGTATGAGCCCGATGCACTTGGGGCGATGAAGTCTGCCTACAACGGCTATCAGTTCGGCTTTGGCATTGCGCCTACTGCGATCAAAATGGCGGCCGTGCTTCACGGCGTCGGTTCGGCGTTTGCGTATGATGATTCGATGTGGGCTAAATATACAATCGGTGCAACATTCGGTGTGAAAGATCCGTCCGGAAATGTCGTGCCGTCAAATATCTTCTATCACGCTCGGTCGCAGCAAAATCCGATGACGGATCCGAATGATCCGACGTCGATGTACCAGGATGCGACGCTTGAAGCGCTACAACGTCGCGGCCTGATGGTGTTTGTCTGCCACACGGCAATCGCCGAACAAGCGCGAACCTTGGCCCGTAGTCGCGGTGGAAACCCGCAAGACATTCTCGTCGATATTCTTGCGCATCTGATGCCCGGTGTGGCTGCGGTCCCATCCGGTGTTGCAACGATCGGGATCCTGCAAAATCGCTTTCACTACGCCTATACGCAGACGACGTCCTAACGCATCGTCCGTGCGTTCACGAGTGTTTCTGCGAGTGCAATATCGCTCACGCGATCAACATTGACTGCCGTGTTCGCGTAAGGCGAAATGATTGCTCGTGCTGGCGCTCCGAGAAGCTCTTCGGCTCGTCGTTCGCAATCGGCGATACGTAAACGTCGTGTTGCATACCGCAACAAGGTGGAAAACCCAAACAGCGTTGCCAAGCGTAGCGGACTCTTTCGCGCGGCGCCGAGTCGTTCGATCAATTGTTCCAAGAGTGGAAAAACGCGAGGTCGCAAGACCACGAAGCCGCCGCCGCAATACGTGCCGTCGCGCAGGTGTACCCAGGTGTGGGGAACGTTCGGGTATGCGGCGATGTGGACGGATTTTTCCACGCATCCGTAGTTGAGTTCACCGTTTGCGCGATAGGCTCGGCCGACAAAATCATCGATGCTCTCAGGCGTGAGGAGAGGCAAATCGCTGGCACTGACCAGGACGGGAAGATCCGGATCGAGACCTTTAAGGCCGCTAGAAAGCGAGTCGCGAATCTTCGTTCCGTCGTCCCGCCGCTCGTCGGCGAGTTCAAGTGCGGATTCGGCGTGGGTGTGATGCGGCGCAACCACGATGATGCGATCGATCATGGAAGAGGAGCGCAGCGCTTCCAATACTCGCGTCACCAGCGGAATGCCCGCGATCTGCAGAAATGCTTTGTTTGCGGCGCCGGTTTGGCGTTTGGAGAGTTCATCGTTTGGGCCGCCGGCGAGTACGATGGCGGTAATACTGGGAGTCACTGCGCGCCTTTCCACGATCGACCATAGACAAACGGCGCGACAAAAACCGCACCGATATCCGCAACGTGCAGTGCATCGGCGATGCGTCGCGCCTCCCCTTCATTTTTGGCAAGGGCAAAGCAGGCGGACCCGCTACCTGAAAGCATGGGGCGTTGCGCTCCGGCACGTTGCAATGCCGCGATCGTTGCCGCAATCTCGGGAAAACGTGCGACGAGAACGTCGTGAAAATCATTCTGCAAAAGCGCGAGCACCTCTTCAAAATGCGCACGTTGCAGCGCTTCGTTCATGCGCAACGACACGCTCGAGGAGCGCGAGGTCGCGGGTCGATCACGTTCGTCGATCCACGCAAAGGCTTGTGCCGTTGACACGGCAACCGATGGTTTGACAATGACGCACCACCAATGCGGTAGTGTGCCGACCGGAGTCATTCGTTCGCCGGTTGCTTCGACCAATGCGCCCGTACGCGCAAGAAAGAACGGAACATCGCTCCCTAAAGATCGCGCGAGTGCCAGCCAATCGTGTTTTTCAGGCACCCCAAATGCCCCATCCATGGCCGCCAAAAGAATCGTGGCGGCGTCGCTGGATCCCCCACCAAGGCCAGCCTGCACCGGAATCTGTTTTCGCAATTCGATCCGAACGCGCGGATGAGCAGCTTTCAGTATGTGAAACGCGCGGAGCACAAGGTTATCACTTGATGAGATTTCAGGTTGGTCGCAATAAAAGCTCAATCCCGACTCGTGGGGAGCGATGTCGATCTCGTCGTAGAGTCCGACCGGAACCATGACGGAACGCAGGCCATGATAGCCATCCTCGCGTTTGCGTAAGATTTCGAGCGTTAAGTTGATTTTCGCGGGTGCGAGCAGCGTGCGGCTCGAAATCATCTCCTCACCATTATGGGCCCGAGTTTCGACGCGCAACGCAATGAATTCTGCGCCTACGTCCTGCACGAGTCGCAAACGCCGTACGGCATGCTTCTCGGCAACTATAAAACGTATGCGCAATCGACGTCCAAAGGGGGCGTGCGCGGCCTATGGGATGCCGACACGGATCAAATCATTTTCGGGACGCACCAACTCGCCTATCGTGTCGAGGGCGGCTCGGGAACGCTCTTCCCGCACCAAATCGAGCGCACGTTTACGTTCCTGCCCTATGCCCAACTTTCCGAATTCACGCTCGATAACGTTGTGCACGCAACCGAGGCCTTTTATGTCCCTCACGGGCCGAATTTCGAGCGTTCCGTTAGCTTCGTCGTCGATATTACGCTGCATAATCTCAGCGATGCGCCCATTGAAGTTCGAGTCTTTCCCTGGGCGCTTCTGGTTGGTCAGCAATTCTACGGGCAGGCGGAAACGGAAGTCCATGCGTTCGTCGAAGGCGAGCGCATTTGCGCCCGCAATGAGCAAACCGGCGGCGAACGGTGGTGGGGTGCGTCGCGCGCACCGCGCAAGGCCGTCGTTTCATTGCGAGAGCAGTCTCTCTTGCATAATATGCGCCGAGGAACCCTCGATCCCAAAGAGCATCTCGCCGAGGTAACGCCCGAGCAAGCCAGTTGGGTGAGTAGCCGGATCTTTGGCGCGATGGAATATCGCATCGCGATTGCGCCCGGTGCTCGGGAATCGTTGCGCCTGGCAGTGGTTTACCACATCGACGGCCGTGCGAAATCGTTTTCCGTGCTCGATGACTTGTTGTTGGATCGGCGGGCGTTGCACGATACACAAGAGTATTTTGCTCGGCGGATGGCCGACGCGCGCATAATGACGCCGTCGCCGGTAATCAATCGTGGCGTCGTCTGGGCCAAAGCCAACATGCTGCGTATCGTCAAGGACTATCCGCTGGGCTGGGGTTCGACGAACTCTCCGCCAAGCGATATTCTCGTCTCGCGAGATACTTCGTGGTTCGTTCACGGCTATGATTATTTTTGGCCGGAGTTTAGCCGAGATGCCCTGGAAGTTTTCAACGATCATGTCGATGAGAATGGCCAGATGATCGAATATGTGCGTGGTGTCAGTGGTTTTAAAACGGCATACGAACTCAATATCAACGATGATACGCCGCTTCATCTCGTAGCTATGTTGCATCATTATAATGCCACTCGCGATGATTCATGGGTCGTAGAAAATATCGATCTCATCAAGCGCATTGCAGATTTCATGCTGACCCAGCGAGATGAGAATGGCCTGTTGTTTTCAAAGGCCAAGGGGCAAGAACTCTACGGCATTTCATCCTGGCGGAATATTATTCCCAATTACGTCCTCGATGGGGCGGTTACGGAGATCAACGCCGAAGGCGTGTTCGCGTTTGAGGCAGCGGCGATGCTCTGTGCTGTGGCTGAAGATCGCGACGGCTTTGCGAAATATACGGATTCGGCAAAAGCATTGCGTGAGGCGATGATGCGCTATTTGTTTAATGCCGATACCGGAGCGTTTGTTCTCAACTACGATCAGCAGCAAAATTATCAAGATAATTTTACCGCCGATGAAATTTTCCCAGTGCTTTTTAATGTTGCAGATGCCGAACAACGAAAGGCGATTTTGCGTCGTCTCTCTGAATCGGATTTCGTGACGCCCGTCGGTTTGAGAACGATTTCAACCGCCGATTCGTGGTATTTCCCGTCGTATGGATATGGGTTACTTGGCGGCGTGTGGCCGGACCTGACGCTGTGGTTTGTCGTCGCTCTGGCACGCAACGGCGATATTCCGGCAGCGGTGAATTTTCTTGAAGCGATCTATAAAACGATGGAGGCAGGAAGCGATCGGAATACCGTTCCCGGTGAATTCGGGGAATGGTTCGATGGCGGCTCGCTCACAAATCGAGGCATGTATCTCTCGCCGTGGACCGGTGCAAAATATCTTTGGGCCGTGTGCGAAACCGTCGGTGGGATCGATGGTTACCGGACGAGCGGCCGTCCGCACATTGTGCCTCTCGTTCCCGAAGATTGGCGTTGGGTTGCGGCTGCGCGCTTACGTTGGGGCGGCCAGCGTTGCACCTATGTCGTCGATCTCGTGAGAAAGCGTATCTACTCGAATATCGCGGATATGTCGACTGAAGATCCCTTTGTGGTGGAGTTTCTCGGACGCGATGTCAGCGACGAAGCGACGACATCGCCCGTCGATGTGGGGGCATTCGCCTTTGAAGACGAATCGGGCCGCGTGCGAATTTTTGCTTGCAACGCCGCCGACCACGCTCGAGTGCTGGCGCTTGAGTTCCGCGGGAAAACCGCGGAAGTATCGATGAAAGCCGGTGATCTCGTCGATCTTTCGAGCCACTTCCGATGAGCGAGCCGCGCACAATATCCTCGACGGCAGCGATTGGAGCCGGCATCGTGGTGTTGGTCGTTGCGGTGCTGGCCGGGATGCGAGCCGGCGATCGTACGATGAGTCACGCCGTCGCCGGAGCTTCAGCGCGCTTATCGCCGGCGCCGCTGGTGATCACCCCGGCCACCCACCAGAGATCGGGAGCCTACGGCCCCTCGTGGAGGGACAGCCAGGTCATGGCTGCGCCGACCGACCCGGCATTCCCCGATCCCCGAGTGCCCCCGCGTCCGCTTCCGACGGCAATTCCCGCGTCAAAACCGGTCGCCAAGCCGTCCTATAATCCGAACATTCCGATTTGGCGCCAGAAGCCGCTGCCGACAATGGCCCCATCGGGCTCTCCCGCGCCGGCTTCGCCGATTCCGTCGCCTTCCTCGCCGCCTCGCTAATAACGTCGCATCCGTTCGGCCGTCGTCGGGGTATGATGGAGGGCGTAGTTTATCGTCAGTTAAGGAGCCACCGTGGAACAGAAAGGCACACTCACCGTCAAGCGCGGACTCGCGTCGATGCTCAAAGGCGGCGTCATCATGGATGTCGTCACACCTGAGCAAGCCGTCATCGCACAAGAAGCCGGTGCAGTCGCCGTCATGGCGCTTGAACGCATCCCCGCAGATATTCGGGCGATGGGTGGCGTTGCGCGTATGTCGTCGTTGGAACTCGTGCAAGGCATCATGGATGCGGTGACGATTCCCGTCATGGCGAAGTGCCGAATCGGCCATTTTGCCGAGGCGCAGGCATTGCAAGCTCTCGGTGTTGATTTCATCGATGAATCCGAAGTGCTGACGCCGGCGGACGATAAATATCACGTCGATAAACATCCGTATACGACGCCGTTCGTCTGCGGCGCTCGCGATCTCGGCGAAGCATTGCGGCGTATCGCCGAGGGTGCAGCGATGATTCGGAGCAAGGGCGAAGCCGGGAGCGGAAATATTGTCGAAGCGGTGCGTCATATGCGCACGATTAACGATATGATTCGCGAATTGCACGTGATGCCCAAAGAAGAACGCGTGGCACGTGCTCGCGATCTCGGTGCTCCGCTCGAACTTGTTAACGAAGTCGCCGAAAACGGGAAATTGCCCGTCGTCTTGTTCTGCGCGGGCGGCGTCTCGACGCCGGCCGATGCCGCATTGATGATGCAGCTCGGTGCCGAAGGCATATTTGTCGGCAGCGGAATCTTTAAATCGAAGAATCCGAAGGCATTTGCGAAAGCGATTGTCGATGCAACCACGCACTTCACCGATGCGACCGTCATCGTCGAAGCGTCGAAATCGCTCGGGCTCTCCGAGGCGATGGAGGGTTTGGATATTCGCCAGCTCTCCGAGGCGCAAATGCTCTCGACGCGCGGTAATTGAGGCAGATCGGCGTCTTAGCGCTGCAAGGAGATGTCGACGAACATCTCGCAGCGCTAACGCGTGCCGGCGTGCGTGGCGTTGCCGTAAAGACGCAACGGCAACTCGATGCCGTCGATGCCTTGATTATCCCCGGCGGTGAGTCCACGACGGTGATGAAACTGCTCCGCAGATTTTCGTTGGAGCAGCCGATTAAAGATCGCGTCACCTCCGGCATGCCGATTTGGGGCACGTGTATGGGTCTCATCGTGATCGCACGCGATGTCGCGGATCTCGATCAGCCGTGCTTGGGCCTCTTGGATGTGACGGTTCGCCGCAACGCCTTCGGGCGTCAAAACGAATCGGCGACCGTCGATCTTCCTATTGCCGCACTCGGGGAACCGGTGTTCCCGGCCGTCTTTATTCGGGCGCCGTGGATTGAGCGCATCGGCCCCGGGGTCGAATTGCTGGCAGAGCGCAACGGGCACGGGGTCATGGTGCGTCAAGGATCGGTCTTGGGGACTTCGTTCCACCCCGAATTGACGCAGGACGATCGGGTGCATCGGTATTTTTTGCACCTGCTTGAAAAACCAGGGAGTTAACCCCGTAGGCGTGTAAGTATCCACTACCATGAGTGCACAAGCTCCGTCGACGGAAGGCGTAGAGGCGGGCTTCGGCGGGCAAGTTCCGGCTATAGAGCCGCTGCTCGCAGAGGTCATATCGACCTTGACGCTTGTTGCGCATGCCTATCTCGCCGATTACGACGGGAGGAGTCCTGATTTAGCTTCGGCTGAAGTGGCCATCGACGTTGCTGCCGATGCCTTTGACCGAGTCAAAGAACGGCTGCGTCCCGATGAGCGATTAGCGATGACCCAGATGCTCACTGAAACACGGTTGACTTTTATACGAAAGCGAGACGCATGAACGCGCCTCGCTTTTTTCATGGGAGTAGGGCATGCTGACTGACGTTTTGGTGTTAAATTTCACCTACGAAGCCATCAATGTGACGAGTTTTCAGCGCGCCGTGAAGATGATTTTTTCCGGGAAGGCTGAGATCGTTCATAATCGAGATCGCGTCATTGCCGCCACGACGCGCGAAATGCGAATGCCGTCGATTATTCGCCTGCTCTATTACATCCGCCGTCCGATGCAGCGTGTCGCGCTTACGAAAAAAAATGTGTTGCTCCGGGACGATTATACGTGTCAGTACTGCGGCACTCACGGCGAAAAATTGATGACCGTCGATCATATCGTGCCCAAGAGCCGCGGTGGGCCGAGCACGTGGGAGAATCTCGCCTGCGCGTGCATGCAATGCAATAATCGTAAGAATAATCGTACGCCGCATGAAGCGAATATGGCGCTTGCGCGCAAGCCTCGCCAGCCGAAATACATCCCGTGGATTCAAGTGAAACGCAATACGCTCCCCGACGAATGGGGGAAATTTCTCTTCCTCTACAATGTTTCAATCGAGGAGCGCATCGAGGCGTAATTATTGCGCGGCGAAGGCTTTCTTCCACGCTGTTTGGACTTTTTCGTGGGTCGGCTTTTCGACGACGGAAGCAACGCAGCCATCCGGACGGACGATGATTGCGGCACCTTTTTTCATCAACCAGCGTTTGGGCGGTTCGTTCATCCGCAATACCGAGAACTCATCGCAACGTTCGAGCTGGCACGCTTTGCCGGTGAGGATGAGCGTTGCCTTTCCGCCGCGAGCAGCGTTGATGCGACGGCCGTCGCTCAGCAAGAGATCGGGTATGCGTCGGCCGGCGAGCGGATGCGTACATGCAATTAGTGGCGACGTCGAATAACGCCCCGAGAGCATGCCGACGGAACGACACATTTTGCGTTGCATGCCGCGCCCGCGAATCGAACGCGAAAAGAGTTTGAGCCCCATTTTTTTTGCGAATGCCGGCAATCCGATGCCCATGCGGGTCAGTCGATCGGTATAGCGTTCGACCGTATCGCTAATCATTTCGCGGCGCTCGATATCGTAGCTTTCGAGAAGTCGGGTTGCGTCGCCGCGGCCATCAAGGGCGTAGGCGAGTTTCCACGCGAGGTTCGCGGCGTCTTGGATGCCCGCGTTCATTCCTTGGCCGCCTGCCGGACTGTTGAGATGCGCGGCATCGCCCGCTAAGGCGACACGACCGACGACAAAGCGCGGAACGTGGCGGCGATGAATGCGAAAGAGGCTACGCCAAAGCGTCTTTGCTGTGTGGCCGGCACCGAAGATGAGTCGAAGGCGCTCTGCATGCGCCTCTTCGGATTCGGCTGCCGCGTCGTCCATATCCGCGGGAATCGACGCGATGATGCGCCAGTGCCCCGGCGCGTATTCTACGCCTCCAAGTAAGCCCGGGCGATCGATGACGATGCGTGGGGAAGCGGCGGTGATTGGCGGATCAAAATATTCGTCGGAGAGGACGACTCGGGCACGATAGGTGAGGCCGGAAAGCGGCATGCCCAGATTTTGGCGAACGAAGCCGTGAGCGCCATCGGCGCCGACGGCAAATTGGCTGCGAACCACGTGCCTCTGTTGGTTCTCGTCGCTAAAGGTTATGCTGACACCCTTGGCATCGTGAGCCAGGCCGTTGACATCGCATCCGGCGCGAAGCTCGCAGAGTGGATGGGCGGCGACGAGCGCAGCTAAAACTCGTTCGGTTTCATACTGGGGGATAACGAGCGCTCCGGCGTCGTCGAGAATATCGTCGACAAACGAAAAATCGATGCACATGAGTTGCGCTTCGTTAGCCGAGTTGATTGGCGCAATCGTTCGACGAAAGTTGCCGGCGGCGCGAATGGATTCCCAGACGCCCCAATCGCGAAAAATTTCGGCCGTGCGCGGCCAAACGACGAGTGCCCGCGATTCCGTCGCCGGCTGTGCGTTCCGCTCCAAGATGAGGCTACGAACCCCATGATGGGCAAGGCCAAGCGCGAGAGAAAGGCCGACCGGCCCAGCGCCAACGATTACGACGGGTGCATCCACTTCGGTAGCCTTTTCCTCCGAGGTCTGGTCTCCTGGCAGCGATAACTTCTGACGACGTGGTCTCATCATCGCGACTTTGGTTGCCGTTCACGCAGATGCGCGGTTTCGATCCCGGGAGCAGAACGTTCGTTCGCGCTCATGGGACGACGGTATTCGACGCTTCGGGGCGAGGTTTTTTCGATGCGACAAGCTCGATTTGGACGATCCTGCACGGTCACGCTCGTCCGGAAATTATCGCCGCATTAGCCGAGCAGGCGGCCACGTTGGATCATAGCACCCTGCTCGGCGCGACCCATCCGGCTGCCGAAGAACTTGCCGATCGCCTCTGCGGCCTCGCCGCGATGGATTATGCATTTTTTTCCAGCGACGGGGCGAGCGCAGTTGAGGTGGCGGCGAAGATGGCGCTGCGCTATTGGGCCGTTAATGGGCAACCACAGCGAACGCGCTTTGTGCGCTTGGATGCCTCCTATCACGGCGATACGGCAGCGGCAATGTCGTTTTCGGATATCGCCGTCTTTAAGGATCACTATGCGTCGCTCACGTTCGAAACGTTTGCGTACGATGCGAGCCGTGAATTGCTCGAGCGCGACGATATTGCCGCAGTGATCGTCGAGCCGTTGATCCAGGCGGCAGCCGGCATGCGTTACGTACCGCACTCCGCGTATACTGCATTGGAATCTATGGTGCCGCTTTTGATCGTCGATGAAATCGCCACCGGGTTCGGTCGGACCGGGACGATGTTCGCGCACGAGCAACTCGCCGTTCGTCCCGATCTTCTCTGCGTCGGTAAAGGGCTTTCAGGCGGAGTGGTGGCGCTTTCGGCGACGCTGGCGAGTCAACGCATTTATGATGCGTTTCTCGCCGATTACCACGAGATGCGGCAACTCTTTCACGGTCATTCGTTTGCGGGCAATCCGATCGCTTGTGCCGCAGCACTGGCGTCGTTGGATATTTTTGCAACCGATGCGACGCTTGCGGCGGCACAGCGATTGAGTCTCGCAATTTCGCGTAACGCCGAACTCCTTCGGACGCATCGGGGAGTCCGGGAAATTCGCGTCGTCGGAACGATGTGCGGGATTGAAATTCGCTCGCAGTTGATCGATGCGAGCAATGCACAATCAGCGGGCTGGCGAATCGCTGATGCATTATACGAGCGGGGTCATTTCACGCGGCCAATCGGCGATGTGATCCAACTCGTTCCGCCGCTCGTCACGCGTGATGATGAGATCGATCGGTTTTTCACCGATGTGCTGGCCGTGTTGGAGGATGTATGTATTTAGGCCGCGTGGCCGCCGAGCTTGCTCAGATCGATGCCAATCATCGGCGCCGCCATATCGAACCGCGCGCGCTCACCGATGTGTTGGATTTTACGTCGAATGATTATCTGGCGATGTCGCGTCATCCCCAGGTGCTACAGGCATTTCGTCAGGCGCAGCGTGTCGGATCCGGTGCCGCGCGTTTACTCTCCGGGCGTCATCGCGAGCACTCGCTGCTCGAGGAAGAACTCGCCGCGTATCTTGGGCGCGAACGTGCATTGTTGTTTTCATCCGGGTATCTTGCGGCACTTGGCGCGGTAACAACCTTGGGTCGACTGAGTCGGGCGATCGTATCGGACGAGTTGAACCACGCGAGTCTCATCGATGGCATTCGACTAACGCGTTTGCCGACGACGATCTATGCGCATCGGCAGCTGCCATCTCGCCAATCGCGGCCCCCTGGATCGTTGATCGTGAGCGAATCATTGTTTTCCATGGATGGCGACACGGTCGATGTCGAGGCAATGGTCGCCGATCTTGGCGATGATGATATCTTGCTCTTGGATGAAGCGCATGCCATCGGCGTATTGGGCCCGCGCGGTGCGGGATTGGGTTGTTCGATACACGATCCGCGCGTCGTCATACTGGGAACGTTGAGTAAATCGTTCGGCGGTTTGGGCGGATTTATTGCTGGTCCCGCTCCGGTCGTCGAATTGTGCATCAACACGGCGCGCAGTTTTATTTTTGATACGGCGTTGCCGCCGGCGCTTGCACTCGCCGCACGCGTGGCGCTCTCGCTGATCATAAAAGCCGACGACCGTCGGGCAACCATTGCGGCAAATGCTTCGCGGCTCCGTCTGGGCTTAGCCTCGCTTGGATATCCGGTCGATCAACGGCAAACGCAGATCGTCCCGGTTCTGCTGGGAGACGAAGTGCGCGCTCTGAATGTTGCCGCTTCGCTTCGCGCGAGCAATATCGAGGCGACGGCGATTCGACCGCCTACGGTCGCCCCGGGGAGTTCGCGCTTGCGCCTGGCGCTTCGCAGCGATCAGGCCAGCGAACATATCGATCTGCTGATAGAAGCCTTGGCTCGGTGCAACGTTACCTCGTAACCGGAACCGATACCGATGTCGGTAAGACACGGGTGTCGGCGTCCTTGGCGCGTGCATTGGCCGATGCTGGGCTCGCGCCGACAATCGTTAAAGCCGTGCAGACTGGCGTTGTAGGTAGCCAAGAGGGCGATGCCGCGCTGGCCGAGCGGCTCAGTGGGGTTCGTGCGGTGGAATTGCAGCGGTATTTGGCGCCAGCCGATCCGTGGTCCGCGGCCTTGTCCGAGGGCCGGCCGCCGCCGACGGTGCGCGAACTTCTCGATGCCCTTCCCTCCGGGGCTCTGGTTGTCGAGGGAGCCGGAGGTTTGCTGGTGCCGCTTAACGCGACGCAAACGTTCGCCGATCTCGCCGCTGCCGGGGATTTGGCGTTACTCGTCGTGGTGGCGCTTCGCTTGGGCTGCATCAACCATGCCCGACTCACGCTTGAAGTCGCCGCTCGGCGTGGGATTCGCGTTGCCGGGGTCGTGCTGTGCGAGCGATATGGGCCGGTAGCCGCGGAGTATATCGACGATGTACGCCGTTCGTTGCAGGGAAATGCGACAATTTTTGGCAACCTGCCGTTCGCATCCGCAGATGCTGCGAGCGTGGCCGCCGGAGCGCGGATGTTCGCTTCACTCAGCACAACGTAGAGAGAGTAAACACCTGGTGTCTCATCCCGTCATCGAACGTGCCCGTGCCCGTGTCTTGGATCAAGGTCTCCCCGCCAATCGCGAAATGCTCACCGAACTCGCGATGATTCCGAGCGACGCCGTTGCCGAACTCTTGACGTTGGCGGATAACGTTCGCGAACAGTACTGCGGCAATGGTATTGCCGTGGAAGTTCTCTATAACGCCAAAAAAGGCGGCTGTTCGGAAGATTGCAATTTTTGCTCCCAGTCGGCTCGCTATGCGAGCGATGTCGATGCCGAGCCGCTCTCCTCTGTCGAAGGCTTTCTCGAAGCCGCGCGCGATGCTCATCTGCGCGGAGCGAGTGAGTTTTGCGTTGTTGTCGCGGTGCGCGGCCCGTCGAGTAAACTCTTGCAACGGGTATGCGACGCGGTTCGCTTGATTAAAACGGAACTTCCACTGACCGTCGCCGTTTCGCTCGGGATTTTGCGCGAGGATCAACTTGCGCTTTTGCTTGAAGCCGGCGTCGACAAAGTCAATCACAATTTAGAGACGTCGGAACGCTATTTCTCTTCGGTATGCACGACGCATAGCTACGCCGAACGTTGGGCAACGTGCGAATTGGTCAAGAAGCACGGTTTGGAATTGTGTTGCGGCGGCATCGTCGGCATGGGAGAAACGATTGCCGACCGGGTCGATTTTCTCTGTGCGCTGCAAGCCTTGGAGCCGCAAGAGGTACCGATTAATTTCTTGAATCCGCGCCCTGGAACGCCGTTTTCCGATCGTTCGCTTGTCGAACCGATTGAAGCCTTGCGTTTTGTCGCGATGGCTCGACTTGCGCTTCCGCGCGCGTTGGTGCGTTTTGCCGGCGGTCGCGAAATAACGTTGCAAGGACTGCAAGATCTGGGCATGCACAGCGGCGCATCGGGGATCGTGTTGGGAAATTATTTGACGACCGAGGGTCGAGTAGATACCGATGATTTCGCTATGCTCGAACGTCTCGGCTTCGAAGTTATGGCCTAGTCTCGTAGTGGATCAATCAAAAACCCCCTATTTTCAAGCCTTGCTCGAGTACGTCGATGCGGGTGTTTTACCGTTTCATACGCCGGGACACATGCAGGGCGTTGGAATGGAGCGGTCGTTTCGCGAGTTCGTCGGCGATAATCTTTGCGCCATCGATCTCACGCCGATGCCCGGTATCGACGATTTGTTGCAGCCGAAAGAATCGATTCGCGAAGCGCAAGAATTAGCCGCTGAAGCCTATGGCGCAGACCATACTTTTTTTCTCATCAATGGATCGACGAGCGGCAATCAATGCATGATGATGACGGCGGTCAATCCCGGCGATAAAATTGCGGTGCCGCGGAATTCGCACAAGTCGATGCTTGGTGGTCTCGTTATGAGCGGTGCCCATCCGATTTATATGCAGCCGGCGGTCGATCAAGAAATGCATATGGATCACGCGGTAACGCCGGAAACCGTCGAAAAAACGCTCGACGAACATCCGGATCTTAAGGCTGTGTATATCGTTTCGCCGACGTACTACGGTGTCGCCGCAAATTTGCCGGAGATTGTTCGCATTGCTCACGAACGCGATAAACTCGTGCTCGTCGACGAAGCCTGGGGCCCCCATTTTAAGTTTCACCCGGCGTTGCCCATTAGCGCGACGGAGGCCGGGGCCGATCTCTGCATTAACTCGACGCATAAAATGCTCTCCGCATTTTCGCAGTGCGCGATGTTGCACCAAATTGGAGACCGAGTTCGCTTAGATCGACTCAAAGCCGTCCTTAAAATGTTCTTGTCCACATCGCCCAATCTTCCGATGGTTGCTTCGTTGGATGTCGCGCGAATGCAAATGGCAACCAAAGGATCGGCGCTGCTTTCGCAGACCATTGAGCTTGCCCAAGACGCTCGCCGTCGCATCAACGATATCGAAGGGCTCTATTGCTTCGGCGAGGAGATTCAAGGGCGCGAGGGTGTGTTCGATCTCGATCCAACCAAAATCGTCGTCGCCGTAAAGGGCTTAGGATACACGGGATACGAGGCATCCGAAGTGTTGCGTCGGCGCTACAATATTCAAGTTGAACTTGCCGACTTATTCAATGTCGTCGCTCTCTTTACAATCGGAACATCGAGCGATGCGGCAGATCGGCTCGTTACCGCGTTGGAAGATATGGCGCGCGATGATCGCCGCTTCGATCAATTCTCGCCGTCGGGCGTTTTGGAACTGCGACTCAAGCGCGGATCCTATCATCTCCCGTCGATTCCGCCGATGCGCATGTTGCCGCGCGATGCGTTTTTGGCCGACACGGAATTCGTGTTGTTTAAAGATTCCGTTGGACGCATTTGCGCTGAAACGATCTCCCCGTATCCACCCGGAATCCCGGTCATCTCGCCGGGAGAAGAGATCACGGAAGAACTCGTCGATTATTTACGGCTGGAGATGAAGGCCGGCGTGCGGATCCAAGGGCCGTTCGACGACGAGTTGCGCTCTATTCGGGTCGTCGCCGGGGTCTAAAAGCTCCTAGGTTTTGGGGGCGCACTGAAGCGGGACCACTAGGGATTGTGGTTTTGTCGAAAAAATTGCAGGGGGCTTGATTCGGGTCGGATAAGGTGCGATAAACGACTCATCCGGGAAGTGAGGGTCACCCTTGGCGCTACCAGCCGAATCCGTTGCTCCCAACTGGGAGCTCACACAACTTCTGGACATCTTCCCCCTGGCGATTCGACAATCGCTTGTCCGGTTGCCCCAGCTTGAATCGATTATCGAGGTGGTCCTCGATCTGGGTCGACCCCCCGAAGCTCGCTTCGAGAACGATTTCGTCTATCTCAGCGATTCGTCCGTCACACACGAAGATATCGCCCATGTCTGTTCGCGCATCTCGCCGTTCGGCGCAGATAATCGGGCCGGCATCGAGCAAACCTTGCACCGCATATCGGCAATTCGCAATCGAACGGGCAAAACCGTCGGTTTGACTTGCCGTGTCGGACGCGCCGTTTATGGCACGATCGATATTATTCTCGATGTCTTGCGCAGCGGAAAATCAATTTGCCTACTCGGGCGACCGGGTGTCGGGAAGACGACGATGCTTCGCGAGTGCGCTCGCATACTGTCGCAAG
Source organism: bacterium (assembly GCA_021778415.1). Lineage (GTDB taxonomy): Bacteria > Vulcanimicrobiota > Vulcanimicrobiia > Vulcanimicrobiales > Vulcanimicrobiaceae > JAJYCL01. The sequence continues at coordinate 213,743 of JAJYCL010000001.1, read as the reverse complement.
AACGGCAACGCGTCGTCATCGTCGATTCATCGAACGAAATCGCCGGCGATAGCGATATTCCGCATCCTGGTATCGGAATGGCCCGCCGAATGCAAGTCGCCGATCCGGCCTTGCAGCACGCCGTCATGATCGAAGCCGTCGAGAATCATATGCCGCAAGTTATCGTCATCGACGAAATCGGGACGGAGGCGGAAGCACTTGCTGCGCGTACGATTGCCGAGCGCGGTGTCACGCTCATCGGTACGGCGCACGGGCAAACGCTTGAAAATCTTCTCATGAATCCGACGCTCTCCGATCTTTGCGGCGGCATCGGTGCAGTGACGCTTTCCGATGAGGAGGCGCGGCGTCGGGGCACCCGCAAAACAGTTCTCGAACGCAAGGCTCCGCCGACCTTCGATATCGTTGTCGAGATTCAAGATCGTGATCGCTTGGCGATTCATAAAAATGTCGCCGATGTCATCGATGCGCTCTTGCGCGGCTATCAGCCTCAGCCGGAAGTCCGAGCGCGAACACTGTCCGGTTCGGTTGCGATTGTTCAAGAGGCTCAGCCGGAAACGATGTCGGCATTGGCTGAACAGATCGGCCTCGATACGCCGGATCGCGATGAGGGCGAGCGCGTTCTTTCAATCTTTCCGTACGGCGTTTCGCGAAATAAAATCGAACGCGCCGTCCACAATCTCCGCGTTCCCGCGGTAATTGCTCGCACCTGGGACGATGCGGATGTCGTACTCACGCTAAAGACCCTGGAACGCAAACAATCCGAACGACTCAAGCAGATCGCTTCTGAAAACGTGCCGATCTATTCGATTAAAACGAATACGACGACGCAAATTCAAGTTGCGCTACGCGATGTCTTTAATCTTGGTTCGATCGACCATGAAGAGATTGCTATGCGTGAAGCGGAGGAAGCGATCTACCAAGTGCTTCTCACGAACCAAGGCACGGAGCTTTCACCGCAAACGTCATACATCAGACGCATGCAACATCAGTTGGCAGAAAAACACCGGCTTCACTCGCGGAGCACGGGATTGGAACCGAATCGACGCGTTCGGCTCTATAAATCGCCCGATTAAGGAAGCGTCATTGCTGAGTAACGGTCCCGTCTTCAAACACTAAAAAACGGGTATCGTGGGCAACGAGCTCATCGCGGACTTTGATGCGACTATGCACATTGAAGCGGTGGGCTTTTTTCCCGTTCGATTGTGTAATGAGGCCACCATAGAACAGCTTTAATAGCGGTGTCTTGCCTTCGGATGGGGCATCCAGGCGATGTTGACGGACGAGCATATCGATAATTTTTTGTTGGACGGCCATCGGTAAGAGCCGGTAGGCGTCATCGGTTTGACGCTCCATCTCTTGGTTCTGTCCTTTGCGACGGTCGGCGACTTCCGGCTCATCGTTGACGTAGCGCACGATGAGATCCCAATTGTCAGCGGCGATGCCGCAAAACTCGACGGCGTAGCGGTTCCAATCCTTTTCTTTGTGGCGAAACGTTTCATGGCGGATTCGTTTGACGCGAATCGGGACTTTTTGATCGCGAATTTTTACCGTGAGATTAAACTCCGGTGTCGTAATCGGCGTTTCGATAATAAAGACGAGTCCATTGGGGGAAATTTCCATCCCGATGCCCGGCTTTGCGATGTTCTGTTCGGGGTGCCACCAAAGATGAAATTGCTCGGTCCGACGATGATATTGACGACGGTCCGAGTGGCGTCCGAGGAACCATTCGATGACGCCATTGAGCGGCGTATTTTCAAAAGCCATATCTTGTCTTTCGTCGAAAGGCGATCAAATGTTCATTACGCTTGAAGGTATTGAAGGAAGTGGCAAGAGTACGTTAGCGTCGGCGCTGGCTGAGGCCTTGCGGGCTGCCGGCCATGCGGTCGTTTCGGTGCGCGAGCCTGGTGGGACGCCTGTGGGTGATGCGGTGCGAGGGATTTTCTTGCAACCGGGCCTCCGCATCGACCCCGTCGGCGAGCTTTTCCTCATCAATGCGTCGCGCCAGGCCTTGGTACGACAGGTTATTAGGCCTGCCTTAGAATCGGGGAAGGTTGTTATTTGCGATCGTTATGTCGATTCCACCAGGGCCTACCAAGGCTATGGACGCGGCTTGAAAATGGCCGATATCGATGCCGCCTGCGACCTTGCAACGGAGGGACTCGATCCATCGATCACCTTTCTTCTGGATATCGATCTTGCACTCTCGTACGAACGTTTACTCAGTCGTGGCAACAGTCATGATCGCATGGAACAAGAAGATATCCAATTTCACGCTCGCGTGCGAGACGGATTTTTAGCCCTCGCCGAACATCACTCGTCGCGTATTCGGCGACTCGATGCGTCCGAACCGGTTGAAGCGTTGCTTGAGCGAGTCGTGATGCACATTGCCGGGGCGCGTCGATGACGGATCGGCAGTTTGCCGTACTCGGTGCCGAAGGCCCTAAAGCGTACTTTGCCTCTCGTACGCGCCGGACGCTCGGGCACGCATATCTTTTTTCCGGTGTCCCCGGCGTCGGTAAGAAAACCTTTGCGCGTCGATTAGCGCAGTCGCTCTTGTGCGCCGAAAATGGCGATCGGGTTCTCGGCTATTGTGGGAGCTGCGCTTCTTGCCACCTTTTTGAATCGGCATCGGCGACCCACCCGGATTTTTTGGAGCACAATGGCACGCTAAAAATTGGCGATAGCGATGGTGCGATGGGATTTCATGAAGGTGAGGATCTTACATCGCGCGATGTTGTGCGGCAATTGATGATGCGATCGTATAGCGGAGGGATGCGCATTTTACTGCTCGGGGACATCGAGTTTGCGACGCATCATGCGGCAAATGCGTTGCTCAAATTCGTCGAAGAGCCCCCCCAAGGCGTACTCTTACTGTTGACGACGGCAACCCCCGGAAAAATCATCTCGACGATTCGGTCGCGCGTGAGCGAACTGCGCTTTTCTTCGTTGACCAGAAATGAGCTCGTGCAAATACTCTGCAGTGAAGGCGTTTCGTCTGATGAGGCCACGCTGACGGCGGCAATGGCGCATGGAAGTTTGCTCAAAGCGCGAGCTCTGCTTGGTGCGGAGCAAGAAGCCTCATTACGAAGCGCTGTTGCGGCATGGTTTTTTGACGTCGTCGAAGGGCGCACTCCGGAGACCGGATGGGCAACGCGAGAGACCCTCGATGAAGGCGTGGAACTGGTTCGAACGTTGGCTCGCGATTGGATGGTGCTGTCAACGCAAACGCAGAGCCCGGTATTGGCCGGCGATTTTATCACTCGATTGCGCGAACTCCGCCCCTTACAATCGTCCGCGGCGATCGCGTTACTTGCTTCGCTCGATGAGGCCCGCTCGATCTCGACGACGAATGTTCCGCCGGCAATGGTCGCCGAGCGGATTCGTATGGCTGTGTACTCCGCCGTTCGCTAATAGGACACGTCGTCGTAGATCGCCGCGAATGGAAATGCAAGGTAGGCGAGGGCAATGGCGCTTATCAGCGCCGGTCCGAACGCATACAACGCACTTGGAATCGGTAGTACTCCGACGAGCCAAGCGAAAATGATCGGCGGAATCCATACATAGGTTACAACGAAAACGGCGGCGAGGATGATCGCGGCGAGTAGATTCTTGCGTACGGCATGAATCGATGCAGAGAGAGCAAGTTGTGCCGGATAGCCTCCGATGATCGCAGCTGGAATCGTGTAGATGAGGAAGAGCATCGTCGCGAGTTCCAGGGGTAATCCGAGGCCCGCAAAGAGCATGCTGCCGATATATTGCGCGGCGTAGGTGATAAACAAAAATCCCATCACGGCTAAGAGTACCGCGCCCGTTTTCGCGCGCAACTCGATCCACACCGCATCAAAGCCCCCCGCTCGTTTGCGCAAGACATTGCTCGCACCAAGAATTGCTCCGGCAAAACAAAATCCAACGAGAAGCTGTTCGAGATATTGCCAAAGACCCAGGCCTGCGCCGCCTAACGGATCCGTCGTTAGGCGCGCAAGCTGGTCGATGAGTAAGGTGCCGACAGCCCCGAGAATCGGCAACGCCAAGATGCTCGGATGTTGTGCGAGCAGCGGAATGGCTCGCAGATAGATGCCGAGATCCAGGCGCAGTTTCATCGCTTAGCCACGGGCTCCATCAAGCGCGTGGTGACACGAGCAGTCAGCTTTGAGATCGATAGCGTCAACAATTTTTCCGATCGCAGCTTTGACGCGGTCGTTGTTCTTCTTGAAGACCTCCATGACTTCATGATGGGAAACTGGGGCCATGCCATCAAGGCCGACATCATAATCCGTAATGAGCGAAATATTGACAAAGCAGATTTCAAGTTCGCGAGCGAGGTAGGATTCCGGATACTGCGTCATGTTGATGACTTCCCAGCCCTGGCTTTGAAACCACTTGGATTCTGCGCGCGTGGAGAAGCGCGGGCCCTGGATGACGACGACCGTTCCGCGATCGTGCGTCTCAATTCCAAGAGATTTGAGCGCGGTTGAGGCAATCGGGCGCAGTGTGGGGCAGTACGGATCGGCAAAGGAGACGTGCGTGGTGATCGGGCCGTCGAAAAACGTGTCCTTACGACCGCTCGTCCGGTCCACAATCTGATCGCAGACGACCATCGAGCCGGGTTTGACCTCGGTTTTCAGGGAGCCGCACGCGTTGGGAGCGATGATCCGTGAAACACCGAGCATCTTCATTGCGTAGAGATTAGCACGGTAGTTAATCGCCTGCGGTGGGAAGCGATGATCCTTACCGTGGCGAGGGAGGAAGGCGACCCGCTTTCCGGCGATTTCACCAAGGGCGACGCGGTCGCTCGGGGCGCCAAAGGGGGTATCGATAGCGACCTCGCGGGCATTCTCCATCAGAGAATAGAATCCGGAGCCACCGAAGACGCCGATGTCGGCACGTTCACTAGTATGCATGGGGGCGGTACGTTCGTAGCTTACGGACCCGCCACCCGCCACGCTTAAGGAGTAAATCAGTTCATCCATGAAAACACGTAGTACTCTTGCTCTCGCAATGCTCTTCGCAGTTACTGCATTTGGCACCACGGTGCTCCCTGTGCGCGCCGACGCGATCCAAGACGGAATTCAAGCTGCCTATGATGCTCAATGCAAGGCCTTTGTCGCCGGCGATGCATCGGGAGTCGAAAAGTATCTGGCTCCAACGTATGTTGAAGTCGATCCAAAGGGCGTTCAAACCGATCGCGCCGATGCAGTCAAAGCCATCAAGGCGTCGTTAGATCAGTTTACGGCAACGGATTGTGCCGTGAAAATCACGCAGATTGCGGAAACCGGTTCATCGGTATCCGTATCGGTGACGCAAACGGTCCACGGCACGGCTCCGACGCTGTCCACGGCGCCGGCGAAAATCGTCGCGAAGTCGAATGACGTTTGGGCAAAACAAGCCGACGGCTCATGGTTGAGCGTAAAATCAACCGAAGTGTCGCAACACGTTTTCGTCAACGGCCAAGAAGTCGACGCAGGCAACTAGCTCTCGAACGCACGTATGGGATCGCGCGAAACAGCGTTTTCGTGCGATCCCATCGATGTTTTTATTTATTGAAATCGGACGGTTTAAGCTCGTCGAGAAACTTCTTGAACTTGAGCATTTCGTCGGCATCCGGCTCGCGCGTCGATTCTTCTTCGCGCGATGCTTCTTCTAAGACAATTTTATCCGTGACGTAGATCGGGGCATCGATTCTCAGCGCCAAGGCAATGCCGTCTGAAGGTCGAGCGTCGATCTCTTCAATTTTTCCGTCGATGCGAACAACGAGCTTGGCGAAGAATGTTGCATCGCGAATATCATGGATGACGACCTGCTCGAGTTGCCCTCCGAGCGTATCCAACATCGAGCGCATGAGATCATGCGTGAGCGGGCGCGGAACTTGAGCACCTTCCAGAGCTAAGGCGATGGCGGTTGCTTCGAACGGTCCGATGAGAATTGGCAGAAAGTGCGATCCATCCGCATCTTTAAGAATAACCACCGGCTCGTGCGTGAGTAGGTCGATGCCGAGCTTGTCGACCTTCATTTGTCGCATACGCTCTTTTGCTACGCGCACCTAGAAATCTCATGCCGAGGGAGCCGGAGGCACCTCGCCCGAACATGAGGCGCCGATTATGGCAGTCTCATGTGGTATCGTCGGCCTCCCTAACGTCGGCAAATCAACGATCTTTAATGCGCTCACGCGATCGGCGCAAGCGCTTGCGGCAAACTACCCGTTTGCGACTATCGAGCCGAATGTCGGCGAGGTAGCAGTACCCGATGACCGCCTCGAGGTGTTGCGTGAAATCGTTTCGGGCAAAAAGGTGGTTCCCGCAACCGTCCGGTTCACCGATATCGCAGGCTTGGTGCGGGGAGCGAGTCAAGGGCAGGGCCTCGGTAATGCGTTTCTCGGACATATTCGCGAGGTGGACGCGATTGCGATGGTCGTGCGGTGCTTTGAGGACGAGAACGTCACCCATGTCGAGGGTGGCCCGGATCCTGCGCGGGATGTCGAGATCATCGCCGTCGAGCTGGCTCTTTCGGATCTTGCCACCATGCGCAAGCGTGTCGATAAACTCGAACGCGAAGCGCGGGCCAATCCAAAACTTCGCGACGAGTTCGAGGCAGCCAAGCGCATTGTCGCCGGCCTAGAAGAGGCTCAGCCCGCGCGAATCTTCCCCCACGATTCCCTGGAGGCCAAGGTAGCCCGTGAGGCCTTCCTGCTGACCGGTAAGCCCCTACTCTACGTGGCGAACATCGATGAGGCACAGATCGGCGCGCCAGGACCATTAACCGAGCAGGTGCGGCAAATCGCCGAGCGCGAGGGGGCTCGCATGGTGACGATCTGCGGCCAGGTTGAATCGGAACTCGCCGGGCTTAGCCCGCAAGAAGCCGCCGAGTTTTGCCGCGAGTTAGGCATCAAGCGCCCTGGTCTTGATGAGTTGGCGTTGGAAGCCTATGAATTGCTCGGCCTGATGACCTTTTTGACCGCCGGTGAAATCGAAGTCAGGGCCTGGACGATTGAAAAGGGAACGCGAGCGCCTCAAGCTGCAGCGAAGATTCATTCGGATATCGAGCGTGGCTTTATTCGCGCCGAGATCGTCTCGTACGAGGATCATGTCGCCTACCGGACGATGGAAGCGATGCGTGCGGCCGGCGTTGTGCGCTCCGAGGGCAAAGAGTACGTCATGCGCGAGGGCGACGTCGTCAATTTCCGTTTTAACGTCTAGATGAGGCAATGATCGTCGATTCGCCTTAGCGGCGTGTGATTCTCGCTGCTTGATACGGCAAGCGCCTGCCGGAAGAGCCATCCGAATGCGACCAAAAAAGCAAGGGACCGACGAGGGCGGCCCCCAAGAGTGTCGGGTCAAGTACCGCTCGAGGAGGCACTTTTTTCGTATGACCACAACGGCCCGCGACGTCTCGGTTTTCGGCGACGCAATAACGTACTTTAACGAAGCCGCAGATCTGCTCGGACTCGATGCCGGAATGCGCGCCATTCTGACGCATCCGTCGCGACAAATTATTTTCTCGATTCCGTTTCAACGCGATACCGGAGAATTCGAAGTCTATACCGGCTATCGCGTGCAATATAATTTTGCGCGCGGTCCGGCTAAAGGCGGAATCCGTTATCATCCCGGCGTGACGCTCGATGAGGTTACGGCGCTCGCATTTTGGATGACATGGAAATGCGCCGTTGTCGATCTTCCCTTCGGTGGCGGTAAAGGTGGCGTGACCTGCGATCCCGCGACGCTTTCGCAAAACGAAATCGAACGCATTACGCGGCGCTATGCAGCCGAACTCGTCGAAGTCGTCGGCCCGGATAAAGATGTGCCGGCTCCCGATGTAAATACGACGCCGCAGATCATGGCGTGGTTCATGGATACGTATTCGATGCACGTGCGTCAAAATACACCGGGCGTCGTTACGGGCAAGCCGATTGAAATCGGCGGAAGCCGCGGACGAACGGAAGCAACGGGCCGCGGCGTCACGATCTGCGCGCTCGATCAAATGGAAAAGATGGGATTGAAGCCGGAAACGGCGCGCATCGTCATCCAGGGTTTTGGTAATGTCGGTCTTTATGCGGCGAAACTCTTTGCCGAGCGTGGTTGCACGATTATCGGAATCTCCGATGTCACCGGTGCCTATCACAATCCCAAAGGCATTGATATTCCCGCGGCAATCGCATATTCGGGCAAACATCATAACCTCGCCGGCTTCACCGGTGGCGAAAAAATTAGCAATGCCGAATTGCTCACGCTTGAGTGCGATGTTCTCGTTCCGGCAGCGCTTGAAAAAGTGTTTACCGCCGAGAACGCGACACAGATTCGTGCAAAGCTCATCGTCGAAGGCGCAAATGGCCCAACGACGCCTGAAGCCGATCGTATTTTCCGCGAAAAAGGGATTATCGTTATTCCCGATATTATGGCTAACGCCGGTGGCGTGACCGTGTCGTATTTCGAGTGGGCGCAAGATCGTATGGGCTATTTCTGGAAAGAGAAAGAAGTCAACGAACGCTTGCAAGAAACGCTGCTCGATAATTTGCACGAATTGCAAGCCATTGTCGCCGAGCGTAAAACGACACTTCGCACGGCGGCCTACATGTTGGCAATTGATCGAGTGGTCAAGGCTCTCCGCCTCCGCGGCGTCTACGCTTAAAGGCGAGGCTGCTATTTCGCCCAGCTCTTCGTTGCCTCTGGTCTCGTGTGCACGAGCACACTTCGACCGTCGGCGCCTCAATCTGGACGAAATATCAGCCTCACCGCATCAGCGCGTAAACTAACGACAAGCAGAAACGTACAAAGAAAAAGGTCACCGTGGTTTAGCGGTGACTTTTTTTTAGTAAAACTCGTGTTTGCTGGAAATGGGATCGAGGGGATTGCCGTGGTCGCGCCAGGCTGCGTAGCCGCCTTCCAAGGCCCTCGCGTCGATGCCGCGTTCTCGGAGTGTGGCGGCGATATGGCGCGATGAATTTCCGTGTCCGCAATAGAGAACGATGGTGGCGTTGCGATCCCAAGGCAGAGTCGTCATCTCGACGAGTCGATCAGCCGGCATTCTGCGCGATCCGGGTATTTCAAAGTTATCGGGTTGTTTGCGCACATCGACGATGACGATGCTCTCTGGCGGTAACGATCGTAACTCGCGTATGGTGATATCTTGGGCTTCCATGATGCTTCATCGTTCGCGAACAACAGAAACGGCGCCCGCCGAAGCGAGCGCCGTTTCTGTTGTTCATCGGCGTTCGGCCGATGTCGTGATCCGCTGCTTAATGCTGCGCGTACGGATCCGGGTAGAGGTAGGGTGCGGTGCCGTTGTAAACGGCGGCAATATTAACGGGAGCCATCGTTGCACCGTATTTCGCATCGATCGCCTGGATCCAGAGATTTGCGATTAATGCGTAGCCGGTATTTGATGGATGTAACCCGTCGAGGCTGAAGAGACCGCCACCGAAGACTGCCGTACAGCATTTTCCTGGGTTGACGCTGGCGGCCAGCGCGAAGCCCGGGGCTGCTGCATTGTGAATCTGATCGATGGTCGAGGCGACATCAACGAGCGGAACTCCCGTTGCGGTGGCCGCCGCCGCAATGGCGGTGTTGTAGCCGGTGTTCAGCGATTGAACGTTCGCGGCGAAGGCATCGGTGAGGTAAAACTCCCCCATGCCGCTGCCTTTAGCGCCGACAGTTCCCGTGCAGTTATCGAGGTTGATCGACGGCGCTCCGCCGGTTGCTTCCCCAATTGCACAGAAGAGGCCGGCTTCGGTCAGATAGCCGTTGGGCCCAACGCCGTTATTGGCTTGCACGCTGGCGACGATGAGGTTGGCGATGCCTCCGGCCGTCGGTGCGCCAACGGCTGGCGTTAAGGAAGCGGAGACGGCGCAATACGTGTAGTTCTGAACGAGGCAGGTCGGCAGACCACCAACGGTTGCCGGCGGCGTTCCACCTTGGAAGAATTGTGCCGCTTCAAGGATATTGGGAAGGTTCGCAACTGCAACCTTGGCGCCAACTGCCTGGAGCTTTTGGATGGTCGTTGTGATATCTTGCTGCATTTGTGCCGGTGTGTCGACGGCACCGAAGAGGCCGCCCGAGAACGTGTAATGTAGCATGTCGTTTGCCCCGAGCCAAACCGTTGCGAGGGTTGGGCGGAGAGCAACTGCGGCATTGACTTCCGTGAGCGGGCTGACGCTGCTGGCATAGCTACCGAGCATCGGATAGAACATATTCGATTCCGAACCGGTCACTTGGAGTAGGCCCGCAACGTTTGCCGGAATGCCCGGGATGGTTTGACACGTCGGAGCCAAGGGACCGGTCATCGTGAGCGCTTCGTGCGCGGTGATGCCCGGGACGCCGAGATCATAGGTCGGAGCCGTGGTGTTAAGGCGCGTAGCCCCGTAGGTTCCGAGCGAATAGGCTGCCTGGTTAAACGTATCGCAACTTGGATGCGAGTTACTGACCGGCTCCGGCGGAATGCCGAGGACGATTTGCGAGCCGAGGCCCGGCCCCGCGATCAGCGGAAGAACCGAGGTTCCAGGGGTTGCCATTTGGGTCGGCGTGAGTCCCGTGGCCTGTTCGTAAAGCAGCGACCAGAAGCCGTTGAATTGCGTCGGCGGGACGAAGTTGCCGGGGAAGCCGGAAACAGGGCTCGTGACGGTCGGCGTGAGCTGACCGAGCATAGCGTCGGATTGCGTACCGGCCGTGAGGCTGTCGCCGACGCCGACAATCCGGCCCATCAGGCCCGATCCGGGATTTCCACCGACTGCCGGTGGGATCGTTGAGTTCGTGGCGGCATAGGGGCCCGAGCCCGCACCGCCGCACGCGGCCAGCGCTGAAAGAGCGACGAGCGCGATGACTCGTTGAAATGCGTTCTGTGTTTTCATTGTTTTCTATCCTCGGCCTAGAACTGAATCACGCTCGGCGAGCCGATGCCGAACTGGATTTGGATTTGCGTAGCTTTGAGGCCACCGATGGTCGGCGTTGCCGTCGTCCCAAGTGCATTTCCGAGGGTGATTGCTTGTACGCCTAGCTGCCCTTCGTTGGTCGGCTGGCCGCTGTTAAGAACGACCTGGACGAAACCGTCCTTGCCGATGCGCTCGGACGCTCCGAGAAAATAGGCCATGAGGTGCTGGGGATAGGGATCTGCCGGCAGATAGTCGCGCGAGCTTTGCGGCTCGAAGAAAAACTTCGTGCGCGCATCGGGCGTGTACTCAAGATAAAGTATTTGATAGAGCTGCCAGGTGTTGTTCTGGTTGACGCCATTGGGGTGATTTAAGCGTCCAGGCGCAAGGGTGAACGTTCCAAACATCTTCGAGGTCTTCAAGAACGGTGCAGTAAATGCGACCGACCATAATTGGGCGGTACGTGTCTGCACGTTATTGATCGGGAAGCTATCAATTTGCCCCGGATTTGGTTGGAACGGAACAACATCGTTGTTGCTCGTCGAGGCTGCGATCTTCGACCAGCGTGCAACGTAGGTCGGCGTAATCACTAACGGCAAGCGCATTCCATGGAACTTCGGAAGCAAAATGAGCTTCGAAAGATTCAAGAGGAAGAAGCGGTCTTTGGTGGTGACATCGATGTTCGCAGGCGAACACGCGCCGCCCGGGCCGGTTCCACCGGAAAGATCAGCACAACCGATGGGGTTGGCAAATCCTTGCAAATAGACGGGGACCGTACCGCTATTGAATCCGTAGGGATAATGCTGTAATTCATAATAGTTCGCAACGAGTCGGGTCGTTGGGTTGAACCCATAGCCCAACACGGCATCCATTCCACCAGGTAGCCATTGGCCGTTGTGCTTTCCAATGTTTCCAAGGCCATTTGCTACCGAGAAATCTAGCGTGTAGGTGAGTCCCTTCGGGAATCCGACTACTTGCTGTTGTTTGGTTCCGACCGGAGTTTGTGTTACCGGTGGGACTTGGGCGACGGTGCGCGCAGCTTTCTTTTGCGCATTCATCGCGTTTTTGAGGGCGAGATTCGCGTTATTCACGACATGTGTCGCGAGCGCATCTCCTGTGTCGGCGAATGCAGGCGCTGCCGTAATGACGAATGCTGTCATTACTGCGATTGCAAACGCACGAGCGAGTCGTATGTGCATCTGTTTTGTACTCCAATTGAGGTCGGTCGGGGTTATTAGAACTATCAGCGACCGCTTAGCCGCTGAGTTGGTCCATGAGGCCCGTATTCCTGCGACCAAACACGCATGGAGAGCGTTGTTTTTGACGATCTCGCTAGGCTTACCTAGCGAGACTTTGGCCTATCGCGCAATCGCTTTTGCTTTGCGCTCCGCTCGGCGTTTTTTCGCCTGCAATTCGGCGCCCTTGATAATGACATAGAGTACCGGAGTGATTGCCAAGTTGAGGACGGTCGAAATCACCATTCCGCCAAAGACGACTGTGCCGAGCGATTGCCGTGCTCCGCTACCCGCACCGGAGGCGGCAACAAGCGGCACGACGGCGATAATAAAGGCAATGGAGGTCATAAGAATAGGACGCAACCGCGTTTGCGCCGCGCGCAGCGCCGCCGTAACGACATCGGCGCCAGCCTTAATTTGTTGATTCGCGAACTCGACGATAAGAATTGCGCTTTTGCTGGCAAGACCGATGAGCATGACATAGCCCACTTGCGCGTAGGCATCTTGCGAGAGCGACGGATTGCCCAGGAGCAATATCCACGGAAAACCGGCGTGACCCATAAACAGACGGAAGTTCATAAAGAGCAGCGCGCCGAGAAGTGCAGCCGGCACCGCTAAGATCACAATGAACGGGTCGATAAAGCTCTCATATTGCGCCGAGAGAATCAGAAAGACGAAGATGATGCCGAGGGCAAAGATGAGCGTCGATTGCGCGCCCGCTTGAATTTCATCAAGTGAGAGGCCCGTCCACTCATAGCTAACCCCCGCCGGATCCAGTTTCTTTGCGAGTGCCTCCATTGCCGAAATTGCTTGACCGGTTCCGTAGCCGCTCGCTGCACTGCCGTCGATCTCAATGGAACGATAGAGATTGTAATGGGTGATGACAGGCGCAGTTTGTACGAGCTTGGCATCGACTAAGCTTGCGACCGGAGAAATGCCTCCGGCGGCCGATCGCACATAGAGATTCTGTAACGACGCAACGCGATCTCGGTATGGCGTATCGGCTTGAACGTAGACGCGATACGAACGAGCCAGGTAATTGAAATCGTTCACGTAGACGGAGCCGAGATTCGCTTGGAGCGTCGTAAACAAATCGCCAAGATTGATACCCGCTGCCTTGATGCGATTACGATTAAAATGAAGTTGTAATTGCGGCGAATTGTTGCTGAACTGGGTGAATACTTGAGTAAGCGGTCCACCCGGCTTATTGCCCAGGGCTTCATAACCGTACACGGTTTGCATCAGTTTATCGAGACCGACATTGCCCCGGTCTTCGAGTTCGAACTGAAAACCGCCGAAGCTCCCTACGCCGTTGATGGCTGGAGGATTAAATCCGAGTACCAATGCCTGCGGAATCTGTTTGGCAAATTTCGGCATGAGGGCATTTGGACCGGCGTACAATATGCCTGTTGGGCTCTCAAAGAATGATGTGCGTTGCGACCACGGCTTAAGGCGAACAAACATGATGCCGCGATTGGGAGCGGATCCGGCAAAACTGAATCCGCCGATATCAAAGACATCGGCTACCCCAGCGGTCTTGCGAATAAGGTTTTCCGCCTTGACGGCAATCGCATGTTCCTGGGCAAGCGACGATCCTTCAGGTGCCTGCACAATAAAGATGAGGAAGCCCTGATCTTCCGCCGGTATAAAGCCTGTTGGAGTGGACGTAAATAAGAAGCCGGTTACTCCGAGAGCTGCGATGAATATGCCGACGACGAGGCCGCGACTGCGGATAAGTTTGGGTAACGTTGCGCGGTACCAGCCTCGAAAACGATTGTTATAGCGATTGAATAGTCCGAAGAAGCCGTGCGTGCTCTCGATGCCGTCTCCGGTCAGGAGTTTTGCCGTAAGTACGGGGGCCAATGTGAGCGCTGCAAAGAGCGAGATTGAAATCGAAGCTGAGATCGTCAGTGCAAATTGTTTGTAGAGCTGCCCGGTTGTCCCCGGAAAAAATCCAACCGGAATAAAGACGGCGAGCAAGACGATCGAAGATGCGACAATCGCACTTTGGATTTCCGCCATCGCAGCTGCGGCACCCTCGATGCCCTTCATTTTGTGTTCGGAATTGAACCGCGCGATATTTTCAATGACGACGATTGCATCATCGACGACGAGCCCGGTCGCGAGCGTGAGTCCGAAGAGCGTGACAGTATTGATCGTGAAACCCGCCAGCTTCATGATAAAAAATGTTCCGATCAGTGAAATCGGAATCGTGGCCGCCGGAATGAGCGTCGCACGAGCATCTTGCAAGAAGATAAAGATGACGAGAACGACGAGTAGAATTGCCACAACGAGCGTAATAACAACGTCCTTGATTGATTCAAAGACGAAATCCGTGGCGTTAAAAGCGATTTTCGCGTGGACTCCCGGCGGAAACGATTTGGCGAGTTCGGCCATGCGCGCTTTTACTGCATTTGCGACACTCAGCGCGTTCGCCGAAGGAAGCTGAATGACGCCGAACCCTGTCGCATTTTGATTGCCGTCGAATCGCAGATAGCTGGAATAATCTTCAGCTCCAAGTTCGATCCGAGCGACGTCGCCGAGCCGAGTGAACCCGCCTTGCGGATCGTTCCTCAAGATGATGTTGCGAAATTGTGCCGGATCGCCGAGACGACCGAATGCATTGACCGTGTACGTATAGGGTTGATCGGAATTTTGCGGCGTGCCGCCAATGGTTCCGGCTGCAACCTGGACGTTCTGTTCTTGTAGGGCGGCGATAACATCGGTTATCGCCAGGCCACGAGCGGCGAGTGCCTGCGGATTGATCCAAATGCGCATCGCGTAGCGACGCTGTCCGAAAATCTGCACGTTGGAAACGCCGGGGATGCGTTTGAGATCGTTAACGATATTGAGATCGGCGTAGTTGTTCAGATACAGTGCATCGTACTTCGACGAGTCCGATTGTAGTGCATAGCCCATGACGAAAGCGTTGGCCGATTTGCTGACGGTAACGCCCGTTTGAATGACCGCGCTCGGGAGTCGGCCAAGGGCCGACTGGACGGCATTTTGCACATCTGTTGCAGCGATATCGAGATCGGTACCTAAGTTAAAGGTACAGGTGATTTGTACGCCGCCTTGCGCACTTGATGACGAGATGTAACGGAGGCCTTGAACACCGTTGATCGCTTGTTCAAGCGGAATCGTTACCGATGTTTCAACGGCTTCCGGACTCGCACCGATGTAGGCCGCATTCACGGTAACCGTCGGTGGTGCGATCTGCGGATACTGGGCAACAGGTAATGTAGGGATCGCGATTAGGCCGGCAATGAGGACGATGAGAGAGCAGACGGCGGCGAATATCGGGCGGGTCAGAAAAAATTTCGTCATAAGGGTGCGCCGGGCGTTCGCGATTTACTTCGTAAACGCTTGCTCCGCATGGTAAGAAGATCGTGAAAGCGGGCTCGATACCACTTGGTGGAAACCTTTTGAGCGAGCAAGCGATCCTACTTCTTCAAATTCCGCCGGCGGGATAAAGCGGACGACCGGAAGATGCTTCTTCGAAGGCTGGAGATACTGGCCCATGGTGAAAATGTCCACTCCCACCGAGCGAGCGTCATCCATCGTTTTTTCGAGTTCCTGGAGCTCTTCGCCGAGACCTAGCATGATGGAGGTCTTGGTGAATCGTTCCGGCGCACGTTTTTTAGCGTGGTCGAGAATGCGCAGGGACTGCTCGTATGATGCACGTTTGTCGCGTACTCGCGGTGATAGACGTGCAACGGTTTCGAGATTGTGGGCAAAGACATCGGGCTTTGCATCAAGGACAATATCCAACGCGTTGACATCTCCGCGGTAATCTCCGGAAAGAATTTCAACGCGAGCATTCGGATTAGTCTCGTGAATTGCGCGCACAGTGTCGGCGAAAATGAGTGCGCCTCCGTCGGCAAGATCATCGCGGTCGACTGCAGTCAAAACCAAGTAGGTCCAGCCGAGATCCTTGACTGCGTCGGCCACGCGCCGCGGTTCCATCCAATCGACAATGCCCCGAGGATTGCCGGTCTTAACGTTGCAGAAGCGACAGCCGCGCGTACACGTGTCGCCGAGAATCATGATCGTTGCGGTTCCGGCACCCCAACATTCCGCGAGGTTCGGGCAAGCCGCTTCTTTGCACACGGTGTTGAGCGTGAGCGTGTTGACCTTGGCTTTGACGCGCTCGTAATCGTCGCCGTGCGGCAACGTCACCCGCAACCAATCCGGCTTGCGGGAATGGCGGGGAGGGGCGTCGGTGAGAAGGTTGATTTCGATACTCATGGGTTCTCTGTCAGTCATACCGCTCAGGGCGGCCCTGAGGATACCACCGGAGTCGGCATGGGGCGAAAATGAATAGCGAAGACGCGCTCAAGCTGTGGCAGGAGCGCTGCTTTGGCTTCGTCGAGTCCGATAATCCGGCCGGTTTGAGCGCTGAGCGACGTGATGCCGCGGTCGAAAAGTCCGCACGGGTTAATGAGCGAGTCGTAATTTAAGGCGGTCGATACGTTTAACGCGATGCCGTGCAGACTCACCATTTTTTGCACCGCGAGGCCAATGGCACAGATTTGATCGCGCCCCACCCAGACGCCGGCATGCTCGCTCCACCTGGCGGCGTCAATAGCGAACTCACGACAAGTTGCAATCACGGCTTCTTCCAGAGAACGCACAAGTGGGACCACTTCACGAAATCGCTCAAGCTTTCGAATGGGATAGACAACGAGTTGTCCTGGGCCATGATAGGTGACATCCCCGCCGCGCTCGATTGCGACCACATCGATGCCTCGTGCGGCCAGGGTCTCCTCAGGAAGAAGAACGTTATTTCGCTTCGCTTGGCGACCGAGCGTGATGACCGGATCATGCTCGACGAGAATCCACGTGTCGTTGCCCTTCCCGTCGACGACAGCCGAATGTAGCGAATGTTGCAAATCCCAAACGCTACGATAGTCGCGACGCCCGAGGTCGATCAAATCTACATCCATGCTCTACACCGCAAGGGCAAAATCTACGGCCGCATCGTCGGTCATAGTCGCTCCGAGACGAAAATACGTATCTTGTTGCTCTTTAGACAGTGATGCATCGAGAATCGTTCCAATGCGCGCGCGTTCCATTGCCTCGGTTTGCTCTCGTTGCTGATCGATTATCGCATGGAGTGCATCACTAAACCCGACAAGGCGTGCTCCCCGTTCGGTATCCCCTAGGGCCAGAGCTATTGCCGCCAAGTGCATGGTTGCCACGGCAATGACGTAGCGGTGTCCGATAATTAAGCTCATGCGTAGCGATTCTCTCGCTGGAATTCGTGCGTCTTCATATCGGTCCAAGGAAATAAGATAGGCCGCAAGATTGACGTAGGAACCTATCGGCATTGCCGACGGGTCGTCATCCAGAGTTATTCTAATCGATTGCTGGATGGTTTCGATTGCCGCGCTGACGTTGCCCGACCAAAATTCGGATTCGGCAAGATCTTGGAGAATAACATCGATACGCTCTCCCATGCGTCGCGCGGTATCGACCGATTCGCGTAAGATCGCTGCTGCCCGAGCATATTCGCCGCGAGCCAGCAATGCCTGCGCTAATTGTACGCGCGCACGGCTGGATTCGCGTTCGTCGCCGATCTCGGTGCCGAGGGCGATTGCCGCATGTGCGTCTGCCTCGGCGAGATCGATGTCCCCCATCATCGTTCGTGCAAAAGATCGCATGCGTAATGCACTGACGTGGCCGCGCGATTTTACTTTGCCCGATTCATAATACGCGATGGCGACGATGCTGCTTTCCAGCGTTTTGCGATCGTCCCGAAGACGATTGGCAAGAAGTGCGTCGGTGAGCCAGAGGTCGGCGAGCGTCGCAGTGTCGAGATGCGCGGCGTTTTTAAGGACGGAGGTAAGTAATCGGCGGCAATCGTCCGGCCGACAAGACGGCCAGTATTCACGTAGACGACAGATTATTTTTGCCGCAGTCTCGCTTTCGTTATGATCGGTCGCACGATTGATGGCCACCGCGAAATTTTCGTAATCGCGTTCAACGCGCTGAAGCCACGCAGAAAGCGGGGTTTGCGAGCGCCTCCGCTCGTGTTCTCCAGCCACGCGCGCATAGTGGCGAGCATGGCGGAGTTCGAGCGATTGTAGCTCGCCTAGTGTTTTAAGTTGCTCCATGCCATATTCGCGAGTCGACTCAAGGAGATGGTAGCGAATTTCGGCGATATCGTCATCGAATTCCCCCACCACAAGCGAACGGTCTACGAGTGCGGCGAGTGTCGTTGCCGTATCGTCCGAAGCGGTAGCGCAAATTTCGCGGACGTCATCAAGTCCGAATGTGCCGACAAAAATGGAAATGGTTGTGAATATTCGGCGCTGCTCTGCGGAGAGAAGCGCGAAACTCCAATCGATGAGCCCGCGCAGTGTTTGCTGCCGGGCTGTCATGGTTGTATCGTCGGAGACCAGCAATTCAAAGCGTCGCGCTAACATGCTTTCGATCTCATCGAGTTCGAATGCTGAAATTCGTGCGGCTGCCAGTTCTATTGCGAGTGGAATCCCGTCGAGGCGTCGGCAAATGCGGGCTATGATTTCTAATGAATCGGATGTTATTTGAAGGTCCGCACGAATGGCTTTTGCCCGGTCGATAAAAAGGGCCACGGAATCATAGCGTTCTAATGACGTCTGCGTTTTTTCGGAGAGCGGAGGTAGACGCAACGACCCGATTCGTTCGACACACTCCCCATCAAGGCCGAGAGCTGTGCGCGTTGTCGTCATGACTCGAACGTCGGCCGCTTCTGCGATGATGGTGCTAATGATCGGTTTAAGATCGGTGATGAGATGCTCGCAATTGTCGAATACTAGCAGCGCACGTTTGTTGCGCATCGTATCGATAACGGCATCGATGAGCGGCCTATCTCCGATATTTCGAACACCGAAATGGAATGCGAGTATCGATGGAACGGAACTAATATCATGAAAAGGAGCCAGTTCGACCATCCATACGCCGTCGGGAAAGTGCGAGAGCGCATTGGCCGCGATAACCGTTGCGAGTCGCGTTTTGCCAACGCCTCCGGGGCCAGCTAACGTAATGAGGCGTTCGCTCGCCAAGGAATCGGCGACTCTGCGGATTTCAGCTGATCTTCCGATAAAATTCGAGGTCGGAACGATAAGATTGTTCGGTACTGCACTTGGAGTTCGTAACGGTGGGAAATTTTCGCTTAAATCCGGAGCTACTAATTGATAGATGCGCTCGGGTGATGCGATTTCTTTTAGGCGGTGTGAACCGAGGCTGCGTAAGGCGATTCCCGCCGGCAAATTCCCAAGTGCGAGATCGTGCGCGCTACCCGAAAAGAGAATCTGTCCGTCGTTTGCAATTGCTCGCAAGCGAACGGCACGAGTGAGCGAAGGTCCTTCAAGCTTTCCGTTGCGATCATGTGCGATTCCGGCGTGGACTGCCATGCGAACGCAATGGCGTTGAGAACGGTCGCAGGCCCGTTTCGACGCTCGATAGAGCGTTAGGACGCCTCGTAATAGTGAAGCGATATCATCGAAGGCCAATTCACGCGTATGCGCACTTGAGGAAATGAGAATTGCGGTGCCCGACTCAACGAGGCCTCGCGCGATCTCATCGAACGCGCCGGACTGCGAACGCAGGTGATCTGGTTGCTCCGTACCGAGATCGGTATAGAGCAGCCAGACCATGCGGGTCGCAGCCAGCGAGTTGCCATGCATGAGGTGGTTGCTTAGTGAGCCCCCACCGGAGATTTAGGCTTTGGATTTACGATGTGAATCGCTTTTCCGTGTGCGGCTTCGGCCGCGTCCATTATGCCCTCGGTTAACGTTGGATGCGGGTGAATCGAAAGTCCGATATCTTCAAGAGTTGCGCCCATCTCCAAGGCAATGACGCCTTCTCCAATGAGCGATTCGGCCTGCGGTGCAACAATGTGCATTCCGAGGAGAAGATCAGTTTTCGCATCGCCGACGAGTTTAATGACGCCGTCCGTTTCGTTCATGGTGCGTGCGCGACCGCTGGCGGCAAGCGGGAATTTTCCAATGCGGACTTCGTAGCCCTTGGCTTTCGCCTCTTCTTCCGAAAGCCCAACAGTTGCGACTTCAGGATCGGTATAGACGCAGTTCGGGATCGCGATTGGATCGAACGCCGCACTCTTATCGCCACCGATAACTTCGGCTACGACGGTTCCTTGTTTCATTGCGCGATGGGCAAGCATCGGTTGCCCTGTCACGTCTCCGATGGCGAAGATATTGGCAACTTTGGTGCGACAACGAGCGTCGACCTCGATGAATCCCTTGGCATCGGTCGAAAGGCCGGATGCTGCCAGCTGTAGTCCGTCGGTGACCGGGCGACGACCGACGGCGACGAGGACGGTTTCGAATTCGCGTGTCTCGTCTTTTCCAGCGGTTCCCGCGCCATTAAACGTGGCTTTCACGCCGGTTTTGGTTGTATTCAGTGCGCCGACTTTGGTATCGAGCATGATTTCGACACCTTGTTTTTTGAGGATCCGGCCAAGTGTTTTGGAAATTTCGCCATCGGTTCCGGTGAGAATTTGCGGCATAGCTTCAATGACGAGAACTTGGCAACCCAAGCGGGTGTACACGGTTGCAAATTCAAGGCCGATCACGCCGCCACCGATGACCAGCATCGTCTTCGGAATTTTCTTAAGCGATACAGCATCATCGGAATTGATGATCTTCTCGCCATCGCGAGGCCACGCAGCGACATCGATGGGAGCGGAGCCCGTCGCAATGACGGCGTGCTCGCAATGAATGATGTCGGTTCCACCTTCGCGGTTCTTCAGTTCGATTTGCGTCGCCGATTTAAACGAAGCTTGCCCGTACATGAAGGTAACGTTGTTGGCTTTGAAGAGCGTCTTAACGCCGCCGACATTTGCGTTCACGACATCGCTTTTGAACTTTGCGACACCTTCGCGATCGACATCGGCTTTGGGAACCTTCAATCCGATGGCCGCAGCGTGATCGATGTGGCGAATGACTTCGCCGACATGCAGCAGGGCTTTCGTCGGGATGCAACCCCAATTGAGGCAGACGCCGCCTACCTCGTCGCGGTCAATGCAAATAACGGATTTTCCGAGCTGGCCAAGTCGAATTGCGGCGTGGTAGCCTCCGGGGCCCGCACCGATGACGACGGCATCTACGCGATGTTCTGCCAAGATGAACTCCTATCGAGAATAAGGATCGGGGAGAAGACGATGGCTTTCATGGTAACGCTTGCCTTCCTGCGATGTCAGCGACGAACGTGCGGATGGCGCGGGCGAGGACACTTTTGTCGGACTCGATAAGCGGGGATTCGGGCGGCTGACTGGTCCTGGCAAGGGCCTGCCGGGCGAACGACGTCGCTCGCATCGTGAGGGCACCGGGGTGCGACTGGGTGTAGGAGTCTCGGTAGGCCAAGCCGACTCGCTCGAGGGCGACACAGTCGGCGTCGCGCTTGCAGAGAAACGCTAATTCCGTAGCGCAGTCGGCGGCATCCGCGAGGCATCGTGGGTTGTTTTCGCGCTCAAGTAGCAGCAACGATGCGTCTAAATGGCTCGCTGCGAGCACAGCGTTTTCCCCCATCATCGCAATATACGCGAAATATTGCTCGGCACGCGCCTGGATCGGCAGGCTGCCATGCTGCAGAGCCAAGAGTCGCGTTTTCTCGGCGAAATGAGTAGACTGAAGGCGATCCTCTTTCAGGATCGCGAGCGCGGCGAGGTTGAGAACCGCAAACATCTCTTGTGCCGAAAGGTTTCCCGCGCGGCTTGTGAGCAGGGCATTGGTAAAGTGTTGCTCCGCTTCGGCGAAATCGTTGCGCGAATCCATTGCGACAACGCCGAGATTTGTGTGGGTGACGGCGATTCCCCGCGCATCACCAATGTGTTCAAAAAGTTGAAGCGCGATGAGCCCGTGGGTATATGCACCGGGTGCGTCGTTGCAATAGGGCAGTGCGACGCAAAGCGCGTTATGAGACTTTGCTAAGTAAATACGATTTCCAAGTTGATTGAACATCGCCACAGTTTGATTGGCGAGTTGGCAGACAAGCGCGTAATCGCAGGCGACTAACGCCGTTCGCGCTCGCTCGTACATGAGTCGAGCCCGCAGATCACGGTCATCGACTTGTAATGCAATAGCCTTGTCAAGGCTTTCGTTGCCAATGCGCACCGTGCCGCCATCCGCCGAGACGGCCGTCAACGCGAATATTATGGATGAATATCGCCGAAGAAATGCAGGGTGATCGAGCATCCAATTGAGGGCATTGATAAAATCGCCGTGAAATTCACCTACAGTGCTAATCGCCGTTACCGCATCGCCATTCTCGATTCGATTTAGGACGCCCTGAGCGATCTCCGACATTCGTTTGCACAGGCGTTCACGCAGTTGCATGCGATCGTTAATCTCCGCAATCCACGTAACGGCAATCGTACGAACGGGAACCAAGACGAGAAATTTCCCGTCTTTGCGTGTACCGATTAACGACTGCTCTTGCAATTGCGTAATTGCCTGTGTAACTCGATCTGTATCATCATTAAAGCCGGTAAGAAGGGCGGCATCGCCGTTCGTGAAAGCGCTTGAGAGCATGCTGACGCATGCAAGCAAATACCGAGCGTCATCGCTGATGAGTTTGCCGCTCCATTCGACGACCGAGCGCAGCGATCGGTGTCGTTGCTCGGTTGTCGTGTTATCCCGAAAATTTCGCGGAACGAGGCGATCCAGCGACGCATCGAGTTCATGTAAAGAAATATCGCCTAAGCGCGCTGCAGCCAAATCGATTGCCAGAGCCAAGTGGTCGAGTCTCGTAACAATATTGATCGCGGTTGCCCGCTCATTGGGCGCAATACTGAAATTTGGGACGGACAGACGAGCGCGTTCGACCAAAAAATCGAGTGCTTCATCATGATCGAAAGGGCGCACTTCGATGACGTCTTCGCTGGCCAAGCGTAATCGCGCGCGGCTAGTGGTGAGAATGTTAATGTTTGTATTGGCAAGTAATTCTTTGGCGATCGCAGCGACTTCAGCTCGAAGATGCTCGCAATTATCAAGAATTACTAACGATTCCATAGGCTTTAATCGCTCGACTATTTTTGACAGATCGCAGTCGATGGAATCCATAGAGAGTGCGTTTGCCATCGCAGCGAGAACGCCACCATCATGAACGCTTCCAAGCGAGCACCATAGGTGATCGTCGGCTTGACCATTGCGCGAAGCGAATTCATGGGCTAACCGTGATTTTCCGACACCGCCGCTACCGCATAAAGTAACGAGCCGATTCCGTGATAGTGCATCGGCTATAATCGCAAAATAGGCCCCGCGGCCGATGAATGGGATGCGGGTATCGATATCGCTGGCCTGACTCATGTGTTTGCGGACTAGCGTTAGGTCTTCTTGCCCGCTTTCCCCGCGCGAGGTCGCGAGCCCCGGACGACGAAATGGACCGGGCCATGACAAAAAATGGATGGTCTGGGGTGCTTCCTGGCCTCGATCGTGAATCGATCGTGCCACTTTATCGGCAGCTCTACGAGCATCTCCGCGAAGCGATCCTCACCGGTACGTTGCCAGAGTCGACGAGACTCCCGCCCGAACGAGCGCTCTCGGAGCGGCTCGGTGTCAACCGGAGCACCGTCGTTCATGCATATCGAGACTTGGTCAATGCCGGCCTGATCGAACAGCGGGTGGGCTCCGGAAGCCGCGTCGCGCCCCGAGTGCGCTTGGCCAGCGATAAGGGGAGTGGTCTTCCTTGGTGGGTGACGTTGCCGCCGTGGCGCGTCGGCGAATTTCCGATGGTCATGGGGGAACTCGCCGCTAAGCGCGAGCCGGGACGTATTTCGTTTGTTCAGGGCATTTCGCCCGATGAGCCGTCCCCATTAGGGGAGCTCGCGAAATCGTTTTCCCGCGTCGCCAAAGATCCGCGCTTTGTCTTGTCATACGGTGATTCCGAGGGGTACGAACCGCTTCGCGAAGCGATTGCCCAGCGTGCTCGGCGAGCCGGAGCGGGCAGAGTCGACGCTTCAAATGTCGTCATCCTGACTGGTTCGACCCAAGGCATCGTCGTCGTCGCGCAGAGCTTGGCCGAGCCCGGCGATGAAATTGTTGTCGAATCGCCATCGTACCCGGGTGCGCTGCAGATTTTCCAGATGTGTGGACTTCGAGCGATTCCGATTCCAACGGATGAAGATGGTATGCGCGTCGATCATGTGGAGGCAATTCTACGCACTCGCCGCCCGCGTTTTATTTACACCATGCCGTCGTTACATAATCCAACAAATGCCACGATGAATATGGATCGTCGCGAACGCCTCGTTACCTTGGCAAAACGAGCCGGGGTTCCGATTATCGAAGATGATCCATACGGTCCGCTTCTCTCGCCATCGCTTCCCCCATTAGTCTCACTAGCTCCGGATCACGTCGTTTATCTTTCAACGTTTAGCAAGACGATCGCTCCGAGTTTGCGCGTGGGTTGGTTGATTGCGCCGCGCGCCGTTACCGAGCGTTTGCTCTTGCGTAAACAGGCATTGGATATGGCGACGAGCCTCTATGTGCAGGCAGCGATCTGCGATTATTTGGACCGAGGATTCGACGATCATGTCGTTCGACTTCGCGCCGAGCTCGTTGAGCGACGACGTATTGCGCAAGAGGCCATTAGTAAACATTGGCCCGCCGGTTTTCGCGTCTCTAAAGGCGAGGGCGGTTTTTATTTGTGGGCGACGACGCCTCGAGAAATCCGTGCCCGGGCCTTACTGGATGCATCAGAGCGGCTGGGCGCATCGTTTCTTTTTGGAGAGGCGTTTTTTGCAACGTCCGGTGGAGATCACCATTTGCGTTTAGCGCTGACCGCCGTTCGTCGCTCGGAGCTTCCCGAGGGGATCCGGCGCATCGGACAGGCGGCGCGCTCGCTGCATACATGAGCATGATCGGAGCACGAATTCTTGCGTGGTATAAAAGCAACGGGCGATTGATGTTGCCGTGGCGCGTTGTTCGGAATCCGTATGCAACGCTGGTGAGCGAGTTCATGTTGCAGCAGACGCAAGTCGATCGCGTGACGCCGAAATTCGACGCCTTTATGAAGGCGTATCCCGATATTTTTGCTTTGGCACGGGCCGGTCGCGGCGATATTATTCGGCAATGGGTCGGGTTAGGCTATAATTCGCGCGCGGTTCGGTTGCACGCGGTCGCGCAGCGGATTACGAGCGATTTTGCAGGCCGCATACCCGAGGATGAGGCCACGCTTCGATCGCTACCGGGAATTGGGCCCTATACGGCGCGTGCAATTATGGCATTTGGGTATAACCATACTGTCTGTGCAACGGACACAAATATCGCCCGCATTATCCATCGATTGTTTTTCGGTTTGGAAATACCGCCTAAAGTCAAATGGGCAACTGTAGACGCTCGCGCCCAAGAGCTTGTACCTTCCGGCAAAGCGCACGATTTTAATGGCGCGCTTATGGATTTCGGATCGACGATCTGCACGGCGAGAAAGCCGGCCTGCAAAGGCTGCCCACTTGCCGGCGATTGCATCGCAGCTCCAATCGATCATGGACTGTTGCAGGAGGCGCGGAAAGATATCGCAGGAAAAAACAAGCCCCGCATTCCGTTTGAGCAAAGCGCACGGTTTGCACGCGGCCGCATTGTGGATCGTCTTCGCGCGCTCCCTGCGGGTTCATCGATCTCACTTCTCGATCTTCAAGCAGATATCGAACCTGTTCTCCACCCAGTCCTTAGAGGCGATATTTTAGGCATTGTCGAGGCATTGCAAGACGACGGGCTCATTCGCGTCGATGATCGCAAGACAGTCGCTTTAGTGTAGGTGGAAATGCAGATACCGTTTCCGAAAAAAAAAGTAACGCGCAGCATTGCCGCAAAGGAATTCGAAATTCTCGAGCATGCCTATCCCGGTGCTCAAACGGAATTGCAGTATTCCAATCCTTTTGAGTTGTTAATTGCAGTTATTCTCTCGGCACAATGTACGGATGCACGGGTGAACATGACGACCCCAGCGCTTTTTGCAAAATACCCTGGGGCCGAGGAGTTGAGCAAAGCCGATAGGCTGGATGTTGAGCGCATCATAAAATCGTGCGGGTTCTATCGCATGAAGGCGAAAAATATTGTTGCGACTGCGCGCGATCTCGTCGAGAAGCATGCTGGGATCGTTCCCGATGATCGTGTCGCCCTTGAATCCTTAGCCGGTGTCGGGCGGAAAACGGCCAGCGTTGTCTTATCCGTCGTTTTCGAAAAGGCGGCGTTTGCGGTCGATACGCACGTCTTTCGCGTCGCTCATCGATTGGGATTAACGCTGGGAAAATCCGAACGCGATGTCGAGCGCGATGTGACGGGCTTTTTGCCGCCGGAGAAATGGCGGCATGCGCACCATTGGTTGATTCTTCACGGCCGCGCAATCTGCAAGGCGCCTACTCCTCGCTGCGATATCTGCCCGTTGCAAGGAATTTGCCCGAGCCGAGGCATTGTCGAGCAGGCGTTCGCTAAAACTGCAAAGGGCCGGCGTCAAGTTCGGGCGGGCGAGGTAGTTGCGCGTCCTCGGCAATCAAGCGCAAAAGCGTCGACGCCGTCAAGCGTTCCCCGTAGCCCTCGTCGCTCGAAAGCTTCGAAAGATTCATAAGCGCCGGCACATCGCTTTGCGGATCGAATTGCCATTCGCCATCAAAACCTTCGCCGCTAATAATGATGAGTTGGTGGATATCATCGAGATCGAGAGCTACACGTTTTTCGCGAAACCGGACGCGCAAGCGTAACGGTTTTTCTAGGCGTATCAATTTCACGCCGTGACGTTCCCCGACGATCGCGTTGAGTCGTTTAATCCCAACCGTCAAGGCCGCGGCAAAGGCCATGAGTCCGCTTTGGGCATCTTCAAACGTTGTTTGTTCCGAATCGGGGCGGAGAGCTGCATCGATCATGCGCTGTTCGCGAATACGATTTGCGGCGGCTACGATTGGGTTTTGAGCGGTGAATTCGCTATCAAGTGGATCGGCCATGCGCCTATCTTGCCTCCGTGCCGTGCCTTGGCGCTGTGACTTTGCCGCGCCTAAGAGAAAAATGTTGGAGGCCTCCTCGCTCGACGCGCCAAGGGTGGACCTATGGAATGTAGTGCCGATGCGCCAGCGGCCCTTGTCGATCTTCCGGGATGGGAACATGTCCATCCACGGATTCCCGATACGCCGCAACGTCGTAAATTAGCCGGACAGAGAACGATTCGCGAAGTCGTCTTTGGCGCTAAGGACGGCGTGTTGACGACGATGGGCGTGACGATCGGCCTTGGTGCCGCGACGGATAACCATGCGACCGTGATCATCAGCGGGCTTTTAGCCTTGCTTTCCGGTGCGCTGTCCATGGGCGTCGGAGAATTTCAAGGGGCGAAATCGGAGCGCGAAGTTGTTCAGGCGGCGATCGAACAAGAGTCGAGCGAAATGCGCGATCATCCCGCCGAAGAGTTTGCCGAGCAAGTTGCCTATTACAAACTCAAAGGGTTCTCAAGCGAGGAAGCTCATATCATTGTGCGTCGTCTCGTGCAAAATCCGGATATTTACTTGTACGAGATGATGCGCGACGAATATGGCGTGGATCCGCGTGAAGCCGAGGCATCGGATGTGCGGCCTGCGATTGCGATGTCGATGGCCTATGCGTGCGGTTCGATTCTCCCGATTCTCCCGTATTTTTTCGCCTGGAATCCGTTGCAGTCGCTGCTTGGGTCTGTCGGTCTTGCAATGGTCGGCTTGTTTTGTGTTGGGTATTTTGCCGGAACGATGGGATCGAAAAATCCCGCGGCCCGCGGTGCCGAAGTGCTGCTCTATGGTTCCATCGTTTTCGCGATATCGTTTACCGCTGGTCGCCTGATCCCGCCGCTCTTTGGACATGCGCCGATTTCCCTCGGCGGGTAGTTTCCGAGAAAATGAAAGACGCTGCCCGATCTGATGATCGAGCAGCGTCTTTGTATGAATCGAAAGAAATAAGAGCGTGGTTACTAAAGTTTAGTGACCCGTTTTCTTGGTCTTAGCGGCTTTCTTGGTCGACTTTTTCTTGGCCGACTTTTTGGTCGCTTTAGCTGCCTTCTTCGAAGCCTTTTTGGTGGCTTTCTTGGAAGACTTGGTCGCCTTCTTTGCAGCCTTCTTGGTTGCTTTTTTGGTCGACTTGGTGGTAGCAGCCTTCTTGACGGCCTTGGTGGCTCCAGTCATCTGGAGACCGCCGCCCTTCTTGACAGCCTTCTTGGATTTAGCGGCCTTCTTGGTCGCCTTTTTGGTCGCTTTTTTGGTCGACTTTGCAGTCGCTTTCTTAGCGGTCTTTTTGGTCGCTTTTTTTGCCGACTTCTTGGTGGCTTTGGTAGCCTTGGTGGCCTTGGCCGCCTTCTTCGTGGACTTTTTGGCGGTGGTTTTCTTGGCCGAAGCCGTCTTCGCGGTCGTCGACTTGGTGGTCGTGGTTCCGGCGAAGCTCACTGCTGGCACCGATGCGATAAACGCGGCGGCGACGAGCGATGCGATGATCTTGCTCAACATTCTGTATACACCTCCCCTCTTGCCCTGATAAGAATATGGGCATAGTACCCGATTTGAGAACGGGATACCGTGCCCATCTGTTCGGCCTCCCCCGGGGGGCGGCCCTGTCGTTTACGAAGTCTTTGCTTTGCCAACCATGGCGCGTGAGATGACCAGCCGCTGGATTTGTTGGGTGCCCTCGTAAATCTGCGTGATCTTGGCATCGCGCATCATCCGCTCGACCGGGTATTCGGATGAGTAGCCGAAGCCCCCGAGGACTTGGACCGCATCGGTGGTGACGGACATTGCCACGTCCCCGCATTTGAGCTTGGCCATTGAAGCCCAAAGCGAGACATCCGACGATCCGGCGTCGCATTTGCGAGCCGCTTCATACAGGAGCATGCGGGCTGATTCCACTTCGGTGAGCATATCGGCAAGCATGAATCCCACGCCCTGGTGTTGGCCGATCGGCTTGCCGAAGGCCACGCGTTCCTTTGCATAGTTTGTGGCATAATCCAGCGCTCCGGCGGCAATGCCGAGGGCTTGTGCGGCGATTCCGGGACGCGATTTATCGAGTACCTTCATCGCAATTTTGAATCCCTCGCCCTCTTCGCCAATGCGATTCGCTGCGGGAATAACGCAGTTATCAAAAATGAGTTCGACCGTCGGTGACCCGCGGATTCCCATTTTGCGCTCTTTTTTCCCGACGACGAATCCGCTCGTGCCTTTTTCGACAACGAATGCGGTAACGCCGCGCGAACCGGCGGCCGGATCGGTCACGGCAAAAACGCAAACGACATCGGCGACGCTTCCGTTCGTGATCCAAATTTTTTGCCCGTCGAGCGTATACGTGTCGCCATTACGTGTCGCGCGCGTCCGCATCGATCCGAGTGCATCGGAACCTGACGACGCTTCCGTTAGTGCGTATGCCGCAATTTTTTCACCGGACGCAATCGAGGGAAGAAAGCGGCGTTTTTGTTCTTCGCTTCCGCCAATAAGAATTGGCAACATGCCAAGTTCTTGCACCGCAACAATGAGCGACGACGATGCGCACGCCTTTGCAATCTCTTCGACAACTTTTACATACGTAAGAAACGTACCGCCAAGCCCGCCGTATTCCGTCGGAATTGGAATTCCCATAAGATCGTTTTGCGCAAAGAGCTCCTTGATATCCCACGGAAACTCTTCGGTCTCATCGATCTGTGCTGCACGCGGCGCGACTTTTTCGCGAACGAGATCGCGAACGACGCTAAGCATCATCGCTTCTTCGTCGTCGGCCTGCTGTTGCACCATAACCGCCATATTTTCTCTCCTTGCACCGTTGTTGTTGTGCTTACTCGGGTGTTCGACTTGGACAAGGGTTTCGCTTGCGCGAGCGTCTAACTCGCGGGCATGAGTAAAGTCTACCGCTCATGTGAGCAGGCGGTTTCCGACATTGGCAATGGTGCCTCCCTCGCTGTTGGCGGTTTTGGCCTCAACGGCATCCCCCATAACCTGATCCAGGCTGTTCTTGCGCAGGGAGCCCGAGATTTGGTGACCGTTTCGAATAATTGCGGCGTCGATGGTTGGGGGCTTGGCGTGCTCCTCGACAATCGTCGCATCCGGCGGACGACGGGCTCGTACGTCGGTGAGAATAAGGAATTTGAACGCCAGTATCTTCACGGCGAGTTGGAGGTCGAACTCGTGCCGCAAGGGACGCTGGCCGAACGCTTGCGCGCCGGCGGCTGCGGCATCCCGGCCTTCTACACACCCGCCGGCGTCGGTACGCCGGTCGCCGACGGCGGCTTGCCCTGGCGCTACGATGGCAGCGGAGGAATTGCCGTCGCTTCGCCACCGAAAGAGACGCGTGAATTCGCCGGCAAGCCGTATGTTCTCGAGGAGGGGATCGTGTGCGATTTCGCGCTCGTTCGAGCCTCCGTTGCCGATACCGAGGGGAATCTGGTCTTCCACGCGGCGACGCGCAATTTTAATCCGCTTTGCGCTATGGCCGGGAAAATCACCATTGTTGAAGTGGAAGAACTTGTTGAACCGGGAACGATTTCGCCTGAAAATGTCCATCTTCCGGGAATTTTCGTGCAACGAATCGTGCATGTCGGCGCCGAGGGAAAGCGCATCGAACGCATCACCACTCGTAAGCGCTCATCGTAAAATAGGACTGAACTGCTGTGCCATTATCACGAACTCAATTGGCCGCCCGCGTAGCGCAAGAACTGCGCGACGGTTTGTATGTCAACCTTGGAATCGGTCTGCCGACATTGATTCCCAATTACGTTCCGCACGGAATTCACGTGACGCTGCAGAGTGAAAACGGGATTTTGGGAATGGGCCCCTATCCGTTCGAAGGCGAAGAAGATGCCGATCTGATTAACGCGGGCAAAGAAACGGTGACGGTCCTTCCGGGCTCGTCGTTCTTTGATTCTTCGCTATCGTTTGGCATGATTCGCGGCGGCCACATCGATCTTGCCGTCCTTGGTGCGATGCAGATTTCCGAATACGGTGATATTGCGAATTGGATGATTCCGGGCAAGATGGTCAAGGGCATGGGCGGTGCCATGGATCTTGTGCATGGCGCCAAGCGTGTGATTGTGATGATGGAGCATGTTGCAAAAGGCAACGTCCATAAGATCGTACGCACCTGCTCGCTGCCGTTAACGGGGCAGCGCGTGGTGCAACGGATCATTACCGACATGGCGACGATCGATGTTGAGCCCGACGGCCTTTTTTTGCGCGAGCTTGCCCCCGGAGTGAGTATCGACGACGTTCGTGCCGCAACGGAGCCGACAGTCCATATTGCTACGCCACCAACAGTGATGAGCATTCCCGCCGATGTCTAGGGTTCGGCGTCTCTAATCTGGTTTCAATGGATGAGAGCGATGCTGCGAGCTATCATGCGCGCATATCGCTCTCATTTTTTTGGAGGATCTCACGTGAAGACGATTTTTGCTAGAGTCGGAATTGGGCCGATGCTTTTTGCTGCCGGCATGCTTGTCGGCGGTGCTACTACCGGAGCCGCACTTGCCGAGCGCCAGCCGCATATGGGATCGGCATTGGCGAACCTACAGCGCGCGGCATATCAACTCAATGTCGCTCAGCGCGACAAAGGCGGCCATCGCGCAGCCGCTCTCAATCTCACGAATCAAGCCATCGCTCAAGTCCGCGCCGGAATAGCCTACGACAACCACAAGTAACCCCACTCTCCCCCGTACCTATGTCATGCTGAGGAGCGAGCGCAGCGAGCGTCTCGAAGCATGAGGAGCGAGCGCAGCGAGCGTCTCGAAGCATGAGGAGCGAGCGCAGCGAGCGCCCTTCGAGACGCGATGCTTCGCATCGCTCCTCAGGGTGACAGGGTTTCGTGAGTGCCTCGGGGTGACAAGCCCCCCGTCATGCTGAGGAGCGAGCGCAGCGAGCGTCTCGAAGCATGAGCCCTTCGAGACGCGATGCTTCGCATCGCTCCTCAGGGTGACAAGGTTTCGTGAGTGCCTCGGGGTGACAGGGTTTCGTGCGCTCCTCAGGGTGACAGGGGGCGTGGAATTGGGTGTTTTACGACACTTCGGCGGTGGAGTATTCGGCGCCGCGGCCTTCTATTTTTTTCGCCGCAATCAATAGAGCGAGCATGCCTTCGGCGATCGTCGTGCCAAGTGCAACAGCAATGGCGAGAAATGCACTCGACGTTTGAGCGCCGACAAAGATGCCCAATGCTACGGGAGGAGCAAATAACACATAGAGCATGAGCGCGCGGATGATGGCGACCGGGCCGCGCTGGTCGATTGCGGCTGGTAGGAACGAATACGTTGCAACGCCGATAGCGCGTACAAACGACGGCACGAGCAAGGCCAGCGTACATCCGATCAAAGCATAGAGCGCATTGCCGCTGGCGATGCCCAAGCTCAGACTCCCCAATACCAAAATGACGATAGAATCGAGTGAGGTCGCAATCGACCATGTCGTCAATTTCGCAAGCGTGCTCCCGCTGCCGATCCACCAGATCGGTTTTGAAATATCATGAACCAACGATGTTCCCGAGAGAGCGAGCAAAAGAACGATAATGGAGAAGGCGGCGCCGATAATCGTCCCCAGCGCCTCTTGGTCGTGTCGTCCGACGATGCCCCCGATGATACCGGCGATAACGGCAACACCGAGCTCGACAAAAAACATCGTGCGCACGCCGGGTGAACGCATGTAGGCTATCTGTTCCTTCCAAAATGCCACCATGACGCCCTGGAACGGGGTTCCGATCGATCGAACGTCCTTAACGCCGGCCTTGGGGCGCGAGAGATGATTCCAGCCGCGCGCTCGGCTCCAACGCGCAGCCCATGTTAGCGTCGAAGAGTAGAGCTCGGGATAAATATCCGACGCACCTAACTCGCCGAGCGTGATGATAAGCGCATTGACACCCCATACGATTGCGACGGCTGCAGTCGATCCGCTCCACAGTGCCACCGTTGCCGTACCGATGCCGAGATTTTCAATGTATGTAGCAACCGAGGAAAGAGCGGGAAAGGCAAATGATGCGGCACAGAGTGCGAGCGCGAGAATACTTGCACTCATCAACACTAATGCGGCGATGGGTACAATAGGACCGGGCAATCGCCGTGAAAGTTCGAACGTCGGCAGCGGTGTGATGGTAAATAGAACGAAAAGCCCTGAAATGCCTAAGAATGACTGCAAGCCATTACCGTGGGAAAAAAGCAGCACATTGACGATGACAACGAGTGAAATGCGCAGAAAAAGAAGCGCTGAATTTCTGATCTGTAGCCAGAAAATGACAATGAGCGGATTCAGGCGCGAGCAAATGAGAAAACGCGCGTCGGCGGCATTTGCAAAAGTCGCAACTCGGCCTTTGGCTCCTTGAAAAAGAGTTGACGAGAAAAGCACAAGCCCGAGAAAACCAAAAATTGACGGAAGAAGCGGTGAGAACCCAAAGGGGCTATGGTGCGATACTCCGCCTTGAGCCCGACCGTAAATCGTGAATCCCACCCAGGCAATAAGCATGACCCAAACAATGATGCGCGATGGAGTACGAATCGCATTGCGAGCGAAATTGACAATCTGCCGAGATTCGAGATAGGCCAGAGCGTTCAGTTGCGCAAGCATGCGTTACGTCGTCATTTCCAGGAACGTCGATTCAATGTCGCTTGTGCCGAGTTCTCCCATTTCGGCGAACGATCCGGTGAAAATCGTGTGCCCGGCTTTGAGGACAACGGCGCGATCGGCAATTGCTTTTGCCGCGTCGAGCATATGGGTACTGACGATAATCGCCTTCTTTTCATTGCGAAGTTCGGAGAATATCGCGCGGAGCTCACGTTGCCCCGCAGGGTCTAAGCCGATCATCGGTTCGTCAAAAAGCAGAATCGGAGCGTCCGCGAGAAGCGTGGCTGCAATCAATGTTTTCTGACGCATGCCTTTACTCAATGCCGCCCCTAGTGTGTCGCGTTGATCGGTGATATTGAGACGTTCGAGGAGATCGCGAGCCTTTGTTTCCCAGCCATCGCCGAGGCGGCAACTTTTTGCTACGAACACGAGATGCTCCCAAACAGTGAGCAACGTATAGACATCTGGCGTTTCGGGGATGAGCGCAATGGTGCGACCCCGGTTCGAGCGTAAGGCCATATCGCCCCATGTTATGGTGCCGCTGTCGGGGCGCATCATGCCCGAAAGGCAAAGAAAGCTTGTGGATTTTCCGGCACCATTGGGCCCGAGCAAGGCCACGATCTCACCGGAATTCGCCGTGAGATCAAGAGAATCTACGGCGAGTGTTTTTCCAAAGCGTTTACAAAGACCGGCGACGTGTAGTGTCGGCATGCGATTTTCCTATGCGGGAGTTGGTGTTGGCGATGTTGTTCGGAATTGCGTTCGGTAGAGCGCGTCGTAGAGCCCGCCTTGCGCGAGGAGTTCGGTATGGGTTCCCGACGCAATAATGCGTCCGCTCTCGATAACGAAAATAATATCGGCATTGACAATCGTCGAAAGCCGATGCGCGATGACGAGACTCGTGCGCCCCCGCATCAGCGTGTCAAGGGCTGCCTGGATTAGCGCTTCGCTCTGAGAATCGAGACTGGAGGTTGCCTCATCGAGTATTAAAATGCGAGGGTTTTTAAGGAGCACGCGAGCGATTGCCAGACGTTGGCGTTCTCCACCGGAGAGTTTGTGTCCGCGTTCGCCGACGACCGTTTCATATTGCAACGGCAAGGCCGAAATGACCGCATCGATGTTTGCCGCCTGCGCTGCGATTTTAAGCTCTTCGAGCGTGGCGTCGGGCTTTGCGTAGCGCATGTTTGCGGCGACCGTGTCATGGAAGAGATAGGTCTCTTGCGTGACGATGCCGATGGCTTCGCGTAGCGAGGTGAGCGAGACGTTATCAATCGCATGATCGTCGATGAAAATGGCGCCGTCGGTTGGCGCATAAAAGCGTGGAACGAGTTGCGTAATCGTTGTTTTTCCGCCGCCCGAAGGGCCGACGAATGCGGCAACTTGTCCAGGCTTTACGTGCAGGCTTAAATGGTGCAAAATCTCGCGCGAATCATCGTAACCGAACGATACATTTTCAAAGCGGATATCACCCTCGACATGGCCTAGCGTCGTCGCACCCGAGGGCTCATAGGTTTCGGGCTTCATATCGAGGTATTCGAAAATGCGTTCGAAGACGGCGAGTGCGCTAACCACTTGGACTTGGATCCCGGCCAGGGCCGCCGTAGGACCGTAAAGGCGCGTGACAATCAAGGAAATAAAGGCGACGATCGTACCGGTTGTCACGGTGCCGGCGATGGCGTACCAGCCGCCTCCGAACCACACGAGAGCCGGGCCGATCACGGCCATTGCGCCGATGAGGGCGATAAACCAGCGCCCGACCATCGCAAGATCGATCTCAAGTTTCATCAGGCGGGTGCCGGTATCGTTAAAGCGAGTTCGCTCATACATTTCGCGCGCAAATGATTTGATGAGCGTGATCCCGGATATTGAAAGCGTCTCTTGCGTGATGGATTCGATTTGATCTCGCTGTTCGCGCGTCTTTTTGCGAATCGCGAACATCTTTCGACCAACCGGGCCGAGCGGCAGAATCATCAACGGTGTCACGCCAATGGCAATTAAGGCTAGTCGCCAGTCTAAAATGAACATCGTTACGAGGGTCGTCGAGATGGTCAGGACATTCGTAATGATGGTCGTGAGCGTGCCGGTGACGACACCGTCGACGTTGTCGACATCGGATGAGACGCGGTTCATGATCTCGCCGGTTTTCGTATTCGTGAAAAACGAGAGCGGCATTCGGTGGAGATGCGAGACCAGAGCCGTTCGCAAATCGCGCATAATGCTCTCGCCGACGATCGAATTGAGATACCCTTGAGCGACTGCGACTCCAGCGGCAACGAGTGCATTGAGCACGATGAGCGACACGAGAAGTAAGAGTAAGTGCAAGTCACGTTGGGGAATCGCGATGTCGATAATACGAGCCGTCAACAAGGGTGGAACAATGCCGATAATCGCCGTGATAAACATCAGGGCAAGTACGGCGATCTCGTGGCGCCAATACGGCGCAAAAAGTTTAGTAATACGCCGGAGATCGACGTTCGCCGGTTTTACCGGTTGGCCGTCATTGACTGCACCACCATACATCATGGCGTGCATCGGAGGTCCACCTAACACGAAAGTGGAGAACTCGTCGATATCATACGCAAGTTGCTATTTTTTTCCATTGCGTAAACCGGAGAGCTCTTTAAAGAGCTTGCGTTCTTTATCGGTGAGGCTTTGCGGCAATTGGCCGATTAAGCGAACGTACTCATCTCCGGCTGCCGCGCCCTTGACGTTGGGCATGCCTTTGCCGGCGAGGCGCATCAAGCGATTGTTTTGCGTTCCCTCGGGAATCGACATCGTAACTTGACCGGCCATCGTTGGGACTTTGACTTCGGCGCCAAGGACGAGATCGTAGAGTGAAACGGGTAGGTCGACGTAGAGGTCGCTGCCTTTACGTTTGTATGTCGGATCTTCCGCGATTTTCACCACGAGAAAGAGATCGCCGCTCGCCCCACCGGCCGTACCTGTTCCACCTTGACCGGAGAGTCGAATCCGTTGGCCGTCGCCGATGCCGCGCGGAATCGTGATGTCGAATTTTTTGTTTTGCAAAACACGTCCCGTGCCGTGACACACGGTACAGAGGCGACCATTTTCGGTGCCCGTTCCGCGGCATCGCGCGCACGCATCCTCGACTTGCAAGGAGACGGATTTTTTGCCGCCGTCATAGGCATCACGTAAGGTAAGTTCGATGGTGGTTTCGAGATCCTGACCGCGGCGCGCACCAACATTCGCATTCGCCGTTCGTCGCGCCCCGCCGCCACCGCTAAAGAACATGTCGAAGAAATCGGAGAAGCCGGAACCCGCACCACCCGCATTCGAAAAGCCGCCAAAATCGAACGGCTCGTTTTGCGAGGTGCGGTAACGACGCTGCTGCTCGGCTTGCGCCGATGCTTGCTGCCAATCCGACCCTAAGACATCGTATTTGCGACGCTTCTCGGAATCTCCAAGTACCTCGTAGGCCTCGGAAATATCCTTAAAACGATCTTCCGCTTCCTTGGTATTGTTGAGATTCGCATCGGGGTGCCATTTTCGCGCGAGCTTCCGATAGGCGGATTTAATATCTTTTTCCGGCGCATTTTTCGGAACACCCAGAATGGCGTAGTAGTCTTTGTAATTCATTCACTTATGCCGATGCGTGCTTGGCAACGATGACTTGCGCGGGACGCAAGAGCTCATCACCGATGGTGTAGCCTTTCTGAGCGACATGCATCACGGTATCGTCTTCGGTTCCATCGGGAGCTTCGACGGTGCCGATGGCTTCGGCAACGCGCGGATCGAACGGCCGACCGGCTACATCGATGGGTTTTATCCCTTCGCCGGCAAGCATGGCTTCAAAGCCTTTGAGCGTCTGTTCAACACCACCACGGATGCCGTCTCCGGCAGCTTCGTAGGAAAGCGCGCGTTCGAGATTATCGAGCACCGGAAGCATCCGATTGAGGAGCGTGTTGCGATTGCGGGTAATCACCGCTTCAATTTCGCGCTGAATACGCTTCTTGTAATTTTCGAAATCCGCCATCGCAAGAAGATATTTGTTGTAATTTTCGTCGGCGCGCGTGGTCGCGGCCGCTAATTTTGCCTCGACGGAATCCTCGGGAGTATCGAGGACGACCGTATCGGAGGTCTCCACGTCATTATCGTTATTCATGATTTCATCAGCTTTAAGCTTGGAGTGAGTGCGGTGAGATCAATGTGCGATGGAAGGGGGCGCGTTGTCGCGCCCCCGCCATACGCTATTTGGCTTCGGAAAACTCCGCATCGATGACGTCGTCACCGGTATGCGTCGTTGCGCCGTTTTCCGCTGCGCCGTTTGCCGATGCTCCGGCCGCAGCGCCGTCGGTTGCTCCTCCGGTTGCCTTATAGAGCAACTCCGCCATTTTGTAGCTGGCAGCTTGGAGCTTCTCGACGGCCGGTTTGATCTGTTCAACCGTTCCGTTTTCGCTGATGGTTTTGAGTTCGCCAAGGGCGGCTTCGACATCCGCACGAGTTGCGGCATCGAGTTTCTCGCCAACCTCTTTGAGCGATTTCTCCGTGGAATAGATGAGCGATGAAGCGTTGTTACGCACTTCGGCTTCTTCGCGCTTCGCTTGATCGGTTGCAGCTTGGGCTTCGGCCTCACGAACCATGCGATCGATCTCTTCTTTGTTGAGATTCGTTGACGCAGTGATCGTGATGCGTTGCTCTTTGCCGGTTCCCAGATCTTTTGCGCTCACGTTGACGATGCCGTTGACATCGATGTTGAACGCGACTTCGATTTGCGGTACGCCGCGAGGAGCAGCCGGCAGGCCCTCCAGGCGGAAGCGGCCGATCTCTTTATTATCGGTTGCCATCGGGCGCTCGCCTTGGAGCACGCGAATATCAACCGAGGTCTGGCCGTCTTCGGCCGTGGTGAAGATCTGCGATTTCTGCGTTGGAATCGTCGTATTGCGTTCAATCAACGACGTCATCACACCGCCGAGCGTTTCTAACCCGAGCGTGAGCGGAGTGACATCGACGAGCACCACATCGTGGACTTCGCCGGCAAGGACACCGCCTTGAATGGCAGCACCAACGGCGACGACTTCATCCGGGTTTACGGTGAGGTTCGGATCTTTGCCAGTGAGCTTGCGCACGAGTTCTTGAATGACGGGCATGCGAGTTGAACCGCCGACCATCACAACTTCGTTGATTTGGCTGATGTCGATCTTGGCATCGGCCAATGCGCTCTTGAACGGCTGGATGCAACGATCGGTGAGGTCGCTGGTGAGCTCTTCGAATTTTGCACGCGTCAGCGTGATATCGAGATGCTTTGGACCCTCTTGATCTGCCGTGATGAAGGGAAGATTGATCGACGTTTGCACGACGGCCGAAAGTTCGATTTTCGCTTTTTCGGCGGCTTCCGTGAGGCGTTGCATCGCCTGCTTGTCTTTGGCAAGATCGATGCCTTGCTCTTTGCGGAATTCCGCAACAAGCCACTCGACAATGCGATGATCGTAATCGTCGCCGCCTAAGCGCGTATCGCCATTGGTGGATTTGACTTCGAAGACGCCGTCGCCGACATCGAGAATGGAAACGTCGAACGTCCCGCCGCCCAGATCCCAAACAAGGATCGTTTCGCTGCCCTTTTTATCGAGGCCATACGCGAGTGCCGCTGCGGTTGGTTCGTTGATGATACGAAGAACCTCGAGGCCGGCGATCTTGCCGGCATCTTTGGTCGCTTGACGTTGAGCATCGTTGAAGTAGGCAGGCACCGTGATGACCGCTTTGGTGACGCGTTCGCCGAGG
The DNA here is from genome assembly GCA_021778415.1 of bacterium. Lineage (GTDB taxonomy): Bacteria > Vulcanimicrobiota > Vulcanimicrobiia > Vulcanimicrobiales > Vulcanimicrobiaceae > JAJYCL01. The sequence continues at coordinate 174,385 of JAJYCL010000001.1, read as the reverse complement.
TAATTGCTCGCATCGTTGACGAGCTTTTGCAGGATCATCGCGCTAATTTCTTGCGGCGTATAATCTTTGCCATCGATTTTAACGTGATAGTCGCCTTCACCCATGTGACGTTTGATCGAGGCGATCGTGCGCTCTGGGTTGGTGATTGCTTGGCGCTTTGCCAATTGCCCGACGAGGCGTTCGCCGGTCTTCGTGAAGGCGACGACCGACGGAGTCGTGCGCGAGCCTTCAGCGTTGGAGATGACGGTGGGCGATGAGCCCTCCATAACGGCGACAACGGAGTTCGTCGTGCCGAGGTCGATGCCGACCACTTTTGCCATGAAAATTTGACCTCTCTCTACGTGTGATCGCATGACGCTCCGGACCAGCTTGTCGCGGTGCTGAGTACGCCTCCCAGGGCCCGGGCGAACGTGCGGCACGGAGGTACGTGCCGAAAGCTTGCGACGTGGTGGGCGGGGCATACGTGCAGCAGGCGAGGTTGCCTTGCCACTTACGAACGACGTGCGTCGTGGTTACCTGGCTATTCTACTTCGAAACGAAGCGAAAGTTCCATCCATAAAGACAGCAATCGCCCGAATTTTGGTTGCAGGGACAACCTTTTCGAGCGACTGCTGAGGATCGTGGGCGGCGGCGCGACGAGCGCCGACGGGGGTTAGGGCGATTGCGGCGGCGCGTACTGTTGCGGCCGCTGCGCTGTTCCGGGGTTGAGCGTGCTGCGATCCACGAGTTTCACGGCGACGAATTTTTTCACGCCCTGAGACCAGAGCACCATGCGCACGGTATCACCGGGTTTTTTGCTGGAGATATACGTCACGAAGTCCTTGGCGCTGTTCATCGGCTTCCCGTCGACTTCTAAGATGACGTCGCCGGGTTCGATGCCGGCCTGATCGGCCGGTGTTCCGGGAAGAACCTGGATGATCGCGACTCCCCCGGTGCCGCTATAGCCGATTTGGTTCCGAAGACCGGGTGTAAGATCTTGCAACTGCACACCGACGGCACCCTTGCCCGATCCGGCGCTATAGTGGACGCCGGGATGTTTGAGAAGATCGGCAACGACGGTTTTCACTTGATTCGACGGAATCGCAAAGCCGATGCCTTGAGCGTAGGCTGATTTGACCGTGGACTGATTGATACCGATGACTTGGCCGTCGATATCGATCAGCGGGCCGCCGGAATTGCCTGGGTTAATCGGTGCCGATGTCTGTAAGAGGCCTTTGAAATCCATCAACTGGCCCTGCTCGCTTTGAATCTGCTCTTCACGGTTGAAGGCGGAGATAATGCCGAGCGTCACCGTTTGCTGATAGCCCAACGGCTCACCGATGGCAATCGCCCACATCCCCTGCAAAAGCTTGTCGGAGTTCGCCAGCTTGAGCGGCGGCGGTAAATTTTTGGTGTTGTCGACTTTGATAATGGCAATATCGTTGCCGACACTGGCCGAAACGATCTTCGCCAGCGACTTATGACCGTCGGCAAAAACGACGTTGATCTGTTCGCTCGTCGTGCTCGTATTCGGAACGACGACGTGCGCGTTCGTCACGATGTCGCCTTGGGTATCAAGGATGAAGCCGCTTCCCGATGAGCGCTGCTTATATTTGCGCAGCACGCCCGGGCCGCTTTGGCCGAATATCTGATTGAGGAAAGGATCGACGGGAACCACAACCTGGCCATTCTGAATAATTTGAATGGCGACGACGGAGGGCTTCGTGCGCGCTACTGCGGACACGATGCGATCTTGGTCGCTAATGCCCGTGAGCGGGGCGGCACTCACCGACGGGGGCGTGTGGTTCGGGCCGGCCACGCCGGTAAAGTGGCTCGACGCGTAGAGCATCATAAGGAAGCTGCCGATAACGGCGCCTCCGAGCGCGATGATAAGAGTCGGAAGTATGCGACGATTCATGCTGTTCATGTACCACAGAGAACGCAACGAAGTTACATTTTGTTCGTATCCGAGACGATGAGGCCGTCCCGTAAGCGGATGACGCGGGATGCGCGGTCGGCGACCTCTTCGTCATGCGTCACGATGATGATGGTTCGCCCGCCCGCGTGCAGATTGGCAAAGAGGGCAAGGACGTCATCGGACGTCGCAGAGTCAAGGTTACCGGTCGGTTCGTCGGCCAGGATGACGGTCGGATTGTTGATCAAGGCGCGGGCGATGGCCACACGTTGTTGCTGGCCACCGGAGAGTTCGTTCGGCTTGTGGTTCGCCCGCTCGCTCAATCCGACGGTCTTGAGCACCTCGAGGGCGCGTGCGCGCCGTTCTTTTGCGGGCACACCGGCATAGAAGAGGGGAAGCGAAACATTTTTAATTGCGTCGGTGCGCGCAAGTAAGTTGAACCCTTGGAAGACGAATCCCAGCTTCGTGAGTCGTATGTGCGCGAGTTTTGCGTCGTCCAATTTGGACACATCGGTGTCGTCGAGGAAATAGCTGCCGCTGCTCGGACGATCCAAGCATCCGATGACGTTCATCAGCGTTGATTTTCCCGAGCCGGACGGGCCCATGATGGCGACGTATTCGCCGTGTGCGATATCGAACGATACGCCGCGAAGGGCGTTGACTTCAACGTCGCCCATCTTGTACGTCTTCGTGATCGCTTGCATCGAGATGGCATTGGCGGTGAGTTTTACTGGATTATTCATAACGAAGAGCCTCAATGGGATCGAGTCGCGAAGCACGGAATGCGGGGTAGGTGCCAAACACAATCGTGACAACGGTAGCAAAAATCATGGTCAGCGAAGTAATCGAAAGCCACGGAATCGGCGCGGTAACGCCTGAGATTTTGGAGATGAAAAGTGCCGATGCGCCCCATCCTAGGAGAACACCCAGCGCGAGCCCGATCCCCGATCCGATGCTCGATAGTAAGAGGGCCTCGATAAAAAATTGCAGCAAGACTTGTCCGCCTTTCGCACCGATTGCTTTGCGGACTCCAATCTCCCGGGTTCGTTCCATGACCGATACCAGCATAATATTCATAATGCCGATACCTGCGACAAGAAGTGCGATGCCGCCGACGGCGCCGACAACGATGCCTATCACCCCGAAGAAACCGGAAATCGTGCGGAAAAACATACCAAAATCGAATGTTTGATATTGAGCTCCGCTATGCGATGTCGAAAGCGCTTGTTTCACCGCCGGCTCAAGTGATGTCGGCGATATGCCCGGGTTCGGAAGTACTTCAAGACCAAAGAGTGTTTGACCACGCTGATAGTTATTGTAATAGGTGGTATACGGAATTGTGACATCGGCGGCAATATCAAGACCGAGCGAGGCGGTATCAATCGTCGTCTTCCCGAGCACTCCGATGATGACATATCGACGATCCCCTACGAGAACCGACTGTCCGACAACGTCGCCACCATTTGGAAAAAGCCGTTCGAACGCTTTTGACGAGATGACGCAAACGCTCGCAGCCGACGTCACATCGTCAAGTGAAATGACTCGCCCTTGGGCAAGTGGTGCAGTGCTGAAGCGTTGGTCGGACTCGCCTCCGAATTTCAGTCGAACGGCATTATGGCCGACGCGGATGACCGTGCGTTGTTGCTGATACGGAATTGCCGTTCGTACACCCGGAATGGATTCAATGAGCGCAATATCCGAGAGGTGGAGGGCGGCCTTCTCTAAATCTCCGCCGGAGGATTTTGGGAATGTGAAAAACATCGACGTATTGAGGCCTTTGAAGGCACCCGTCACCGCACCGCTCATCGCAGATGCCGAGATTTGAACCGCAATAATGGCCGCGACGCCTACGACGAGGCCGATAAGCGTAAGTATTGTGCGCGTACGGTTGGCCATAAGGACGGCCCAGGCTTCGACAATATATGAGAACATTACGATCTCAGCGCTTCAACGGGATCGAGGCGACCCGCTCGAGCCGCGGGATACGACCCAAAGCCGATTCCGACCGCTAGAGAAAAACCGACCGCGACGCTGATAATTAACGTCCACGGGATCGGTGCCACGCCGATATATTTCATCAGGAGCGTCGATCCGAGGTTGACGCAAAGTATTCCGAGGAGCATGCCGATCGCTCCACCCATGAACGAAACAATAATCGATTCGACTAAAAATTGGAAACTAATATCGGCCGCCGATGCGCCGATCGATTTGCGAATCCCGATCTCGCGAGTCCGTTCGGCAATTGAAACGAGCATAATATTCATAATCCCAACACCGGCAACAACAAGGGACAGCGCTCCAATAAATGTTAGTCCGATTCCAATTGAATCGAGAACTTTGCTAAAGATGCCAAGAGATGCTGCCTGGTCTTGGATGGTGTACTGGGCCTTCGGGCCTTTAACCGATGCAAGAAGACTCTTTAATTCGACGATGGCATCGTATTTTGAGACGGTATCGGCCGGCCACGCTTGGATGCCATCTATTGCTCCCGGCTCAAGAAGATGGAACGTGGTATACGGAATAAACATCGAGTCGCCCGTGAACGAGTTCAGTAGGCTTCCCTTCAGGGTATAGATTCCAACAATGTTTAATCGCATATCTCCCACGGAGATCGATTGCCCGAGTGCATTTCCAGATGGAAATAGTTTGTCGGCCGAGCTTTTAGCGATGATGCAAACAGGACTCGCATTCGTTACATCGCTTTGTCGCAACAGGCGTCCGCTATCGACGATAAGATTGGCATTTTGTCGATCTCCATCGCTTGAAAATCCTGAGATATAATTCGGTTTGCCAACGCCGGTCACTTCGAGATTTCGGCCACCACCCGCGCCGTAGATCGGAATTGCCGATCTGATCGCTCCGCCCGATAATGCCACGATACGTGCTACGTCTCGATAATAGAGCGTTGCAATCGATGGTAAATCTTGCGATTGGTCGACGAAAGCTACGATGCCGGGGTCTCCGCCTGCAGAAAGCTCGCTTTCCAATCCTCGCGATGCCGCCTGGCTTAAGCCCAAGACGGTGATAACGGATGCGATACCGATAATCATTCCGAGCATAGTAAGCAGCGAACGCAACCGATTTCGCCAGATGGCGTCGAGAGCTTCGACGGTATAGGCGAGTATCCGAGCCATATGCTTACGTCGAGCTCGGTTTAGGTGACGGCGTCGGAAGAACGGCGTGTACGTGGTCGCCGTCTTTAAGGGTGGGGCCCGGTGTTCCGATAATTTCATCGCCAGATGCCAAGCCCGAAGTGATGACAATAGTCGCTCCGTTATCGGTTCCAGTTGTAACTACTCGTTTGTGCGTAACGCCGGACACGACGACCCAAACATATTTTTTCGTCTTTTCCGTAACAAGTGCAGTCATAGGGACAACGATAGCGTTGGCGATGTCGCGCGTGTAGATGTCTACATTCACCGACATTCCATCGCGAAAGAATGGGGCGCTTCCGTCAAGAGCGACCACCGTTGTAACCTGGCGGGCGGTCGAGGAGGGGTCGTCGGATTTCTGTGCCGTCGGGGCGATACTTAAAACCCGGCCAGTGAATTTCTTGCCGCCAAGATCCTCGCCGCTAATCTGAGCGCGCATACCGACGGTAACGTGCGCAACATCTTGCTCGTCGACTTTGGTGCGAACGATCCAGCCATCGTCGCGGGCAATGGTGAACAGAGCTTGTCCGGCATTCACCTGATCTCCGACGCGAATGGGCGCCAGCGTATCGTTTGGCGTGCTGGCCACGGTCAGAATCTTCCCGGAAATTGGTGCAAGGATTTGGGTGAATCCGAGCTGTTGCTGGTTTTCGTTGTTGATAATTTGAGCTTTATCTGCAGCCGATTTCGCCGAACTCACCGAATTGATTCCGTATCCGGAGACCGCGCCGAGTTTGAGCTGTTGCACCGATTGATCGTAGGTAACTTGGGCCTGATCGAGCTTGGCTTTATCGGCGTCGACTTGGCTGCGGGCAATTGCCTTTTGACGATAGAGAGCAGCATCAGCTTGGTAGATGCGCTTGGCTTCGTTGAGATTCGACAACGCCGTTGCGACGGCGCCTTCGTACTGAACGCGTGAGTTTTGTTCTTGGACGCGAGCTGTATCGATATTTGCGACGGCCGATTGATAATCGGCTTGCGACGACGCCGCATTGGCGTTGAGCGTCGGATTATCAATTGATGCGAGTTGTTGGCCGGCCACTACATGATCGCCGGCACGCACGCTCAGGCTGGCCAGATTCCCGGAAACAAGGACCGGAACCGTTACTACTCCCGGCCGACTGAGGATACCGTTCTCCGGGAGGCTCGCCAAAAAGTGCGTTGGCGTAAGTTTGATCGCCGTGACGGATGCCACGGAACTGTGGCGGCGTCCATTCACGACCGCAAACACGATAATGAGAATCAGGGCCGCAACAACGATGAGCGTATTACGAAGACGTTTAGACATGGAACTACCTCAAATCGGCGACGATGGCGTTAGGACCGGTATCGCCGATGGCGACCCGCAAATTAATAATGGCTTGAACGTAGGCGATGCGAGCATTCACGAGATCGATCTGTGAAGAGAGGGCGGTTTGTTGCGCGGAGAGGACGTCGGTGAGCGACTTGACGCCACGCTCGTATTGTAACTGCGCGATATGGGCGGATTCGGCTCCGAGTTGCGCTGCGCTCACGGCGTAGGCGACTTGGGCGAGTGACGTTTGCGCCGATCGGTACGCTTGACGAACATCGAGTTCGGCTTTGCTTGCGGCCGATTTATACGCCAGCGTTGCTGAGTGTATAGCCGCATCATCTTGAACTTTCTCGGTGTGGATTGCGCCATAATTAACGAACGGGAACGAAAAAGTGGTCGTTGCACCGATCTGCCAGAACCCCGGACTCCCGCGGACAACCGTCGGTGCCGAAACGCATCCTGGCGTGGCTGCGCAATGTTGGATGAGGAAGTTCTGATTTTGAACTGCGCCGGTTGGAGAAAATTGGTTTCCGATTTGGCTTGTGAGTGCGATCGTTGGGAACAGATGCCGATCAAATGCCTTTCGCGCATAGGTAGCGGCTGCCAAGGAACTTTTTGCGGCGAGGACGTCGGGACGCATATGCGCGCGAGCGATAATGTTCGCGAGTGTTGCTTCCGGAAGAGCCGGAGTCGCGATCGTTTTCGGAATTGCATACTGCGTGTCGAATGCAGCTCCGATGGCTTGGGAAAGGGTATCGCGCGCATTTTGCGCGTCGGCCTTTGCGGCGAGGAGCGTCGACTTACTCTTTGTCTGCGCAACCTGCGCCTGTAGGACATCGACACCGGCCGCAACGCCGGCCTTTTCTCTGGCCTTAGCGTTGTTTACTAGGACCGTTTGATACGCGAGATCTCCCTGATCGAGATCAACGAGCGCGTCTTTCTGCGCGACGGCGTAAAAAGACGCCGTTATCGTTGATGCGAGTTGCGCCTTGGCTCGTTGAAGGTTGCGCTTTGCGCTTTCAAGTTGGGCCCGTGATTGGGCAAGTAAAGCAAAACCTTGTCCACCCAAATTGAGATTATACTGGGTGCCAATCGATGCGGTATTTTGGCTTACGTCACCGAGTTGCGAGGCGCCGATGGCCGCGAATGCACCACCATAGTTGTTGGATTTTTGAAGGTAGCTTTGTAGCTGCCCGACGACGGTTGGATACGTTTGCGTCTTTTGCTGGGCGTAGGCGTTTTCAGCTTGCGCATAGCTACTGGCGAGCGACGCGATGTTGGTGTCGTGTCGTAAAGCAATGGCGACACATTGCTGGAGCGTTAGCGGTGAGGCTGCAGCTTGCGTCGGAGCAACGGCACCGAGCAAAAATATGCCTAATCCTACGCCGAGAATTCCGAGGCGTCTCATGAGAAAATTCCGCCGATAGAGGCAAGGGCGGCTGACAACAGGAGGACAACCGTGGGAATAATCCACGTTGCGGGACCTTTCGCATCTGCGGTTGCGCGAAGTGCCATGGAGTTTAAAAAGAGTCCCCAAAGAGCACCGATACCTATTGCGGCGAGAAAATAGAAGAGCGGCCCGGATGCGTTCGGAGCGAGCAATGCCAAATTCGGTAGCACGGTAAGAATATCTCGCGTTGTTGCAAACCCATCAACGCCGCGGATTTGCTCAATGATCCCGGTAATAAGTTGCATCAGGCCGAAACTTGGAATAGCAATAAGTGCCGATGCGGAGAGCAACGATTCAAAATGCGCATCACCCCCGCCCATAGCGTTACCAGCCAACAAGAATAGCGTATTGATAAGTATTCCTAGGGCGATAAAAAAAGCTAAAAACCCAATGCTGACGATAGAACTCACTAATGGCGGGTGGGTAGCGTTGCCAAGCATTTTCGCCTTTGCTGTCTCACCCATCCCGGCAAACATGGAATTCGTATGCAGCATATGGGTCATGGTCCCAACGGTGGCATGGATGCTTGCATCGCGACCGAGCAGATAGCCGATGATCGCCAACACGATAGTCACGACCATCGGTAGTAGCCAATTCGACTTTTCGCGAAGGGCTGCAAGCGCTTCACGCGGGGAAATAATGATACTGAGGATGTCACTCATTGCGGAGTTCCTTTCGAGTGTCGCGTACTACGATCGGCTGGTAATTGTTTCGTTCCGGGATGCATAACAATCGACGCCGTACGAAATACGCCGTCAGGTGATGCTTCGTCGCACTCGGTGAAAAGCTCTAGTAAGCGAGCCCTTAGCTCAGCGAACGAATCGGCATCGGCTTTGAAGCCAAGTGTAAAAAACCGAAGATCGTCGATGGCGACGGTACGATCGCGTAATGCGGGTGTCGCGTTAGCGAGTACGTTGGTCCAGAAGGTAACGAAGAGTCGTTCGATTTGTGCGCGCGACATCTGGGCCACGTCGCTTGGATTAAAGCGAGCGGCTGCGGCATCGATTCCATAGGTGATTTCGACGGCGCCGCGGCGGCGTTCACGGTGAAGAGCTTTAAAGAGGCCTGCTTTGGCCAGTAGGGCGATTTGTCGATACACGGTCGCGCGCGAAACATCGGGGACTTCCTCGGCGAGCATTGCCGGCGTGCGCTCGCGCCGGTCGAGCATGGTCTGCACGAGCCGAAAACGGACCGGGTGTAGGAGTAGCGTGGGGATGTCGGTCGAAGCCATCTCATTTTGGAGAATAGTCGCAAAAATGAGATTAGTCAAGCGCTCATGCCACGCTATTAAGGCTCCAAGCGAAGCGGCCGCAGTCCAGCTAGGTTACTTGGGCTGGTTATTCACAGGGAAACTCATCGCTTCGTCCCTGATCGCCGAGAGGCGCGAGTCGCAATCGTTCCTCCAGCAGGTGGCGCAGGCGGCCAAGACCCTGCCCACGGGCTTCAAGTAAGCGTAGCTGGAGTATCAAGCGGGCCCGGTAGAGGGCGCGATGGGAATAGAGGGCATCGAGCCTGGGCGGAGGCGAGGCCGTTGGGTTGCTGGGCCCGGAGATGCTCGTCGCTGCGACGAGCAGGGCAGCAAAAGTAGCTTTGAGCATGATAGTCTCCTCGGAGCGTGTATCACGCACGCGAACCCTAGGAGCAAGAGAGGAGCCGGTTTGACGGTCGATACGTTAGTCGTGGCCAAGCCACCGCAGGAGCCCTTTGTTCGCGTTGTGCCGTTGGGCGGATGCGGCGAGATTGGCCGGAACATGACGGTCATCGAGACGCAGGACGATCTCGTCGTCGTCGATTGCGGGCTGATGTTTCCGGACGATGAGATGTTCGGGGTCGATGTCGTCATCAATGATTTCACCTACGTCCGCGAGCGCGCGCACAAATTGCGTGCGGTGCTTGTGACGCACGGGCATGAAGATCATATAGGTGGCATCCCCTATTTGCTTCGTGAGTTTCGGGATACGCCGATCGTCGGTACTCCGCTCACCATTGCGCTGATCAAAGCAAAATCGCGCGAGCATAAATTACCCTCGGATACGCAGTTCGTCGTGGTCAAGCCCGGGGATCGTGTTGAGTACGGATCGTTGAACGCCGAGTTCATCCACATCAATCATTCCGTTGCCGGTGCGTGTTCGCTTGCCATTCGCACGCCTGTCGGCATTGTGTTTCACACCGGAGATTTTAAATTCGATCAAACGCCGATCGACGGCAAGCCGGCTGATTTCGCGCGGATCGCTCGAGTCGGTGATGAAGGCGTGCTCTGCATGCTATCGGATTCTACGAACGCCGAACGCCCGGGGCACACGCAATCGGAGCGCGTCGTCGGAGAAGCCTTCACCAATATTTTCTCGCGGGCAAAAGGGCGACTGATTATTGCGTCGTTCGCCTCGAATGTTCCGCGCATTCAACAAGTGATCGATCATTGCGTTCAGTTCGATCGACGCATTGCATTTTTGGGGCGCTCGATGAACAACGTCGTGCATTTCGCACGCGAACTCGGGTATCTCAAAATCACCGAAGATCAGATCATCAAAATCGAATCGGTCAACGATCTTCCGCCGGAAAAAGTCCTCGTGATGACGACCGGATCGCAAGGTGAGCCGATGAGCGGTCTTGCGCGAATGTCGGTTCGCGATCATCCCAAATTCGCGATCAAGTCCGGCGATACAGTCGTCGTTTCAGCGACGCCGATTCCCGGAAACGAAAAATCGGTAGCCAAGACGATTAACAATCTCTGCAAGCTCGGTGCCAATGTGATCCACGGATCGGAAGGTCGCGCTCACGTTTCCGGCCATGCATCGCAAGAAGAGCTCTTGCTGATGCTCAATCTCGTTCGTCCGGAATTCTTCGTTCCGGTTCACGGGGAATACCGGATGCTTGCCCAGCACGGGCGCTTAGCGATGCAAACCGGCGTCCATCCGGAGAATGTCTTCGTCGTTGAAAACGGCGATGTACTTGAATTTACGTCCGAATACGGGGATAAAGTCGGCAAGACGTACGGCGGAATGGTTTTCGTTGACGGATCCGGTGTCGGCGACGTTCGAGAGTCGGTACTTCGAGATCGTAAGGCGCTTTCAAACGACGGCATCGTGATGATCGTTGTCGCCATTGATGCCGAAGAAGCGCACCTTATCGGCGAGCCGGATATTGTGACCAAAGGGCTCTTTTATATCGAGCCCGGCGATACGCTCATCGACGAGCTTCGTGCGGAGGTGCGCGCCATGCTCGCGACGCTTTCGTTTGAAGGCATGCGCGATGTCACAACGGTCAAAGAACACGTTCGTGCCGGAGTGAGTAAGAAAATCTTCGCGAAACTTAAACGTAAGCCGGTCGTGATTCCCGTGGTGATGGAAGTCTGATAGCCCTTGCCGTCATCGCGGCCATCGCGTATGGCGCGGCGGATTTTCTGGGTGGTCTTGCCAGTAAACGGGCGACCACCCTAGCCGTTACGCTCTCGTCGCAGGCGGTGGGATTGTTAACGGCACTGGCTTTGGGCTGGGTCGTTCCGATGCATCCGAATCTGGGAGATCTTCTGTGGGGCGCGTGTGCCGGCGTCGCCGGTGTTGCGGCGATTGCCTTGTTGTATCGCGCGTTGTCGATTGGTGTGATGGGGATCGTCTCGCCCGTAACGGCCGTTTTGGCCGCATCCATTCCGATTGTGTTCGCGGCACTACATGGCGAGCATCTCGGCGTTGGGCAGATCATCGGCATCGTCGTCGCTCTGATTGCCATTGTGGTGATTTCGGCGTCCGTCGATGGGTCGGGAAAACGCGAATTCGTTACCGAGGGCGTGCGTGAAGCATTTATTGCCGGCGCGCTGTTCGGCGTGTTTTTTATTCTTCTCGGAAATGCGCGGCCCGAAGCCGGCCTTGCGCCACTGATCGCGGCTCGTGTTGCGTCGGTGATACTGCAACTCGTCGTTGTCGCGGTGGCGAAAATCGATATTCGGATCAAAGGATCGGTTACTGCGATCGTGATCTGCGGAGTGTTCGATATGCTCGCCAACGTATTGTATGTATTGGCGGCGCGCAACGGACACCTGGCAATCGCCGCCGTCGTCACCTCGCTGTATCCGGCGTCGACCGTTCTCCTCGCGTACGTCCTCCTCAAAGAGCGGTTATCGCGCATTCAACTCGCGGGATTCGGTCTCGCACTCGTCGGAGTCGCGCTGTTAGTGCGCTAATCCGTCCTTCGAGACGCGTTCCTGCGGAACGCTCCTCAGGATGACAAGGCTGGTGCTCTTAGCAGGACGACAAGGCTGGTACATCTGTCATGCTACAGGAGCACGCGTAGCGTGCGTCTCGAAGCATGCTAGGACGACAAGGCCGGTATCTGTCATGCTACAGGAGCACGCGAAGCGTGCGTCTCGAAGCATGAGGGATTATGAGGCGGAGCGGAGCTTTAGGAGTTGGACGGCATGCGTGAAGCGGGCGATCTCTTCGCGCGAGAAGCCGTCGAGATCGAGAAATTCAACGCCATGAACATGCAGCGTGCGTTTCGGATCGAACTGCGACACGACGCGGCCGCGAACGGCGATTTCATCGAAGGGTTTGCGATGATCGGCAACGCGAATGGTCTTCGGACCGAACGGCGTGATTTCGATTTTTTCCGTCGGTGGAGGGAACACGTCGAGCACTTTACTGGGCATGGTAAAGCGCAGATCGAGAACGGTCCCGATGGGGAGTTGTTCTGCGCATGTAAGGCGTAGGCCGCCGGAGCCGATATCGCTTGCCTCGCCTTGTTCCGACGTCTTCCCCTCGCGGCGAAAACGAATCGGGAACGTAATGAACGCGCGAACTGTCTGCCGACGCTGTTTTGCGCTTGGTTTGGGCGTTACGGGGGCAACGCGAGACTCCGCCCGCGAAACGGCCGCGCGACGTTGCATCTCCAAAAGTACCTGTGAAATCTGCTCGCGCGTCGAGAGCGGCAAGCGCGCAAAGGTCACACCGTATTCGTATTGCGCCCCGTGCGCTTTCATCGCTCGCATGACGATCTTGCCGCCGAGCGTGAGTTTTTCGCCTTGTCGGATCGGCAGAGAAAACTCGACGACCGTTTCGCGGTCGAGCATGATCACCGAGCGGAATCGGCAGCCGCCAACGGACAAATCGATCAGCGTACCGTAGACGGGCGCGGTCATACCGCGCACGGCGACGGAAATCGGGACTTCCATATTCTGCCGGAATGCTTGGCGCTGATTCGTGGCGGCTGGTGCCGCCGGTCGTTTCTCTGCCACGCAGGGCTCGTTCTACAAGGAAGACCAGATATCTAGCTTTCGCTTGACCCCTTCGATAACGGCGTCCGTATATTCGGTCGTCGACGCGTGTCCGCCGAGATCGGCGGTGGTCACTCCCGAGGCGATGGCTTCCAGGGCCGATTCGTAAATGGCGCGTGAGGCGTTGGCCGCACGGCGATCGTCGATGTGGGCCATGAGGGCGGCGCAGGCGAGGATCATCGCCAGCGGGTTCGCCACATTTTTGCCAAAGAGGCGAGGCGCCGTTCCATGCGGGGCCTCGGCCATGACAACCGACGGCGTAAAATCATCCTGTCCGTTCGAGGCATCGAAGGAGAGCAGGACCGATTCCGCTCCGGCAATCGATCCGAACAACTGCATGACCATATCCGAGAGGCAATCGCCATCGCGATTGAGCGAGGGAATCACGAGCGGATCATCGCCGGCATTGCTGAGAAGCAACGCGTAGGTCGCGTCGATGAGTTGCGGTTCGTAGGTAATCTCCGGATGCCGCTTTGATGCAGCATCCATTTCTTCTTTAAGCATTCCTTCGTAGACCGGGCTTACCGTATACTTGGGCCCACCGAAGACGCGGCCTTTGAGTTTGCGGGCGTGCACGAAGGCGTATTCGGAGACGTATCGGCAGACGCTGCGCGAAATGGTTTCCGTTCTGCAGGCAACTTCATCGTCGCCGCTACCCTCGCGCCATTCCTTCGCTCCATAGGCATCGCCGACGGCCATACGCACAACGGAAATCGGCGCATGAATGCCGCCGATCGGCCGCACGCGAGGAAGCTTGCGACCGGTGCGAACGATCACTTTGCCGTCGACGGCTTTGCGCAACAGCGCGTTTGGCGAGCCGACATCGCCTTTTTCTTCGGGCGTAATCGTCGCAGCTTTGAGCCCGAAACGGTGGCGTTTCATCGCTGCTGCAGCTTCGTGAACGACGGCGTTGTTAGTGGCGCGACGATTTTCCAGCGAAAGATCGTAGGTTTCAAGCGCCAACTCGACATCGACGACGGATCGCTCGATCACGCGCAGCGATTGTTCGAGTAACTCTTGCCCGGTTTGGTCACCTTGAAGAACGACGATGGTCGGCGTAGACAAATGAACTCCTGACGTAATAAACGAAAACAGCGGCAATGGCACGTGTCCGCCGCAAATCCGCCGCCCGCTCACGTCTAAATCTTGAGATCGTCGGCATCGTCGCTTTAGGTGTCGCCATCGTCCTTGGCATTGCGCTCGCTGCGCATGGGAAAGCCGGGCAGATTGGCGATGCAACCGCGCACGTCGTGCATCTCTTGTTTGGTTCTGCAGCACCGCTTTTCCCGGTGCTCATCGCACTTTTTGCAATAATCATCTTCCTTGAGATCAATGTCCCACGCATGATTGCGACTCTTGGCGTAGCTGCAACCGTGTACTTCTTGCTCGTCGACGCCGCATTTGGCGCCGGAGGGATCATTCGCGGCGGTCAAGTCGGCGGTTCGATCTGGTGGGCGATGGCCCACCTTGTTGGCGATGTCGGAGCGTGGATCGTCGTTGTGACGGCGTTTCTCGGCTTGACCTTGCGCCTGACCGACGCAAGCCTGAAAAAAGTCATCGGATGGTGCATCGGCGTCGTCTCGGCGTTGCCGTGGAACCGCGTTCGGGCACCGAAAATCACGCTCCCCAAGGGCCCGGCCAATCTTCGGGAGGCATTTGCGTTGCCCAAGCCACGGGTATTCGATGTTCAAAACGACGGCGTCATCGAACCCGATGTTCCGAGCGCGTTCCCCGAGCCGGTCTCCATGCCGGAGGTGCAGGCACCGATTGTCTACGCACCGGTCGTCGCGCCTCGATCCTACGACGCGAAATCCGTCGAGCCCATTCGTCGCGTCGAGACGATCGTTGAGTACGAAGACCGTGACGATGTCGATAGCGCGCCACGCGTCTATCGCTTGCCTGATCTCTCCATTTTCGATCCCGCACAAAAGCAAGTCGTCGACGAAACAAATCGCGCATCGATCCTGGAAGATACGTTGGCGTCGTTCGGCGTTGGAGCGAAAGTCACGCATATCGAACGTGGACCTTCGATTACACGATACGAACTCAAGCCCGAACGCGGGGTAAAAATTTCGCGAATCTCCGCGCTCGCCGACGATCTTGCATTGGCGTTGGCGGCGACATCCGTGCGTATTGAAGCGCCGATTCCCGGAAAGTCTGCCGTCGGCATCGAGGTGCCGAATGCGAGCGTCTCAGTTGTGGCCATCCGTGAAATTCTTGAAGCCCTTCCGAATCGTGGGCAAGTTCCACCGTTGTGGATGGCCCTCGGAAAAGATATTACCGGTCGTCCGGTCTTTGGCGATCTGGCCAAAATGCCGCATCTTTTGGTCGCCGGCGCAACCGGGAGCGGAAAATCTGTTTGCTTGAATTGCATCATCGCATCGCTGCTGGCAAGTGCGACGCCGGATCAGGTGCAAATGTTGATGATCGATCCCAAGCGCGTCGAGCTCACCGTCTATAATGGAATCCCGCATCTCATTAAAGAGGTCATCACCGATCCGCGGATGGCGGCCGGTGCTCTGCACGAGATGACCAAAGAGATGGACTCTCGCTACGAACGCTTTGCCAAGGCCAGTGTTCGAAAAATCGAGGAATACAACGCAAAATTTCCCGACGATACATTGCCCTACGTCGTGATCATCATCGATGAGCTTGCCGATCTTATGCTCATCGCCCCGCAACGCGTTGAGACGACGATCATGCGCATTGCCCAGCTTGCGCGAGCTACCGGTATTCATCTCATCGTGGCCACGCAACGGCCATCGGTTGATGTGATCACCGGTCTGATCAAAGCAAATATTCCGTCTCGCATTGCCTTTGCGGTCAGTTCGCAAGTCGATTCGCGGACGATTCTAGATATGGCAGGTGCGGAACGCCTGTTGGGCCGAGGCGACATGCTGTTTCTGCCGATCGATGCGCCCAAACCGCAGCGTTCGCAGGGCGCACTCATCACCGGATTGGAGGTCGCACGCCTGGTGGAATTTTGGGCGCGTCAGGGGCGGCCGGAGAATCTCCTCGATGTCGAGGTCGTGCCGTTAAGTGACGACGATGCAAGCAAAAAAGATGTCGATCCGCTTTGCTATGACGCGGCAAAATTTATTATCGAATCGCAATATGCATCGACGGCGCAATTACAGTCGCAATTTTCCATCGGGCACCCGCGGGCCGTGCGCATTATGAAACAGCTTGAGGAATTCAAGGTCGTAGGCCAGCACGAGGGCACGAAACCGCGGAAGATCATTCTCGGAATCATGGAGCTTGAACAAATCGCGCCGCGCATGGGCAAAGGCCCGGGTGAGCAGACCGATCTTTTTCGTGAGTCCGATTCATGAAGGCTCGTCTCCTCAGAGCCGCCATCGGCATCGTCCTCGTGGCGTTGAGCGTTTTGCTCGGTCGCTACCTTGGGCAAGAGCCGGATTCGGACGCCTGGATGCCTCTGGAGCATGCGCTGGTCGGCGTCGCCCAACCGTTGGCCGTCGGCTTTACGTGGCTCTGCTATCCGGCCGTGTTGGTACCGTTAGGGGTCGGATTGCTTGTTGTCGCGCTTGTTCGCCGCGAGTGGCTCGGCAGAATCGCGTTGCTGTTGGCCTCGATGCTCGTCTCATGGCGACTAGCCGACGCGCTTCAACGTGTTTTTGCGCGCCCTCGACGCGACGACTGGGTCTATAAGCACGAACTCTCGTTCTCGTACCCGAGCTCGCACGCGGCCATTACGTTCGGCTTTTACGTCTTTCTGGGAGTACTCGTCGCGATGCAGCAATCCGGGCCTCGTCGTGGCTGGGTCGTGCTGACGACCGGCCTCCTCGCTGCCGGGATTTTGTGGTCGCGTTTGGCCCTGGGCGCTCACTACGCGACCGATTTGCTCGGCGGAATCCTCGTCGGCAGCGGGAGCGCCTGTTTTTTGAGCGCGTTCCTGTCGATTTAGTCTTTGCATGGGAAGCGCTGAGGAGCGCAAAGTACGGTTTACCCTCCACGGCGAGCGTGGCGGATGTTTTTAGAGAAGAAGGACGCGATCTTGGCATACGCTATGGACCCAGCTCTGGTTGAGATTGAGCGCAAGCTTGATGCGGGGATAAGTCTTGGGATGGACGATGGGCTCGCGCTTCTTGCCACGAATGATCTTCACAATCTGGGGCGTCTTGCTCGTGCGGCTAAAGAACGCAAAAGTGGAAAGAGCGTCTATTACGTTCTCAATCGCTATATCAACTCGACCAACGTCTGCTACGCAAATTGTACATTCTGTTCGTTTGCGGTCGATGAGTTTAAAGAAGAGGGTCGCGTTTTCCGCATGACGGCGGATCAGGTCTTGGAAAAGGCGCTCGAGACGGGCGAAAATTTCAATCAGATGCATATCGTCGGCGGGCACGATCCTCGCCAACTATCGCTTGATTATTGGTTGCCGCTGATGCGCCGTTTTAAAGAGCGCTTGCCTCATGTGCAATTATCGTTTTTCACGGCAGCCGAAATCGAATATATGGCGAAACGTCATCGTCTCTCATTTGCCGAGATCATTACGACGCTCAAAGATGCTGGCTTAGATAATGTCAATGGCGGCGCTGCGGAAATTTTTGCCGAAGAGACGCGTAAGAAGATTTGCCCGAATAAAGTCAATGCTGAAAATTGGCTGGCAATTCACGAGGAGTTGCATCGCCAGGGCGTGGCCTCCAATGCAACGATGCTCTACGGCCATATTGAATCGCATGAAGATCGGATCGATCATCTCATTCGGCTGCGCGACTCGCAAAGGCGCGTGCCCGGATTTAATGCATTCATACCGCTCGCCTACCATCCCGATGGCAATGAACTTAGCTATTGCGGTTGGACCTCCGGTTTAGATGATATTCGCATCTTCGCGACGGCTCGATTAATGCTCGATAACTTCGATCACATTAAAGCCTATTGGATGATCCAAGGTATCAAAGTCTGTCAGGTCGCGTTGCAATACGGTGCGGACGATTTAGACGGTACCCACGGTTCAACAGATGAAGAGATGATCTATCACGCCGCGGGAACGCAATCGGGCCAATATGTCGACGATCGGGAATTTCGCCGACTAATCGAAGACGCGGGGTATGAACCGGTTCGTCGGAATTCGACCTATGACACGTTTGCCGCCGACTGGACCCCGGAGCTTGTGCATGCCTAACGGACTTCGTTGCGGACGTATCCGCTATACGAACGATTTGCCGGTGTATGCGGCATTTGACGCGGGTGCAATTGACTATCCGGGGAGTTTGCACAGCGACGTTCCCGCGAACCTGAATGCAATGCTTCTTAACGGCGAACTGGATCTTTCGCCGATCTCGGCATTCGCCTGGGCGAGTCACGCAGATGAATTGGTCTTGCTTCCCGATCTTTGCATCGGAGCACGCGATGAGGTCGTCTCGGTGGTCCTCGTTTCTCAGGTTCCACCGTCGTTGCTCGATGGTTCGCAGATTTTTATCACCAACGAATCGGCCAGCGGCCGCAACCTTCTCCGTGTACTCATGGAGCGTCGTTATGGCATTCATCCCCAATATGTCGTCGATGAGAATCCGCTCGCGTTAGCGCGTCGCGGCCACGCGGCATTGCTCATCGGCGATTCGGCCATCGATGCGCTGCTTGAATTAGATCGTTCGCATGTGTACGATCTCGGCAAGCTTTGGCATGAATGGAAATCGGAACAAACCGTGTTTGCCGTCTGGGCGGCCCGTCGTGATGTCTTCGAGCGGGATCCCGAGGCTGTACGCGCCTGCATGCATGCCCTAACGGATGCCTACACGTGGTCACGCACGCATATGGAATATGTCATTTCCGAAGCGCAGGCGGCCTTTTCGCGCCCAACCGGCTTTTATGAAGATTACTACGCGAAATTGAATTTTACGTTTCATCAGGCGGCGCGCAGTGGCTTAGCGGCATATTGTCGCGAATTGTTTGCACTCGGCGTTCTGCGTAACGTCCCACTTTCGCTTCCGGAGGCTCTCGGTGTCGTCGCTCCATAATCTTCTCGAAAAAGCCAGCTCCGGTGGTCGCCTCTCCTTTGAGGAAGGCGTTCGCATCTACAAAGAAGCCGATTTGCATGAGCTTGGAATGGCGGCTCACGCTCGCCGAATGCAGTTGCATCCAAGCAATGTCGTGACGTACGTCATCGATACGACCATCAACTATACGAACGTGTGCAACGTCCATTGTACGTTTTGTGCATTTTTTCGCCCTGAAAAACATGGCGAAGGCTATACGATGTCGCACGATACGGTGCTCGAGCGCGTAAAGTTCGCCGCCGATCAAGGCGCTTCGCAAATTATGATTCAGGGTGGGGTGAATCCGGAAATTCGTCTCGATTGGTTTGAAGCGCTGTTTCGTCGAGTAGCGAGCGAATATCCGAATGTCGATATTCATTCACTCTCGGTGTCCGAAGTCATCGGTCTTTCTCGCGTTGAGGCGATGCCGATTCGCGACGTATTATTGCGCCTTAAGGCGGCTGGGATGAAATCGCTTCCGGGTGCCGGTGCTGAAATTCTTGTCGAGCGCGTTCGCAAACGTATTTCCGCTCGTAAAGTTAAACCGGACGAATGGCTCGGGGTGATGCGTGAGGCTCAACTCGTCGGTTTTCCGACGACGGCGACGATGATGTTCGGTTCAATTGAGACGGATGAAGAGCGCATCGAGCATATGCACGTATTGCGTGATTTGCAGGATGAAACCGGCGGGTTCACGGCGTTTATCCCGTGGTATTACGTTCCGTACAAAACACCGTTGCGGGGCAAAGAATCCACGGGGCTTGAATATCTGCGCGTCCTCGCCGTGTCGCGTTTGTATATGGATAACTTTCCACATCTTCAGGCTTCATGGCTAACGCCGGGGCTCAAATTAGGCCAGCTCGCCCTGTTTTACGGTTGCGATGATATGGGTGGCACGATCCTTGAAGAGCAAGTTGTCCACGATGCAGGTTCTACGAACGCAGCAACGCGCCGCGATCTAGAACTTGCGATTACCGGTGCCGGCTTTGTGCCGCAAATTCGCGACACGTATTGGAATCTTCGCAACGACGTCGCTCTGGCAACTGCGAGTTAGCGCTTAGGCGTCAGCCATGATCGTGGCTGCCCCGAGGACTTCGTTTCCAGCTACATCGTAAAACGCGACAAGTTGCCCCGGAGATATTGCCCGTTGCGGAGTATCGAACGTCAGCGCGATTCGGTCCGGTGCATCGATGACGGCCGTAGCGGCTTGCGGAGTTGCGCGATAACGCACCGAAGCGAGAATCCGGGCGGTCCCGTCAACGAAATATTCGGGACGAAGAAGATTGAGTTCGTCGGCGATCAACGCACTTGAAAGCAGTTCGTCTTCGCGGCCAATCACCACGGTATTCGTGGCAGCGTCAAGGCGTACTACGTAGCGCGGCCCGTCGTTACTAGCCGGGAGCTTTGCGCGCTGCCCAATCGTGTAATCGGCGATGCCCTCGTGTTCACCGACGGCAGAACCCGTTGCATCGACCACTGCACCCGCGCGAACAAGTTCGGGGCGTTCGCGATGCAAAACATCACGATAGTCGCCGCCTTCGACAAAGCAAATATCCTGGGATTCCGATTTATCGTGTACGGGTAACCCTAAACGGCGAGCGTGTTCGCGGGTGGTTGCCTTATCCCACGCACCAAGGGGCAACAGCAATCGCTTGAGCTGAGTCGGGGTCAGTTGTGCCAACGCATAGGTCTGATCTTTTGCGCCATCTCCGCGATAGAGGTGCGATCCATCGTCGCGATGTTCGACGCGCGCGTAGTGGCCGGTTGCAACGAATGTTGCATCCATGCGATCGGCATAATCGGCAAGCGTTCCAAGCTTCACGAAATTATTGCAGGCAACGCACGGGTTGGGAGTGCGTCCCGACGCATAGGCATCGACGAAGCGGTCGATGACGTTTTTGCGAAATGTCTGCTCGAAATTGAGAACGTAGTGTGGGATGCCGAGGATTGCCGCACTCCGTCGCGCGTCGTCAAAATCGTCTACGCCGCAACAGCTCTTGGCGTGAGCCGGACGGGTCGGGCTATACATCTTCATGGTGACGCCGATCACATCGTAGCCCGCCTCGACGAGGAGGCCGGCGGCGACGGCGGAATCGACTCCGCCGCTCATTGCGGCGATGACTCGTGGGTGTGTGCTCATAGTGGTCTGCACAGGATACCAGGGGTTCGACGCAAACTCCAAGCGCGATGTCGTCGCTAGGTGAGCGTTTTCGTATTGCGCGTGAGGCTCGAGGGCTCACGCTCTCTGAGGTCGCGGAGCATATTCGCATCCGTTCCGTTTATCTTGGGGCCATCGAAGATGAAAACTGGGATGTCATCGGCGCGCCGGTGTACGCGCGCGGCTTCGTCCGGACGTATGCCCGGTTCCTCGGGATCGATGGGGAAGAGGCCATCGCATCGTCGATCCTCGCCCAGAGCATTCCCTCAAGTACCCCGCCGCAAGAAGAACCCGTCATTTCACCTTCGGGTAGGCGTAGCTCGACTCGTTGGGTTTTGTGGGTGGCCGGTTTCGTGGCTGCAGCCCTCGTCGGCCTCATCGTCTACAATCTTTTCGCGCTGCCTCCCGGCCCACCGGCCGCTCCCGTAGCCGTGGTCGGGGCGACCCCCACTGCTCTGCCGAGCGCAAGCCCGACCGTCGGGCCCAGTGGCTCACCCTTGCCGAGTGAAAGCCCCTCGCCAGGGGCCGCCAGCCCGTCGCCTGGAGCCGCCAGCCCGTCGCCCGGAGCCTCAGCGACGCCTCCGCCAGGATCCGGCAGTCTCGGGGTGACGATACGGGCAACATCCTGGGTTCGGGTGATCGTCGATGGAAAAATTATGCTTGAAGGGACCTTCCCGGCTGGCACCACCCGGGTACTCTATGGTAAAAAGGCCGTGGTCCGCATCGGAAATGCCGGCGGCGTCGAACTCGATGTCAACGGAACGTCGCTCGGATCTCTCGGTAAGGACGGCGTGGTCGTCGACCGCACGATCTCCCTTTAAAAAGTCACCTCGGAGGAGTAATCAATGGCGAGCGAATCTTCGTTCGATATCGTCTCGCGCGTCGATGCGCAAGAGCTGGACAACGCGCTGAATCAAGCACGTCGCGAGATTGAAAATCGATTTGATTTTAAAAATTCAAAGACATCGATTGAATGTGACGGCAAAATCATCACCATTATCTCCGATGACGAATTAAAAATGAAGAACGTTGTCGATATCGTGCAATCCAAGGCGATGAAGCGTGGAATCGATATCCGAGCATTGGATCTGGGGAAGGTCGATGGGGCTGCCCTCGGGACCGTTCGGCTCGTTATTACCCTGCGTTCGGGTATTCCAAAAGATAAATCAAAGGCGGTTACCGAGAAAATAAAATCACTTGGGTTCAAGGTCAATACGCAATATCAGGACGATCAGGTCCGCGTCTCAGCCAAATCCAAGGACGATTTGCAAAAAGTCATATCGGCGCTCACTGCATGGGATTTCGAACTTCCCTTGCAATTTACGAATTTTCGTTAGGATACGTAGTCGAATGCCATCAGTCTCTTTCGTCAGTCTAGGCTGCGCCAAAAATCTCGTCGATACCGAGGTGATGATCGCTAAATTGGGCGCAGCGGGGTACGAGCTCGAGGCTGATTCGGAGCAAGCCGATACGGTTGTCATCAATACCTGTGCTTTTATCGATCCGGCAAAGGCGGAATCCACCGATGTAATCATGGAGCACGCCGCCCGCAAGCACCCCGGCCAACAACTCGTTGTCGCCGGTTGCCTCGCCCAACGATACGGTGAGCAACTGCAGTCACTTGTTCCTGAAATCGACGGTGTAATCGGAACGGGCGCGTACGCATCGATCGTCGATCTGCTTGACGATATCGAAGCCGGGCGACGCCCCGTCAACTTGGCATTCGAAGCCGAACCTGAACACGATTTTCTTCCACGTTTAATCACGACGCCAAAATCGACGGCGTATCTGAAAATCGCCGAAGGCTGCGATCACCCGTGTACGTTTTGCATCATCCCTCAGCTTCGCGGAAAATTTCGCAGTCGCTCGATGGAGTCGATTCTGGCCGAAGCGCACGCCTTGGCGGCGAACGGAACCAAAGAGCTCATTCTCATCGCACAAGATAGTTCAATGTGGGGGCGTGACCGCGGCATGCGTCGCGGAGGCTTGGCGCAACTTCTTGAGCGCTTGAATGATGAGGTTGACGGTCTCGAATGGATTCGGTTGCTCTATCTTTATCCGGCAACGGTAGACAGCGAACTCATTGAGGCGATGGCGCGTTTACCAAAGGTGTGTAAATACATGGACATGCCGTTGCAGCATGCGCATCCCGATGTCTTGCGGGCCATGTTGCGCCCGAGCAACGGTGAGCGATACCTTGAAATCATCGAAGATTTTCGCAATCGTGTGCCCGGCGTGACGATGCGCTCGACATTTATTGTCGGCTTCCCCGGTGAAACCGATGAACATGTCGCGTATCTTGAAGAATGGATTGCCCGTGCCGGATTAGATCGCGTCGGCTTCTTTGAATACAGTCCCGAAGAGGGGACACCCGGCGCGCAATTGCCCGATCCGGTACCTGTCAAAGAAAAACGCAAGCGCTTGATTCGCTTGCGGGATGCGCAGCGGCGCGCGAGTGAAATCGCCCGCGAGCGTCGCGTCGGAACCGTCGTTCGAGTGCTTGTGGAAGAAGAGCGACGCTTGCGAAAAAACGATCCGGCGCGCCAACAATTGGGCGATGCGACGCGGGCATGGTTTGGGCGTTCTCAAGGCGAGGCCCCTGGCGTTGACGGCGGCCTTTATTTTACGGGCGACGCTGTGATCGGTGATTTCGTCGATGTTCGCATCGATGGGCAAGCTGCGTTCGATTTCGTCGGCACGCTTTGCGCCTTGGTGACGCATGAGTAAGCATCTCGCGCCCGAGCCCTCGCCTCGTTCCAGGCAAGCCCCTAAGCGGGTTGTGCGTATCCTTACGTTGATCGGCGTGTTCTTCGCTGCCGTCATTATTGGATTCGGTGTCGTCGGGGCCATTACGAAACGTAACCCAATTGAGTTGATCGCGCAAAGCTTCGTGCCGAGTCCCGAGCAAGTTTTCGGGAAATCGAATATCCTCGTGCTCTTAGAGGGGCTCGATTACGATTACACCGATAGCGACGTTGAGTTTTCGACCAGCTCGCGTAGCGATATCATCAAAGCGGTCAATCTGGATTTCGCAAATCATAAAATTTATGTGCTGTCGGTGCCGCGCGATATGCTCGCGACACTTCCAAACGGACGCAAACGAAAGATCAATCAGGCACAAGCCGACGGTGGGGTCACCGAAGCCCGTCAGGTTATTGCACAGTTCCTCGGAATTCCGGGGTTTGATCGATATGCCGTTTTTCGAATCGATGCTTCCAAGAAAATTATCGATGCCATCGGTGGCATCGACGTGTACGTTAAGAATTCCGATTGTCTTCGCTATAAGACCGACTGCACCGGCGGGCGAATCGATTACGACGATAATTGGGGGCATCTGCATGTGCATTTGACAGAAGGCATGCATCATCTCAACGGGCCGGAAGCCGTCGCTTATTCGCGGTTCCGCCACGATTGGTGCAGCGATCCGTGCCGCATCATGCGCCAGCAGCAAGTGATGGATGCCGTCGTACGTCAGGTGCAAAACAATAAGTTGGCGACCGCGATGAAGATCGGACCATTGCTCGATATCGTAAAAAATAACGTGCAGAGCGATTTTACGCAGTCGGAGATGATCTCGTTAGCGTCCTTTTTCGCCGATATCAAAAAATCCGATATCGTTTCGAAGCAAGTCCCCTATACGTCCGATATCAGTTGGGTTGATGGCGATGATCTCGTTCCGGACGATGCTGCTCGCGCTCGACTCGTGCAAAACATGTTGATTGCTCCGCCGAGTCCCCAGCCGTCGCCGGATGCGATGGCGTTAGCGGGAATTACGCCATCAAGCGTTCGCATCGACGTGGAAAACGGCAGCGATATTCCGGGGGCCGCCAAACGATTGGCCGATGCCCTCAAAGCGCAGGGCTTTACGATCGGCACGGTAGGGAATGCAAGCCGTTTGGATCACGCGCATACGCTCATTCGGGAACATTCCGCGACTGCATTCGCGGGGGCAAAAGTGCGCTCCGCGCTTCCGGTTCCGTTGCAGGCCGCGACAATTACTTCGACGTCTCCCACGACGGGGACGGCGACGAGCGACGTAACCGTCATCATCGGTGAAGACGCCGCGAACGCGTTACCGGTGCCTTCGCGATCGCCGGGAGCCTAGAAGCTTTGCGTAGACTCCTGGTTATCGGTTCACTACTCGTCGTTGTCATTGTCGGCGTGCTTGCCGTGGCGCGCTTAACGCATCCGCTCCGTCCGATCATCATACTGCCCTCGGATCGGCTCTCGACCTTACTCACGCCGTCGCTTCCGCGGCGCATTGATCGCTTGGCAAAAGAATTGGTTGCTACGCGTGCTACGGATCGGCCGAAACTGATCGCCCTGACGTTCGATGACGGCCCCTATCCCGTAACCACCCCGCTCCTGCTGCATACGCTGGCGCAACTCCACATTCACGCGACGTTCTTTGCCATCGGTCGTGATGCGCTGCAGTGGCCGGGAATTACCAAGCGTATCGAGGCTGGGGGCAACGAGATTGCCGACCATACCGCGACGCATCCGGATCTTGATGCCGAGACATCCGCCCAGGTGAGGCGGGAAATGCTCGATGGGCGCGATGAGCTCTGGTCGATGGTCCACGATCCGGCGATCCGGACGATGATGCGCCCGCCGCACGGTCGCTATACGGAAAAAACGATCCGAACCATTCAGAATCTCGGCTACTCGGTGATCCTTTGGAGCGACGACACAGGCGATTGGCGCGACCTTTTGCCCCGTGATATCGTTGCTCACATGAGGGCGCGGGCGACCGCGCCGGAGATTGAGTTGCTCCATAGCGGAAAGATCGCGACGGTCGAGGCACTGCCCGAAGTCGTAGCGCGTTTTCGTGCGGCCGGGTACCGTTTCGTTACGGTTTCTCAGCTGCTCCGCATGGCAACGCGAAATCAGCTCGAATACCCCGCTCGGCACGCCGTATAGTCATGAGGATACGATGCCTCGCCTCTTAATCGATACGGAATCTAGCCGGCCAGCCTATCGTCGACGGGTGGCCGTCAAGACGCTCGTCGCCGTCGTCATCGTCCTCGTCCTCGCGTTTGCGACATTTCTCGTAATCCACCGTTCTTATGCTGTGCCAGGAACCGCCTCGGTACAGCACGGAACTCATCACGTTTGATCTCGATTCACCCAAGGAGACCCGATGCTTCGTTCCTTCACCTACGGCTTCGTCGCGATTGTGCTTGCTGGCACGGTTGCCGCGTGCACGTCGTCAACCGCTCTGATCAATAATGGAACGGGGACCGGTCCGAATTTCGCCACGGGGACGCTGTATGCGACGAATAGTACGCAGAACTCCGTCTCGATCTACGGTATCAGCCCGGTAAACGGGGCGTCGCCGCAATATCAAATCGGCGGGACCTCAACGAGCCTCAACGGTCCGGACTATCTGGCCTTTGACGGCCTCAATAACCTTTGGGTAACGAACTACAATGCGGCAAGCGGTGCCAGCCAAATAACGATCATTAAGGCGCTAGCGACCGGAAACGTCTCGCCGCTTCAAGGATTCTCATCCGTTGGGCATGTTCGCGGTTTGGCCTACTCCACGAAGAACGCTTTGATGGCTGTGGCCACAACGATTTCTGGTGGCAACGGTTCATCGGATCAAGTGTTGTTCTTTTCGAATTCAGGTGGGCTCACGCTCGCTTCGCAGCCGCTCGCCGGTAGCAACACGGGATTGAATCAACCGTCCGGCGTCGCCTTCGATGCGAGCAACAATATGTATGTGACCAACCAAGGCAACGCATCGGTTGAAAAATTCGTCGTTCCGACGCCGACACCGACGCCGGTGCCGACGGCGACGCCAACTGCCTCGCCCACGCCGTCGCCGACCCCGTCACCGACGGCAACGCCGCCGGGAGCGACCGCGACTCCGTCGCCGACGCCCGTGCCTACCCCGGTCTTTAACGTCGCTCCAATGGCCACAATTATCGGTGCGGCCACGGGACTCGTATCTCCGGCGGCTATTGCCGTCGATTCCACCGGACTTCTCTACGTCGCCGATCCGGGAAGCTCGTCAATTCGCGTGTTTGCCGCCGGAGCATCCGGTAATGTTGCGCCGATCGCCGTTATCGCCGGCCCGCTGACGCAATTACAAACGCCGACGGATATCAAGATTGATCCCAGTGGTAATGTGTATGTTGCCGACGCTGGAGCGAATAAAATTTTGGTGTTCTCGCCACTCAATGGCGCGACGGGAGCGCAAAATATCGCTCCCAAGAGTACGCTGGCCGTCGTCGGCAATGTCATTGGTCTGGGATTCTCCCCATAGCACTGCGCGCGCTAGCGCGTTCTTTGCAGCAGTAGGTCGTTTGGCGGCAGTTCGTACTGCCGCCGAGCGGATTGCTGTCATCCTTGAGGCATTACGAAGTTCGGGAATCGAGAGCGCCAGCGTCCTTCTTTTTCGCAAGGGTGGGCCGACAAAGATGGGCGCGTTCGGGGAACGCGCTTTTCTGCTTCGTGATGATTCCGTTGAGTTGCGTCGCCTCTTTCTTCATGGTTTAGAACGCTTCAAAATCGACTCTGCGTTCTTCGTTCCGAAGGATCGCACCAAGTCGTTGGCGGGAGTGAGCGCGAGCCGCGCCGATTCGGGTATTTTGTTTTTGGGAATGGGCCATGCCGATGAATGCATCGGCATGATCACGCTTCATCGCAACGAGGCTCCGACGGGCGATGAACTCGCCGAGTTATCCGCATTTGCCCGGGCATGTGCCGATGTCATCGCAATGGCGGCCGAACTTGCAGAATCGCATCGTACGGTTCGAGAAGCGCAAGTCCTCGCAGCAGTTAGCGAACGAATGCGGCGTGCTCCCGAAGCCTTTGAAATCGTCGATGCAATTGCGCGCTCCATCGCCCAGGCTTTTCAGGCGAGTTCCTTTGAGGTTTTTTCAGCTCCGATTCACGGCAACGAAGAGTTGCGCCGGGCATTTGCCGGAGCGACCGTTCGATCTGTAAATGGTGATCTTTGCTACGTGCCCATTGGTAGCGAAGGGAAACCGGATGCCGTCATTGCGCTGTCGTTTCGCTCCGATGATGTTCTCCACGATGACGATATCATGGCCTTGCGTACGGCGGCATCATACGGTTCGCTGGCATTGGCAAATGTTGCTCTTTATGATCGCGAGAGATCACGCGGACGACGCGCCGAAGCGCTCGAAAAAATCGTACGAATATTACGCGATTCGCAATACATCGATGAAGTTCTCGCCGTTTTCGTCGTCACGGCATCGCATGAATTGCATACCGATTGTGCTGCCTATGCCGTCGACGGTGCCGCCATGACGTTGCGGGCCGGGCGTACGTTGGATCTCGATAGCAAAAGCCTTCCCGTTCGCTTTGATCGTGAACCATTGGAACCGTCGCTTGGCTCTCTCGATCCATCGGATGGGCCATTATTGCCGCGATCGATTCGCGAGGCATTGTTTGTCGATGGCGCAGGCGTAATTGTTCCCTTGCGTGTTGACGGCGCACTATGGGGCATGTTGACCTTCGGCGGTGGTGCGCTCAACACAGATTGGAGTGCCGAAGATCGTATCGGGTTTGTGCGAACGCTTGCGTTGCATGTCGAAATTGCGCTTGCAAACGCTGGAGCGTTTGAACGCGAGGCCCGACGAGCGCAAGAGCGCGAACGCCTTGCCGAGGCCGCACGAGCCATGCTTGGGTATGCCGAAGTTCAGCCGCTTATCGGATTGATGTGCGCAACTGCGCTGACGCTCGTCGATGGTGAGTCGGCGTGCGCCCTGCGATGGATGGGAACGCATTACGATGTCGTTGCCGAATCCGGGAACGCTGAGAATCTCCTCAAACATTTGCCATTTCCTTTGGATCGAACGATCGCCATCGAATCGACCGCTCGAATCGACGAGCGTCGAGTGCTACGTGTGTTGGAAGGTCCCGGTTTTGCGCTCATACCGCTCACGCCGCATAGCGGAGAGATCATCGAAGAACGTATCGATGCCGCACTCGTCGTTGGCCGTGCCAACGAACGACGTTTCGTTCGCGATGAGCTGCGGATATTGCATGAGCTTGGAGCTCTGCTCTCGCTTGCGCTACGTAACTCCGAATTATTTGAGCAAACGCAAGAAGCCAATCGGGCCCTTCGTGAATCGAGTTCCTTCAAAGATGATCTCCTTGCAATGCTGGCTCATGATTTTAAGGCGCCTTTGACAGTTATTCTCGGGTACTGCGAGCTTCTCGTGGAAACGTCGGGCGCCGGTGAAGAGATCGAAATGATCGGAACGCAGGCTCGACGTCTTGTGCGCCTTTCCGAGGATGCGCTCGTGCTCGCGCGGTCGCAAGCCGAGGGATTCTCTTTGGCGCGCCAGAGAGTCGACCTTCGAACATTCGTGCGTAATGCGGTTGCGAGCTTTGGAACCGATTCGGCGCGAATTTTTGTGGAATGTGCGGAACAGCCGATCGACGTTTCGATCGACATGCAGCGTTTCGCGCACGTTCTCGATAATTTAGTTTCCAATGCGCTCAAATATTCTTCCGACGTTGTGACGTTGCGGGTCTTTGCCGATCACGAAGATGCCCTCCTCACGGTGTCGGATCGAGGCATCGGCATTCCAACAGCTGAAGTGGATTCACTATTTTCGCGATTTCGGCGTGCGTCGAACGCTCGAGATTTAGGCATCAGCGGCAGCGGCGTTGGTCTCTATGTCTCGCGAAAGATCATCGATGTCCACGGAGGTGCGATATCAGTCGCATCCGTCGAAGGCGAAGGCTCGACGTTTACGGTGCGACTTCCCCTCCTTCTGACCGCAAACTAAGGGAAAGCGGGGCGTAACTCCCCATGGCGACGAAAGGTATGCCTTACACATGGCTTTTTTAAAATCGATTTTTGACGGTAACGAGCGCGAGGTCGCCCGAGTCCGTAAAACCGCTCTTGCAGTGAACGCGCATGAGCCGGCAATGCAGGCGCTCTCCGACGACGAGCTGCGAGGGCTGACACCGCGTTTTCGTGAGCGGCTCGCTGCCGGCGAGACGCTCGATGATCTTCTGCCGGAGGCGTTTGCGGCCGTGCGCGAGGCCGCTCGCCGTACGCTGGGCATGCGCCATTTCGACGTGCAGATCATGGGCGGTCAAATCTTGTTCGAAGGTCGCATCGCCGAAATGAAAACCGGCGAAGGAAAGACGTTGGTC
Source organism: bacterium (assembly GCA_021778415.1). Classification (GTDB taxonomy): domain Bacteria; phylum Vulcanimicrobiota; class Vulcanimicrobiia; order Vulcanimicrobiales; family Vulcanimicrobiaceae; genus JAJYCL01. The sequence goes on along the minus strand of JAJYCL010000001.1, from coordinate 144,028 downwards.
GCGACGCTCCCGGTGTACGCGCGGGCACTGCTGGGTCGCGGCGTTCACGTCGTCACCGTCAACGATTACTTGGCTCGACGCGATGCCGAGTGGATGGGGCCGGTCTATCGCGCGCTCGGTTTGGAAGTCGGGATCATTCAGCATGATCTGGATTCAGCGGGACGTCGCGCTGCCTATGCCTGCGACGTTACCTACGTTACGAACAATGAAGTCGGCTTCGACTATTTGCGCGATAATATGGCGTGGTCGGTCGACGATCTTGTGCAGCGCGAATTATATTTCGCACTGGTCGACGAAGTCGATTCCATTCTTGTCGATGAAGCTCGTACCCCACTTATCATTAGTGGCCCGAGCCAAGAATCCACCGACCTCTACGATAATTTCGCCAAGATTTTGCAACGTCTGAAAAAGGGCGAAGATTTCACAGTCGATGAAAAAGCTCACGCTGTTCCCGTTACCGAACAGGGCGTCGCCAAGGTTGAAAAGATGCTCGGCATCTCGAACCTGTACGAACAGCGAAACATCGAACTTGCCCATCAACTCAATGCTGCCCTCAAAGCGTGGAATCTCTTCCATCGCGATCAGCAGTACATCGTCAAAGATGGCGAAGTCGTCATCGTCGATGAGTTCACCGGGCGCCTCATGTATGGTCGCCGCTATTCCGATGGAATTCATCAGGCGATCGAAGCCAAAGAAGGCATCAAAGTTCGCGGCGAAGATCAAACGCTTGCCACCATTACCTTCCAGAATCTCTTTCGCTTATATGAATTCTTAGCGGGTATGACCGGTACGGCCAAGACCGAAGAGCGCGAATTCCGCGAAATCTACTCGCTCGATGTCGTGACCATTCCCACAAACCGCCCGATGACGCGAAAAGACTATTCGGATTTGGTCTTTAAATCGGAGAAGTCAAAATTCGACGCCGTCGTTGATGAAATTATTCTCGAACATGGTAAGGGACGTCCGGTTCTCGTCGGAACGCGCTCAATTGAAAAGAGCGAACTTCTTGCGGCGATGTTGCGCCGCCGCGGTGTTGAGTGCAATGTCCTCAATGCGAAGTATCACGAACAAGAGGCGGAGATCGTTAAGGATGCCGGGCAACCGGCGCAGGTGACGATCGCGACGAACATGGCCGGTCGCGGTACCGATATCAAACTCGGAGATGGTGTCGCGTCGTCCGGCGGTTTGCATATCATCGGTACGGAACGCCATGAGTCCCGACGCATCGATAACCAATTGCGCGGTCGTGGCGGCCGTCAGGGCGATCCCGGTTCGAGTCGATTCTTTATCTCGCTTGAAGATGAAGTGATGCGACTCTTCGGCGGCGATCGCATGACGAACATCATGGAGCGCGTCGGTTTTACCGATGATGCGCCGATTGAATCAGGTCTCGTGACGAAATCGATTGAACGCGCTCAAAGCAAGGTTGAAAATCACAATTACGAGCAGCGTAAGCATGTTCTCGAATATGACGACGTGATGAACAAGCATCGCGAAGTGATCTATGGGGATCGTCGTGCGATTCTCGAAGGGAAATTCGATTCGCGAACCTTTATCCAGCAGACGCTCGTCGCAAAAATCGACGAGGCGGTGGATAATAACGCTCCCGAAAACGAGAATCCGGCGGACTGGGATTTGACCGAGATGCTCGCTATGTTGGAACTCATTTTTCCCGTCAGTTCCTATGTGCAACTCGAAGATCTCAATGGTAAGGATCGTGACGAGTTGCGCAAGATTCTTCTGGATGCGGCGAATGCAGCCTATGCAGCCAAAGAACAGGAAATTTCCCCGGAAATTATGCGCGTCGTTGAGCAGCGCTATTTACTTCTCCCGATCATCGATCGTCAGTGGATGGATCACCTCTACGTGATGGACCACTTGAAGACGGGCATCGGTCTACGCGGCTACGGACAAAAAGATCCGCGCGTAGAGTACGAAAAGGAAGCCTACGAAATCTTCGAGGGATTAAAAACCAATATTGCCGATGAAGCCGTGCGCGGAGTCTTCCGCATTACGGTGGAAATGCAGCAGCAGCAGGATCAAGCGCAACAGTTTGAAGCGATTCCGAGTGGATCGCTCGAACCGCAACCTGCCGGCCGTCTTTCCGAGGCCGAAGCGCAAAGTTTACTCGGTCCGATTCCCGGCGCGCGCGAACGTCGCGTTATGCACGAGAATATCGGCGGGCAAGGCGAACCGAACAAGCCGACCCATCGGGATCAGCCCAAAGTCGGACGCAACGATCTTTGCCCGTGCGGAAGCGGTAAAAAATTCAAGAAATGCCACGGCACCGCAGTGTAATGCGGTGCTCGTAGCAGGTTCGCTAGGCTCGGGGTGCATGCTGCGATAACGGAATGAGTCGGATCGGATCTCGTATGCCACCCGGCGGTTGCGAAATCGGTGCCGGCGTGCTCAGTTGACCGTTCACGAGATCCCCGCCTAAATCGACATTCGATGCGACCGCGTTAACATCAACGCCTTGTCCGTTTTCGGATAACGTCGTGATGATGCTTCCACCATTGCCGGCCTTCATGGTGATTTGCAGGGACCCATCGGGATTCCGCAGTGCACTTTCGCCGTTTCCTAAATCGACTGATTGCCCGACGGGCAGGGACGTACTCGAACCGTTTTGGTTGATGGTCGCATTTCCGGCATTATCGAGCGTAACGGACGTACCGCCCCAGCCGGAGCTGATGGTGGCGCTTTGATTATAGGTGATGCCTTGAGCATTCGGTGGCGTCGTTTGGGTTGAGACCTGAAACCCGCCGGTGAATGAATCCGAATCGAGAAGATCATTATGCCCCGTCATGCTATTCCATCGGCTCGCGTTCGTTTGTCCGTTCGTTTGCGTGCCATTGAAAGCAAGATGAGGGTCGCCGCTCGACGAGCCGCTCGCATTCGTAAAGGGCGTCTCGTTTTGCGTCCCTCCGACGGGGCCATTGCCGCCGAAAAGCTGTCCTAAGAGGGCCATGAGCTGGGAGAGCAGATCGCCCAGGGCGCTGCCCGGCCCGAGCAGGCCTCCGCCGATTCCGCCGAACCCATCGAGAGGCGAGCCTGACTGGTTCGGAATCGGGTTTTGGGCAACGCCGTCAATTTGCGAGGCGATGCCCAGGCCGGAAAATGGGAGGGCTCGCGCCACATCGCCGATGATCGCGCGGCCCCGCTGCGAGAGATCCATTTGATTGGTCGTTTGAAGGGTCGGAAGTTCCAAGTTCATGCGTCGCTCCTATCGTTACACGCTGTCTTTCCACGGGGCAATCACGCAAAATCGACCGATTGTAAAGGGGTTGGGCGGGTAGCACGATAAGGGAGCGCGCGCTATGTCGGATTCTGATCTCACTGTCCTTGCACGTTTGAGCGAGCGCCTCGAAGCTCTTCGGGGGCGTCTTTGACGACGCTGGAAAGCGTCGCACCATAGCCGAGCTCGATGCCCGAACGCGCGCCGATGCGTTTTGGAACGAGCCCGATTCCGCCCAACGAACGATGAAACGTCTGGCCGAGCTTCGCGAGGAGATTGATCGGATCGATGGTTTGCGTCGTGCGATCGACGATGCGCGAGAAATGATCGAACTTTTCGGCGACGATGAAGCGGCACAGAACGAAGTGACGAGTCATATCGCATTCGCCCAATCCGGGATTGACGAACTTGAGATGGCTGCGAATTTTGATCGTCCGTACGATGATCACGGCGCCATCGTCTCCATTTTTGCCGGTGCGGGTGGCGTGGATGCGGCCGACTGGACGCAAATGTTGGCGAGAATGTATCTGCGTTGGGCGCAAAACCGCGGATACGAAACCGCAATTGTCGATGAGTCTCCGGCAGAAGAAGCGGGATTGAAATCCATCACGTTTTTCGTGCGCGGCCGGCATGCGTATGGAAAGTTGGAAAGCGAACGCGGCGTTCATCGCCTGGTGCGCATGTCGCCGTTTGATGCCGCCCATCGTCGGCATACGTCGTTTGCTGCTGTCGACGTCATTCCGGAGATCGCCGCGGATGAGGCCTCGGATGTTGAGATTCGCCCTGATGATATTCGCATCGAAACCTTCAAATCGGGTGGTGCGGGTGGTCAGTATGTGAACAAAACGGAATCGGCAATTCGCATCATTCATATACCGACGGGATTGATCGCCGCTTCACAACAGGAGCGCTCGCAAGCTCAAAATCGCGAGGTTGCAATGTCGATTTTGCGCGCTCGTTTGGCTGCGCAAGTTGCCGAACAGCGCGCCAAAGAACTCGAATCGTTGCGCGGCGAGCGGCAGGCCAATGAATGGGGATCGCAGATTCGTTCGTATGTTCTCGCGCCGTATCGTTTGGTAAAAGATCATCGCACGGATGTCGAGACCGGGAATACGGAAGCCGTTTTGGATGGCGATTTCGATCTCTTTATCTGGCCCTATTTACAGAAACGTCATTCGTTAGTGTAATGCGCGACCGTTTCGTTTGGATCGGGTCCGCTCTCTATGCACTCGTGTTTTTTCTCCTGGGCGCATGGAAGTACGCCGTTCACGGGAATTTCGTCGATTTCGGCATCTTCACGCAAACGGCCGCGAGCATCTTCGGTTGCGCGTGTAATGCCGTTGAAGGCTCGCATTACGCCTTTCATTTCTCGCCAATCCTCGTGCTTGCGGGAGTCGCACTCTACGTGTGGCACTCGCCTTTGGCGCTCATCGCCTTGCAAGCAGTCGCCTGTGCGTTGGTTGCGCCCCCGATTGCAGCCCTCGTTGGAGCGCGCACCGATCTGCGGACGATGCGATTTACTGCAGTGATCGTGTGGCTCTACCCCGCGCTCGCCGGTCTTGCGTTCGTGGATTTTCACGAAAATGTGTTTGCACCGGCGGCAGTTGCGTGGATGGTATGGTGCTTTGATTCCGGTCGGTTACGCTGGGCCTTTGTGTGCGCCATGCTCGCCGTTGCCGTCAAAGAAGATCAGGCCATCTTTATCGCCATCGTTTGCGCCTGGGTTGCCGTGCGTTTTTGGGGGACGATGGCTGCGCGCTATGGCATCCTCGGCGCAATCGTTGCCGCCTCGGTTGCGTATAATTTTTTCGCCGTAGTGCAACCGCACGCGGCGCTCCATGCGCATTGGGCTCCGACGCGGTTTTATGCATGGTCGGCAGCGGATCTGCCGACGCTGTTGCAAAGCGGCGTACTCGGTCGCCTTGGCTTTGTTGTATTGGCTTTTGCTCCGCTTGCGTTTCTACCATTCCGCTCGCGACTGCTCTGGCTTGCGGCGGCACCTCTGGCAGAAGTGCTTCTCTCGCGGATGCCGACAACGTATACGCTCGGCACGCATTATGCCGGAGCATGGATTGGATTCGTCCTCGTTGCTTTTGCCTTTGCGTTGCGCATGCTTGACGATCGGAAACGAACCGTGGCCGTGCGCGTTGCAGTAGGCCTCTGTGTACTCGAACTATTCGTTGCTAATCCGATGCATCTTGGAATGGTGCTGCGGCCGTATCAGGCGCGCGACGCACGCCTTGATGCGATGTTATCGACATTGCCGGTACACGGCGCTATTGCAACGCAAGAAGAAGCATATACGCATGTGGCGCTGGAGAATCCACGCGCTACGGTTTTGCCGGACGACCCTTCCGTGCCGTTGCCTGCATGCACGGTGCTGCTCGATGCCGATTTTCCGAAATCACCGCGATATGTTGAATACGGTCCGACGATTCGCGCACTCGCGGCGCGCCATCGTTTGCGCCTTGTGCAACGCGATGGCGGCATTACCGTGTATCGTTGCGTTGCGCGGCGAGCGACAGGAGATTCGTAAGCGCTGCTGCCCCAGCGGCACTCCAGTGTTGCTTAGCTTCGATAATGGTGTGCGGTGCAGCCCACGGAGCCCATCGCGCGGTTTGCGCCGTCAAATATTTTTGCGGGGCAAAGACGGCAACCGTTGGAACGCCCGTCATTCCAGCGACGTGGATTGCTCCTGAATCGGGAGCAACCAGCGCTCGAGACGCGGCGATCGTTGCCTTCCACGGGATAACCGACGTAAACGAGGTAATCTCGCAACCGATAGCTGCTGAAAAACGTTGGGCGTACTCGCGTTCGTGGCTTCCGGCAATCCAATGCATTGGAGCGATATCGCGGCATCGCTGGGCAAGTTCGAGAACCTGATCGAAGGCGATGCCGAGTCGTTCCCATTTATCGGTCACTTGAAAGGCCACGCGATGATCGGCGGGCATAGGTTTATCGATGACCAACGAGGTGAGTTCTTCCACGTTTCGCGACGGCCGGGCTTGCTCCCCAAGAAGCGAGCGTCCTAAGGCGAAAAGTACCTCAACCTCGTGCTGCGTGTGAGGATCGAGACCCGCGCTGCGGTAATGCGGTTCGGTGAGCAACGTTCGCAGCCAAAGCGATTTGAGCGGTTTTCCCCAGCCGTTGTAAAATCCGATCCGATGAGGTGCGCGTAGCGATCGCGCAAGGTTGTAGGCGGTCGCATCTTCCGTCGCAATGAGAATATGCGAGTAGGTGGCTGCAGTAAGCCCGGGATCGTCGATACCGATGTAGCGGTTGATCGATGCAGGGGATGCTAGTGCGTCGCTGTTCACGCTGGAAAAGACGATGTCAACCGGAATTGCGCACGCTTTGAGCGCGCCTAAAAGCGGCACGAGTGCAAGCGCGTCGCCGATGGCATCGAGGCGGATGATCAGCACCCGGGGCGAAGATGGAGGCATGTCGACATCCGCGCTTCCGCACGAAGCGGTTGTGACCTTCGCGCAAATCGATGGCTATGCCGTCGCGCGTCGCTTGGGCTACGTCTCGGGGATCGCTTCGCAGCAGCCGAATCGTTTGCGGGCGACGTTCCGAAGCATTGGGGCGCTCATCGGTTTGTCGCGCGACGAGTTGTTGACCGATGCCGAAATTTTGCGCACGCAGGCCATCGCGATTCTGTGCGAACGTGCCGGAGCGCTAGGCGCGACCGCCGTACTCAATACGCAATTTCATGTCAGTGAAGGCGATGATGGGAAATGTACCGTCGTTGCCTTCGGCGAGGCGGTTATTCTCATCGCCGCCGCGCAACGAAGCGCGTGATTCTCGATGCTCGATCGCAGCGCCAACGGGCGCTTGCCGAAGCGGCGATGCGCGTGGACCGTTGCCGTCTCTGCGAAATCGGCTCGTCGCGACGCAACAGCGTCTATGGCGAGGGCGATCCGAAGGCCTCATTGATGATCGTCGGTGAGGGGCCCGGGCAAACCGAAGATGCTCAGGGGCGTCCGTTCATCGGCCGGGCGGGTCAACTGCTGGAGAAGATGTTGGGCGCAATCGCGTTACGCCGCGAGGACGTGTATATCTGCAATACGGTCAAATGCCGACCGACGGAGCCCGGCGCTCGGGGCCTGCGTAATCGCGCGCCGCTTCCGGCGGAGATGGCGCACTGCCGGCCGTTTCTCGATGAACAGATCGCCATCATCCGGCCAAGCGTGCTCCTGGCGTTAGGGGTTCCGGCGGCGAAAGCGTTTCTCGGCAAGGATTTCCTCATCGGCAAGCAGCGGGGCATCTGGTTTGCCGGGCCGCAGGGTATTCCGCTGATGGTCACCTTCCATCCGGCGTATCTGCTGCGGCAGACGGGCGGGAATTTCGAGGCGGTCACGGCCTTGGTAGGGGACGATTTGCAGGCGGTTCGCAGCAAACTCGAGGCGTCCGGCTTCGGACAAGTCGGAGCCTCCCAGGCACTTTCGTGATAGACTGCCCTCCGTGATGCGCAAGGCACAAGATATTTGGATCGACGCGAAGGCGGCCCGCCTGGGCTACGCCGATGGCGCCGCCTTTGCCGAAGCCTTCGGTTTGAAGCCGTATCGCATCGGTCAGCTGTATCATGCCGCGATGCGAGAATTGCACGGCGACCCGTCGACGGTCACGACGCTGTCGGCGCAAACGCGCGAAGCGCTCGTTGGCGCGGGATTGCAGTTTGATTCCGTTGCGCCGGTTGTGGTTGAACGGTCCAGCGATAAGCAGACGAGTAAGGGGCTGTTTCGTCTGCATGACGGCAAAGAAGTCGAAGCGGTGCTTATGGAGCATAATAAGGATCGCAACACGGTGTGCATTTCCTCGCAGGCCGGATGTGCGTTCGCCTGCGCATTTTGCTCGACTGGGCAAGCCGGGTATTCGCGCAATCTGACGGCCGATGAGATCGTCGATCAGGCTCGCTATTTCGCTCGCGAATTGCGTGCAAAGGGTGAGAAAATCACCAACATCGTGTTCATGGGGATGGGCGAACCATTTCACAACTACGATGCCGTGATGGAAGCCGTCGCGTTGCTCAACGATCCGAAAGGCTTTGGTCTAGGGCATCGTCACATTACGATTTCCACCGTCGGCCTTGTCGAGAAGATCGATCAGTTTGCCGATGAAGGCATTCAGGTGAATCTCGCGATTTCGCTGCATGCCCCAAACGACGCAGTGCGAAGTCAGTTTATGCCGGTGAGCAAAAAATATTCAACGGGGCAACTTTTGGCGGCCTGCGAACGCTATACCGCGCGCACTCGGCGTAAAGTGTTCTTTGAATACATTATGCTTGCCGATGTGAATGATTCCGATGAATGTGCAATTGCGCTCGCTGCAAAAATGCGCGGACACCTCTATCATGTCAACCTTATTCCCTATAACAGCACGCCGGATGCCGCGTTCACCGGCTCAAGCGATGCGCGTATCTGGGCGTTCGCCAAAATTCTCGAAGAGGCCAACGTGCCGACAACGGTACGCTATAACATGGGCCGCGATATCGCCGCCGCCTGCGGGCAGTTGCGGGCGCAAACGCAGCCCAAAGCTCAAAACGCGACATCTTAACGAGTGTCTCTGAGATCGCGTCTCGAAGGATCGTGAATGAGTAACGTTCGAGTCGCGGCATTTTCGCTATCGCTCGATGGATTCGGAGCTGGACCGAATCAAAACATCGACAACCCGCTCGGTATTCGCGGGACGGAACTCCATCAGTGGTTCTTCCCAACAAAGGCGTTCAGTAGCATGCACGGCGGGCCCGAGGGCGAGAGTACGAGTATCGATAACGGTTTTGCGGAACGGTCCTTTGAAAACGTCGGCGCTTGGATCCTCGGACGCAATATGTTCGGACCGATTCGCGGCCCATGGAACGACGACTCGTGGAAAGGCTGGTGGGGCGATAGCCCGCCGTATCACGTCCCGGTATTCGTCCTGACGCACCACGCGCGAGCAACGTTGACAATGGATGGTGGAACGACGTTTTATTTCGTCACCGACGGCATCGAATCGGCATTGACGAAGGCGCGAGAAGCAGCGGGCGGCAAGGACGTTCGCATTGGCGGTGGAGTCTCTACGATACGCCAATACCTCAGCGCGGGACATATCGACGAAATGCACCTTGCTTTTTCACCGGTGCTGCTAGGTGAAGGCGAGTCGCTCTTCCACGGCATCAACGCGAGCGAACTCGGCTTTACGGTATCGAGCGTCGTGTCGGGCGAGCGCGCCACGCATGTGACCTTAGCGCGGTAACGCATTCAACCGTCGGCAATCGACACCAAGAACATCACTCCAAAAAGGATCAGCTATGTGGAAATTACTCATCGCCTTTCTCTTGGCAATTTTTCCGCTGTCGTGCGTCGCTTACGCGCATCAATCTGGGTCGGCAACGATGAAGCGGCTCGCCTTCATGCGCGGGTCATGGAATTGTACGGTCCACGATGGGCAATCCAATGGCCTTGTGCAACGTACCACGTATTCGTTTTCCTCAGACGGGCTCTGGATGACCGAGCTTTCGTACGATGTCGGGAGTAAGAACGATTGGGAGACGCAAATGTGGGGATACGACGCGCACGCGAAAAAACTCGTTGCCTATCAATTTACGGCCGACGGGGTCTATACGAAGACGGTTACCGGATTTATCGGAAAGAATTTCATGTCCACTCGCAACGATAATGGAGCCACCGTCTCGCTGGTGCCGATCACCTCGAACAGCATTGACTGGGTTATTGCCAGCGCCGATCACTCCTATGTTGTCAAAGAACATTGCGTTCGGAGGTAGTTCTTCTTTCGACCGTGTCGGCCTTGACGCGAAGCGCCGTTACTTGTCGTCGCCTACCCCGAAACCGGCGAGACATCGACCGCCGCACAGAACGGGCGACGTAGCCATGATGGTGGCTAGAAAGAAGAGGGGTGATTCCTCACCTCAATTCGAAGGGGTGATGCGCTTGGCGCGCCAAGATAGAGACCGATGGAGACGACAGCGGAACAACGGGTAACGATGGACGAAATTACGGCGCTAGCGAAGCGCCGTGGATTCATTTTTCAGTCCAGCGAGATTTACGGTGGCATCGGCGGATTCTACGATTACGGTCCGCTCGGATCGATCCTCAAGCGCAATGTGAAAAACGCATGGTGGCGCGATACCGTTGAATTGCGGGATGACGTGGTCGGCTTTGATTCGTCGATCATCATGCACCCGCTCACCTGGCGCGCGTCCGGCCACGAAGCGCAGTTCCATGATCGTATGGTCGATTGCAAAATTTGCAAGCACCGTTTTCGTGTCGATCACCTAAAAAATACCGAGCAATGCCCCGATTGCGGAAGTAAAGATTCGTTGACCGAGCCCCGCAATTTTAATTTGATGATGTCCACGCATCTCGGACCGATGGAAGATTCCGCCTCGGCTGCGTATTTGCGCCCGGAGACGGCACAAGGCATTTTCGTCAATTTCAAAAATGTTTTCCAAACGGCGCGCAAAAAGCCGCCCTTCGGTATTGCCCAAATTGGAAAATCATTTCGCAATGAAATAACTCCCGGCAATTTCACCTTCCGCGTTCGCGAATTCGAACAGGCGGAGCTGGAATATTTCGTCCCGGATGACGGCAACGATATGACGTGCTTTAACGACTGGGTCGAACGTCGCAAGGCGTGGTACGCAAGTTATGGGGTCAAGCGGGATCGACTTCGGTTCTATGAATTAACCCCGCAAGAGCGGCCGCATTACGCGAAGGCCGGCATCGATGTCGAGTATCTTTTCCCCTGGGGCTGGGGCGAATTAGAATCGATTGCCCATCGCGGCACCTACGATCTCGATGCGCATATGAAGTTGTCGGGCAAAGACCTGCGATTTTTCGATGAAGCCTCCAAAGCGCATTATACGCCGATTCTCATTGAGTCGTCCGCCGGTATGGATCGTACCACGCTAACGATGCTTATCGATGCCTACGAAAAAGAAACGGTCACCGATGCCGGTGGTAAACAGTCGGAACGCACGGTGCTGCACTTCCATCCGTACATTGCACCGGTGCAAGTCGGCGTTTTCGCCCTGGCACGCAATAAGCCCGAACTCGTCGAACGTGCGCGTGCGATCGAAGCTGCGTTACGGCCGACCTTCCGCACGCAATATGATGAAGGTAATATCGGCCAGCTCTATCGTCGTCAGGATGAGATTGGGACGCCGTTTTGCGTCGTCTTTGATTACGATTCGCTTGAAGATGCCAAGGTGACGGTCCGCAATCGCGACACGATGATTCAAGAGCGCGTCGCCGTCGATGCTCTCGCGAGTTATCTGCGCGAAAGGATCGCGTAAAGCTACAAATTCGGCCGGGAAATCTGTTCGATAAACTCCACGAATTCCACCGCTGCCGCATCGATATCGCGATGCATGGTGTCGATGACCATCGATGGCGTCAATGGGATTTCATAGAGATCGTCGACTCCCGTGAACCCGGGGAGATCGCCGCGCCGTGCCCGTGCGTACAGGCCCTTAGGATCACGCGATTCGCACGTTGCGAGATCGGCGTTCACGTAGACTTCAAAAAACCGGTCGCCGATCGTCCCGCGAGCGGCATCGCGATCTCGACGATACGGCGAAATAAAGGCTACAAGCGTAATAAATCCGGCATCAGCAAATAATTTCGCGACTTCGCTCACGCGGCGTAGATTTTCCGCTCGGCCCTTCGCGGAGAAATCAAGATCCGAGCAGAGACCGCCTCGAACGGTATCGCCATCGAGGACGTAAACATTGCGACCGCGTGCAAAGAGCGCTTTGGCGGCACGATCGGCGATGGTTGATTTCCCGGATGAGGGCAGACCCGTCATCCAAAGTACGACTCCCCGATGCCCGACTCGTTCCTCGCGGGCGGCGAGTGGGATCGCCCCTCGGGTCGGGAAAATATTTTTCGCCGATGTTCCGTCGGGGAGCATTTCGAGGATGACGCCGGCGGCGATGCCTTGCGTGCCGGCATCAAGGCGAATGCGATTAAGGTTGCGCGCGTTGCTCCCCGAATCCATGGCAATCGGCATGCCGGTTTGAATGCGGACTTCAACGATGTCTCCGGTGATCGCTTCGTTTTCTCCGTTCGTAAACGTCAGCGGATCGATGGAGCGCTCAATGGCGGTGATCCGAGCAGATGTGGTACGCGTGCCGATCCGTAATGAATATGAGGCGTGCAGTTGCGGCGCTTCTTGACCAAACCAGGCAAGTCGTACGCGAACATTACGGCCGATGAGGACCGGATGATCCGCGTCGGTGACGAGATCGCCACGATCGACGTAAGCGTTCCCTTCGAACAGGACTTCAACGGAATGCGGAGCGTCGGCTTGCGATAGCGACATTTGCGGCCACGCCGAGATTTGCGCGATGCGTAGGCGCTCGCGTGTCGGTGCGATCGTGACGCGATCGCCAACATGAAAGGTTCCACTCGTTATTTGACCGAGCACCATGCGCTTATCGTCGCGTCGAAGCGACCCTTGCACGTAGAGCCGGGCCTGAGGAATAGCCGTATCCTGTGCATGATACTGGATGAGAGCATCGAGTAATGTCGGCCCTTGAAACCAGGAAAGTTGCGGGCTGGATTGGGCGAGATTCGCACCGAGCCGGGCTGCAATCGGGATGATCTGCACGACCTCGATGCCGAGCTGTTCGAGCGCATCGGTAATCTCTGTTCGAACGGCATGAAATCTCTCCGCGTCATACTCGATCGCGTCCATTTTGTTGACGGCCACGATGCAGCTTCGAATGCCGAGCATATCGAGCAGCAGTAATTGCCTTCGCGTCTGCGCCGAGGCTCCGAGCGCTGCATCGATGACCATCAGCGCGAGATCGGCGTCGGAGCCGCCCGTGGCGAGATTGCGCAAAAACTGTTCGTGCCCCGGTGCATCGATCAAGACAATCTCGCGAGTTGGCGTGCGCAACCATACGCGCGTCGTATCGATGGTGACGGCCTGGTCGCGTTCACTCTGCAGCGCATCCAAGGCGTAGGACCACTCGACGATATCGCCGCGCCGTTCCGACGCTGCATAAATTTCTTGGACCCGACTCTCGGGGAGAGCGCCCGTTTCATATAAGAGGCGCCCGATGAGCGTCGATTTTCCGTGGTCAACGTCGCCGGCGAGAACGACGCGCAGTTGCGGCTGTTGCATCGCTTACATGTACCCGCTACGGCGTAGGCGTTCGAATGAATCTTCGCTCTCGCGGTCCATAAGGCGTCCGGCTCGTTCCGGCTCATTCGTTGCTTGCAATTCGGCGATGAGCGCTTCGATCGATGCGGCATTCGAGGCAATCGGCGAGGTGATGTTTTTTTCTCCCAGCGAGCGGTAACGCAGGCCGTTCGTTGCAAGATAGAGCGGTACGTACGGTATCTTCTCGCGTTGGGTATACTTCCACACGTCGATTTCGGTCCAATGCAGGAGCGGATGAATGCGCATATGCGCGCCGTGAGGCAACGAGCTTTGATAGAGATCACGAAGTTCGAGCGGCTGCGAACGAAGGTCCCAGCTTCCATCGGCACCGCGTGGGCTAAACACGCGCTCTTTTGCGCGCGTTGCTTGCTCGTCGCGACGAATGCCGGCAAAAATGCCGCGGAAGCCTTCGCGTTCGATTAAGCGGCGCAAGCCGAGGGTTTTACGCGCTGCAGCCCGAGCATTGGGTGGCAACGTCGCATCCGTCTCGGATTCCGGTGGGCAAAGTTCATTACGAAGATCGAGTTGCCAAGCTGCCGCAAGCTCGTCGCGAAAGGTATAGACTTCATCGAGTTCCATCTCGGTATCGAGCAAGACCACCGGGAAGGGAATATCTCCGAGAAAGGCTTTGCGAATTAACCAGAGCAGAGCCGTGCTATCTTTGCCCATCGACCAGAGTACGCACAACGGCGAAATCGTAAAATACGCCTCACGTATGATGGCAATCGAGCGCGCCTCGAGTTCGTCGAGTCCGGCTTCGTCAAGAGAATCGAGCATCAGTATCCGAAGAGTTCGTCAAGAATCCGTCGATTCCGCGTTGCGTCATCCCAATGTTGGTCGTTCGCTGCCGGGATTACGCTGGCCGTCGGAAGATCGATCCGGCAGCCAAATTCGCGCTGGATTCGTTCGTTATCGGTGAGAAACCGGGTTGCAAGCGCCAATACTTCGTCGTGGGTTAGCAAGGCTATTCGACGGTCGACCAGATCGCCAGGAATGAGAACCTCTCGTGTCTTTTCGCCGCGAGCGTGAAGAATATGGGCAATGAACTGACCGAACGTGAGGCTTGCGTTCTCAAAAGGCGACGGATTGCTAAGGTTCGTGAGCGCAAGGCCACCGCGCAGTGCCGAGACGATCTGCAGAAATGCATTTGGCAGTCCGTGCGGGTCGGTCGTCATCCGATAGGGCTTCACCATGACGTTCTCGCGGCCAAACACATCCAGAAATGGCATCAAGAGCGTGCTGTATGCAAATGCCATGACCGGCGCCGTTTCCGATGCTGTAATGTAGCCGAGATCGGTAATACTGCGGATGAAAGTGGAAAACGGCTCGATAAAGCCGCCTTTTGCGTACTCGACATAGAGCGATTCGGCATACGTATCTTGCCGTCGCAGCCAAATGACGATCGTCGTCGCATAGCCGATCTCGGCGAAGGCATCGCGAAGAAATGCGAGTCGTTGAGGGAATCGATGCAACGGGTGAAATTCTTCGGAACTGACGACAACAAGTGGCAGTGCAAGGGTGGTGAGTTCTGCAAGGAGTTGTTTGACCGCTTCGCTCGTATCATGTGACTGTAAGTCGATTGCGATGTGATGTTGCCCCGGCGTTGCGTGCGAGGCGTCGACGCGAATGCGCCCCGACTCGGGGATGAGCACTCCATTGAGAGCCAATTGATCGCGATTTGCGTGAAGAAAAAGTTGTAACGTTTTGGTGCCCGTTTTGTGGGTTCCGATATGCAACACGACCCGCTTCGGCATGTTTATGTTGCGGCGTGACGCCGGCCGACGATCGTTGCACACACTTCGCGCGCTTGCGCGACATCGACATGCGCTGTGGTGACGAAGAGCTTGCGCCAGTAGGCTTTTCCGGTGAGTTTGGCTATGAGATCGGAAACGGCGCGAGCATCGACAATTTGATTGCGAGTTTTCACCCATACTGTCGGTCCGTGGTCGGCGCTCATGGGTAGGCGATGAAGTACCTGGGACTGTTCGTCGGCCCAAACGTTTTCTGCGCCGAAGCGCTCGCAGAGGGCCGCTTGGCAGGCTTCAAAATCCGCAAGGTCGCTTGAAGCATTAAATTCGGCGGCCAATGCATAGATGCGCAGGCGATCCCGCAACGCACGCGCGGCATCGCTATGGGCGTCGCGAAGGTGCTCAATGACGCGAAAATCATCCCAGCGTAAAAACTCGTCGATCGGATCGAGCGTGTGGGGATTCGGCCACATTTCATGGAGTACTTCATAGAGCACGCGCTCGAACATGCGCGTCGTATGATGGAAGTAGACCGAGGCAAACATCATATACCGTGCGAGAATAAACGATTCGAGCGAGACGACGCCGCGAACATCGATGCCTAGGACCGAGGATCCATCGCGCTCGATCAAGCGCATGGATGCGACGAGTTGGTCGGCATCGTAGCGACCGCTGACGACGCCGGTGAAATAGGCATCGCGAAGCAAATAATCCATGCGATCGGCATCGAGGTTGGGGCCGCTGACGATCTCGCGAAGCGCGGGATAGGAGTGTGAATTTCCTAAGATGAGGCCCAGGACATCGGAGGCATCGACCTCGCATGCGTCGAGCCCGTCGCGAACGTCCGGCATCGCAAGAATGCGCTCGGTGCGCGATTCATGGCGGACACCGAGAGCCGATTCGCAGGCGTGCGAAAACGGGCCATGCCCGACATCGTGGAGGAGCAGAGCGGCTCGAACCAAGCGCCGCTGATACGCGACATCACCGCGGCTGGAAAGCGTTCCGGCATCTTCGCGGGTGATCGTATCGAAGACGCGCGTTCCCATGGCGAGCGCACCTACGGCGTGCGTGAAGCGCGAGTGTTCGGCCGCCGGGAACGCGAGGTAGGCCAGTCCGAGCTGCCGTAAACGGCGGAGCCGCTGCATCGCCGGAAGATCCAAAAGGCGCGCTTCGGCCGGATAGAGTTCGATGAACCCATGCACCGGATCGAAGATGCGCTTCATGTGAGACTTCTTCGGGCGCGCTTCGGAAAATTCCGCCGCGCGGGAAGCATGGATGCGAACGCGAACAAAGGGTGCCTCCCCCATGCGATTTGATCAAGCCACCATTCGGGAATTACATGCCCGGACCGATATTGGAACCTTTATCGGCGAATATGTGCAGTTGCGTAAGCGCGGACGTGATCTCGTCGGGCTCTGTCCGTTTCATGCCGAAAAATCGCCATCGTTTCACGTCCATCCTGAAGATGGCTTTTTTAAGTGCTTTGGCTGCGGTGCGGCCGGCGATGTTATTGAATTTGCAAAGCGAATCGAATCGTTACCCTTTTCCGATGCGGTTCGGTTTCTTGCCAAACGCAGCGGCGTCACGCTTGAGGAAGAGACTCCGCAGGCCGCTCACGCACGCAGCGAGCGAGAAGCCATCTTCGAGGCGAATACGATTGCTGCCGCATTCTTTGTGCGGATGTTGGCTGCGCCGGAGGGAGCGAAGGCACGCGATTATTGCCGGGATCGCGGATTACAGCCCGCGATCTTAGAACGTTTTGGCATTGGGTTCGCCCCCGATTCGTGGGATTCGTTGGCGCGCGAACTCAAATCGGCCGGTATTGAGGAATCGATTGCCATCGCTGCAGGCTTGCTCAAACCCGGGCAACATTCACCGTACGATGTGTACCGCGATCGCCTGATGGTGCCGACTCGTTCGACGACCGGAGAAATTCTGGCCTTTGGTGGTCGTGCACTCGGCGACGTTGAACCGAAGTATCTCAATACCTCGACAACTCCGGTGTACACCAAAGGAAAGCGATTGTTTGGCCTGGATGTTGCGCGACGAGAGATGGCGACATCGCGGATGGTGATCGTTGTCGAAGGATATTTAGATTGCATCGCCTTGCATCAAGCCGGGTTCTCGACAGCCGTGGCATCTCTTGGAACGGCATTTACGGCCGATCAGGCAGCAGAACTCCGCAAATTCGCCGATGCTGTGTTCCTGTGTTTTGATGGCGACAGCGCCGGGCGCAACGCCACGCGCAAAGCCGTTGAAACGGCGGCCGCAATTATCGAACACAGCGGGTCGCGCGTGCGCGTCGTTCGGCTTCCCGAAGGTGCCGATCCCGATTCGTTCGTCCGGGAAAACGGCGCTGCGGCCTTTGCGGCACTATTGGACGGGGCGGAATCGGCGCTTGAGTATCGCTTGGAACCGGAATTGGACCGCTTACGCGATGGCTTCGCCTCGCGCGCGGTCGTCGCGCGTTCGGCGGAGGAAGTCATCCGTACCTATGTTCCGAGAGAAGAATGGGATCGCTGGCGTGTCTATGTTGCCGGGCGCCTGCAGGTGAACGTAGAGGACCTTCGGAATAGCCGATTCCTCGCAACGAGTACGAATTTTGCACCGCGCGCCGAATCGACGCCGAGCCGGCATACGCCAGTAGCGGTCGAAGCGCTTTCCTTCGAACGAGAAGTCCTGACCATCGTTTTGGAAGACCCGCCGCTTGCGGCGCGTTTTGCAGAGCGGATTCCGGGCGACCGTTTTTCGTCGGAACGTTATGCGTACATCTACGCGCGACTTTGTAGTGCGGGTGATCGGCTGATCGAAAGTGCCGATGTGCTCGCACTCTTTGCACAGGAACCCGACGTTCGAGAAATTGTGACGTCGCTCTTGCGCCGAGACAGAAGTTCGCGAGTGAGGTATGGATCGAGAGACGATCGGGTTGCGCATCTCGAACGGATCGTCGGGTGGTTAGAGCGTGAGGGTTACGAGCGGCGGTATCGTGAACTCTCAGAGCGAATTGATGGTTTTGTGGGAGCGGGGCAGCCCGTCCCACAGGAAATACGCGAGGAGTTCTCCGAACTCGTCGCGCGGTTAAAAGGTTGAAAGGAGGTGAGCGAACACTGATGGCACGCAAAAAGAATTCAGAGGCACCGGTTAAGGGGAAGAGCACGGCAAAAGCCGATGCTTCAACCGATCACGGGACGGTCGAGTCGCCCGTTGCGACACTTGAAGAACTCAAGAAGCGACTGATCCTCAAAGGGAAAGTCTCGGGGACGCTCACCTACGACGAAATCAACACGGCGTGCGAAGCGCTCGACGATTACAATCCCGATGTGATGGACGATCTCATGGAAGAGATTCGCGCCGCCGGGATCGAGATCGTCGATGAGCAAAAAGAAGAGAAAGACCTTGCCGAGATTCCCGATACGCTCACCTTGGATGATCCGGTTCGGATGTATCTCAAGGAGATCGGTCGCGTTGCCTTGC
This sequence comes from bacterium, assembly GCA_021778415.1. Classification (GTDB taxonomy): domain Bacteria; phylum Vulcanimicrobiota; class Vulcanimicrobiia; order Vulcanimicrobiales; family Vulcanimicrobiaceae; genus JAJYCL01. The sequence goes on along the minus strand of JAJYCL010000001.1, from coordinate 125,401 downwards.
TCACCATGGAACAAGAACGCAACTATGCGATGCGAATCGAGGCCGGCGAAAACGAACGCCTTCGGAACGGAACGGGCGATTCGGCAATGGTTCTCGATGGCGAAGAAGCCAAACGCCAGCTCACCGAAGCCAATCTTCGTTTAGTCGTTTCGATCGCCAAAAAATACGTCGGCCGTGGAATGCTCTTCTTGGATTTGATTCAAGAGGGGAATCTCGGGCTCATTCGCGCCGTCGAGAAATTCGATTATCGCAAAGGCTATAAGTTTTCGACGTATGCCACGTGGTGGATTCGCCAGGCGATCACCCGCGCGCTCGCCGATCAGGCTCGCACCATTCGCATTCCGGTGCATATGGTCGAGACGATCAATCGCTTGATTAAGACGTCGCGTCAATTGCTCCAGGAATTGGGTCGCGAACCGACGGTCGATGAAATCGCCGAGACGATGGGCTTAACACCTGAAAAAGTCCGCGAAGTCATGAAGATATCCCAAGAGCCGATCTCGCTTGAAACGCCGATTGGCGAAGAAGAAGATTCGCATTTGGGCGATTTCATCGAAGATCAGGAAGCGATTGCCCCGGCTGAAGCGGCATCCGTCATGCTCCTCAAAGAGAAGATGCAGGATGTTTTGCAAAACCTCACCGATCGCGAACGCAAGGTTCTTGAATTGCGCTTCGGACTTATCGACGGGCATCAGCGGACACTCGAAGAAGTCGGACAAGAATTTGGGGTGACGCGCGAGCGCATCCGTCAGATTGAGGCGAAGGCCCTGCGCAAGCTACGTCACCCCTCGCGCGGAAAAGCGCTCAAGGATTACTGGACGAACGACTGACGACGGAGGTTACATTCCGTCGTCCATCCCGGCGCCTTTACTCGGCTTGACGAGCGGATTCATGTCGGCAAACGCGCCTGACGGATTCGGCTTGACCCAAACCACCAAGTCCCAAATATTCGGAAAGACAAAGACGCGAACGACGTCCGATGCGCTTTTCGCAAGGCCCATCGAGACGAGCGTCGTTGCCGCCGGTGCGGTGGCGCTACCGCCTGCCGCAACGAATTTTTTCAGCGATGTGCCGTGGTAGATATCTTTGCCATCGGCACCGCGCAGTATGTAATGCAAATGCTCGCCGAAGTGCATCCAACGCGCCGGATTGACGCCCCAAAGCGTCGGTCGTTTGCCCTTCACGAACGGAACCGAGAAATCGGCGCCGAGAAAATTCCCGTGGACGTCATACCACAATTGGCTCGGATGCGCCGGATCCGCGCTCGTCCATGAAAGATTTGCGTAGCTGATCGAACCCGTGTTGTCTTCGTTGGTATACCGGAAGTAGCCGGCTTTTTCTGCCTCGGCGATCGTGGCAAAACGTTTGCCGAGATCGGCTTGAAGCCCGGCAACGAAAGCAATTTCCGCGCCTTGCGGCTTGGGACTGAGTTTGGGAGCAGCAAAAAGTTTTGCGCTGCCGAGGGTGAGGAGCAGCGAGCCGACGAGAACGGCAAGGATCGCCGTGTTGCGTGCACGTTGTTGCATGATGGGGCTACCTCCGAGTTACGGCGATGCCGTGGGTGCGGGAGTTGGGGTCGGTTTCGGTGTCGGTGGCGGAGTCGGCGTATAGATCGGCGCGACGGGAAATGCCGATGACGGTGTGCTCAGTGCGACGGGCGGCGGGGAGGGCAAGGCAATCAACGGGCGACCAGCATCATCGACACTCAGTGTTGCACCGATTCGCGCGGCAATTTTCGTGCCGGCCGGATAGGTGACTTCTCGGCCGCGGCGCAGCGCCGCAAAAATGGTGTAGAACGGCAGCGTCATGCTTCCCACGGTATCTTCGACACCGACCGTGGATTCATGGCCCGAGGTATCGCGATTGGAAAAGTGCGATCGATCGTTGAGCAGCGGAAGCCGCTGTCCGTCGGCAAGCGTTAACGAGGTGACTTCGACATCGAAATACCCTTGGATATCGCCGGCAGCAGCGTGCTGCGCATCGATGACTCGTAGCGATGCGTGCGCACCGCTCGGGGCAACCGTCACACCACCGAGAATGATCGGTTTTACCAGCGAGATCGGAATCAGATCTCCGTGTTTGAGTTTTGCGGAACTCATCGTTTTATCTAAGGTGAATTCCAAAGTCGTTCCATAGCGAAGAACGCGCGAGGGCGCAGCGATGGTCGGCGACGACACCGGATTCGGACTCGGCGAGGGAATCGCGATCGCAAACCCCGGCTGGGGTGCCGCAACAACGGCGAACGCAACACCGAGTAGCGCCGCATGGTGGAATGGAAATTTTAAACGGGATATCTTCATAGTGACCTCGTTTCGATTCGCCGCTTCATGCGCGGCCCATCTTTGTCGAATGCTAGTGAAACGATGCCTAGGCCGCGAAAGTGCACGTATGAAGCATTTTCAACGCGCTCTTCTTGCCGCGCTCGCGTGTTTGCTGGTGGTCGCTCCCCTCGGAGCGGCCCCGACCGACCCCTATCGGCAGATGCTGGCTTTTGAGGGGCATCGCTCCCTTGGCGATGGTGCGTTGGCCACATGGTTAGGCAGCGCCGATGAGGAGATCGCGGTTCGGGCAGCGCTCGCGATCGGCCGAACGAAACGTGCCGCCGGAGCCGAGCTGCTGCTCGCGCACGTGGCGGATGCTCGTCCCGCGGTGCGAGCCATGGCCGTCTTCGGGCTGGGACTCATCGGACGTCCTGCCGATGCCGCAGCGGTGGTCGCGGCCTTAAAGGATCGCAATGGTGCCGTACAAGTTGCCGCAACCGATGCGATCGACCGATACGAAACGGCCGGGCATCTCGGCGCTTTCGAACGTGCGGCGCAACGCTCGTTACTTGCGCTCCTCCGCGAGCATCATGATCCCATCGTGCGTGCCCATGCCGCCGAAGCGTTGGAGGGCTTCTCCGCACCCGGAACGATGCAGCACATTACAATCGCAGCGCTCCATCGTGCCGTCGATGACGATACCAATACGCGCGTGCGTCGCACGGCGATGTGGTCGTTGTTCCGCGGGTTTGCAAAAACAGCACCGCTTACGTATTTCACCGTTGCGGCGACCGATCATGATGACGTCGTGCGCATCGAAGCGGTGCGCGCACTCGGTTCGCGGGCCGCGGCGTCGCAGGCAAAATTTTTGGCGCAGATCGCGAAAAATGATCCATCGTGGCGCGTGCAAGAGCAGGCCGGCGAATCGCTGCGTCTCGTCGAGCATCTCACCATGACCGATCATTGGAAGGCGATTCCGCATCCGGTGCATCTGCCCAAGGTTGTTCCCTCCGCTCTTGATCGACTTGCCGCGCTTGCCCGTACGCCGGATCGTGCAAAACCCACGGCGCCGACTGCCGAGCAGGCGATACTCTCGCCTCGATTGGATCCAAGGACGGCCGCGGAAATGGATGGCCCGGCAGCGGGAATGCATCCCCGCGTTCGTATCGTGACGACGCAAGGGAATCTCTACGTGATGCTCTTCCCCGAATGGGCGCCGCTCACGGTTGCAAATTTTCTGAATCTTGTGAATGAGGGCTATTACGACAAGAATCCATGGTTTCGCGTCGTCCCTGATTTCGTGGTGCAAACCGGCGACCCGAAGGGCGACGGAAACGGCGACGCCGGATATACGATTCCGGCGGAAGAGAACCCGATGATGCAATATTCCGGCGTCATCTCCATGGGTCTCAACTACGACAAGAATGCGCCGGAGCGAGACTCGGCCGGAACGCAATATTACATAACGCTTTCCCCGCAACTCCATCTCGATCGAGATTTCACCGTCTTCGGCCGCGTCATCGCCGGGGCCGATGTCCTCGCGCATCTCACCGAAGCGGATTCTGTGATCCGCATCGAGCGCATCAGCGACGGGTCAGAATAATTTTTTGGAGTCGAGGAGAATCGTAACGGGGCCGTCGTTGATCGATTCGACGGCCATGGTCGCGCCGAACTCTCCATAAGCGACCGGATGTTTCTCGCGTTCGAGCAATTCTCCGACGCGGAGGTAGAGCGGGCGCGCAAGCGGTTCTGCGGCTGCATCGATGAACGATGGCCGTCGACCTTTGCGCGCATCGCCGTGCAACGTGAACTGTGAGATAAGCAGCACTGCGCCCTTGACGCTGGCAAGATCGCAGTTCATCGCGCCTTCTGGATCGGTAAAAATACGCAAGCCGGAAATTTTTGCGGCCATCCAGCGGGCATCGTCATCGGTGTCGTCGCGGGAAACGCCCAGAAGCACGAGATACCCTTGGCCGACCTCGCCTACGAGTCGGTCGTCAACGCGTACGCTTGCGCGCGTGACGCGGGTGACGACGGCACGCACTATTTTGCGAACATTGAGGAGAGCGCGAATATCGCATTTTCGCGCCGTTCCATGACGCGTCGATAGAAATATCCCGCCCAATGGGTGCCGAACGGTACATAGACGCGCATGCGATAGCCGTCGCGCACCAGTTCGCGCTGCAACTGCGGGCGACACCCGTAGAGCATTTGAAATTCGAAGGAATCGTGTGAAATTGCGTTCTCTTCGATAAATCCGCGCAGCGCTTCGACGAGAATACGATCGTGCGTTGCAAGACCGGGATAATTACCGCGCGTCAGAAGAGCTTTCGCCATGGTGAGATATTCGCGTTGTATCGTCGCCATATCTTTGATCGCAATCTCGGCGGGTTCGTTGTAGGCACCCTTGCAGAGGCGCACGCGCTGATTGAGTGCGATAGCATGTTCGACATCGTTCGGCGTACGCTTGAGGTACGCTTGTAACACTGGGCCGACGTTGGAATGCGAGTGGAACGCCTGATCGACGACGCGCAATGTGGCATCCGTGACGGAACTGCCTTCCATATCGATGCGCACAAATGGATCGCTGTTCTCTTTTGCCGCTTCGAGGACCATGAGGAGATTTTCAAGCGCAAAGGACTCGTCGATGAGCAGACCCATCGCGGTAAGTTTGATCGAGACGTTCGTATTGAGGCCGGCTTTGCCAATCTCGTCGAGCATACGGATATACGTTTCGCGCGTCTTGACGGCCGATTCGCGGTCTAAGACGTCTTCGCCCAAGAAATCGAGCGTTGCACTCATGCCGATCGCATTGAGATCGGACACGGCAGTGAGTGCCTGGGCGATATGTTCGCCGGCAACAAAACGTTTCGCTAGGAAAAAGAAGTTCTTTTGGAACGACGAGTTGGGGGCGAGAATGCGATCAATGACGGCCATGGTCTTCCTTGTTATACGATTCGACGTCGAACGACGTACTGCAAAACTAGCACTGCTCCAGCCAGAGCGACGAATCCCGCGCACAGGGCCAGCGCATCGACGACCCCACGCGCCGCGAGGGTGATCGAGAGGGCAATGGGCAGCGAGGCTGGGTGATAGGCGAGGATCGAGGTCGCCCCATACTCGCCGATGGCGCGAAGCCAGGCAAACGCGACTCCGGCGGCGATCATGCCGGACGCCTGCGGCAGGGCCACCCGCCAGAAAATGCGGGCTTCGCCGACTCCGAGCGTCCGGACCGCATCGGCAGCACGTGGATCGAGCGACGCGAAGGCTGCGTAGGCGGCGAGCGCAACGAAGGAGGCGGAAACGAAAAATTCTGCTGCGACGACGCCGAGATACGAATCGGGAATCGTCAGCCCGAGGTGCGCGAGCCATATCCCCAGCGGTGCTTGGGCTCCGGTAAGGGCCAAGAGCATGATCCCGGAGGCCACCGGCGGGAACGCCGGAGGCAGCGCCATGAGGGTGAGCGGCAGAAAGGCCACGCGGCGAGGCAGGCCGGCCAGGTAATATCCGGCGGGGATCCCGAGACACGCGGCGATTAGGGTGGAGAGCAGCGACGCGCCGACTGAAACACCGAGGGCCGAGCGAATTTCGGGCCGGGCGTAGGCCGCTAGAACGGCGCTCGGCGGCACCGTCCACAGCAATGCCGCCAGCGGTGAGAGCAGGGCAATGAGCAGGATGATGAGCGTGCCAAGAGCCAGCGGAGAGAATCGCTTCACGCGAAAAATTTACCCAGCCTTTCCGAAAATGTGCGAGGCGCGCACGGAACTCTCTCGAATGACGCGTCAGATATGACCCAACGTAATTGGCGCGTGCTCATCGCCGACGATGATCCGGCGATCTGCACGCTCATCGACACGGTCCTTCGTAAGGGTCCTTACGAGATGGTGGTCTGTAACGATGCCGAATCGGCGTTGGTCACGATCAATCGCGATGCTCCGTTCGACATCATCATCTGTGATTTCATGCTGCCCGGGATTTCCGGGCTCGATCTCATCGAGCGCATTCGGAGCAACGAGAAAACGCGCCGTGTTCCTATTCTCATGGTGAGCGGTCACACGAATTACGCGATGGACGGCCGGGCCAAGAACGCCGGCGCGAATTTGTTTCTCAACAAACCTTTCACGATTTCGCAACTGCGCACGGCTGTCAATCAACTGTTGACTGACTCGTCCGTAGGGTAACTTCGGCTAACCCGTGCATGCAGCTCTGAAGGTAGCGCTTATAGCGCTATCCCTTTCGCTCGATGTCTTTGCCGTGTGTGTCGGTGTCGGCATGCGTGGCGTGACGGCGAAAATGCGATGGCGTATTGGCCTTGCGTTTGCCTCAGCCGAAGTCCTGATGAATCTCGTCGGCGTCGGCTTAGGTGCCGTTACCGGGAGATTACTCGGGGATTTTGCCGGCGATCTTGGCTTTATGGCGCTCATCGGCGTCGGCCTCTACATGTGCTATGAGAGTGTCCATCGTGACGAGGGCGAGAAGATGGATCTTTCCAGCGGCTGGCCGCTCTTTGTGGCTTCACTCTCGATTAGCTTGGATTCGTTGGGCATCGGTTTTTCATTGGCCTATATCGGTGTTCCGATACCGGTCTCACTCTCTGCGATTTTTGCCTGTTCGATTGCCGCAACGGCGGCAGGCCTCTATTTCGGACGTCGCTTGGGTGCAGCGGTGGAGAGTCGGGCCGAGCTTCTCGGCGGTGTTCTGCTGATGTTGACGGGTATCGTTTTTCTCCTGGGCAAGGCGCTACATTGGGGATAGCGAAGCGCACATCATGATGGTTGGCGAAGCGCTTTTGGCTCTTGCCGAGCGCGCTGCGTGCGTCGATCTCGCCGTCGTTGGAACGGCAAAAAACGCGGGTAAGACGGTGACGGCGAAGGCGATCATGCAGGCCGCGCAACTGCGTGGCGATGTCATCGGCGTCACCTCGATCGGCCGCGACGGCGAAGCCGTCGATAGCAGCGATAATGGACGTAAGCCGCGATTGTATCTTCAACGCGGCGCTCTTGTCGCCACGGCGCTCGGCGTTTTTTCGCCTTCGCCGGCATTGGAATTCTTGGATATCACCGATCGCGTGACGGCCGCCGGGACGCTTGCTATTGCTCGCCTTCGGACCGACGGCTTCGTTGAACTTGTCGGGCCTCCGACGGCAGCCGGCATTCGCGACGCGCTGCGCCGCTTGCATCGGTGCGGTGCAACACGAACGATCCTCGACGGTGCATTGGATCGCGTCGCGGCGCTTGCCGGTGGAAGCGAAGCGGTGGTGGTCGCGGTGGGCGCAAGCGGAGTGAGTACGCTTGGTGAAGCCCTCGACGATATCGCTGCGCTTGTTGCCAAATTGTCGTTGCCGCCGCCCGATCCCGATCGCGTGGCCGTGCGCCTCGACGGTGCGCTGACTGCGGCGCGGGCAATGGAAATCGCGCGCGATCATCGTGATGCGGTCGTCGTTGTGCGCGATCCCACGCAGGTGGCGCTTTCCGGCAAGGCGCTTTTAGGGCTGTTCGATCGACTCGATGTACGCGTCGAACGTCCGTTGCGCGTGATCGCCGTGAGTATTGCTTCCATCGGTCGCGACCGGACTTTTGCTCCGCGAGAATTTTTGCATGGAGTCGCCCGACGCACGCAACTGCCGACGTTCGATGTCTATGCGGGAGCGGCCGCATGAAACTTACGGGATTCCTCGACGACGCAAGTGCGCAAGCGATCGACGTTGCCTGGTTCCGCAACGCCTTGCTTCCGGCCAGCGAGTACGGGCGGCGCGCGTTCGAGGCGATGCAACCGTTTGGGCCCGGCCAACAACAGGCGGCGGCAACATCGGCGCGACGCATCGCCGATCTCGCAACGCAATTGGATGACGAACGCATCGATGCGTTGCGCGAATGTCTCGCTCAGACGCCGGAAATCAGCGATAGCATTGCGCGCATCTCCGTGGGACGGGTTCCGCTGGATTCGGATTTGCTGCTCCTCTTACGCGCTTGCGATGCGATGAGCCGCGTCGATATCTTAGTGGCGCCGTTCTGCGCTCCGTGCGGCAGCGATGCAACCCGGGCACTCAGCGCGCTGATCGAACGCGGGCGATCCGGTCGCTACGGGTTTTATTTAGATGCGACCTTCGATGATCGATTGCGCGAGGCGCGGATCGCGTATGAGGCCGCAGCCAGTGCCTTTGAATTGGCGCGCAGTCGAATCGCAAGCGGAGTCGCTCAACATCTTGGGCGGGAACGCATCGAAAGCGATGAGTTCATTGTGATGCGCGATACGCTTACCAATGGGCTGCCGCAGTCGGTGCATATTATTCGCGAAGCTCCGACGTATTTTTTGTGCGAACTCGAACTTGACGAAGCGGCAATCGTTTTACTCGCTGCTCGCGATGCCGCTTTGGCTACCGTTGCGCAAGAAGAAACGGCAGTTCGCGACCGCATCGGCGCGCAGATTCGCGCCTATCTCGACGGGCTTGACGCGGCGCTCACTCGGCTCGGTGAGATCGATCTTCTCGTCGCGCAGGTGAGGTTTACGCGCCGCTTCGGTTGCGTCGCGCCCGACTTTTGCGCCGAGGCGAACGTTGCGTTTGTGGGTGGACGCTATCTTCCGCTCCATGATGAATTGCGCGCGCAAGGGCGCCACTATGTGAAAATCGATGTGGATCTCGATACGCTCGCCGTGTTGACCGGCCCGAACATGGGTGGAAAATCGGTGTGTTTGCGGACCTGCGCATCGATTGCGTTCTTGGCGGCATTCGGTTTGCCGGTGCCCGCCGATTCAGCGCGCATCGGACTCTTCACCTCGATAGCTTGGTTGGGCATCGGAGCCGAATCGGCACACGGCGGCTTATTCTCCGCATTTGCCGGTGAAGTTTTGCGCCTACGCGATCTGCTTTCAACGATGAGCGAAAACGGACTGATCTTCATCGACGAGTTTGCGCGCACGACGAATCCCGCCGAAGGTGTCGCCTTACTCGTTGCGATTATTGCCTCGTTGCGTCGTCGTGGTTGCATTGGATTCGTTGCCACGCATCTTGCCGGTATCGCTGCGGCAGCCGACACCGCTCACTTTGCGGTGCGTGGATTACGCGACGTTCCAAAACACGCTGCATCGCAGGATCTCGCGGCCGTGCTCTCGGCGCTCGGGGATGCGATGGATTATCGGATTTCTCGGGTTGCGCGTGCGGATGCATCGCATGCCGATGCCATCGCCCTCGCCGGCTTACTCGGCATCGACGCCCGGATTATCAACGAAGCCTATGCGGCATTCAACGCCGCGCATGACGAAAAGGCGTAACTGCGAAGAGTCGCCGGCGCGACAACGTCGAAGCACCGATGCCATGGAACCGCTGATAATTACCTGTGCGCCGGTCGGCGGCGAAGTGATGCCGGATCAGACCCCGCATCTTCCCGTGACTCCGCAACAACTCGGCAAAACGGCGGCGGCCATCCGCGCAGCCGGAGCCTCGATCATTCACGTCCATTGTCGCAATGACGACGGAAGTAACACCCACGATGTTGCGCGCTTCGCGCAGGCATACGGGGAAATTCGCAGTGCCTCGGATCTGATCGTGCAGTTTTCTTCCGGTGGGGCCATCGGCATGTCGCCGCAAGAACGTAGCGCGCCGTTATCCTTGAAGCCGGAGATGGCGACGCTCACCTGCGGTAGTGTGAATTTCGGCGATGATATTTTCGAAAACAGTTTCCCCATCATGCGCGGTATTTTAGCTGCGATGAAAACCTACGATATTCGTCCGGAACTCGAAATTTTCGATAAGGGCCATATTGCCAATGCGCGCCGCCTGGCAAAAGAAGGCGTCTTGAGCCTTCCCCAGCATGTCGATTTCGTGCTTGGCGTTCCGGGCGGTATGGAAGCGACGGTCGAAAACCTTTGCCAGCTCGTGGCCGATTTGCCGCCTGGCTGCACGTGGACGGTCGCCGGAATCGGCCGAATGCAACTTCATCTAGCCCTCGTGGCTATCGCCATGGGCGGGCACGTGCGCGTCGGACTCGAAGATAATCTGTACTACAGCAAAGGCGAGCTGGCGACGAATGAGGCCCTCGTGGCCAGGGTCGCGCGAATCGCGAAGGAAGCGGGGCGCCCGGTGGCTACGCCGGAACAGGCCCGCACCATACTTGGCCTTGGGGCTATGCGGCGGCCGCAAGGAGATGCCATCGGGGCCGCCTAATCGCGAGCGGTCACGCTCCGGGGGGATTACACTGGGAACTTATGCCTTGCGCCGATCGCTCGAAGCGATCCCGCTTTTGCTCGTTATCTCGCTGATCATCTACTTTATACTCTCGAAAGCGCCGGGTGGCGTACTCGGGCCGTACTTGGCGAACCCGCATATTACGCCGGCGGATCTCATTCGCCTCAAGCATAATTTGGGTGCCGATCAGCCGTTTATCGTTCAGTATGTTCGCTGGCTGGGTAAAGTGCTCACCGGCGATTTCGGTTATTCCACGTCGAATGCCGAACCCGTACTTCAGGCCATTTGGGAACGCTTCCCGGCCACGCTGGAATTGACGACGACGGCATTTTTGCTGGCAGTCATCGTCGGTGTGGGAGCGGGAATTTTCTCGTCGCTTCGGCCCTATTCGTTTGCCGACTATTTCATTACGACATTCGCGTTTTTCGGGCAGTCGATGCCGGTGTTCTGGTTTGCGCTGATGATGCAGTTGCTGTTTTCCGTCCACGGCATTCCGCTGCCGTTCGGCTACCAAATCAAGCTTCCATCATCGGGTTTGGGCGAAGGCGATTCCTTTAATCTTGGGAGTCGAATAAGTCATTTGATTTTGCCGGCTATCGTTCTCGGGCTCTTGCAGCTTGCTACGTTTAGCCGTTTTGCAAGAAGTTCGATGCTCGAAGTGCTCAAGACCGATTACATGCGCACGGCCTTGGCAAAAGGTCTCGATTTTCGCACCGTGTTGCTAAAACACGGACTGAAAAATGCCGTCGTGCCGCTCGTTACGGTTGCGGCGTTAAGCCTACCGGGGCTCGTTTCGGGCGCCGTTGTGACTGAGACGATCTTTGCCTGGCCGGGCATGGGGCGGCTCTTCTTTAATGGCCTGCAGCAACAAGACGTCTCGTTGATGATGGGTTACCTCTGCATGGTGGCGTTTTTGGTCGTCTTCACGAATTTGTCCGCTGATTTAGCGTATGCGTGGCTCGATCCGCGCGTGCGGTACGACTAGGGGCCGTCGATGACATTTACTATGCTCGAACCGGCACCGGATCCGGCGACTGAAAACGACATGGAGTTCGTCCGCGTCACGACGTGGATGCGCTTTCGTCGTCATCGCCTGGCTATTGTCGGCGCAGCGGTCTTGCTTGCATTGGTGCTGGGTGCGGTCTTCGCGCCGTTTCTCGCACCGTTTAGTCCGACGGCCATCGACAACGCGCATTGGCACGGACCGCCGTTGCCACCGTGTTTCGTTGATTCCGTGCAATGCGCGCACCATCTCCTCGGCACCGACGAAGTCGGACGCGACTTGCTCTCGCGCTTGCTTTTCGGCGCGCGTATTTCGTTAACCGTCGGACTCGTTACGGTGCTTATCGAAGTGCTCATCGGAGCATTTATCGGGGCAATCGCCGGGTATTTCGGTGGGTGGGTCGACTACGTCCTGATGCGTCTTGTCGATGTCTTTCTTTCGATACCGCTTTTACCGCTGTTACTCGTGCTCACCGGAATTGTCGCGATGTCCTCGTCGCGAGCGAGTTTGAATTTCTTTAGCATCGTGTTGATTATCGGTGCGCTCTCTTGGCCGTCCGTTGCGCGTTTGGTGCGTGGTGCTTTCTTAAGTTTGCGCGAGCGTGAGTTCGCCGAGGCGGCACGCGCCGTCGGCAACGGCGATCTGCGGATTATTTTCCGGCACTTGATGCCCAACACCGTTGCGCCCGTGATCGTGCAAGCGACGTTGGATATCGCCGGCGTCATCATCACCGAATCGACGCTCTCGTTTTTGGGATCGGGCATTCAGCCGCCGGACGCATCATGGGGCAATATGCTGGCGAACGCCGTGGCTAATCTTGAACAAGCCTGGTGGATTGCCGTGTTTCCGGGACTTTGCATTTTTGTGACCGTCCTCGCCATCAACTATATGGGCGACGGCCTCCGCGACGCGCTCGATCCCAATATGAAGTAGCGCGCTGTCCTAGGGCTTTGATAGACTGCGGCTACTGAGATAATCGGTGATCACCCACGCGGATGCGGCGATCGCGAATGTTTCCACGGCTTCCGTCCAATGTGGGATACTATGGGAATCTGCAAAGAGGATCGGTAGCCAAACGATGACGCCGAAACTTGCGAGCATTGCAGTGGTCAACTGCGACGCTAAGCGGGCCAGACATCCGGTAAGCATAGCGATTGCCGCAAGAAAGAACGCGATGGTGGTTGCAATCGCCCAGAACAGTTGTCCAGGTGGCAACCATTTCGGAACGAGGCTTGCCGTCTGAGGGAGATAGAACAGCTGCTCGAGTCCAAACGAGACGACGCAAACGGCAAACAACACGTAGCCGATCTTTGCTATGCCATCGAATGTGGATGACGCATCGGGACTGAGCGACGCAAAGAGAACGAGCGCGGCCGATACGAGCGAGAGCTGGTCGAAAACATTGCCGTAGCCGTTGTAGACGAGCGGTTGTGCAAAAACGAGCGGCAGCCCAAGCACGGTCAACAGGAATGCGATCGCCCCAAGTGCGATGGCGCCCCACCGCGCAGTCCTCGGCGACAGCATGGCCGCGCCGCCAAGAATCTCTATGCTCCCGACGATGATGGCGAAAGCTTGGTGAATCGGAGCATCCGAAAGCCCGTTGATCGGTTGCCAAATATCACCGCTCTGCCAGGCGATCGCGCACGTCCCCAGTGCAATCGCGGCAAATCCGTACATGGAGCGCCCGATGAACCCTCGGGCGAGCACCGCAGGGCCGACTATCGGCTGCTTGGCCATGCCGTGCGTTTTCGGTACAAGCGAATCGGAGACATCCCCGGATTGCGCCGTCAAAGCTTCTTAGGGGCTTGACAGGGGCAGACGTGAAGCCGCAGAATCACGGACGTTCGCCATGCTTTCTTAGTAGGCGAAAAACCTCATGCGCGAGTGGCGGAATTGGTAGACGCACTAGCTTGAGGTGCTAGCGCTGGCAACGGCGTGCTGGTTCGAGTCCAGTCTTGCGCACCATAAAGAAAACGAGCCCTAACAGGCTCGTTTTGTGCACCTTTGCCTCCTCGCCCAACGCAACTCTTTGGAAGGCCACCGTTATGAAAAAACTTCTCTTTATTCTCCTCATTTCAGCGCTCATGGCTCCGGCAATGGCGCAACAGGCACCGCAGCCTTTGGCAACTCCAGCGGCCTTCGATCCCGCCGCGACGCCACTTCCGGCGCAACCTACGACGTCCGTTCTTGTCGGCGGCGGAACAAGCGTGGAAGTATCCTTGTCTGAGTCAGTCTCGTCGAACTCGGCGAAGGTGGGGGATATTGTCCCAATAACCGTGGATAAGGAAGTCGACGCTAGTGGCTTTGTGGTTATCCCCAAAGGGGCTAACGGCGAAGCAACGGTTACCCTTGTTGACCATGCCGGCGGGAACGGGCATGGCGGCAAACTCGGTATTGCCATGAACTGGGTGTTCAGCGCAGACCACGGCAAAATATTGCTTTCGGACGTCAATCACGCAGCGGGCGCAGGAAGTAGTAAAAAGGGTGCGTCATCGACTGCGACAATTTTAACCTACGTTCTGCTTGGCCCGCTTGGGCTTTTTGCCCACAATTTCGTTCGCGGCAAAGACGTCACCATTCCCACGACCAAAGATTTTCATGTGTTTGTCGATCATGATATCCACGTCAACGCGACGCAAAAATCCACCACCAACGCGGGTTTCGACAACTAATTTCTTCCGGTAATCCGGACGGCGGCTGGCGCGCTGGATGTTGTGCTCGCGCATCAATCTCGCCACCCGTTTATCGCTGACGTAGATGTTCTCATTATTGAAATAGACGTCGAGGGTACAATGCCAATCAAAGCCGAATTCGCGTAGAACGAACGGAGCACCATTATGGCAGAAGGCAACCTCGAACTCATGCGAACCCTTGACGATGCTTGGAATGGACAAGACTGGGAGACCTTCGAAAAGCGTCATTCGGCCGACACCGCCGTTTTTTGGCCGGGACAGCCCGAAGCGACACGGGGACGGGCAAACCATAAAGCGGAGTCGATCGAATTTTTTAAAACTTTTCCGGACAATCACCTCATTAACCATCCGTACAAAGTGGAAATTGCCCAGGGCGACTGGACCTGCACCGTTGCCGACTTCACCGGAACGATGAAAGGTCCGATGAAGGGAGCGGATGGGAAGATGATTCCGGCAACCAACAAGAGTTTTCATATCGAGTTTTGTACCGTCGCTCATTGGGTTAACGGCGAAATCGTCGAAGAGAAATTATTCTACGATTTAGTTGGCTTGCTTAAGCAAATTGGCGTTTCCTGACACCACAGACGGTATTTACCTAAAACGGACGGCGCTGCAGGTGTGCATCGTGATGGTCGGAGCAAGCATTGTGAAGCATCGCGATGCATCGCGAAGTGAAGCACGTCGACAATCACGTTGTCGTTGCTATTTCGTCTAACGCGAAGGCGTTACTTTATTCCTCGTGTGGGCGATGCGGCACGATCGAAACCGCCACGCTTGCGGCATCCACTTAGGCGTCGGAAACGAACACGTTTTAGTCATTCGAATATTTGAAGCTGGCCCGGTTCCGTGGATATTTTTTGCGTAAAAGGTCTTCGAGATTATCGAGAGTTTCTACAATCCACGGCGTCGGCATATGTCGATCAGCAACATCTCGCCGATGGAATTCGAGTGGCGCATGAGTCACGCCGCCTGATGTCTAAGCAAAAATTCTCCGCGAAAGCGGGCCAGCTTCAGGAGCAGGTAGATGCAATGAACGGCTTGTTTCCAGCAAACGCGTGGTTGACATGCGCGAATCTCCTTTACCTTGCGTCGTATGTCGTGCACGACATACTCTGGTTGCGCGTTTTGTCAATCATAGGCGCTGTTTTCATCATTGAATACTATTACCTACAGCCAACGCCCCTGACTGCGCCGATCGCATGGAATATCGGTTTTTGTGCTATCAACGCGGCCTGGGTCGTGCGGCTCCTTTTTGAGCGGCGACCGGTCCATCTTACCGCCGATCAAGAACGCCTTCGACAGATAGCGTTTCCTTCTCTGACGCGGAGAGAAGCGCTTAACCTGTACAGACTTGGGGCGTGGGAAAACATCCCCCCTGGCGCTTCGCTCGTCGAACACGATCGCGGCAGTGATCGCTTTTCGGTGATATTTTCCGGGATCGCAGACGTTAGACAAGGCGGCATGACCGTGGCCGAACTCGGAGAGGGGCAGTTCATTGGGGAAATTGACGCGCGTGTAGACGACCGAGTCGATATGGATGTGATCGTTCGGGTTCCAACTCGCGTGATGTGTTGGCAGCGTCGGGTCCTTCAGACATTTCTAGACAAGCGACCGGACGTCGCGCTCGGTCTTGAGCGCAGCATAGGTCTGCAACTTAGAAGGCTTCTCGATCGCCTTGAATCCTCGCTCCAAATGCCGAGGCCAACGATGCCCCCCGAAACACCAGCGCCATGACCGCCAATGGGCTGCCCACTACGTTCGGCCGGAGTGCGATACGTAGGCCGCATGCCCGTCACGTTTTTTTTGCCACGGCAACCCGCCGACCGCGCTTGAAGAAAACGAGTACACGCAGTGGATGGCGACGAATGGCCAGTCGCTCACTTATGCGCGAATAGCTCGTCGCCGCCGATCTTATTTAGCGAGCGCATTTTACGGCCCGGGCAGCGAGCGGGCGCGAGTGATTGCGGGGTGTCAGGCGAAACATGTAGGCTAGTCGAGGCGTATTCTGCCACGTACGAACGCCGAAAGGACTCCCGCCATGTGGCTCACCCGCTTTGCAATCAGTCGACCCGTTATCACCGCCATGCTCTTCATCGCGTTGGCGGTCTTCGGGACGATCTCGTTCTTTAAGCTCGGGCGCAGCCAAGATCCGCCGAATACGGCATTTCCGGTGGTCGTCGTTCAGGCAAACTATGCGGGCGCTTCTCCGGATGAGATGACCAAACTCATCGTCAAGCCGATTGAAGATCAACTCGATGGCATCGATGATGTCGATCAAGTGACGGCGACGGCGCAGGAGTCCACGGCATCCGTCGTCGTGCAGTTTAATCTCGGTACCGATCTCAATCTCGCCTCTATCAATGTGCAGCGCGCCGTTGATGCAGCGCGCGTTTTCATGCCCAACGATCTCGATCCACCCTATGTGTTTAAAAACGGCTCAACGCAGCCGTTGCTCGATCTTGCGGTGAGTTCAAATGAATTGAGTCCCACGCAACTCGCCGATGTCGTCGATAATCGCCTCAAGCCGGTGCTTAAGGCGATTCCGAATGTTCAGACCGTTGATGTTTTTGGCGAACAAACGCGGGAGTTTCATGTCTATCCCGATCCGGCGGCGCTCATCGCCGTTAACGGGACGCTTTCCGATATTTTTAATGCCGTCTCGCAGAATAACTCGAATCTTCCCGGCGGTCTCTTGCAACAGCCGACGCGCGAAGTCTCCGTTTCCGTTCACGCCGATGTCAACACTGCGGCAGATCTTGCGGGTATCGCGTTGCCGATTCCGGGGAACTCGAATCGCACGCTACGCATCGGCGATGTCGCCCAAACGGACGACGGCCACACAACCCAGCGCTACATCTCAAAATATGATGGTCAGCCGCGGTTGTATGTGAGCCTCGGCCGCACGATTACGTCGGATGAAATTAGCGCGACGGCAATTGCCCGCGCCCAACTTGCGATTATCGAAAAGCAGTTCCCGCAACTGTCGTTTCACGAGATCGACGCTCCAGCCGATTATACGGCGGATTCACTCAACGGCGTTTGGCAATCCTTGATCGAAGGCATCATCCTCACCGCCATCGTGATGATGCTGTTCCTTCATGCGTGGCGCAATGCTGCCGTCGTGCTCATTGCGATTCCGAGTTCGATTTTCTCGACGTTTATCGTCATGCAGCTCTTTGGTTTCCACCTCGATATGATGTCGTTGATGGGATTATCGCTGATTATCGGTATTCTTGTCGACGATTCGATTGTTGTTTTAGAAAATATTACGCGACATCGAGACATGGGTGAATCTGCCGCCGAGGCCACCATCAATGGGCGCAATGAAATCGGTGGCGCGGCCGTCGCGATCACCATGGTCGATGTCGTCGTGTTTCTCCCGATTGCGTTCTTGCCGGGAATCGTCGGACGTTATCTTATGGAGTTCGGAGCAGTTGTCGTCATCGCAACGCTGTTTTCGCTGTTCGTATCGTTCACGCTCACCCCGCTACTGGCGGCGACATGGTCGGTGAAAAAGCGCGAACAGGGGTTGCCGAATTGGCTGGAGCCGCTCAAAGATTGGCGTCTTTCCGCCGCTCTCATTGCAGCCGCCATCGGTATGTTCTTTCTGCCATGGACCTACGGCCGCGTCATCGGCATCATTCTTGGCGCGTTGGTCGTACTCAATGCCATCGTCGCTCGTTACGACGACATTCTCGGGTTCTATCATAAAAGAGCCTTGCCCGCTGCTTTGCGCCATGGATATTTTGTCGGATTCGTTTGCGCCTTACTTACCATCAACGCGATTCTGTTGATCGGCGGCGGAACGATCTCAGCCGTTGTCGATATCATGGTAATCATCGTGCTGGGTCTTGGCCTGCTCCTTTCGCCATTTGCCCGAGCGTTGGATCGCCGTGGCAAGCTTGTTGCAGTGAATTACACCGAAGGAATGGCGTCGGCTCCGCAAATCTTGCTTTCGCATATCGTTGCGTGCGTTGGTGCGTTTGACCGGGTTCATCGCAACGGACATCGTCGATTTATATGGTTTGCGGCGGCGCGCAATTACCTCAAATTCTTATTGCGCTCGTCGGCGCACATGCTCTCCAATCGTCGCGTGCTCGCGGCCACGTTCGGCGTGCCGTTAGCGCTCGCGTTGACGATGCCATTGCTCGGGAAAATCGCTTTTGATTTTGTGCCGCAATCGCAGACCGGCGCGATCTCAATGACGCTGACGTATCCGCCGGGGACGCCAATCGACGAGACATCCAAATATGCCGATGCGCTGAGTACGCAAATTATGAAAATTCCGGGAATCGAATCGATCTCATCAACCGTCGGGCGCAAGCCGTCCGGCTGGGGAAGCTCCGTCGGTGGGAATTATGCCGTGCTCAACGCGCAAACGACAAAAGCGCAGCGCAGTAACACCAATGCGATCATCGAAAAAATTCGCGCGCTGACATCATTTGCTCCGGGCGGCGATTTCGAAGTCTCGGGCGACGGAGGCGGCGGTTCGGGAACACAAATTTTCTATGCGCTCACTGGACCTGATTCACAAATCAATGGTGCTGCGGAGAAAGTTGCCAATTACCTTCGCGCTATTCCGGGATCCGTCAACGTGCAAACGAGCGCGGAGAATGGTGCGCCGCGCTTGAATGTGCAGATCGATCGCGCAAAGTGCGCCGTGCTCGGCGTCTCGCCCGGTGCCGCTGCTTTGGCTGCTCGTTTAGCCATCGACGGTGCCGTCGCTACGAAAGTGCGTACGGAAAACGGACTCGTCGATGTACGTGTCGAGTTTCCGCGCGCCTTGCGCGCGGATGAATCGACGCTTCGTAATGTTCGCGTTCGCGCCAGCGACGGAACGCTCGTTCCGGTCGGCTCGGTCGCGACGTTTACGTGGACGACGGCACCAACACGAATCGAGCGTCTCAATCGGCAACGCGTTGTGAACATCTATGGTGGTACGCTTCCTGGCTATTCCCTGGGTTCGGTCACGCAGCCGCTCGAGGCGGCCTTGCATCAGCCCGGATTTCTTCCCCCGGGCGTGCAGTTAAAAGCGCAAGGCGATACGCAATATATGATGGAGACCGTGGCAAACATGGGGATCGCCCTGTTGGTTTCCTTCATGCTGGTCTATATGTTGATGGTTATTCTCTACGGCTCGTTCGTCGAACCCTTAATCGTGATGTTTTCGGTTCCCGTCGCTATCGTCGGTGCACTCATTGGCCTTGGCATTGCGCAGTTGCTCAATCATGAAGGTGCGCAATCGCTGAATCTCATTTCGATGATCGGCATTATCATGCTCTTCGGTCTCGTTGCAAAGAATGGCATTTTGCTCGTCGATTACTCGAATACGCTTTGTAAACGCGGCATGCGCGTGAAAGAGGCGGTGCTTGAAGCCGCCGCAACGCGCTTCCGACCGATTGTGATGACGACGAGCGCGATGGTGTTCGGCATGTTGCCGCTTGCGCTCGGATTTGCCGAAGGTGCCGAATGGCGACAATCGATGGGCACCGTCATTATCGGTGGTTTACTCTCCTCGCTCATCCTCACGCTTTTCCTCGTGCCGATGATCTATAACACGTGGCTTGGGTTTGCCCAGCGCGTCGCCGATCGAAAAGCGGTACAGGCGGAGCTTTCACCGGTCGTTGCGAACGCCTAGGGCGTGCCAGCGAATGCGCCACATCTTCGTCGTGCGCTTGTAACGGGAGCCGCGTCCGGGCTCTGCGCGGGCGTTGCCGTTGCGTTGGCGCGAAATGGATTTTCGCACGTCGCGATGACGCACTATCGCACGTCGCCGGACCGCGTCCTCGCGGAATTACACGCCGCCGGGGCATCGGCTTCCTCGACGCAGATCGATTTTTTTGCTCCTGCCGATGAGATCGTCCGTGAACTTGCGGCGTTTGTGCAAGCCGAAGGGCCGTTCGATACCCTGGTGCACGGCGTCGGGCCGTTACATATTGCGCGATTTGCTAAAACGACCGTGGACGATTATCAGGCGATGTTCGATGGCAACGTGCGCAGCGCGATGTTGGCTCTGCAAGCGGTGCTTCCGGCCATGCGGGCCGCGCAGTTCGGCCGGATCGTCCTCTTTGGCATGCACGGATCGGCGCAGACGCAACCGATGCCGGCCTTCGGCTTGCATCTGGCGGCCAAGAGCGCGCTCGTTGCCCTGGGCCGAACAATCGCCGTCGAAGAAGCCGCAAACGGCATCACGCTCAACATGCTCGAACCCGGCGATATTCGTGAAAAGGACCTGACGAGAGAAGCCGCTCGCGCCCGCGGGATCGGAAGCTTTGAAGATATCGCGGATGCGGTTCGGTTTTTTGTCGCAGCGGAGGCGAGTTTCGTAACAGGCGCGGTCTTAGCCGTCGATGGCGGGGTGCTCCCTAGTCGCTAACGAACAGGGGCGCTTCCATGAAGAGAGTTTTGAACGATTCCCACCGTGCGTTTGCGCTGCCCGGCGCGCGATCCAATTACGGCCCGGATAAGCGCGTCCGCGTCGAACACATCGATCTTCATCTGCGACCATTCCTCGCCGAGCGCCGCCTCGAAGGTGTCTGTACGACGACCATTCGTGCCCTCGATGAACCGGTTGAACGCGTAGAACTCGATGCCGTCGATCTTCGTATCGCACAGGTTGAGGCGCCCGGATACGGCTGCACGTTCGAACATCGCGATGATCGCCTTCACGTGCATTTTTCTCCAGCCATTCCAGCCGGAGCGCAAGGCAATGTTGCGATCACCTACTCGGTGAGCAATCCGCGCGCCGGGTTGTTTTTTATTCTCCCCGATGACGATCATCCGCAACGCCCCGCGCATGCGTGGACGCAGAGTCAAGATGAGAATGCGCGCTATTGGTTGCCATGCTTTGATTATCCGCATGAAAAGCAGACGACATCGGCGACGATCATTGTCCCCAAAGGGCTTTATGCGCTATCCAACGGCGCGCTCATGGAAAAACGCGATGAGGGCGATACGACGACGTATCGGTACGAACAACATGTTCCCCATAGCACGTATCTGCTGACGCTCGTCGTTGGTCCCTTCGCTGAAATCGAGCAAGGAACGGCGGGAAAGAACGCTGTCCCTGTTTCGTTTTCCGTGCTTCCTGGGCGACAAGAAGATGGGAAACGTTCGTTCGGCGCAACTCCGGCGATGATCGAATGTTTCGAAAAGAAAACAGCGATGCCGTATCCGTATGCACGGTACACGCAAATTGCCGTCGCCGAGTTTATCTTCGGCGGCATGGAAAATACATCGGCGACGACGCAGACGGATCGAACGCTCCACGATGCACGAGCTCACCTGGATTTCTCATCGGATCCGTTGGTTTCGCACGAACTAGCCCACCAATGGTTCGGCGATCTGCTCACTTGTCGCGATTGGTCGCATGCCTGGCTTAACGAAGGCTTTGCCACCTATTTTGAATGCGTATGGCGCGAGGCGGATCTGGGCTGGGATGAGTATCTGTATGATGTCTTCGGCTGCGTTGCGCGCTACGTCGATGAGGATTCCGATCGCTATCGTCGTCCAATCGTATGCAATCGCTTCCGTGATCCCATCGAACTGTTCGATCGCCATTTGTACGAGAAGGGTGGCGCCGTCTTGCATATGTTGCGCGGTGAACTCGGCGAGGCACGGTTTTGGCGAGCGATTCAAACCTATGTTGCCAGCAATGCAACGAAAAACGTTGAGACAATCGATCTCATTCGAGCGATTGAAACGTCGACCGGGCGCAATATGCGAGGATTCTTCGATCGTTGGGTTTTCGATGCCGGGCATCCGCAACTCGACATCGATCTTCGCTGGGATGAAGAACGACGTGTGCTGATCGTCACCGTCGATCAAAAGCAAACAATCGATGATACCCATCCGGCATTTACGTTCGATCTCATCGTTGGTTCGTGCCAAAGTCTGAGCGACGGCGGGCTGTCCAATGTCGGCCCCGATGCAATCGGCGATGAACGTCGCGTCGCCATGCATATCGACGGCCCACACACGACACTGGCAATTCATGCACCGAGCCGTCCGAAACTCGTTCGCTTGGATCCGGGAGCCTATGTGCTGTCGGAAATGACGTTCGTATTCGGCGCAGATGATCTGATCGCTATTCTTGCACACGATCCCGATCCGATCGCTCGTATTCGCGCGGCCCGGGCGCTCTGCAAGGATGGTAGTGCAAAAGCACGCACGGCGCTCGCCGATGCGCTGCGCAACGAACCGTTCTGGGGCGTGCTCGACGAACTGTGTTCTGCGCTGGCAAAGACGCGGGCACCGTGGGCTCAAGAACTGTTAATGACTGCCCTTACTCACGCACATCCGAAGGTGCGCCGTGCGGCTGCGCAAGGACTCGGGAATTTCCGCGATGCGACGGCAGCCGATGCGCTACTCCCCGTTGCCAAAGGCGATGCGTCGTATTTTGTGCAAGCTGCCGCACTGACATCGCTTGGAAAGACTCGCGATGAGCGAGCGTTTGATGTGCTGCAGTCGTTTGTTTCGGAACACAGTTGGAATGGCACGATCGAAGCGGCCGCGTTGCGCGGTATGGCCGAACTTGCAGATGAACGAGTTATCGATAGTGCGATTCTCTGTGCCGATCCCGGTCGCGACGAAGGGTTGCGTCGAGCAGTGCCCGGAGCGTTAGCGCGCATAGGGGCGCTCATCGAGAACCAGCGGAGTACCGTGGTTCAAGCCTTGGATCTTCTGCTCGATGATGCCCAATTTCTTGTCCAGTTGGGAGCGATTGCCGCTGCCGAGTCCCTAGGGGATGCGCGCCTCATTCCGTCGCTGTCGCGGCTTTCCGTCTCCGGCTTCGATGGGCGAGTCCGTCGCGATGCCGCCGAAGCCATTCTGCGTATTCAAGAAGCTCGTAGCGTTCCGGCGCAAGTTGAAGCATTACGCTCCGATCTCGATGCACTTCGCACCGAAAACAGAAAGCTTGCTGAACGGATTGCAGCCCTCGATCCTCGCTAACTCGGTCGGGAAGGCGTTCGTCGTTGTCCTTGCCGCGCTGCTACTTGGCAGCGCGCCGCCGTACCGTGCGCTTTTTTCGCCCGCGTTGGTTGGCAGTTCCCGTCACGGTTTGGTCGTGCTTTCATCCGATGGCCGATTGCTGTATAACGACGCGTCGGTAACGCCGCTCGTCGCCGCATCGACGCAAAAACTCCTGGTCACCGTTACCGCGTTGCACGTCCTTGGTCCTCAATTTCGCTTCGCGAGCCGTTTCATTGCCATGCCCACGCCGGATGGTGCTCCGATGCTGTGGTTCGTCGGATCGGGAGACCCGCTCTTGACGCGCCAAACATTGCGAGCCGGTGTGCGCGAACTCGTTCGGGAGGGCGTTCGCCAGATCGCCGGCATCGGCGTCGATGGTACTGCCGTAACGACGCCGGAGCTGAATCCCACTTGGAACCCGGAGGATGACGATGAAGGCTTTCAAGCCCCAACAAGTGGATTGTCGTTAGATCAGGATACCGTAGAAGTGCATGTTACTGCCGCAAGGTTGGGCATGAAGGCGCGTATCACCGTGCATCCGGACGGCAGTCTCGTTACCATTCGCAATGGTGTTCTTTCCAGCGCAGTACCGGGAAGCGTGGATGTTGTTCCGGATGGTCCCAACAGGTATACGTTGAGCGGGACGATTGCTCCAAACGAACATCGGCAGTTTTGGCTTCCGTTGCACGGAATGCCGCATGATCTGCTCTCCGTATTGCACGCAATGCTCGTGCAGGCGGGCATTCATGTTGGTCCCAAACGCGTTATCGGTTCATCCGGTTGGGGCGGACAAGTGCTCTGGACGCATCGCGGCCTTCCACTGCGAGCGGTGTTGCGCCGGATGTTACTCGAATCCAATAACCACATCGCCGAGCAAGTGCTTGTTGCCATTTCGCGTCGCATCGGTGGTATCGGAAATGACCGCATCGGTCTGAAGTATGAGCTGGGCTATCTTCGGCACCTCGGAATTCCGTTACGAGGTTTTCGTCTTATCGACGGAAGCGGGCTATCGCATCAAAATCGCATCACCATGCGCGCGTTGGCGTTTCTGCTCGTTCGAGAGCGGTATGAACTGCAAGGATTGCTCCCGGGGAGCGGTCACGGAACCCTACAAGACGATGATTTCGGTGCGGCGGATGGGCGACTTCGCGCCAAAACGGGGCATCTCGATGGAGTGAGCGCACTCGTCGGTTATCTGCGCACTGCTCACCATGGAACGGTTGTGTTCGCATTCGCCGTCGATGCGTCACAAAACGATCCAGATACGGCCTTTGCGCACGTGTTGGATGCGATTGCTCGTTGGTAGCGAAGGAGCCGGGTATGATCGATGAAGCCCTTTTGGCGCGGATATTCCAAGCCGCTCTGCGCTACGGCGGGGAATTTTCCGATGTCTTTGCAGAGCGTCGTTCGACGCTGGCCTTTCGGTTGCAGAATGGTCAGGTTCATGAGGGCATTGTTGTCGCGAGTACGGGCGTCGGGATTCGTGTTGTCTGCGGCGAGTCGGCAGGGTACGCTTACTCCGAGGATATTTCCGAGGCGGCACTTTTGGCGGCCGCACAATCGGCATCGCTCATCGCTCGTCACTCACCCGCCGGAAGCGCTCGTGCTGCGCGCATTGCTGGGCACCTGCCAACGTTGTATCCGCAACGTGAATCACTTGGTGATGCTGCCGCATTTGCCAAACTTCTTGAGCGCGCGGAATCCACCGCGCGTGCCGCCGATTCGCGCATCTCCGCGGTGAACGCTCACGTTGCCGATGAAGTGCAAGAAATCTGGATTGCCACAAGCGACGGGCGTCGCGTGCATGATCGTCGACCGATGTTGACCTTCGGCGTGCAAGCGATCGCGGGATCGGGAGGCCAACGCGGATCGGGCTACGCCGCCGATGGTGGTCGAACGAGCCTCGAGTATTTTACGACGCATCCCGTTGAAGAATTGGCAGCCGATGCGGCGCGTATCGCCCTCTTGAATATGGATGCGCGTCCCGCGCCGTCGGGGGAAATGGAGATGATCGTCGGTGCCGGTGGCGGTGGCGTCTTGCTTCATGAGGCCGTTGGACACGGCTTAGAAGGCGATTTCAACGCCAAAGGAACGTCGCTCTATGCCGGCCGGATCGGAGAGCGCGTCGCGAGTGACTTGGTCACAATCTACGACGACGGCAATCTTCCCGAAGAACGTGGCAGCATCGCCTGCGATGATGAGGGGAATCCGGGGGCACATACCGTGCTCGTGGAAAACGGAATTTTACGCGGGTATCTGCTCGATGAAATTAACGCCGGAGTACTGGGCATGGCCCGCACGGGTAACGGGCGACGACAATCGTTTGCTCATTTGCCGCTACCGCGTATGTGCAACACGTATATGCCGGCCGGTACGTCCACGCTTGATGAGATTATCTCTTCCACAAAACATGGCATCTACGCAAAATCGTTTGCCGGTGGGCAAGTTGAAATTAGCCGCGGAGATTTCGTCTTTATGATCGCCGAGGGGTATCTTGTGGAAGATGGCCGGATTACTGCGCCGATAAAGAACGCCACGATCATTGGCAACGGGCCGGACATCATGACGCGCGTGACCGCCGTCGGGCACGATGCGCAATTGGCACGAAGGCATTATACGTGTGGAAAAAATGGACAGTACGTTCCCGTTGGTGTCGGAATGCCCACGGTGAAAATTTCAGCCGTCACCGTCGGAGGCACGGCCGATGCGTAAGGCCGATGTTGCGCTCGAGCGTGCCGTCGATGCCATTCGTCGCGCACGAGCGAAGGGTGCCGATCAAGCCGAAGCCGAGGTGACGACTGCTCGTCGCTTTTCGGCTGAGGCGCGCGGGGAACGCATTCTCTCCCTTAATCGCTCCGATACAAGTACGTTAACGTTGCGCGTGATGTGCAACGGGCGGCGTGCTACGTTATCGACGACGGAGGTTGATCCGACGCAACTCGATGCGATCGTCGAACGCGCCGTACGGGCAGCCGAATATGTTGGTATCGATCCCTTGCTCGGCCTTCCCGATTCTTTTGCTCAGGATGATGGCGAAGCATTACAACTTTTCGATCGGGCTGTAGACGAACGAGCCGACGATGATCGCTTATTCGACGCGTTGGAGATGGAACGTGCTTTGCGGCAAGCGGATCGGCGTATCGTCGATGGTGGTTCCTCGTACTATAGCGATGCCACGATCGGTGTTGCTCTGGCAAATTCTGCGGGTTTTGCGAGAGCCTATACCGCGACGCGCGCGAGCCGCTCGGCCTCGCCGCTGGCCCTCGACGGGCAGACAAAACGCACCGCCCATTTTGGAACGGCAGCCCGATATCTGGATGCATTGGATTCTTGCGCGTCGGTTGCTACCATGGCGGCGCGGCGAGCAACGGAGCTCTTTGGTGCACGAAAAGCACCGACCGGCGCCATGTCGGTGATCTTCGAGCGCGATGTTGCTGCCGCCGTGCTCGGCGATCTTTTTTCTGCGTGTAGTGCCGCTAATGTTGCTATTGGAAATTCTTGGTTGGCCGATAAAATCGGCGAGCGTGTCGGGAGTTCGCTGGTGCACATCACGGACAATGGCCGGATTCCACGAGCCTTGGGGAGTAGCCCATTCGATGCACAAGGGGTTGCAACGCAAGAGACGGTTGTTCTCGAAAATGGAATACTGCGTTCGTTTCTCAGCGATACGTACTATGGGCGGAAACTCGGCATCACATCGACAGGAAACGCGTCCGGCGGGGGCGTTGGCCCGACAACCTTCGCTCTCGCTGTTGGCACATCGGCACTCGATGAGCTGATCGCGACGACAAAACGAGGCATTTTGGTACTCGATATCATCGGATTCGCTCACGAACATGCAAGCGGAAGCTATTCGCGGGGAGCCCGAGGCCTCTATATTGAAAACGGTGAGATCGCCTATCCGGTTGAGGAATTTACCATCGCCTCGGAAATGGGTCACATGCTTATGGGAATCGATGCCGTCGGAAGCGATCTCATCTACGATGCGAGTATCGTCTCGCCGTCGTTTCGCGTTCACGAGATGTCTATAGGCGGCGCATAATTGTGGTAACGATGACGCTGCGCATCGAAATGAATGCTCAGCCCGGGGCGTTCGCGGCGTTGGCTGCAGCCATGAGCGATGCCGGAGCGAGCGTGCAGGGCGTCGATATGCGAAGCGCCTCACATTCGCGAGTGATTCGAGATATTACCGTTACCATACCATCCGAGCATTTGGTGCGCGAATTGCAACGGTCGATTCGTGCCCTCCCGGATATGCGCATTGTCAGTTTTTCCGATTCGACGTTCTTAGCGCATCTCGGCGGGAAACTTTCGATCGAACCGAAGATTCCAATAAAGACACGGGCCGATCTTGCAATGCTCTATACGCCCGGTGTTGCGCGCGTTGCAATGGCCATCGCCGCGGATCCCCGCAAAGCTCATGCGCTCACGATGAAACGCAATTGCGTCGCCGTCGTCACCGATGGGAGCGCCGTTCTCGGCTTAGGTGAAATCGGTGCGCTTGGTGCCATTCCGGTCATGGAAGGCAAAGCGATGCTGTTTAAGCGATTTGCCAATATCGATGCGTTTCCCATTTGCATCGATACGATGAATGTTGATGAAATTGTCGATACGGTCGTTCATATCGCGCCGGTGTTCGGTGGAATCAATCTCGAAGATATTTCCGCACCGCGATGCTTTGAAATTGAAGAGCGATTGCAAGGGCGTCTGGATATTCCGGTGATGCATGACGACCAACATGGAACAGCCGTCGTCGTCGTGGCCGCTTTGATGAATGCAAGCCGTGTCGTCGGGAAAAAACTTTCCGATATGACGATCGTCGTCGCCGGAACGGGAGCGGCGGGAACGGCGACGATGAAAATGCTCTTGCATCTTGGTGTCGGTGATATTATTCCCGTTGATCGTAATGGCGCGCTACGGCGCGGCGAACGGTATGATCGTTCGCATTGGAGCTGGCTAGCCGAGCATACCAATAGCCGGAATCGCAGCGGCTCGCTCGGCGATGTGCTTGAGGGCGCCGACGCCTTCATCGGTGTCTCCGCACCCGGAACCTTGACGGTCGATATGATCCGGTGTATGGCGAAGGATCCGATCGTTTTCGCTCTGGCCAACCCCACGCCGGAGATCATGCCGGAGGAAGCCGGAGATGTGGCCGCCGTACTGGCTACGGGACGTTCGGATTACCCCAATCAAATCAATAATTTGCTCTCGTTTCCCGGCATTTTTCGAGGAGCGCTCGACGCGCGCGCAACGCGAATCAGCGATGCGATGAAAGTCGCTGCCGCAAGGGCGATTGCGGCCTCGGTCTCGGATCGTGAACTTGGGCCTGAGTATATTGTGCCCTCAATTTTCGACCATCGCGTCGTCGAAGCCGTGGCCTCGGCTGTCGCTGTTGCGGCCACCTCCGAGGGCATCGCACGCCGCACGCCAATATCAGAGCAAGAAGAGGACGCAACGTCCGTGGTCTAAGGAGAGCGTATGTCTGTTGCCCGTATTCTGGTCATCGAAGATGACGACGATGTTGCCCAGTTAGAAAAGACGGTCCTAGAGCGGGCCGGGTATGAAGTGCGCGTTACCGGCACGGGAGCCGAAGGACTTGAACAGGCTGCTGCCTACAAGCCCGACGTCGTCCTGCTCGACGTTGGCTTGCCGGATATTTCCGGTTTGGACGTGTGTACATCGATTTCCAACACGAACAACGCCTATATCCTGATGGTGAGCGGGCACTCGCGAGAACAGGATATCTTGCTCGGTCTTGGGCTTGGTGCCGATGATTATATCACCAAACCATTTTCCGGAAATGAGCTTGTCGCCCGCGTCGCTTCATTTTTGCGGCGCCGGGAAAAGGCCGTCTCGACGAGAGAATCCGAGTCCGTGCTTCGTTTTGGCGATGCGTTGCTCAATCGTGATTTACACACGCTCATGGCCGCCGGAAAACCTGTGCAACTAACAGCATTGGAATTTCGTTTGTTGTGGCACCTGGGTGAGGCTGAGGGGCGCCTGCTCACCCGCGCTCAAATTCTTGAGCAGGTATGGAATGATAATTCCGGCGTTCCCACTCGCGTTGTCGATGTGCACATCGCGTCGATTCGCAAAAAACTTGCCGAGATTAACGCGCCCATCGAAATTGCTTCGGTGCGTGGCATTGGCTACCGTTTAGACAAAAAGTAGAGGCTCGTGGTTCGTATTCGACTTTGCGCGGCGGGGTTCGCACTCGCGCTGCTCGGCATTTCGCCGTCCTTTTCCGCTCCAGCGGGGAATCGCCCAGCCGGTAGCCCGCATGTGGCCGATCGCTTTGCCGCGATTTTGCCCGACGGGAGGACCGTTGCACCGGTCGGTGTCTCAACCGAGGTAGGCACGGGCTCTTTTGCCGTCGCGCTGACGCCAAACGGTCGATTTGCCGTTGTCGCATCGGGAAAACGCGCCTTCGCCGGCGGCGGCTCGTGGCCCGACGGCGTGACCGGGGGCTCAACGATGACGGTCGTCGATTTGGCCACGATGCACGTCAGCGGCGTCCTTGCCGAACCGAAATCTGCCTTTAGCGGTGGCCTCGTTGTGCTAAAAGGGCTCGACGGTTCCGCGCAGGCCTTCGTTGGCGATGCCGCCAGCGGATCGCTCTTTCAGGCGACGATTTCAGCGAACGGACAAATCGCGGCCGCGGGAAACATCGCCTTACCGAAACCGAGTGCTCCGCGCTTTCCGCTCCTCTCCGGAGCCTATGTATCGGCGATTGCGGCAAGCGATGATGAAAGTACGCTGTATGTGAGCGATCGGAATGGCGACGCGGTCGATGTCGTGGATGTTGCGACCCGTCGGGTCGTTGCCACCTTGCCGGTTGGTTTTGAGCCGGTTGGAATTTCCGTTGCCCACGCAAATTTGTATGTGGCAGATGAAGGCCTAGCCGCCTATCGTTCCCTTGGCGTGCCGGTCGCGCTTCCGGCATTTGCGGCGCCGACGTTCGTCGTCGGTCATTCATCGTCGCTGGCTATTCTGCCCGAGAATAGTCCGCAGTCGTTTGATTCCGCGCAAGCTCTTGCCTTGGACCCCATGCCGCAAGGCTTCATTATCGGCGGCGCACATCCAACGGCAGTCGTGCGAAGTCATGACGGCCGATACGCGTTCGTCGCCTTTGCGAATATCGATCGAGTCGCCGTCATCGATTCGTTGCCTGCGCCGCATGTAATCGGCGGCTTGGATTTGCGTTTCTATCCCGGCTCTCCGTACGGTACACAGCCGGTCGCGCTGGCCCTCGGCCCGCACGGCAAGCGTTTGTATGTCGCATTGCGTGGCTTTAATGCCGTTGCCGTGCTCGATGCGAGCAAGCCGAGTGATCTGCATCGCCTAGGGCTGATTCCAACGGGTGCAGCGCCAACGGCACTTGCGATCCGTAAAGACGGAAAATTTTTGAGCGTTGTGGATTCCGATGGCTACGGCATTGGATGGTCGACGTTGGAGCGAATTTCGCTCGCGGAATTTGCTCCCGAGCATGCAACGTTGTTGCGAGCAACCTATTCGGCTCTGCGCTACGCGCGAGACGAAGCCCACCCCGCGCCGAATCCATTACTGCCGCAGCTTGGAACGGGCGTTCGCTCGCAGGCGATTACGCATGTGATCTGTATCGTCGCCGGGCAAGCCACGTACGATGCAATCTTTGGATCGGCGGCGCGTCGTACATGGCCTGAGCATCTCACACCGGTGTTTCACTCGTTGGCCTTGCGCTTCGCGAGTTCGCGAAACTTCTACGAAGAGTCGTCATCCGGACGCGTCGATCGTGCCATGCTCTTGGGGGGCATCGCAACACCGTACTTAGCCAATGCGTCGTTGATCAATCTTCCCGGCACGCCGCTTTCCGGCACCGATGATCCCGGCGATTATCCACGTCAAGGTTATCTTTTCGATACGGCCTCGCAGGCGAGTTTGCTTGTTCGCAATTATGGCGGTCTTTTGGACCTCACCGGCTTAACGGATGCCGGGCGTTACACGATGGATATTCCAGCGCTGGCATCGTTGCGCGATCGCACCGATCTTGCCTATGTCGTTGGAAGACACCCTAACGATATGGTCTTAGCAAAAGAGTTTGTCCGAGATTACGGGACGCTTTCAAATACTGCCGCTGCACCGGATTTTGCCTTTGTGAACTTGCCGGATGAAACGGCGAACACGGCCGATGCCCTCTCGATGTCGCACCTTGATTCGGCTGTTGGAACGATTGTCGATGCGGTCGAAAAATTGCCGACATGGGGATCGACGGTTGTTCTGATCGTACCGGGCGGGACCGGGCGGCTGGGTGATTCCATCCATCCGCAGCGTGGATTTCTCTTGGCCGTCTCTCCGCTGACCAAGCCGGGGTATGTGAGCGATGTTCACGTTTCCATCGCCAGCGTCGTGAAAACGGAAGAAGAAGCTTTGGGATTGCCTGCACTTTCGCTCAACGATTTGCTTGCCAGCGATCTCTCCGATCTTTTTACACCGCTGCAATCCAGTGCAGCACCAACCTCAATGAAAAGGACGCAATGAGCGCTTCAGGCAGTATTTCCTTTGGTCCGCGGCTCCTCGGAAGTTCGTGTGGGACGCTTCACCGAGCGTTGACCGTACGGCCGACGGCGGCAATTGCGCGAGCGACTCCGCTACCCAGTGAACCGGGAGCAATCGTCGAGCGGGCGTTGGAACAACACGCCACGTTTGTGAAATTGATGGAATCGTTTGGCATCGTCGTGGAAGTGATGGATTCGCATGTCGATGATCCGTACGAAACGGCCGTCACCGATGCGGCCGTGCTCTTTGAAAATGGAGCGTTGCTCACGCGACCGACAGCGATGGCGCGCCGCGCAGAATCCGATCGATTGCAGTCCCTGTTTTCGCGCATCGACGTTCCCATCGCCGGGCATATCGCGGCCCCAGGACTCTTTGACGGCGGGGATGTGGTTGTCGCCGGGAAAACGGCCTTTATCGGCGTTGGCCGGCGCGGAAATGACATCGGACGGCAAGGGTTTGCTCAAGTCGCCAGAGCGCATGGCTTGGCAGTCGTCGAACTTCCTCTGGCATCGTGGGTGCCGTCTCTCTCCGCTGTCTGTGCTGCCGTTGCCGACGACGTGGTTGTCGTTGCCGACAATGCCTTTGATCACGGGCTCATGCACGGATTTCGCGTTTTTGTCCTCGATCCCGGTGAATCGATGGGAGCCGGCGTGCTAACGCTCGGGCCGATGCATGTCGCTGCCGATATGCGCTTCGGCGCGTCGCTGCGCCGGTTACGCAAAGCCGGCATTCGCGTTGAATCTCTCGATCTCTATGAGTTTGCAAAAGTCGGCATAACGCCGTCGCGGATGCTCCTCGCCCTTCGTCGCGCCTAGGAACGACGTGCGTTTAGCGATTCTCTCCGATATTCACGGAAATAGTGTCGCGCTCGACGCATGCTTAGCCGATCTGCAGGTGCAGGGCGGCGCCGACACCATCGTCGTTGCCGGCGATCTCTGTATGGACGGTCCGCGTCCAAAAAAAGTCGTCGACCGCTTAATCGAGCTTGAGGCGATTGGCGTTCGTGGGAACACCGACCGCTATCTTTGCCAGGCCAAGGATGAACTCGTCGGCCTTGAACAGGAGCAGATGCTCTGGACGCGAGCCGCGTTGGGCGAAAAGCGCCTTCGTTGGCTCAGCGAACTTCCCGTCGAATTGCGCTTTGGGGACGCGGAGAACCAACTGCTCGTCGTCCATGCCAACCCGACGAACGACGACGAACATCTCTGGCCGGATGCGAGCGACGATCTGCTCGAACGCTTGCTTGGCAACGAGCAGGCGAAAGTGATCGCCTTCGGCCACGTTCATTTGCCGTATGTGCGCCTGTGGCGCGGTCGTATGCTCGTCAACGTGGCCTCGGCCGGACTCCCCAAAGACGGGGATCCACGGGCGTCCTACGCGCTTCTCACGTTACGAAGCGGAGGATGGCAGGTTAAGCACCGCCGGGTTCCCTTCGATACCAAACGTGTCGCAAAACAGCTGATCGACTGCGGAATACCTGGGGCCGACGATCTGATTGCAACCTTTCGGCGTCATCGCTACAAAAAGATAGCGGGAATTGTGCCATGAGTATTGCTGCTTTAGAAATTTCGCATCTCGTAAAGCGTTACGGCGACCTTGTCGCCGTCGATGACGTTACGTTGCGCGTTGAACCGGGAGATTTTTTTGGATTTCTCGGGCCGAATGGCGCGGGTAAGACGACAACGATTAATGCCGTGGTATCGCTCGTCAAGAAGACATCCGGTTCAATCAGTGTTTTTGGGCACGATGTCGATCACGATTGGCGGGCAGCGCGAGCGCTCGTCGGTCTTGCTCCGCAAGAATATAATTTCGATCGGTATCTCTCGCTTCGCGATATCCTGATCTATCAGGCCGGGTATTTTGGTTTGCCGCCAAAAGCCGTACGAGCGCGCGCCGATGCGTTGATCGAGCGATTCGGTTTGACCTCGAAAATTAACGACGAATATATGAAGCTTTCCGGTGGAATGAAACGTCGGCTAACATTAGCGCGAGCACTCATCCACGAGCCGAAGCTGCTCATCTTGGACGAACCGACGGCTGGAGTTGACGTTGAACTGCGCCTCGAGCTATGGGATTTCGTTCGCGAACTCAACGCAGCCGGAACGACGATTATTCTGACGACTCATTATTTGGAAGAGGCCGAGGCGTTATGCAAAAATATTGCGATCATCCGCGAGGGGAAAATCGTCGCTAGCGCTCCAACGAAATCGTTGCTGAATCACGAAGCAGAGGCGACGCTCGTGATCGTTGTCGATGAACCGCTACGCGCGCTGCCCGATCATCCGGCATTACTTGGAGCGTTTCATACGCCGGGTGATGCGACGATCTGCTTGGAAGGCATAAACCCTTCGCAGATAACGAGTGTCCTCGGGGCTTTGGATGGAGCAGGTCTGCGCGTCTCCGAACTTGAGTTTAAGCGAAGCAGCTTGCAAGACGTCTTTTTGGAGCTCACGCGCCGATGATCGCCGATATGAATTTCGTCGGTTTAACGACGCTGGTAAAACGCGAAATGGTGCGTAGCCTCAAGGTGATCAATCAAGTCATCTGGCCTCCGATTATTACCACCGTTTTGTATGTTGTGGTGATCGGTTTTTCACTTGGCGGGAAGATCGCCAAAATTCAAGGCGTCTCGTATGCTGAATTTTTGATTCCCGGTTTAATTATGCTCCAAGTGATTGCCGCCACATATGATGAGTGTTCATCGTCGGTTTTTCAAGGACGCTTCTTGAATGCGATTCAAGAAGTACTCATTGCGCCGATCTCTCCCTTCGAGTTTGTTGCCGGATTTATTTTTGGAAGCGTCGTGCGTGCATTCTTGATTGCCGTGTTAATCGGGATCGTCGGCGTCCTTACCGTTCATGCGGTACCGCAGAATTGGCTATTGGCGATCTTCACGATCTTTGAAGTGTCGTTGCTGTTTTCGTCGCTTGGCATCATTTTTGGATTGATGGCCGAAAAATTCGATCACATCGCCATTCTCACGACGTTCGTTATCACACCGTTGACATTCGTCGGCGGAGTGTTTACGCCGGCGACGTTGCTTCCAGTACCATTGCGAACGCTGGAACTGTTCAATCCGATGTT
The DNA here is from genome assembly GCA_021778415.1 of bacterium. GTDB lineage: Bacteria > Vulcanimicrobiota > Vulcanimicrobiia > Vulcanimicrobiales > Vulcanimicrobiaceae > JAJYCL01. The sequence goes on along the minus strand of JAJYCL010000001.1, from coordinate 90,667 downwards.
CTATACGATCGATGCGTTCCGACGCAGTTATACCGGTGAGAGTTTTTTACCGTTGTGGCTGTCGTTAGGAGCGATTGGCTTCCTCGCATTGCTCGGTTTGGCAATAGCCTGGCGTATGGTTGCCATCGGATATAAACTCCGGACCTAAGAGCGGACGAATCGTAGGCTCCATCGCTCGGCGCCGCACATTGATGGCGATTTGCGCGACGATCCCCAGCAGAAGAGCGAGAAGTGGAAGCCTACCGTGCGAAGGAGGTCCAAGCGCCCAGAGAAACAGCGCAAGGACAATGCCGAACGTGTAGATTTCAGCGAGGAAACCCAAGCGCAGTGACGGGGTTATCGGGCTCGACGCGTGCTGCGGAATGCGCGGTATCCATCGTGCAACGGACTGCTCGTAGGAGCGAAAATCGTGCTCGTGAGCGATGAGGAGCATGCGTTCCTCGGTGATGACTGCATAGTGTTGCGCAACGGCTAATCCGATGATGCTTCCGAGGAGCCCAAGCGGTGTGGCGTTGGCGAAAAAACCAAGAATAATGAGAAAATTGCCGAGATAAAGCGGGTTGCGAACCCACGCAAATGGGCCAGCGGTGACGAACGCCTGCGTGTGCGGCGTAGTGCTCCATACCGACGCTCCGCCAAGATATGACGAGCCCCAAAGGCGTACGAGAGCACCGAGAAGCGCAATGCACGCACCACCGAAAATCGTTAGGCGAGCGGCCAAAGCCCCCCAATTCCAGGCAACATCCATGTAGATGGGAAGCGTGGTTCCAAAAAAACGCGCATTGATCGCGGTGCCAATCGCTCCTCCGATCCAAAGTGCAACGGTGAAGGTAACGATGCGATAACGATACCAGAACTGCATGGTTAGAGTGCGCGCCGTTGCAGAAAAGCGCCAAGGAGAAAGCCGATACCCCAGATCCAGAGTGCGTAGCTCGAACCGCTCAAATACGCGATGAGTCCGATGAACAGTCCAAACATGAAGATCTCTGACCGCAGCCCGGTGAGGAGATTAAACGGTGCACCGTTGCCGGGAATCGGCAAAACTCTTGGATACAGAGCCGGAACGCGCTGCGTATAGGTGAGGTAGGCGTCGCCGAAGATCGTTCGCAAATGCGCATACTCGTGCTTGATGAGAAGAATACTAAAGCCGATAACGACGACGAGAAGTCCGATTGCACCTGGCGGTGTGGCAAAAATCAGGAAGGCGCAGAAGAACAGTATATTGCCGACGTAGAGAGGATTGCGCATCCAGCGAAATGGGCCGGCAATGATCAAGTGACGAGCCGTGACATCCGCCGACCAGACGGTATCGGCGTGAAGATAGCCCGATCCCCAAATGCGTAATCCGACACCCGCGCTACCAAGGAGCAGCGAGGTGAGAATGGCACATTGCGCTCCCCATTCACCGAAACGTAGAACGATGATCTGGCCGATCGTCACGCGATAGCCGAGTGCGTGCCAAAGCCAGAGCCCTATCATCTGAGCGATAAGTGCAAGAGCAAAAAGCACGAGGATGCGCTGGCGGTACCACCATGGGCTCATAAATGGTGTGGGAAAAATGGATTATGAATGCGCTCTTCCGCGATCGTCGTCGGCGGACCGTGCCCGGGCATAACGATAGTCTCCTCGGGAAGCGTAAAGAGGCGACCTTCGATACTGTGCAAGATATCATCATAGGTGGAAAGCTCGCCATAGGCTCCGCCGACGGACCCGGCAAAGAGCGTGTCGCCGGAAAAGAGCGTCGACTGGAGCAGATACGACGTGGATCCATCCGTGTGCCCAGGCGTATGCAAGGCGCGAATGACGGTCTCGTCACCTACCGGAATCGTATCGCCATCCCGTACGCGTAAGACCGATGCTTCGAGTGGGCCGAGCGCGTGGGCATCGAGCGGATGCATCACGATGCGCGCGTCGGGGAATGCGTGCGCTATCTCCGCCACGGCATCGCAGTGATCGGCGTGTTTGTGCGTGACAAGAATGTATTGCAGATGATATGCCTTGTCGGCTAAGACGCGAAAAATCGGTTCGGCGATGCCGGCGGGATCCACTAAGATCGCTCGTTTGCACGAATCCAAAAAATACACATAACCGTTGGACGGATGCGGAGCTTGAACGTGCGTATCAATGTGCGGGTGTACGATCGAATGCGGAGACCAACGGCGAGCAACGGCATCGGCAAATGCCGACGGTTTGAGATCGAGGATGTGCGCGATGGCGTCGCACTCTTCGCGCGTCGCATCGCATGGCTCTCCGCGTATCCACGCGGAGATTCGGTGAGCTGGAACTCCACTGCCGTGGGCAAGATGATCGGCAGTAAAACGCCTGCCGTTCATGGCTTTGCGAAGAATGTCCCCGGGGTCGTCTTCAAGCGGAAGCATCGTTGCGACGTTCGTCGCTGCAACCGGAACCTCCGCCGATTGGGTCGAATTGGAATGCTATGGAACGTTTGATCATCATCGGCTCGGGCCCAGCCGGACTCACCGCCGCAATCTATGCCGCGCGCGCGAATCTTCAACCACTGGTCTTGGCCGGAGGCCTCTACGGTGGTCAATTGATGCTCACGACCGAGGTGGAGAACTTTCCCGGATTCCCCGATGGAATTATGGGGCCGGAGCTCATGGAAAAGTTTCGCGCACAGGCCGAGCGCTTCGGCGCCCGCATTGAAAACGTCGATGTGACGGACGTTGATTTCTCGGGCAAACCTTTCGTGGTGAAGACGTCCGACGAAACCTACCACACGCAGTGTGTTGTTCTCGCGACCGGCGCATCGGCGCTTTGGCTCAATGTTCCCGGCGAGACGCATTTGCGCGGGCGCGGTGTTTCGACGTGCGCAACCTGCGATGGTGCATTTTTTCGCGACAAGCATATCGTCGTTGTCGGTGGGGGCGATTCGGCAATGGAAGAGGCCTTGTTTCTCACCCGCTTCGGCAAGAAAGTCTCCGTCGTTCATCGTCGCGATACGTTGCGTGCGAGCAAAATCATGGTTGAACGAGCCAAAGCCCATCCAAAAATTGAATTCGTTTGGAACTCCGCCGTCGTTGAAGCCCACGGGCAAGAAAAACTCACGAGTGTCACGTTGCAAAATACGATCGATGGAAGCACGACCGATTTTGATTGCGATGCGGTCTTTATAGCCGTTGGACACACGCCGAATACGCAGATATTTCGCGGTCAAGTCGCACTCGATGAGAAGGGCTACATCGATACGCCGGATGGCGTCTTAACGTCAGTCGATGGAGTGTTCGTTGCGGGTGATGTGAGCGATGTCCGGTATCGCCAGGCTATTACAGCATCGGCTGCCGGCTGCCGCGCGGCAATGGATGCCGAGAAGTACCTGGAGTCGTTAGAGTTCGAGGTATCGGTTACGTAAAGTTTAGGCTAAGCGCCAATCCAGGAACGTTGCTGACTCGTCTTTTCTCCCGTATGGAGCCGGTTGATACTTCACCGGCTCACGTGCAACTACATCGAACTCGTAGGAGAAAACGACCGGTTATGAACGTCCTATCGCGATTTTCTTTGAGCGCCGTTGCTGCGCTCACCATAGCAGCTTTTCCGCTTGCCTCACTGGCTGCTCCTCATGCTCGCTACAGCGATGCTCCAAGCTACACGGGGCAGCCGACGCTTCCCGTTACCCTTTCAATGGTCATCGCCGGTGGCGGTCCGGGGAAGTTTCAGACGATCAAACTCGTCAGCTTGCTTGCCGGATCGAAAACGAAAGCCGAGGTCGCAAAATTAACGAATGAGTATGGGCAGAAGAATGTGGCATCCTTTCTCACCGTTTTTGATTACGTCATTTCCGATGCATTAGCGATCGTCCAAGCCAAGCATATCGCACTACCGGCGGCGCCAAAACCCGCTCCGTCGAACGGAAAGGCCTTGGCCGCAGCGCTTTACCGGCTTGGCGAATACGGAAGCGGCAATTTTGATGTCGAGTATATGCTCGATGGCCTCGTCTCGCATGGCATTCACGTCCAGGTCATGGATGATATCGATAAAAAATACGGCCGTCCAGCCGACGCGAATTATCACAAAGTCTTGCAAACGGCAATGACCGATCTCAAATCAGTCTACGGTTTCTAAGAAGTAGAAACGGACGTTTCAACGACATGAGGCTGCGCTCTCGCATTGTATGGAAAATCGGTGCCGGGTTCGCGGCCTCATTGCTCCTATTACTCCTTCTCGCGTCGGTGTCGCTCGTGCAAATGCAACGCATGCGATCTCGTACGCTGGCAATCGCCGCATCGGTTCCCCTGCTAACGGCGGCCCATGATGTGCTCACGCAACTTGTCAACGAAGAGTCGGGAGTTCGAGGCTACGTTGCGACGGGCAATCCTCAATTTCTCGAATACTCGAATACTGCGCAGCTTGAAATCACCAAAGATATCGATTATCTCAACGATCATACCGTCGGGCAAAAGAAGCTTACGGCGATGATGTCGACATTTATGCGCGATGCACGCCATGTCCAATCATTTCTCGACGACGAAACGACACTCGTCGATGAAAAACAAGCTGCGCTAGCTGCCAAAAACCTTATCAAAGGGAAATCGGAAACCGATGCGTTCCGCGATATTACCGGGAAAATCGTTACGCAAGCGCAGCGTTCGGTGGATGCGGCTATGCAAGATTTCGAATACGCTCGTGTTACGGCGATTGCATCGACGATCGTTGCGGCTGCTCTCGCGCTGCTCGTAACACTATTTTTTGCGATCCGTTTGAGTTCATCGATTTCACGACGCCTCGGCGTTGTTGAAACCGCGATCGGCAAAGTTGTCGATCACGAATTCGATGCGCTTATCCAAGCTTTCAGACGATTGGCACGAGGCGATCTCGGCGCGAAATTTTCTCCGCAGAACGAACGCGTTGGGCCTTTGGGGCACGACGAAATCGGGCGTTTAGGCGAGCGCTACAATACGCTGGCTGACGGTTTGGTCGCTATTGGCAACGAGTTTTCTGCAATGACCGGAGGGCTGATCGAGTCGGTAAATCTCATTGAGTCGTCGGTCAAAGAATTAACGAATACCGGCGTTACCAATCAGAAAAATGTCGAACAAATCCATGAAGAATCGATGATGATCGGTGCCACCGCAACGCAGATGTCGAGTAACGCCTTGGATCAGCGCCAACGGGTCGCTAGCGTTAGCGGAGCCTTTGATGAGCTCTCTCGCTCCGTTGAGGAAATTGCCAAAGGGTCGGATCACCAGGGTCGCGCGTTGATGTCGATTTTTGATGAAGTGCGCACGCTGAATGAAGAAATTCGTGTCGTGACTCAGTCCGGCGCTGATATGGATCGTTTGGCGCGCGAAGCACGAGAACATGCGCAGACCGGACGCGCCGCGACGGATGAATCAAGTTCCACGATGTTGCGGTTACAGAGTACGGCACGAGATGTCGAAGGTGTCATGCGAGATCTCGAAAAGCGATCCGCTACCATCGAAGCCATCGTGAACACCATCGATACCATTGCCGACCAAACCAATCTCCTGGCTCTCAACGCCGCAATTGAAGCCGCTCGCGCAGGAGAGAACGGTCGCGGCTTTGCCGTCGTTGCCGGTGAAGTGCGCAAGCTCGCCGAGCAGTCGGCGATTTCAACCCGCGAAATTGCAAGTATCCTCTCTGCCATTCGTGCGGATTCGCGCAAAGCGTTAGATCTGGCCGGTTCGGCATCGCGGGGAATGAACGAGGGCGTCTCCCTTGCGACCCGCACCCAGCTGGCGTTTGAAGAACTTTTAACGCGAATTGGCGCAGCCTCGGATGCCGCGACCGATGTTGCCGGGCGGGCCGTCCGCATGAATGCGATGAGTTCCCGCGTTTCCGAACGGATCGATTCGGTGAGCGCCGTCGTTGAGCAGAATACCCAGCAATCATCGGCCATGTTATCGACGCTGCGCAGCGCCGTGGCTGAATTTGCGCCTCTCGGTGAAGCCTCCCATGGGAGCGCTCAAGCGGCCATCGGCTTATCGGACGTGATCGATCGTTTTGCTCTGGTTGCCGGCTACGTTGGCAAGAGTGCGCGGGAGGTGAAGGGCCAGGTCGATGCGTTACAATCGATTGTCGAACGTTTTTCTGCACGTGCCTCGAACGGAACCCGAAGCCCGGAGGCTGAATAGCACGCGATAACTGGGGGTATTCCTTTGAAATACGCGATTGCTGTTGTCGGCAGTGGGCCGTCCGGACTCTATGTTGCCGATGCACTCGTGCGGCAATGGCCGGATGCGAGCGTCGATGTCTTCGATGCTTTACCCACGCCGTATGGTTTGGTCCGAGGCGGAATTGCGCCCGATCATCAAAACACCAAAGCCGTCATTCGCGCACTCGAACGCACGCTGGCCCGCGATGGAACTCGATTCTTCGGCAACGTTGAAATCGGTCGCGATCTTCAGTATGACGAGCTAAAAGGCGCGTATGATCTCGTCATTCTGAGCGTTGGTGCCGAGCATGATCGGCCGCTTGGGATCCCAGGAGAACAATTGCCGGAGGTCTACGGTTCGGCCGCGTTCGTGGGCTGGTATAACGGGCATCCCCGGTATCGGAACCTCAATCCCTATCTCGGCGGGGCATCGCTTGCCGTGATCGGCAACGGAAATGTCGCCCTCGATATCGTTCGGCTACTGGCTAAGACGCCGACGGAGCTTGCCACGTCGGATCTGAGCTCGCACGCGGCGCACGCCATCGCCAATTCCAGCATTCGGGATCTCTATTTAATCGGTCGCCGCGGGCCGGTCGAAGCGAGTTTTACGCCGATCGAATTGGCCGAACTCGGCGAGTTGCAAAGGTGCGTCACACTCGTCGATCCCGCTGCACTTTCCGCCACCGTCGGAGCGCATGTTCCCGAAAAAGAGATAAAAGTGCGACAACGGAATTTGGATATTTTACGCGGATTTTCGGAGCGCACGATCGATGCTGCAACGATGCGCATTCATATTCTTTTTTACGCCGCACCAAGCTCCATCGTGGGAGATGATCACGTGCGCGGTCTTCTGCTCGATCGGACGCGCTTGGAAGGCGGAAACGCCCTACGCACCGGGGAGCAATTCGAACTTGCCGTTGATACCGTGATCGCCGCGACGGGGTACCGTACCGTTTCACCCCCGGGCGTTCCCTTCGATGAAAAGCGCGGTGTCATTGCGAACACCGACGGGCTTGTTGAAGACGGAGTCTATGCATCGGGGTGGTGTCAGCATGGTCCACGTGGAGTCGTCGGAACGAATCGTACCGACGCAACGGCATTGATCAAACGCATTGCCGCCGATCTGGAGCAGACACCGCGGTCGCCCGGCAAGCCCGGGGGCGCGTATGTCGATCGTCTCTTGGCCGAACGTGCTGTCCAGGTGGTTGATTTCGAAGCGTGGCGTCGTATCGATGCAGCGGAGGTTGCCAACGCAACGCATCCCAAGCCTCGCGAAAAATTTGTTACAACGGAGGCATTGTTGGACGCTGCACGTCTAGCTCACTAATGCCGTCAACGCCGAGTCGATCGTCTCATGGCGGAAGCGGTACCCGATCTGTTGTGCGCGCGCGGGAAGTACGCGTTGGCCATCGAGTACGATGGTCGCTCCTTCGCCAAAGAGCAGATGCATCGCCAATGCCGGAACCGGTATTATCGCGGGGCGATGCAACGCATGCGCGAGTGCAGTGGTGAAATCACGATTACGAACCGGATTCGGCGCCGTCGCGTTAAAAATGCCGTCCGCCCCATCGATGGCCAGGAGATAGAGCCCGACAATGTCGTCGATATGAATCCACGAGGTCCATTGTTGCCCCGAGCCGACGATGCCGCCTAGCCCAAGACGAAACGGCGTAAGGAGTTGCGGCAGCGCGCCGCCATCGGTTCCGAGGACGAGCCCGGTGCGCAGCAACGCAACGGCCATCCCGGCTTGCGTGGCTTTATAGGCTTCCGTCTCCCATTCCAAACACACTCCGGCGAGGAAATCTTTGCCGACGGGGCTCGCTTCGGTGAATGTCGCGTCGACGGACGGCCCGTAATAGCCGACTGCCGACGCGCTAATATAGCGTCGCGGTTTGCGTTCGAACTCGCTTAAGGCGGCAATGAGCCCGCGAGCGGCCGTGATGCGCGAATCGGCAATCCGCTGCTTTACGTCCGGCGTCCAACGCTGGGCGACGGATTCTCCGGCCAGATTCACAACGACGTCGCACCCCTGCACCGCTTGCGCGGCCGTCCGCAGATCCCCGCGGATGGATGCATGGACGACCGTATCGCCGCGCGCCGTTACTGCCGCGGCGAGATGTTTGCCGATGAACCCCGATGCGCCGATAATACCGATCTTCATGCGGAGACTTTTTCGCGCATAATGGCGCTAATATCGTCGATCGATGTTGGAATCGATGCGGTGAGATTTTCGTGTCCGTCGCCGGTGACGAGAAGATCGTCTTCGATACGAATGCCGATGCCGTGAAAACGTGGATCGCAGGGAGCGTCATGTCGCACGTAGATTCCGGGCTCGACGGTCAATGCCATACCGGGTTCTAAACGCGTCGGCGTGTCGTCATGATCGCGATACCGACCGGCATCATGAACGTCGAGGCCAAGCCAGTGGCCGGTGCCGTGCATGTAGTATTCTTGGTAGGCTTGCGTTTCGATCGCTTCGTCGAAGGAGCCGTGCAAAATCCCGAGATCCAGGAGCCCTTGCGTGATCGTCGCGACGGCGCGATCATGATACGCCGTTCGAGCGACTCCCGGTCGCACGTGCGCAAATGCATCGTTCATGGCTTGCAGTACGATCTCATAGAGTGCGCGTTGCTCGGACGTGAAGCGGCCGTTCGCGGGAAATGTTCGCGTGACATCTGCGGCATAGCCATGATATTCTGCGCCGCTGTCGATAAGTACCAAGTCGCCATCGGCGATACGATGTCGGTTTTCAACGTAGTGCAAAACCGTCGCGTTCGCCCCTGTTGCAACAATCGATTCATAGGCGATTCCTTGCGCTCCGGCACGTCGATATTCGTACTCCAGGATCGCTTGAAGATCGTATTCATGCATGCCCGGCGTCACCGCCTGCATTGCCGCAATATGACCGCGACGTGTGATCGCGGCTGCCGTGCGCATACGTTCGATCTCTGCCGGAGATTTTATTCGTCGTAACTCAGCGATCCACGTATTCAATCCATGAAGCGTGTGCGGGGCAACTCCTTTGCGCCGGGTCAATCCGCGCGCTGCGCGAATCGCAGCAAAAATGCTGCGATCTCGTGCTTCATCATTGCCGAAATCGTAGGAGAGGTGCTCGCAGCCAACGAGCAATTCGGGGAGTTTTTCTTCGAAGGTCGCAATGTCCAGCGCGATATCGACGCCGAGCGTTGCCGGAGCGTCATCCAAACCCAAACGATGCCCGGTCCATACTTCTGACGCTCGATCTTTCGGGCGCATAAATAGGACGCTTCGGTGATCGCCAAGCAAGACGAGAACGGCATCGGGCTCGGTAAATCCGGTGAGATAGAGAAAATCGGAATTTTGTCGGAACGGATAATCACTGTCGCCGTTGCGTAGCAACACCGTCGCCGATGGAACGATTGCGGCACCTCCGTCGAGGGCTGCAAACGCACGCGCTCGACGTGAGCGAAATTCTTCGAGGGATATTTCAGACATCGATTAGCGTAACAACGTACTGACCGCATCGAGTTGCCGAGCGGTCTGCATCGCCACGGAGCCGACCGTTGCGCCGTTTCCGGTCTCGAGCGCTTTGGCGAGGGCTGGGAAGGCGACGGATGCATAGCCTTGACGCCCATAGAGGAGGCGATTGAGGATATGAACGGCGTCAAGCGACTGCTGGTCGCTTAACGGGCGGCGATCGTATCTGGCTGCTGCTTGGGCAAAGCGAGAGATTGCCGCGTTGACGGGTGAGGTCGCCGAGATGAGCGATCCATGGCCCCGGGTTGCTCGCATGAGTCCTAGACGAAGGGCTCCCACGTAGGAACTGAACGAATACGGAACGCGAGAGGCTTGCGCGAGGCGGACGGCAAGGAGGGCGTAGAGCTGGGCCAAGGCGCGGTGGTTCGCAAAGGACGGATCGGCGATGCGCTCGGCATAGTTGAGATCGTCGTACGATGAGTTGTCGACGCCGAACGGGCCTGAAAAAGCAAACTGCATCGTTGGAATACCAAGGTTGTAGAGAAACGGTTCGAAATCGCTTCCTCCAGCCGGTGGGGCGAACAGGTTCGCCCCCGGACGCTCGCTGAGCATACTCGTTGATTTCGCGGGATCGGGGATTTTTTGCAGTGCTGAAAATGCACTGGGCAATAAGGCCGCAACAGCATTTCCCGTCAGCGTAGTGCCGGTTGTCGCCGTATCGGCATTAAGATAGGCGACGGCTCCATGTTCGAGTTCACGTTGGTGATCGTAGACGTACCACGAACTGCCGACGGTACCAACGGTCTCTCCGTCAAAGCCGATGATCGTGATCGAGCGTCGCGGTTGCCAACCCGTAGCATGAAGATAGCCGAGAGCGCGGGCGACTTCCATGATGATCGAGATGCCGGAGCCATTGGCCGTTGCACCGGTGACCCACGCATCACGATGGGCGCCGAGAATAACGCGCGAATCCGGATGCGTGCCGCGAAGCGTGGCAACGGTGTTCCACATCGTCGTGAAATAGCGGGCAAGAACCACTTGGAGATGCACCTTGTGCTGTGTCAGGCCGATCGTATAGGGAGCCTCTAATCCGCCGATCCAGTTTGCCGGAGCTGCAAGCCCGCGCATATCGTTGAGCAGTTGTTGCGCATTTGCGGCGGAAATCGGCAGCGCCGGTATGCGGAGATCCGGATAGCCGAGAGAGCCGCGGCGCACGACATCGCGCGGCTGCCACGGGCCATCGGGATAGGTTTGTCCGCGCCCGGTACCGCGATCCGCCGGATCGCTGTAGAAAAGAATTCCGGCTGCGCCATACTTCTGCGCGCGACGGCCGAGTTGGCCACGGGGTTCGAGGCCATCACGAATTAAGACGATGCGCCCGGAAATGCGCACGCCTCGCGTTTGCAGGGAGGCGTAATCGGCAGTGAGCCCATGATTGGCATAGACCATCGATGCGGTAACGTTGCCGTCGCCGGAGCCATCGAGAAAGGGAAGGCCGGCATCGTCGCGATAGCCGAGTGGGTCGTTTGCGATAGGTCCTTCGCGTAAGGTGAATCCCTCCGGTTTTTTTGCGGAGGTCAGGAGAGCGAGGACCAAGCGTTTCGGCGCCGTGGTTCGGGCTCGAAAGGCTTCTTGGTGAACGCGGAATCCATAGGATTGAAGTTGGTGCTGCATCCATAGGGCGAGCAGATGATCGCCGGGGCTCCCCGGGCGATGGACATCGCGATCGATACGAACGGTATCGATCATGGCGCCGGATGCCGTGGGAATGTTGATGAGGAGGCCTTCATCGGGGCCGGCGGCTGCTGCCACCCCGGCACCAAGCACCAGCGAGGACGCAAGTGCAAGAGCGAATCGTCGATTCACCGCTGTTTTCACAAGAGGTCGCTTCGTGCGTTACCTAGCGATGGCCTTGAGTAACATGGTCGCCTCTTTTGCGCGGCTATCCAACTTCGGGTGTGACAGGTAGAAGAGTGCCATGGTATTGAGCATGAAGCGATGGCGCGACGAGAAGCTAAGGGCGGTAAAGCGACGGCGTGCCGAATCGGCGAGCCAGGCTGCGCGCTCGCGCAACGCCTTCGGATTGGCGTAGACCTCGGCGAAATTGAGATCGCCGGATGCCGCATCTTCCTCGCGATCGATAAATGAATCAAAGAGCACATGCAGCGCGCTAAGCCAGGGAAAATAGGCCTCGAAGGTCGCATCGATTTCATCGGGTGCCGCAAATGCCGCGTACAGTGGCGCATAGACTTGGAATTGGGATCCCGCCGAGCAGGCAAATTCGTGCCAATCAAGCGCCGGAAACGACGCACATTCGGATTCGTACCACGCCACAACCGCGGCGACCCGCGAAGAACTCGGGAGGTGAACGGTACTTTGCATGCGAGCGTACAGCTTGGATACGCGTGCAAAGTGAACCGCTAAGCGTGAATAACGATGTAACGGAGCAAGTTCGCGCTGCACTTGCCGCACAAGATCCGCAAGGTAGCCGCCGTCATCGCCGCTTGGCCCGGCACGGTAATAGTCGCGCAACGGTGCATTGGGATCCAGCGCGTCGCAAATCGCGTCATGCAATACGGGATACGCATCCGTTGAAACAGCCGGATGGCGATCGCAAAGATTATCGAGATAATCGTAAATCGATTCGAGCGGTACGACGATACGGACAAAGTGTTCAGCATCGTGGCGGTTGAGAAACGTTGCATGAATGCACGCTCCTGCGGCATGAAACGCTTTGAAGCGAATTGATGCAAGCGCTTGTTCACGCAGGTCGGGATCGGGAATGTGTGCGGCGCGTGCGGCGATTCCTTGTAGTTCACGGCGAGCCAAAGGGACAATCACGCGGAGAAACCGAGCAAGATTCCACGCCGTATTTCCGCCATCGCCGAGAAGAATGCCGATGCGTTCTTTTGATCGCAGGACACGTCGTACCGCCGGACCGATTTCGTTAACCATTGGTCGTGGCTTCAAGGAATCGTCCGGGATTGAGCCGATGGTCCGGGTCGAACGCGGATTTGAGCAGATGCATTTTTTCGATTGCCGCGGGATGCTCGCCCCAGATCGTGAGTTGATCGCGAATCGGACTCGTGCACGCGACGACGATTGCGCGCGGAAAGTGCTGATGCACGATTTCATCGCAATCGGCGAGTTTGCCGGCAAAACTCCGGGAATCGCGGTCGGACAGGCGCACGAACAAATCCCCATTGCACGCATCGACAATGCGCTCCATGCGCAGTCCCGTGCGCGACAGGTCTGCGCTGAGCTGCGACGAGCGCCGTTCATGATCGTCGGCATCCCCGAGAACGCGATAGGTGATACTGCGTTCACCGATCGTTGCCACTCCGGCGTCGATGATGCGTTGCAGATGATCCATCGGGCCCAGATCGACGATCGTCGCTTCGGGAACACCGGCCTGACCGAGTGCTCCGCGGGTATCTCGCGTGGCCTGTTCCAGTAGAATCTCCGAGGTTTCCAAAAGGACGACGAGGCGTCCGTCGCTTCCATCTTCACCGTCGATTTCTCGATGGAAACCGTCGATGAGTAGCGCAGCGCTGATCTGTCCACTCAGGCCTTGCATGCGTTCGATCACGCGCTCTCGCGTATGTTCCGGCAATCGTGCAGAAATGGCGCGAATGCGCGCCGGGATGGGTTGCACTTTGAAATTCACGCGGGCGAGAATGCCGAGCGTACCAAAGGAACCGATGTACAGTTTTGAGAGATCGTACCCGGTGACATTTTTGACGACCATGCCGCCGGAGCTTGCGATCCGTCCGTCGGCCATGACGACGGTCGTTCCGATCACCGCATCGCGCGGACGCCCAAACCGATGCCGACGTGGACCGAGCCAACCACCCGCGAGCGTTCCGCCGATGGTCGCCTGCTGCGGGTGCGGGGCATCGAGTACGGCCATCAGTCGGTGTTCGCGCAGCACCGCCGTAAGCTCGGCGAGCGTTGTTCCGGCAAACGTGCCGATGGTGAGATCGCCTGGTTCGAACGCGGCAATGCCTTTGAGGTGGGTCATATGGATGTCAAGATCGGCCGTGACGCGACCGCCCATTCCGTCCAATGTTCCGGCACCGCGAATGCAAAGTGCATAGCTGTGATCTCGTGCCGAGATCACCGCCTCCTGGAGCATGGTAATGGTCGTGGGCGCGACGCGCGAACGTTTACGGTCTGGCACTATCGAACCTCAGCGCAACGCGCTCCGCTTGGGAAAATTTTTTCGGGATTGAGCAAACCGGATGCGTTAAAGACATCTCGTAAGCGCAACATGGGATCGAGATCATCGCTTGAGTACACGAGTCCCAATGTTTCGCGTTTCTCCGATCCGATGCCGTGTTCGCCTGAAATCGTTCCACCTAAGGCAATAGCCGTCGTAAGAATCTGCGTTCCGGCTTCGACGACGGCGGCGACTTCGTACGCGTTGCGTTTGTCGTACATGATGAGCGGATGAAGATTTCCGTCGCCAGCGTGAAAAACGTTGCCGACACGGAGCCCATTCGCGCGAACGGCCTCTTCAACGGCACGCAGCGCGTGTGGGAGTTTGGTTCGCGGGACGGTGACATCTTGAATGTAGTAGTTCGGCGTCATCGATCCGATCGCACCGGCGGCGGATTTACGTCCTAACCAGAGAGCATCACGTTCGCGTTGAGACGATGCTGCATGCCAGGAAAGCGCGCCGTGATCGCGGGCAATACGGGCGATATCTGTTTGGCAGCGTTCCATATCTTCTTCGAATCCCGCACTTTCAATCAACAGGACGGCGGCAGCATCGGTTGGGTAACCGGCGTGGTAGACGGCTTCCACCGCCGAGATAATCGTCGCGTCCATCATCTCGAGAGCGGTTGGCACAATGCCCGCAGCAAGGATTGCGCTTACCGTCTCCGATGCCGAATCGATATCACCGAATGCGACGAGCCAGACGCGAACGCTCTGCGGCATGCGCGTAAGGCGAAGCCATGCCGAAGAAACCATGCCCAGCGTGCCTTCGCCTCCTACGAGTGCACCGGTGAGGTCGTAGCCGATATCGTCGATGTGCGTCGTGAACACCTCGCCGTGTTCGTCGACAACTTCGAGGCCGAGGACATGCGATGTCGTCGTTCCGTATGCCAGACAATGCGGTCCGCCGGCATTCGTTCCGATATTGCCGCCGATGGTGCAACTCCGTTGCGATGCGGGATCGGGAGCATAAAAAAGGCGATGGCGTGCGACGTCGGTTGAGAGATCGAGATTGACGACGCCGGGCTGGACGCGCACGCGGCGGCGAGCGATATCAAGTTCGAGAATGCGATTCATGCGCGCGAAGGAAACGACGATGGCGCCCAAACCGGGCGTGGCACCGCCGCAGAGGCCGGTTCCCGCGCCGCGTGCGACAACGGGAACGCCAAACTCCTTTGCGACTTTCATCACCGCACAGATGTCGCGCGTTGTTCTCGGCAGGACGACCACGCCGGGGGTCGCCCCGGTCGCGTAGCCGTCAAACCGATAAACGGCAAGATCTTCCGGTGCATGTAAGACGCTGTCGGCCCCAAGGGCGTCGGTCAGGCGTTGTATCACGTCGTCCTCCTGGTTTGCCGGGCAGGAAGCGGGGCCTGCCCCAAAGCAATCGAGGGAGTACCGTGTTCCTCTTCGGCAAAAAAAAAGGCGGTAAGCGTCTCTATAATCCTGCAAAGCTCGCTGAACAGAAGCGGACGTCTTATCGTATGCCCGTTTCCTTCGAGGTCATTTATATTCTCGAAGGACGTGCTGGACGACGGACCGCACGGGCCATCGATCTTTCGTCGGGCGGTTTGCGCCTTATTTGCGACGAGGATTTTCTGCGCGAATCGTTGCTCGATCTGAGTTTTAAATTGCCCGAAGAGTTTCTCGAAGATATGACGGTCGAGAAAGAGATCACGGAAATTACGCCATTTGGCCCTCGTACCGAGACGGTGCGAGTGCAACCGCCGGGATTTGGCCAGTTTGCCATGCAAGCGAAAATTCTCTCACCGTTTTTCGATAAGGCCGATAAACGTTTTGCATTCGGTATGTCGTTTACCGAGATCGAAGATGAGATGCGTGAAGAATTACAGCGGTTCATTCATCTGTGGCAACTCAATTTTATTCGAAATCGGCGAAGCGATTTAGATTAGCGCAGCGCTTACGCGTTGCCGTAGGCCGTTATCACGTACTTCGCTCGCACCGTCCGAAAATCGGCGAGTCGATGGCTCCACGACGCTTCGATCTGCTCGGGGCTCTCGTTGGCGAGAATGCCGCGACGAACGGAATCGGTGCCCCAATCCAAATCGATGCCATGGACATTCCATCGCAGTCCGTGCGGTGCAATGGCGTGTGCGGCAGCAATGATTTCAAGGCCGGTACGCACGGATAAAAACGTTTTCGGATCGGTAATCGTCAGTTCGACGCCGCGTAGTTCTTTGTTCTTCCAGAAGCCTGCAAACGGCGACCACGCAGCTTCGCGAAAATAGACGCCCGGAAGATTGCGCGCATTTAAGCGGCGCGCGAATGCCGCGGAATCAAATTCGTAGCCACCGGCGTAAAAAAATGGTTTTGCCGTGCCAACGCCATTATTGATGCCTGCATTATCGATCAGTCCGGTACCCGGATAGACGAGCGTCGTCTCCCAGGTGGGAATCATCGGCGATGTTGCGACCCAGGCTAAACCGGTGTCGTTCCAGAGCATCGTGCGCTGCCAACCGCGCATCGGTACGACATGCAGGGCGCAGCCGATGCCGAAATGCCCGTTATAGAGTTGAGCGAGTTCGCCGATCGTCATGCCGTGGCGCATGGCAATCGGATACATGCCGATAAACGATTCATACGCGGGTTCGAGAACCGGACCCTCGACAAGATGCCCGCCGATCGGATTCGGCCGATCGAGAATCCAAAGCTCCTTTCCGTGAGCCTTCGCCGCCTTCATCGCCTCGGCCATGGTCGAAATAAATGTGTAGGCACGATCTCCGACATCTTGAATATCGAAGAGCAATACATCGACATCGGCAAGCATCGATGCATTCGGGATGCGCGTCGGCCCATACAAACTATAGACCGGAAGATCCGTTTGCGGATCGCGATACGACGCAACGTAGTGTCCGGCAGGTTGGTCGCCGCGAAGCCCATGCTCGGGCGCGAAAAGCGCCGTAATATGAAGCGATGTCTTGCGATGCACGGCATCGACGACTGAGATGAGCTCCGATGTTACGCCACTTTGATTGGTGATAATGCCGATGCGTCGCCCGCGCAGTGCATGCCAGGCATCGGCGACGAGGACATCATCGCCCAGTTCGATGCGCGAGCGAGGAGGTGACGCTGCGTACCCGAGTGTCGGTGTCAGCGTCGCCGCGGCGAGGGCACCGAGAAAAGCTGTTCGTTTCATCGCTGCTCCACAAATATCGGTTGCGTCGCCGGAATGAGCCCGGCTTTCTGTGCGCGTTCGAACAAATCGCGAACGGCGGTAACGCCCGTCTCGCCGAGATCGTCGCTAAACTCGTTGACGTAGAGTTTGATGTGCGAGCGCATAACGTCGTCGGACATCTCGAATGCGTGGGCACGCACATAGGGCATGATCTTGGCTTCGTTCTCGCGCGCAAAGCCGAGACTTGCGCGAATCAGGCGATCGATGCGCGCGGCATCCAAGACACGGTTGCGAATGAGGATTGCGCCCAGCGGAATGGGATGCCCCGTAGCGCGTTCCCACCAGGCACCTAAATCTTCCACTTGAATGAGGCCGTCGTTGGCATAGGTGAAGCGGGATTCGTGGATGATGAGCCCGACATCGACGCGTCCGCGGGCAACAGCTTCGACGATTTCATCGAAGCGTAGGATTGTTGTCGCAGGTCGAAGCCCGAGCGCGAGTTGGAGGAGAAGAAACGCGGTCGTTCGCTCGCCGGGAATTGCAAAGCGAGCAGTGTTGGCATCGTTCAGCGAACCGAATTTTCCCGGTAGCGCCACGATGAGCGGGCCGCAGCCGCGACCGAGGGCTCCGCCCGAACGCAAAATGCGGTAATGATCCATGAGATACGGAATGGCCCCGTAGCTGACTTTGATGAGATCGTAGGTGCCGGCGGCGGCAGCGGCATTGAGCTCGTCGATATCGAGCAGCGTGACGTTGACCTTGGGAGCATCGGCAAGCATCCCGTTGGTAAGCGCCGCAAATATATAGGTATCGTTGGGGCACGGTGAATACGCAAGTGAGAGACTACTCTCCATGATGTTCATCCTGAGCAAGGTGTGACAAAAGTTCGTCTAGGATGCGCTTACTTGCCTGAACGCCTGCTGAGAAATTCCAGCCGCTTTGCTCTCGGCTCCCGACGCGATTGGAGATGCCGCGAACTTCAACGGCCGGAATGCCCGCTCTTTCGGCGGCGCGAAGCACCGCATACCCTTCCATGCTTTCAATGCCGACTTGATGCGAAGCAATGCGTTCGGCCGTCGCTTCCGTCGCGGTCACGCGGCTTACCGTGAGGCCGCGCACCGCCTGGAAACCGCGATGCTGCAGTGCGGCGACGAGATGCGGATCGGATTGCGCCCGTGTCGCCAGCGCAAGCTCAGGCGGTAATGAAAGCGCAGCGCCCGTTTCGAGTTCCAAAGGAAACAACTCTTCGGCAACGACAACGGCGTCGCCAACGGCCCCGCAATGCGGAAGTGCGCCGGCAATGCCGACGTTGATGACCAAGCGATAGCGTGTCCGCGCGAGTTCGCGCGCAACGGCAATGGCGGCCTCAACCGGGCCGATACCGCAAATCAGCGTTTCGATGTGCGTCGTGTCGTAGGGAAAATCGAGTTCTTGCGGTGTCGCGGCAACCAGGAGAATCATCGAACTCCGATCATTTTATGCGTTTGAAGACTGAGACGAAACCGCTCCGGATGCTCGAGCGCGTACTCGAGCGAGAGGCGAATATTTTCCGGTTTATTGCCTTCCGGTTGCAAGAGAATTGTCGATTTCTCGCTGAAGAGCGTGAGGTGTTCTACGGGAACGCGGGTATCGACGATGAGCTTGACTTCGTTGGCTCGTGCCGCCATGCGTGGATCGACGCGTTCTTTGGGCGAAACGCAGAGCCACACGCTTGCATCGAGTTCGGCAAAAATCGTGCCATTGCTCTCGATGTGAACGCGCCGGCCATCGCGCTGCAAGGCGAGAATAAGATCGCCGGTGAGCGATTGTGCCAGCGGTTCGCCTCCGGTGAGAATGACCATCGGACAATTCCGGCCGACGCTGCGAACGTGAGCGACGACATCGTCGACGGAAGCGAGAAATTTCGTGGCGTAATCGGTATCGCAAAATGCGCACGAAAGATTGCAGCCGGCGAGGCGAATAAAGACGGCCGGAGTTCCCGACCATGTGCCTTCTCCTTGAATCGAATAAAAAATTTCGCTGAGCTGGAGCATTGTTGTTAGCGGAAATCGGATGCGCGCAGGATCGCGCATGAATTGGCTGTTTCCCAGAGGACGAGTTCATCAAGACCTGACAACCCGGCTGCAAGGTGCTCCCAAATCCATAGCACGATTCGCTCGCAGGTGGGATTCTCAATCGTGTCGTTGAGCGTCGTATGATCGAGGACATCGATGACGCGCGTTTTGACGAGTTCTTTGATCGTATCGAAATCCATGACCATTCCCGTTGCCGGGCCGTCCGTTTGCAGGGTTCCGCTCACCGCAACTTCGAGGCGATACGAATGTCCGTGCATGCGAGCGCATTTCCCGGCGTGATGTGCCAGGACATGAGCGGCCTCAAAGCGGAAGTGCTTGCGAATCTGCATATCGTTTTAATTTTTCGACGGAGAGGAAGTCTATGCCCGTTCTCACCAACCGCGATGAACTCGTGATCTCGGCCGTTCTTGGCGAAGCTGCACCGGCCCTGATCAATTCCGGCTTGTACGATGTTTCGTTTGAAGGTGAGCCGCTGATCTTGCCTTCGGTTGGGGGGATCAACCCGAACGTCCGGGTTGGGGATTCGGCCTTTGCTTTTCTGGCCGATCATATCGAGCCCGGCGTTTCGGCGCGGCATACCGACGATCGAACGAATTTGGGCTTTACCGTGCTCTCGTGCGTCGGCAACGAAGCCGTGATCGTCAGCGGCGATGCCAAGGGTGAGCGGGGCCGGGTAACGGGCAAGCACGGCGGCGTTGAGCATGTGATGATCGATTTCGCGCCGGAGATCATGCGGCGCATGTGCATCGGCGACAAGATTCAAGTTTGGGGCTGTGGCTTGGGCCTGCGCCTGCTTGAGGCTCCCCAGGTGAAAGTCTTTAATGCCGATCCCGATCTGCTCGATGCCTGGGGCATAGCGGTGAAGGCGGGTCGCGTTCAGGCGCGGGTGGCCAAGATCGTTCCGGCGGCCGTGATGGGCTCGGGCCTGGGCCGGGCAACCGTGGTTCGCGGCGATTACGATATTCAGACCTTCGATGACGCGATGGCCGAACAATACGGCCTGAGGGATCTGCGACTCGGCGATATCGTGGCCATTGCCGATGCCGATAATTCGTTCGGACGCATTTACCGCAGCGGCGCCATCTCTGTCGGCGTTGTCGTCCACGGTCGAAGCTTCGTCGCCGGACACGGCCCCGGCGTCTCAACTTTGCTCACCTCGACGTCCGGTGCCATCGACGTTCATATCGACCCCACCGCCAATCTCGCGAGCATCCTGAATTTGCGTTAAGGATAAAGCATATGGCTTGTTTTTATGGATAAACCATCTATACTAAAAGTATGCCCAAAATATCGATGCTCGTTCCGGACGAGGCGCTGGCGCTGATCGATTCCGTCGCCGAAAACCGCACGGCATTCATGGTTGAGGCCGCCGTTGCGGCGGCACACGTGCGTCGGCGCCTGATAGAAGATGCCGAAATTGCCGCCATTTGTTCACAGACTGCAACGCGAGATGCGAACATCAACGACGAATGGGAAGCTGCGATCGGTGACGGACTTGAAGCCTGATATTCTGCGGGGTGAAATTTGGAACGTAACGCTGGATCCGGTCATCGGCTCGGAGCTTCGCAAAACGCGTCCATGTGTCGTCGTGCAAAGAGATGCGGCAAACCACCGCTCGCCAACGACGATCGTTTGCCCGATAACGTCGGGATCTCAGGCGGATGCAAATGTGCTCAATGTTTTCGTGAGCGCTGCAAGCGGAATCGCGCACGACTCGCTGGTCGTATGCAATCAGGTTCGTAGCATCGACAAACGGCGCATCGTCGGGCATCGAGTCGCGTCCCTTGACGCGCAGACCATGTCGCTCATCGACAAGGGACTGCGCGCCATACTCGATCTCTAGCTCGTCGCTACAGCGTTCCGGTTGGGCCCATGGCTTCGAGGCGTTTTTTGAGATCGGCGAGGAAACCGCTGGCGACGTAGCCATCGACGACCCGATGATCGAGCGAGAGACAGACGTTCATCATCTGACGAATCGCAATGGCATCATCTGCGGTCACCACCGGCTTCTTCACGACGGTCTCCATGGTAACGATACCGGCTTGACCCGCATTGATAATCGGTGCCGATGCATACGAGCCGTTCGCTCCGTTATTGTTCACGGTAAACGTTCCACCGGCAAGATCGTCGACGCCAAGTTTGCCTTTGCGTGCCTTGTCGATGAGCGCACCCGAAGCAAGTGCCAAGCCTTTAATCGAGAGTTCGTCGGCGCGCTTGACCACGGGCACGACAAGGTTCGTTGCCAGGCCGATTGCGATTCCGATATTCATCTCGCGCTCAACGAGAATGCCGTCCGGCGTGAATTTCGCGTTCATAAGCGGAAATACGGACAGCGATTCGACGACCGCGCGCATGAAAAACGGCATCAACGTGAGCTTATACCCGGTTTCGCGTTCGAAGCGATCCTTTTCGCGGGTGCGCCATTTCCACACGTTGGTGACATCGACTTCAACCATAGACCACGCATGCGGTGCGTTGTGTTTTGATTCGACCATTCGCTGCGCGATAATGCGTCGCGCTTGATTCAGCGGAATCATCGTGCCGGGAATCGGCTCGCCATAGGTCGAGGTTCCCGACGCTGGAATCGGCGGTTTGCTGGCTGCCGGAGGCATCGCGGCGGGTGCTCCCGTCGCACCGAAATTGGTGCCAACGGCAATCGCTTGCCCGACGGCTGCTGCCGGCCCCATCGCCGATGCGGTGAGAACATCGTTCGCCGTCACACGTCCGTGTTCGCCGCTGCCGTGCAGCGCGCGAATATCGATGTTATGTTCGCGCGCAAGACGACGCACGGCAGGCGAGGCTTTGCGTAGCGCAGCTTCAAGTCCAGCCATGTCCAACGGTGCCGGAGCATGTGCGGCCGGCGACGGTGCGGTGTGCTTGCCGTTGCCGTTTGTCGATGGTGCTGTCGTGGTCGGCGCACTCGCCGCATGGGCGACTTGCTCAGTCGGCGATGTGCCCGCCGCATTGGTACCGGCGGCAGCGCCAACTTCATCGATGATCGCAATCGGCGCGCCCGTCGGAACGGTTTCGCCTTCTTTGACGAGCAATTCGCGTATCGTTCCCGTGACCGGCGATGGCACTTCTGCGTTCACTTTATCCGTCGACACTTCGACGAACGGTTCATACTTATCAACCGCATCGCCGGGCTTCTTGAGCCATTGCGCGACGGTTCCCTCGGTGACGGTTTCGCCTAACTGCGGCATCGTAATCGTTGTAGCCATCTCTATCCAACCCAATGAGAAAGTGTGCTTTTGACGAGCGCCATGCTAGGCTCTCGTCGAGGGCGTGTGAGGCACGTGCGGAGCCAGGATGGCGGGAGCACGTGCGAACCGAGTAGCATTTTTACAGGAGGTAAAAATGCGCGCGTCCCTCGTCGGGAGCCTAGCATGGTGTTCGTCAAAATCTCACCAATTCGCGCATTGCGTCGGCCATCTTAGTTGGCGACGACATATATTCGTGTTCGAGCGGTTCGGCGTAGCCCATGGCCGGAACATCGGGCGCACAGTGGCGACGAATCGGCGCATCCAAGCTAAAGAGCGCCTCTTCGGCAACCATCGCCGAAATTTCGGCGCCGATGCCGCCGAATTTATTGTCTTCGTGAATAATGAGCAGTTTGCGCGTCTTTTCAACGGAGGTGAGAATCGTCGTTTTATCCATCGGACGAATCGAACGCAAATCGATCACTTCGACATCGTAGCCTTCGTTTGCGAGCGCGTTTGCCGCATCGAGGGCCCAGTGGACGTAAAGTCCGTAGGAGACAACGGTGAGTTGCGTTCCCGGGCGTACGACGTTGGCTTTGCCCAGCGGAATCGTATAATGGCCGGTCGGCACTTCGCCCTTGATGAGACGATAGGTTTTCTTGTGTTCGAGGAAGAGGACCGGATCCGGATCGTCGATTGCGGCGTTGAGTAAGCCTTTGATATCGGCCGGAAACGCGGGCGCGACGATTTTTAATCCCGGAACGTGATAGAACAGCGCCTCAATCGAGATGGAGTGCGAGAGCGCGCCGCGGACACCACCGCCGTAGGGCGTGCGGATGACCATCGGACATGTGTATTCGCCGTTGCTGCGGTAGCGCGTTTTTGCCGCTTCGCCGACGATTTGATTGAATGCCGGATAGATGAAATCGGCAAACTGAATTTCGGCGATGGGGCGTAAGCCTTCCATCGCCATGCCGATTGCTATGCCGACGATGGAGGCTTCGGCGATCGGCGTATCGATCACGCGCTGCGCACCGAATTCTTCGATGAAATCTTTGGTGATCAGAAAGACGTTGCCGCGCGCGCCGACGTCTTCGCCGAGAATAACCGTGCGATCGTCGTTTTTCATCGCTTCATAGAGCGTGTGACGAACGGCCTCGACGTTGTTCATCGTTGTCGTCTGTTCTTGAGTGCTCACAGCCACGGTTGATACGCCCCTTCGTAAACGTGTGTATAGAGATCCGACGCGACGGGATATGGCATCGCTGCGGCGTGATCGGTCGCCTCGTTGGTCTCTCGCAAGACATCTTTCTTCATCGCTTCAACATCGGCGACAGTCATCACGCCGGCGCCGGTGAGAATGCGTTCAAAACCGGGTACCGGATCGTCTTTGCGATGCTCGGTGACTTCCTCTTTGGTTCGATACGTAAGATCGTTGTCGTCGGTGGAGTGCGCGAGAAAACGATAGCAGACGCCTTCAATCAGCGACGGGCCCTCGCCGCGATGCGCGCGGTCGAGTGCGTTTTTGACAACCGCATACGTTTCAATCGGGTCAAATCCATTGAAGCGAACGCCGGGCATTCCATACCCTGCAGCGCGCTTCCAAATTTCGGGTTGACCCATTTGTTTATCGAGCGGTGTGGAGATGGCCCATTCGTTGTTTTCAACGAGCATGACCACTGGGAGCTTGTGAATGGCGGCAAAGTTCATCGATTCATGCCACTCGCCTTCACTCGTCGTTCCATCGCCGCACGTAACGAGCACCGCGCGATTTTTTTCGCCGCGCAATTTCATTGCGTAGGCTGCACCAACTGCATGCGGAATGTGCGCCGCAAGAATCGAGGAGAACGACATGACGCCGGCGCGCTTAGAACTATAGTGGTTCGGAAATTGACGCCCACCGTTATGATCTGCGGCGCGCGCAAAAATCGAGAGCAAAATCTCGTACGGCGAGAGTCCGATGCCGAGTGCTAACCCGAGATCGCGATAGTAGGGAGCAAGAATATCGTTGCCGCGCGAAAAGGCCATCGCGGCTCCGGCTTGCAGGGCTTCATGGCCTTCCGAGCCGAGCGCGAACGGGACTTTGCCTTGGCGATTCAGTTGAAAGCCACGATTATCGAGGGCGCGCTGCAAGAGCATATTGCGAAATATTGCGCGCAATTGCTCATCGGTGAGGCCGCGTTTGTCGAGACCCTCGCGGGCGGGGGGTGCGGACTTTGCCATTCTCGTTCCTTATATTGAGTGAGGTGGGGACGACGAACGCCAGGGTTCGTGCGCATCCGCCGTGACCCGAGCATATAACTCTTCGGCGGCGGGGTAGGGCATCGCCTCGGCCCGATCGGTCGCTTCGTTAATTTCGTTCAAAATCGCGGCCTTGAGGGCTGTGGCCGATGCTGCGCTCAGCAGGCCGCGGTCGATGAGGAGTTGCTCGAAATTTGGAACCGGGTCGTGTTGCCGGGCCGCGGCGACCTCTTCGCGGGAGCGATAGGTCCGGTCGTCGTCGTCGGTGGTGTGGGCGAGGTAGCGGTAGCATTTCGCCTCGACGAGGGTCGGCCCGCCACCTGAACGGGCACGGTCGAACGCTTCGCGGACGGCCGCATAGCACGCAATCGGATCGAAGCCGTCGACGCTGCGACCGGGGATGCCGTAGCCTTCGGCGCGACGCCAAATATCCGGCTGGGCCATCTGGTGTTGAAGCGGGGTGGAGATGGCCCACTGGTTGTTTTCGCACAGAAAAACGACGGGGAGGCGGTGAACGGCGGCAAAGTTGAGCGACTCGTGCCACTCGCCTTCGCTGGTGCAGCCGTCGCCGAAGGTCGTCAGGACCGCCCGGTCGCGCTCACCACGAAGCTGCATGGCATATGCCGCGCCGACGGCGTGGCTGAGTTGGGCGGCGATGATGGAGGAGATCGTCGCGATGCCAAGCGCTCGGCTGGCGTAATGGTGTGGGAATTGCCGCCCCCCGGAGTGATCGGCCGCACGGCCGAAGAGCGAAAGCATGACCTCATAGGGGGAAAGACCGATGCCGAGATTGAGGCCGACGTCGCGATAGTACGGGAAGAAGATATCTTTGCCGCGCGTAAAGGCCAGCGCAGCCCCGGCTTGGACGGCCTCGTGGCCCTCGCCTGCGGAGGCAAATGGGATTTTCCCCTGGCGGTTGAGTTGGAAGCCGCGAGCCTCGAGAAGCCGGTGCAGCAACATCGTGCGCAAGAGCGTCACGAGTTGCTCGTCGGAAAGGCCCTCGCGGTTCCACACGCTTGAATCGGTTTTCACAGAGCCCAAGAATGAGGCGTTCGTCCAGGAACTCCTCTGCGACGGTGGGTACGATTAGCCTCAGGTTCGAGCATTTTCTTGGGCTTCTCGTGCCTTCACCTTGGTGAGTCACTTCGGACGGCCGATTTGCTTACCAAGGCTCTTAATTCGAAGATGAAGTCTCAACCGGCGGCCCTGAGAGCATCGATCAACACGCGACTGCTTTGCTCGTTGTTCGAAATGCGCGGATAGCTCAGGCACCGTAGGAAATGCGAAAACGCTACTTGTTTAAGCATGCACCTTGGTTTCCGGGCCAGCACTGCAGTTCAGAAGCTCGATGCGATGGTCCCGGTTTCGCAGACACGAAATTTATGCAGCCTGATCTTCGTATTCGAAGAGCATCGCTTATGCGATTTTTCACGAATCGAAAATGGTATCCTCGAGCTCGCGATTGCGTCAGTTGAAGAAACTTGCAACCACGGCGCTATGGGAGAGCACCGCGCCGAGAACGACCGCCAAGTAAAGCCAGTCCAGCCGCGATTCGTTGTGTCAAGTTCTATTGGCGAAAAATTTCGATTGAGAAGGTGATTCTTTGGCAAAGAAGGCGGTCGCTTTCTTAGGATATCTCGCGCTTCGCGTAGCCGAGTATTCTCGCGGCGCAGTTTGCGCAGCTCTTCATATCTGTGATGTAAGGTTCCCGTTGCCGCAAAACGACTCGCCGACTTCGGTCTTGAACTGCAGGATCCAGGCGTACAGAAAGCTCGGACCCAAGTCGAGCGATCTCGCGACCACGAGCGAGACTGGATGTCCAACCGCATTTGGCGTCGTCGGGGTAGGTCTCTTAGTAATAGCACCGTTTGGGGTCATGCTCATGACCGATGATTTCCCCGGTCATGCGATCTATTTCAAAAATGTCACCGATATACGGATCCAGCATTCCGAAAATTCGCTCATCATTCAATATCTCAGTGTTTATAAATTGTCCCGTTTGCTTCCATGGATTCTTCGCGACTCTCCAGCGAAGCGTTCCATCGAACTCGTAAAAGTAGAGGTTACGCGGTTCTTCCCAGACACGAGGCAAGAGTACGAGAAACCCATCAGGCATTGCCTTAAAGAAAAAATTGTCGTCTGGAACGCGAATGATGCCCCAGTTGGACTGATAAATGCCTTGAGATCGCCGGGAACCAATCGTAGTTCTTTCGATTCGTCGATATAGCCCCTCATTGACGGTGATTCCGCGTTTGGGAATTCGGCATGAAACCCGGCAACGGTTAGCGGGCATACGCCAATCAAATCCATTTTTGGGATAGTTGTTTGGAATCGAACGAGTACTCGCTGGCCATATATATCGAATCGTTTAATTGTGTGCTGGACGCTCTTCCTTCGATCGGGCAACACGAGTATGCGCCGAGCGAATTTGCCGTCGTCTATTACGGAGACTAAAGACTCGTTGGCTGGACGCAAATCGTTCACCTAATTTTACTGGGCATGACAATGAGCGGTGTGCAGGGCTTCAATTAGCGATTCCAACGCCTCGCCAAGACTTGATAGGGCAGATTCCGTCGAGACAGTCGAATCTTCCGCCAGTGTCGCTTTGGACCCTCCGAAAATTTGAAGACCGCCACCCGGGCCAAATGTATTACTTGCAGCGGTTCCCACATAAGCAGTTCCTCCCGGGGCGTAGCCGGACACGATGCTCACCGCCGTTGGAGTTTGAGGTAGTGCAAAAGACTGCTGAATTTCGGAAACGGTCATCAGGCTTCCATCGGAATTGATGAGGGATGAGACCGTGGTAAAAAACGGGCCGCAAAGTGCAGGACTTCCAGCCGGCGAGAGCGTTTTCCAAAGCTCTAAAGTTGACGTTGTTGAAAATACGCTCGTATCAGCAAAAGCGTCTTGGGATTCGGCGTCAGTGAGATTTTAGAACTTCTGCACGGCATTATTGGCTATTTGAGCGCTTACAGTAGCGCGAACAATGCCGGCCGCCGCGAGTTTTTCGGATAATAAGAGAAGCGCCGATTTATGCAGTAATGGCTTGTGAATCGGGCCGGGAGGTCTTGGCGCATTTGGCGGTTCAATGGCGCCTCCGGGCGGCAAACTACACGGCGATCCTCGACCGGGGTTGCCAGATGGATCATAGATTACGGTAGTCCCCTCGCATGACATATTCGGTTGGCTTGTCGTACATGGAAAATCCGTATCCGTACACGATGCGAATACGACATCGTGCTGTGATGCATTAGGAACAATGTGACAGTTTTGCTGTGTTGGCACGCTCGCTAGCGAGGCGGTGTCAATGAGCGTATTTGCAGCCCCTACGGAGCATCCAGCAAACAACGAACAGGCAAGCGCTGCCGCTGCAATAGAAAAAACTTACGATTCAAAATTCCCACAAAATAAAAAGGCAGAAAACCGATAGCAGACGATAATCCGAAATCAGGTTAGCGGCATTTTTTTTGCCCTTCGAGTGGAAACCATTTTAATCGGTTATTCCACTATATGAATGAGCGTAAGGGCAACTGATCGCGCAAAATCGCCGCGTGAAAAACTCAAGAATACGTCGTTATAAAATAAATCGCGCCTCGAGGCGCGATTTATTCGAATGCATTTCTATGCGATCACGAGCGGAAAAGCTTGATGTTAGTTGATTTTCTCGTTTTGATCATCGGCGTTATATCCGTACACGGCCATTTTTTTGATGATATAGAAATCGGGCAGAAAATCGATTGCGCCGTTTCATGGAAACGTGCTTTGCGGCGAGAATCTGTGCGCCAGCGGAGAACAGTGAGGTGCTCGTAGACACGGAGTTTATGCAGCCTGATCTTCTTCGAACCGCACGGGGCTGCCATGTCCGAGCGTCGTATGTCGTCGTTGGCGATTGTGCCAGATCTCAATATATTCGAAAATGACCGCGCGCGCCGATTCGCGCGCCTCGAAGATCGGATCGTCGAGTTCGCGATTTTAAGTGCGAACTCGACTTGAATTAACTCCGTCTCTACGAAATCGAGGCATCTCGCCCTAATGTAACCTTGTAGATCGTAATGAAAACAAGTAAGCAGAAAAGCCGACGATCGCGCAAATGCTAAGAGCGAGTGAAAATTGCTGCAGTTGAGGCATAAAAAGCAGCGCGAACAGGAGACAGCTAATTGACCATATGGTCAGCGATCCGCGATTTCTCCTCTGCCTGAAAAAGGGGACTAGTAACAACAAAAATAGGGCAGTAGCTGAGACAATTTTAAGCAACAAAATTAACAACCTCGAAAAATGCGCGCAGTCGAAAGATGAATTGCCGTTAGCGATTCCCGAAAAAGCAGCATCATCCTCGCTCGGACCCGGTTCCGTGGGCATCATGAACGCAGCGAATTGCTTCGGGCAGGCCGTGTTTTAGGGAACGGTTGCTGAAAGTGAACTCGTGCTTATCCAAATCGTACAGGAACCGGAATTTGCGGCTGTAATTTGAACCGTCGTATTCATCGTTATAGAACTTGGCGTCACGCAGCTTCCAGACACGCTTACTTGGTACGGTGGTTGTGACGTATAGGCTGAAGCAATTGCGGATACCGTTGCTGTTTGGCCGATCGTTTGAAATGCAAGGGAGCCACTGTGCGTTCCTGGCGTCCAGCCGGCAGTCCAGGAAAGAGCCGGTCCACTAGGGATCGAATGGATGGTTGGTTGATTTCCGCCTCCACACGAAGCAACGACGCCGAGCAATAATGAGGTTGCCACACGGCAAATAAAATTGTGCACGCTCACGCATATATGGTATCGATTGGGACTCGTAAGCTACCTGCAAACCCGTGTTGAACTGGCGTTGGAGGGTAGCCGCCATAGCAACGATCGATATGATGTCATTTTGGAGCCCAAGGCGAGGTATGGGCCGTCTCGGCTTGGAGGGCCTCGTGGCCATCGCTGTTCCACACTCTCTGAATCGGCTTTCACAGAATACAAGAATGAGGCGTTCGTCCAGGAACTCGTCTGAGACGGTGTGTATCTGTAGCCCCGATGAATCGGCCACTTGTCGGGGCGGCATACTTCATGCTCGTCTCCCTTTTTCTCGTTCCTGGAGCTGCCCGCGCCGCGGTCCCTCTGCCCGTGCCGTTGCTTCGGGCAGTTCGTCGTGCGCGTCTTAAGCTCATGAAATGGTTTTTCGTTTGCTTGCTCGGTGTGCTTGCGCCCGTTGGAGCGGCTGCGGCGGCCACCATGCCGAGTATTGCCGTTCCAGTGCTCGCCGCAACACCAAGTATGTCCGGTCAAATTGACGCAACGTGGAAAGGCGCGAAGAGCATTCGTTTATCGTATGATTTTACGAATCGTCGCACTCAACGGCATCCACCCGTGGTCTACATTGCGCAGGATGCCGCCGGCCTCGATGTTGCCTTTGTTGTCAGGCAACATTCGATCATTCGAGCGGCGACGGTAAGTAACGGGTCGGGAGTCTATAATGACGATTACGTTGGCGTCTCGCTGAACCCGCAAGGGCAACAAGGGTTTTCGTATGGTTTTTTTGCGAATGCTCGCGGCGTCCGGACGCAAGCCTCAAGCGAAAATTCGTCTTACTCTCCGGATTGGGTTGCGGCTGCATCGCGCAATCGTCGCGGATATGTCGTGACGATGCGTATTCCATTTAATATCCTGCGTACGGGTGCATCGCATGTCTGGTCGGTGCAATTTCTGCGCTACGCGGTGCAATCGAATGCAACGGACGTTTGGACCTATAATCCCGATTCCGGCGGACCAGCGGATCCTCTCTATGAGGGGATGATAACCGGCGTCATGCCGACCGTGCCGACACAAAAAGCATCGCGTCCGCGCCCACGTTTTCAGCCCTATCTTCTCGCCGTCGCTGGTTCGAAAAACGCTGGCGGCTCGACATCGCAGATGGGGCTCGATCTTGCC
Source organism: bacterium (assembly GCA_021778415.1). Taxonomy (GTDB): domain Bacteria; phylum Vulcanimicrobiota; class Vulcanimicrobiia; order Vulcanimicrobiales; family Vulcanimicrobiaceae; genus JAJYCL01. The sequence continues at coordinate 60,304 of JAJYCL010000001.1, read as the reverse complement.
ATTCCGATTACGCCGACAGCATCGTTCCTTGGATCGGTGCATCCCGATTATTCAAACGTTGAAACCGATCAGCAATCGATTTCTCCAACCGCGTTTGCACGGCAATTTTCGGAAGTTCGTCCCCTTTTCACCCAGCTTAGTGGATATTTCAATAATGCATTCGGGTGTTTAAGCTGTCCGCAGTCGTTATACACGGTAGCGATTCCGACGTATCGACAAGCCTATGGAATTGAAGGAACGCAAGGCCCGTTGAGTGTCGGCGGGTTTACCGCTGTTGGTACCGGACGTACGGATTCCGCCCTTGCATTAAATTTTTCAACTCGTAATACGACTCGTGCATTGTCAGTTAATGTGCAGCGGGTTTTGGTAAATACGGCGAGTTTCACGGATACGACGACGACTGTAACAAGCGGTGTTCTCCTAGGAAAGTCGCATCTTTCGGCTTACGCGAACTACGGGCGCGAAAATGGAACGTTTGTGACCGACCCTACGCAGGGGCATTACGGCGAGGTTGGAGTAGGATATTTTTCGCAGCAGACGACCGCACTCGTTGCACGACAGTTCATAGGTGCGCAATATAGCCCGGTTGATGGGTATGTGGCCCAAACGGACACCGGAGGATATGAAGGTTATGCAATGCACACGTTCACGTTTTCTTCTGCAAGCAAAGTAAGGGATGTGCAGGTCTCGGCCAATGTCAGCCGGCTTTGGAATCATCGTGGTGCGTTAGCGCAAGCGGAGGCCGGCTATCAAGCGTCGCTCGATTTGAAAAATTTGATCTCCATGCATTTGTACCAAACCTCTCAGTCGGTCCTTGGTGCAAATGGTGAATTTCTACCGTACGTAGCGGGCAATGGTGCATTTTTTGGATATAATCTCTCGTCAAATACGCCTGTTGGCATAGGGTATAGTGAAGGGCAGTATTTTCACGGACGTGCGCAAACGTGGCAAGCCTTTGATACCTATCAACTCAAAAAACGGATCAGTGTATCGTTGCAGTTCAACGAAAATATCTATGCATCGAACGCGGTGAATGAGCCATCGTTTCGTCAGTGGCTGAATACGGTCGGAGTAGATTGGCAATTTTCCCGTGATGCATCGCTCGATGTCGGAGCTCGTCGAATCAATGGAATGAATCTTCCTAACTCCTATTCTCCCCCGTCTTTTGTTCCGCTTTTTGCCGATAATCTGAGTGCGGCGTTTCACTATCTTCATGCTCATAATGAATTTTATTTGGTGTATGGCAATCCAAATTCGCTTTCAACGACACCTGCCTTGTACTTTAAGTGGATTGTCTACGCGGGAGCCCAAAAGGGAACATAGGAAATAATCGTGCCGCAAAAGACGATGCGCGGAGTCATCCCTACTCCATTTGATTTCGCCTTGGAACTAACGTGTTCGTCAACCGCGATCATAACAGGCGATTTCGTGGCGCGCACGGCACTGCGGGCTCGTTGCCCATCGCGGTTATTGCAGGAGGCTGCCCGACAAGTGCGCTCGTACTGGCGTCGGCAACTCGATGTGTTTACGGTACCGTTAGCATTGCAAGGGACGGAATTCGAGTGCGCCGTATGGCGACTCGTGTCGCGGCTCCATTTTGGTGAGTTTCTCTCCTACTCCGATGTGGCATACGCAGTCGGTCACCCGGGTGCCCATCGCGCCGTCGCGGCGGCAATGGGAAGAACGCCGATCGATCTTTTTATTCCGGCCCATCGCGTCATCGGTGCTGACGGTCGCCTCAAGGGCTGTGCTCCGGGCTCCATGCGCGAGAGACTCTATTCCTTCGAGCGGAACAAAGGTTAAATTCGCCTCTACGTCGTACGCCTTGTCCTATGTTCTTTCGGGCTTTTTTTGCGTTTGCATTTGCTGCAACGTTGTTTTTTCGTGTTTTTACAGCGAGCGTTTTGGGAGCGGAATCGGTGGTCCCCATTCCGACGCCTCCGGCCGTTGCTGCTCCACGAGTTCTCGAAGGTGAAGCATGCCCGGCGAGAATGGGCCGCTGGAAAATGCAGCCCGATGGCGTTGTCGCGCTAAATCTGCGTGCAGATCGTAGTCGCGATGTTGGTGTCACTCTTGGCATGCAGACCGATCATGGTTGGTATAGTGTCCGTATTCCGCCGACAGCGATGCTCGCCTGGCCGGAACATTTCCATACAGCCACTGTTTCTTGGAGTGCTACGCGTATCCAAACGGCGCCAATTTATGTCAGGCTGCCCATTGGGGCGACGAAACTTTTGGATGCATGGGTCATCGATGCGCGCGTGACGACTAAGAGTGATCCTTGGTATCCGATCGGGCGCGTTTCATGCAGCCTTTCGATTGCCGATTTTCGTGATATGCTCGTTGGTTCGAATGCAAAAAAGTCGGCCTCCACTCATGGTCCGAATTCTATCGTTTCCGACCTTACCGATACGTCGTTAGATAGCGTTCGGGCTGCGAATGTCGTGCCATTGGAAACTCGTCCCACGACGGGGCTAGTCGGCGACTGCAAGACACCATTTACGCCGGCTTCGGCCGTGCGCCTCCCGTCAGTGAATCTTCGAGGATTATCGCTGTTAACGAATATTACGGTGGATGTCTTGGTAACGATCGGAACGACAAATAATATTCTATCAGAGCGTATCTACATGCCCTCCGGAAACAATACCATCGATAAGTCGGCATTGGCGGCGGCATTGGGAACGACGTTTAGATCCGCGACGGCATTTTGTAAGCCCGCCGTTGGTCGGTATATCTTTAGCGTTGATTATTTTCCCGGCGACTACCCATAATGTCGTCGCTAGGAACGAACTCCACATGCCAATTACGTCGAACTAGGAGAAGTGCACACGTGCGATCAATGGTTTTCCGTACGCTATTCATAGTGAGCGTTGCGCTCTCAGCCGTAACACCAATGGCTGTTTTTGCTGCGTCGTCGGCACAGACGGCGATGCAGCCACCCGCAGGCGGGGTACATGGCGAGTTTTGCCCAGCCCGCGTTGTGCATTGGGCTTTGCAATCTGATGGAATTCTGGCGCTTGAGCTTGGTGCGAATCATGCGAGGCGAGTGCGAGGACAGCTTGAAATGCAAACCGATGCCGGCTGGTTTCGAGCCAGACTCCCGGCGACCGGCTTGCAGCGACGGGTTGATCATTATACCGGACCCGGAGGAATTTGGACTCGGAGCCTCACTCGATCATCGCCATTGTATATCCAATTGCCCTCGACGGTACATTCCGTGAAAATGGTTTGGACCCCGTCGCTTTCTTCGCTCGATATGACAGGCGATTGGAGCCATTTAGGGCCGATTGCGTGCGCGCCTCAGATGCCTGAAATAGCCGGTCCCGTATTTGCGCGATCTGAACCAAACGATATTGACGTGCACCAGGCGTTGTCGTTATCTCCTGTAGCCTCGACGTACATCATCCCGTCGCAAAGAATCGATGACCCGCATTTCCCCTGCAAAAATGCATTTACCGAGCCTGAGCTCAACGACCCATCTTTCGCGCAACAACAACCTCGGTGGTTGGTAGATGAACTTGCGAACGTTGGTGTCGTCTACGTTGGTCAACGCATTTCGATCAATGCAGCGGGTGATGTGGTTGATACACGGATTTTACGATCATCGAATGAAATGGGTATCGACGCGTGGGTGAAGCAGAGCCTCCGACGAATGGAATTTCACCCGGCCATGGCATTCTGTCGCGCGGTCCCCGGTCAGTATCCCTTTTGGGAAGTATTCCGCTCCCAATAGCGACGTAACGGAGGGGCGGGTCTCTTTGCCGAAGGGCGTCTTATGATTGCACCGGTTTTACGTAAAGCGCCGCATGATGAACTTGTGCGCTATCGTCGCTATTTTCATGCCCATCCCGAGCTTTCGATGCAAGAGTTCGAGACGGCCGCCTATATCGAGCGTGAATTAGCGCCATGCGGCTTCGATGAAATTCGAACGAAAGTTGGGAAAACCGGGATATTAGCGACGCTCAAGGGGGGGAAGCCGGGCCCCGTGACGCTCTTGCGCGCCGATATGGACGGCCTGCCCGTTCAAGAACTTTCCGATGTCGAGTACCGCTCGCAAAAAGAGTTCGTCATGCACGCCTGTGGTCACGATGGGCACATGGCGATTCTTCTTTGTGCGGCAAAGTGGCTCGCTGCGCATCGCGATGAAGTCGCCGGAACCATTGTGTTTTGTTTTCAGCCGGGTGAAGAAGGTTCGCACGGAAATCTTCTGATGATCGATGACGGTGCGTTAGAAAAACCGCACGTTGATCGAGTTTTTGCTCTGCATCTCTTTAGCGGCTTGGAAGTCGGCAAAGTTGGCATTCGCGACGGTGCATTTTTTGCGTGTTCGGACCGTTTCACGCTTCGCATTGCGGGCCGTGGCGGTCACGGCGGAATGCCCGATCTCGCCATCGATCCCGTTGTTGCGGCGTCTCATATCGTCACGATGCTGCAAACGATTGTTGCACGTGAAGTTGCACCGCGCGAGCCAGTCGTCGTCACGGTTGGCCGTATCGAATCGGGCACGACGTTTAACGTGATTCCCGATTCGGCTACCTTGATGGGAACTGTGCGCGTCCTCAATGATGAAATTCGTCAGTCGATGCCGCAGCGTCTTGAGCGCATCGTGAAGGGCATCTGCGAAGCGTTGCGCGTGACCTATGAATTCGAGTACGATTTTGGTTACCCGCCAACCATTAACGAACCGGAAATGAACGATGTGGTTCGTGCAGTCGCGTATCGCGCGTTAGAGCGCGATTGTATCGTCGACCCGTATCCGATCGTTATGTGGTCCGAAGACATGTCGTATATGCAGCAGCGTCGACCTGGTGCGTATTTCATCGTCGGAACGCACGGCAAGCATCTTGGCGGTTATCCGCAACATAGCGCACGTTACGATATTGATGAACACGCCTTGGATATCGGGTTCACGATGATGACCAACCTCGCCCTCATCGGCTAGGCGCGAGTTCGACCCCGTCATACGCCACGAGCGTCTCGAAGCACGTCGGAACGAGGCTCTTCGACTTTTCGAGACGCCGGTTTTGCACGCTCTTGAGGGTGACACATATGTGCGGACGATTATGATGGGTTGGGTTCTTCGTTGGATTGGACCCAACGGATTGCTCGAGCGTATTGTTCCATTTCGCGAAGGAGCTCTCCGATACGATGGAATTGACGATCCTCGGAAAGATCATTTCCGTGCAGCCGCGTAAGCATCCGCATGCTTTCAACAGCCTGTTCGACTTGCGTTTCTATCGCGGGCCAAATTGCTTGTAACGTCGCCTCCGATGCGTCGGGAAGGCGGTCGATCGGTGGAGGAGCGGCGATCGTGGCATGGTACGAAGCAAACTCAAGGCGCGCCAAGACGTACTCGCTACGCGCAGTGATGAACGAGGCAAGAAGTTGTACGTAACGGACATCCATTGCGTTAGGACAACGTTTTAACGGCGAGTAATCGTGCGCATGTGGTTCATACGTTACAACGTGACGGTTGTTCCACGCCGTGCCACGGCTGCCGGCCAATGTAATTTATGTGTAACGGTTGCGCAAAGTGCCGCCGCCGATGCCGGTTCGCCGTGAACGGCATAAAACTGCGGCGTCGAGGTGCAGGTGCTAAGCCAACGCAGGAGACCCTTGCTATCGGCGTGGGCGCTGTACCCCTCGACGTTGGCAATGTGTGCGCGAACAACCATCGTTTCACCGAGAATCCGAACCGAATGGGCTCCATGCACAAGCAGGTTCCCGAGCGTTCCGGCTCCCTGATATCCGACGAAAATAACGCTGGCGTGGGCATCGGCAAGATGATTGTGCAAATGATGCAGGATGCGACCACCCGATGCCATTCCACTCGCCGAAATGATAATGTGCGAACCTTTCACGGTATTGAGGCGTTTCGAATCCTCGGCGGTGACGTGTATCGTCAGATGTTTGCACCCGAAGTTCGGTGCGCTAGCATCGGGAAGCGCTTTATAATCGTGGGGAAACTTAGCAAAAAGATCATCGACTGCTTCGGCCATCGGTGAATCGAGGTGCACCGGTACGGACGCGAGACGTTCGTCCATGCGTTGCAACTGCCCAAGGGCGTAGAGCAAGTCTTGCGTGCGTTCGACGGCAAAGCTCGGAATAATAATGGCCCCACCGCGAGTTACGGCCTCGATGAGGACCTTGCGCAGTTCTTCGAGCGGTTCTGCGGGATGTTCGCGATCCCCATAGGTCGATTCGCAAACGAGAACGTCGACGGCTTCGATGGGCGAGGGATCGAAGAGTAATGGTCGATCGTAGCGACCGAGATCGCCGCTGAAAATAACGCGTTTTCCTTCGAAGCGGAGCGCGGCAAAGGCCGAGCCGATGATATGTCCGGCATTATGCAAACTTCCTTGGGCCACTCCCGCCACATCAAAATTCGATTCATAGGCAACCGGGTGAACGTGACGCATCGTCGTGTCGACATCGACCTGATTATAATACGGGGGCGGCGTATTCGGTCGTTCGTGCCCGAAGCCGCGCGCGTGCATGTACGATTGCAAATGCGCTGCATCGTTGAGAACGATGCTCATCAGTGCGGCGGTCGGCGGTGTTGTATAGATCGGTCCGGAAAATCCATCGGCAACGAGTTTGGGCAGGAAGCCGACGTGATCGATGTGTCCATGGGTAATGATGACGGCATCGATATCGTCGGCTGCCAATGGAAGCGGTGCATCGTTGAGATTTCGGACATCCACGGTCCCTTGGAACATACCGCAGTCGACGAGAATGTGTTTGCCACCGATCGTCAACAAATGCTTGCTCCCGGTGACCGTTCCGGCCGCTCCGAGAAAAGATAATTCAGCCACGTGACTCCTGTGTGATGCTCGGTCGATCGACCGATGGCAGATCATGGCGATTGAAGGCAACGGAACTAGGCATGGGCTCTTTGAGATAATAATCCAAGCACGCGTCTACGAGTTTTTCCGGTTCGCGATGCTCGATAATAGAGGATCCGGTCTCTTTCTGCACGAGCGCCGCGATGCGCGAAAATTCATTTGAAATGCCGCCCGAGTCGCGCAGAATGCCAATGAGTTTCCCCTCATCGTAGGCGATGCAAAACTCACCGAGCGTACCACTGCGCCCGCCGACGTACAAAACAAAATCCGACGAGTGAATATTATGCGTCTCGCGGCCCATCAGGCCGCTTCCTGTGAAAACAATCGTGGTGTACGGTTGCAGCGGCGAACCGAAAATGTTGACGTGCTCTTCGCGCGAATAGGCGGGCGAAACGCCAAGCGAGGAGCCGCCCTCTTCATGCGCGCCCAAGACGGCTGCATGCGGGAGTCCCGGGCAGGCCCCGGTGACGATCGTGCACCCTCGTTGTGCAATGCGGCGCCCAACGCGCCGGGCCAAATCCAATTCATGATCGGTCAGTATCCCACCGGCCGATCCCATCACGCCGATTTGAATTTTCATGCCAACGTGCTTTACTGCAGAGATGTTTGGAACCTACTCCGATCTCGTCGCCGCTTGGAAGGCTTTTCGCGGCAAAGAGAATTTCGCTGTGCGCGAGGTTGCGTGCGTTGGTGCGCCGAGAACATTGCTCTGCGTGGAACTTGGCGATTATCGGGCGCCGGCCATAGCGATTGCGACGGGAATCCACGGCGACGAGCGAACCGGGCCCATCGCGCTCTACGAACTCGTGCGCGATAGCCTCTTGGATCCGCGCTACTCATACCGTCTTTGGCCGTGTATGAATCCGACCGGCTTTGATCGCGGCACGCGTGGCAACTCCGAGGGAATTGATCTCAACCGCACCTTTGGGCGCGGAGGATCGTCTCCGGAAGCAAAGGCCATTCTCACGGCGACGCGAGATCATCGGTATGTCTTAAGTCTAGATCTGCATGACGATCTCGATGAGGAGGGATTCTATTGTTACTCGTATGGCGACCACGCGTGGGCCGAGACGATGTGTGCTGCTCTCTCCTCCGATCTCGCAGTGGACCCGGTGCACACCCCGGATCCGGAACAAGAACGTCGCGAGCTTGGAGGCCTTTCATATTCGCTGGCCTTTGCTCGTCGTGGGATGGCACGCGTGGGAACGCTCGAGGCTCCGGGCCGCCTTCCTGAAAATCGTCGTGTGGCTCTGATACGCTCGGCGGTACTCGCTGCGCTCACGGCGAAGTTGTTGACACCACCACCCCTGTAGGAGTGTTAAGTACAGCGTTATGGCAGATCGCGATCAACTTGAAGTCGATGTCCTTTTTGTCGGCGCTGGGCCGGCAAGTCTCGCCGGGGCGATTCGCCTAGGCCAGCTCGCTAAGGCCGCCGGGCGAGAGCTCGAAATTCTGGTGATCGAAAAAGGCGGCGAGATCGGCAATCATGCGATCTCCGGCCTCGTTCTCGATCCCCGAGCGCTTGATGAGCTCGTGCCGGGTTGGCGCGATGAAAACGATGCGCCGGTGGATGCACCGGTTGGGAACGTTGACGAACTGTGGTATCTCACCGCGACGGGAAGGATGAAGGCGCCGTTTGCGCCGCCTCCGTTGCAAAATCACGGCAAATATGTGGCCTCGCTGCAACGCGTCGTCAAGTGGATGGCCGATAAGGCCGAAGCGGCCGGGGCGCAAGTGTTTCCGGCGTTTCCAGGGCAAGAGCTGTTGTGGGACGGTGATCGGGTCATCGGCGTTCGCACCGGCGATAAGGGTGTCGGCCACGATGGCGCGCCGAAATCGAACTTTGAAGCCGGCGCCGATATTCTTGCGAAGGTCGTCATTTTAGGTGAAGGTCCGCGCGGGACGCTTGCCAAGCAAGCGATTGCACGATTGAATTTGGATGCGGGCAAAGAGCCGCAAGTCTATGCAACCGGCGTAAAAGAACTGTGGAAAATGCCTGTCGGAAGCGTTACTGCGGGCTCCGTGTATCACACGTTAGGCTATCCGCTTTCGGCCGATACTTTCGGCGGTGGTTTTATCTATTGCATGGCCGACGATATCATCGATATCGGTCATGTCACGGGACTCGATTCGAAAGATCCGTCGATGGATCCGCACAATGAATTGCAGCGCATGAAGGCGCATCCGGTGATTGCCAAGATGCTCGAAGGCGGTGAGATGATCCGCTACGGTGCCAAAGCGATTCCCGAGGGCGGATTCTTTGCTATGCCCAAGCTCTACGGAGACGGCCTTCTGCTCGTCGGCGATTCGGGTGGCTTCCTCAATGGCATGCGCCTAAAAGGCGTCCATTTAGCGATGAAATCAGGAATGTTGGCTGCGGAAACGGTGTGGGAAGCCTTGCTCGCCGATCGTTTCGATGCAGCGCAACTCGCTGCAATGGCGACAAAATTCGAAAGCTCGTGGGCGTATACCGAAATGCGCACCGCGCGCAATTTTCACCAGGGGTTCCACGGCGGTTTGATTGCGGGCATGCTCAACGCCTCGCTCGGCATGATCACCGGCGGTCGCGGATTCGGGTTCAAAGAAAAATTGCCGGGCGAGGCCGGATTTGAACGTATGGAACGTCGCGGATATAAACCGACGCTGTCGCCTCGCGCTCCGATTGACGGCAAATTGACCTTCGATAAGCTGACCGATGTGTATAAGAGCGGCGCGATTCACGAAGAAGACCAACCCTGCCACTTACATGTCGCCGATACGAATATTTGCCGCGATCGATGCACGGTCGAGTATGGCAACCCGTGCGAGTATTTTTGTCCGGCCGCAGTGTATGAACCGATGTTCAATAAGGTGGATGGCAAAGTCGAAGGGCGCCTGCAAATCAATTTCACCAATTGCGTCCATTGCAAAACCTGCGATATTGCCGATCCCTATCAAATCATCACGTGGGTTCCGCCGCAGGGTGGTGAGGGCCCCGTTTACACGGGGATGTAGTCGCACGACGTGATGGGTGGCAAGGAGATCGACGCGGATGTCGCCGTCATAGGCGGCGGCATCATCGGGCTTTCCATTGCGTTTGAACTTTCATGGCGCGGGGCGCGGGTACGCGTTTTCGATCGCGATGAGCCGGCGCGTGCGGCATCATGGGCAGCTGCAGGGATGCTCGCGCCGCACACGGAGATGATCGAGGATGCGTCGTTTCGCGCGCTCTGCGCCGATTCGCTTGCGATGTATCCCGAATTCGTGAGTAGGCTTTTCGCTGCAGGCGGAATCGATCCGCACCTTCGCCTTGACGGTATTCTTTCAACCGCCTTTAGCGAGATCGAAATGGAAGATTGTGCGGCGCGTTGGGAGACGCTGCGGCGACGGTCGGTCAAGGCGCAGATTTTGGATCGTGACGATGTGCTGCGTCTTGAACCATCGCTTGCATCGACGGTGCGCGGAGGATTACTCGTTGAATCCGAGGGGCAGATTGACAATCGTCTCCTCGGTCGTGCTCTGCTCGCGGCATGCGCGGCCCGCGGTGTGACGATACACGCTTCGGCTCGCGACATTGCGCTTGAATGCGATGAACGTCGCGTGCTAGGAGTCCGAAGCGATCAAGGATTTTATCCGTCAGGAAGCGTCGTGAACGCCTGCGGTGCGTGGGCATCGCAGCTAGCCGGAGTTCCCATCGATTCCGTCGTTGAGGTTGAGCCGGTCAAGGGGCAAATGCTCGCCTTGCAGATTCCGCGTGGTTTGATTCAACGCGTCGTCTGGGCTCCGGGAGCCTACCTTGTTCCGCGCGACGATGGGCGGTTGCTTATCGGTGCAACGGTTGAAGATATCGGATTCGATACCCGTGTTACTGCGCGAGGCGTACAATCGTTGCTCGATGCGGCACTTCGCGCAGCGCCCGCATTGCGCGATTGCGCATTAACGGAAATGTGGAGCGGTGTTCGACCGAGTACGCCGAGCGGTTTGCCGCAGATCGGCGCGACGAGCATCGCCGGATATTTTGTTGCCGTCGGGCATTATCGCAATGGCATCTTACTGGCGCCGATAACTGCACGGCGGATGGCCGATGCACTGTAGCAAACAGGCGGTAGGTGTATGATTCTCCTGGTCAATGGTGTGGAAGCCACGTTTGCGCTCGGTGCGACGGTCGCCGATATTCTTGATGCCCACCAGGTACCGAGGCGGGGTGTTGCCGTCGCGCGCAATGACACGGTCGTTCGCGTAGCGGAGTACGCGTCGACGGTCTGTTCGGAGGGCGATCGCATTGAGATTATTCGTGCGGTGGCGGGCGGATAGGTGTTTCTTCGCGATCTGCGGGGATGCACCAAGCGCAGTGAGAACGGCTGTCCCGTATGAGTGAGAAATTTCGGCTTGGAGCCTATGAGTTTAGCTCGCGTCTTATCGTCGGAACGGGGAAATATCCATCGCTTGCGGTGATGCAAGATGCCCATCGCGCGAGTGGCGCGGAGATGGTGACGGTCGCCATTCGTCGCATCGATTTAGGCGATCCTAGCGGCAAGAGTATGCTCGACTATATCGATCCGGCGCTGCAGATCCTTCCGAATACGGCCGGATGTTATACGGCAAAAGATGCTATTCTCACAGCGAAACTCGCTCGAGAATTACTCCATACGAATTTGATTAAAGTCGAAGTTATCGGCGACGATCAAACGCTCCATCCCGATGTGCGCGGCACCATCGAAGCGTGCGAAGTCTTGGTGCGCGACGGATTCACGGTTTTGCCCTACATTGGCGACGATCCCGTTGCCTGTAAAGAACTCGAAGAAATCGGCTGTGCCGCCGTGATGCCATTGGCCGCCCCGATCGGCAGCGGTTTAGGGGTGTGCAACCCCTATTCGATTGCGATCATCAAAGAGCGTGCCCGCATTCCGGTCATCGTCGATGCCGGAGTCGGAACGGCAAGCGATGCCGCAATTGCCATGGAACTTGGAGTCGATGCGATTCTCATGAACACGGGTATAGCCGCGGCAATCGATCCGGTGCGCATGGCTGAAGCAATGAAATACGCGGTGATTGCCGGGAGATTGGCCTTCCAGGCAGGACGCATGGAAAAACGACTCTACGCTAATGCATCGTCACCCATGCGCGATCTCATCGTCACGAAGGATTCCTAAGCGATGCCGGTTGAGGAAATTAACGTGAACGAATTTGCAAAACGGCGAGCAACGGCATCTCCGCCGGTTGTGCTCGATGTCCGTGAGCCGTTCGAACTTGCTCGTGCGAGTCTGCCGGACGTTTTGCATATCCCGATGCGCGAACTCCCCGCTCGTCTCTCGGAACTTTCGAAACAAAAACCAATTGCCGTGCTCTGTCATCATGGCGGCCGTAGCGAGCACGTTGCGCGGTTTCTTGTCGCTCAAGGTTTTGAACACGTTGCAAACGTCGATGGTGGAATCGACGCCTACGCACGTATTGTGGATTCGACCATCCCGCGCTACTGACGAAGCAGAATGGCAAACCAGTGAACGGCATTGTGTAGCGGCTGTTCCTGGTGCGCCCAGCGGCCGGCGATATCATCGACGATGATTTCGTCCAGGGATTCGATGCGAAAGCGTTGATCGAGGAGGGACCGAAGGTCGGCCTCATCCCAAAAGGTGTGTGGAACACCGATTTCATCGCCACTGGTCGGCGCAAAAACATGCGGTGCGAGTTTTCTGCCGCGCCCGAAGCGCTCATCGCCGGTAGAGCCGAACGTCGCGTACAGCGTTCCTTCGATTCGTAGTGCATCGGCAAGCCGTTCAAGGTCGGTCGCGATGCTCTCTTGAGTTCCGTGCAGCAGATGGTGGGTTGAAAGTGCCCCGTCATAGCGCCTGCCTGGCGCGAGGGCCGAAAAATCATCGACGACGAAGCCTGCGGCATGTAAGGCGCGGCGATTGCGGCCGCTGCCGATGCCGCATTCGATAATACTCGCCCTGGGCTCAAGGCGATCGATGAGGGCGACACAAAGTGGATGCGGGGGACGCATGGACGGGGAATCGGGCGGCGAATCGGTGCGCATGTCCTCGGAGACTCTGATTATCGTCGTCGGGGGAGACGACCTGGCTTTTGAGGTATGTCGCGAGCTACTTTTGACGCGCGGGCATGCCGTCTGTTTGTTATGGAAGCCTGAGCACGCCGCGCATCGCGTCATGCACGTTGTCGAAGAACTGCAGCGAAGCCATCCGGAATCATTTCGCTACTGCGATCGCGATCCTCGAGGTGCCGGGGCGCTTGAAGAAGCCGGACTTCGCCGAAAGGGTGAATCGACGTCCGATACGTGTTTGGTTGCCGTCGCACAAGATGATCGCCTCAACTTGCGCGTCGCCTTGGCTGCTCGCGATCTCAATGATTCCGTTCGTATCACGTTGCGCCAATTTAATCCGTTGCTCGGGCATAAAATACAAGAAGGCCTGGGGAATAATATTACCGCCGTCTCACCGGCAGCACTTGCAGCAGCGACCTATGCCGCGTCGGCCGTCGATCCATCGTGTTTTTACGCAGTACCGTTTCCGACGCTGGAACCGCTTTTGGCGCGCGTCGCACGGCGTCGGGACCCAAGTGCGAGGCGCAGCCGCAAACGCGGATCGCGGGCCGGTATATTCGGTTTTTCGGAACGTTCAGCAGCGGATTTTGGCATCGCCGGATTGAGCGTCGATCAAGCTGAAGAGCGTCTCGGCGTGCGCATCGTTGAAGTTGATGGCGCATTGCCCTATCTATGCGAAGGCGCAGAATCCAGTAACGATACTCGCTTCACGCAAGCCTGGATCGATGCGCAGCAACGCGTCGTCGTTTTTGGTCCGCTGGAACGGCTCAAGGCGGCCGATCGTCATCAGGGGCCGAGTCACGAGCCGACGGGCGCACGAATTTGGGGTGCGCTCAGCGATGCGATGCTCTATTTCACTCGCATGGAGCCGCTATTGCGAAATCTTCTCCTTGCCACCGCAGTCGCCTACGCATTTTTCGTTGCATTTTTCGTAGCGGTTCTCCATCTCAATATTCCGGCTGCATTGTATTTTGTTACCACGACGATGACCACGGTGGGATATGGCGATATCACTGCGTGTAAAAATTGCGCGACGCATGTCGATACCTGGCAACCATAGCGCTATCGGTTGTGATCATTGCCATCCTACTCGGTGTCTTGGCGCAGTCGATTTTTACCGCCGCCGTGACCTCCGGAATCAACGTCGCGCAAGTGCGACGTTTACGCGGTCTGCGTAAAATACACCGAAGCGGCCACATCATCGTTTGTGGCGCCGGAAACGTCGGTTCGCTCGTTATAGAATTTCTCCGCGATCTTGGTGAGCGTATCGTTGTCGTCGAGCAGAATCCGGATCAAGTCCTTATCGAACTTGCGCGGGATCGCGAAGTCGATCTGCTCTCAGGCGATGCTACCAGCGATGAGACGATTTCATACTGTTCTCCGGAACTCGCGAAGTCGATCATTGCGGTGACCAATTCCGATACGGTGAATCTTGAGGCGGCTCTCGGGGCCCGTTCGCGCGTTCAAGGGAAGGTCAAGCACGGAATCCATGCCGTCTTGCGTATCGATGATCTTGAGTTCGGGCGCTCCGTCAAGCGGCATTTTAATATTACCTCGTTCTCGACGACGGAGATGACTGCGCCGACCATTGCCGGCCTTGCCCGTTTTGAATCGACTCGCGGTCGCATAACGCTGTACGCAGACACTCCTCAGCGCCGTACGTTTCAGTTAGCCGAGCGGCGTCAGGACGAACGAAATCTTCCCCCGCCAACCTCTCGCGCAACCCCAATTCTTTGGGTGCCGCTGTATGTTTGGCGCGAAACATCAGACGGCAAGGGAACGGCGTTGCCTATTCACAAGTTCGCAGAAGACGTTCAACCTGGAGATCGGCTTCTGTTCATGGTGCCGATCGACCAGTTTGCGCAAGCGACGTGACACAGCAGAAAGGATACCGCATGCTCGCAGCGGGTGAGAGCTTCCCACAGATAGCATTGGCCGACGAGACCGGATCGCAGGTTCGGACCCACGACTTGCTCGGCGGCCATCTCGTTCTCTGGTTTTACCCCAAGGACGATACCCCGGGTTGAACCAACGAAGGCCAACAGTTTCGTGACCTGCTCGCCTCGTTTGAGGCCAAGGGAGCACGGATCGTCGGGGTCAGTCGCGATTCGGTCGAATCGCATCGGAAGTTTAAGGAAAAGTATGGACTTCCATTCACACTCTTAGCCGACATCGGGTCGGAACTCTGCGACGCTATGGGAGTGATCGTCGAGAAGAACATGTACGGGAAAAAATCGCTCGGCGTACAACGGTCAACCTTCCTCATCGATCCGAAAGGAACGATACTTCGCGTATGGCCCAAGGTCACGGTGGACGGGCACGCAGCCGAGGTGCTGGCATCTCTGCCGTAAGGCCCGCCACGTTACGAATCCGCGTAGCGGGATCGAGTTCATCGATCCCGCGGCCCGGTCGCGCCTGTAGCTCATATATCGTTCAGAGCGCTGAGACGGCCATCGTCATCGATGTCGGCACCGGGGCGCTCGCGAACCTGCGCATGGCCTGCGAACCGGCTGATCTCGATGCCGTGATTATCTCGCATATGCATGCCGACCATTTTTTGGATCTCGTGCCGCTTCGCTATTCGCTCAAGTATGGGCAACGACGCCGAGCGACACCCTTACCCCTGTATCTGCCGCCCGGCGGCGAGCGGACGATGCGTCGCTTGGTCTCGGCTTTTGCGCCGGAGATCGGTGGAGATTTTCTCGACGATGTCTTCGACGTCGTCGAGTATCGACCCGATAATGGCATTGTTGTCGGCGACATGCATATACGCTTGGCGCTAACGCACCATTGGGTTCCGGCTTTTGCCATGCGGATCGAATGTGAGAGCGTGGTGTTTGCGTATTCCGCCGATACCTCGCCAACCGAATCGGTCATTGAGATCGCTCGGAATGCCACGCTCTTTTGCTGCGAAGCAACCCTTGGGCTTCATGATGAACTCTATGAGCCGCGTGGTCATTGCAATGCCGCGGAGGCCGGGTTGATGGCTGCGCAGTCAGGCGCTCACGGTCTCTTGCTTTCGCATTACGGCAGCGAATGGTCGGCTGAGCAACTCATCGAGGGTGCTCGGATGCACTATGAAGGCCCGATTTACGTTGCCGACGACGGGAATGATTTGCGCTTGTAGCGTCTTGCCCGTGCGCGGGAACTAGTTTTCGAGTTTGGGTTCTCCGCGAGGAAGTGAGAATTGTACCAGGGCGCGGACGGGTGCGAGGCCACGGGCGACAACGGCGCAGGGCGTGACATCGAGTCCCAGGATTTCCAAGCGAGCTTTGGCCTCGAGGAGTTGTCGACCATTGGTCACGACATCTTCGAGTAAGAGGACGCGTTGGCCGCGAGCAAAGTCTCCCTCGACATACTCATTGGGGAAGGCGCCAAAGCCTTTGGGTTGTTTGCGGACGGCGATCATCGGCAGGTTTGCCAACTGCGACACGGCCGTTGCCAAGACGACGCCACCGAGTTCGGTGCCGGCAATGAGATCCGGATTGACCTCGGCAATGATCGAGGTGAACAGGCGCGCAATGCGTCGCAAAATACTCGGATCGGAAAATAGGCGAAACTTATCGATGTAGAAGTCGCTGCGGGCCCCTCCCGACAGGACGTAATCTCCACGGACGAGCGCGCGCTCGACAATAATTTTTCGTAGCCAATTGAGTTCTGCTACCGGGCCGACCGGATGATCCGGATGCCCTAAATGCTCCACTCCCATGCGTTCCATCCCTCCGTAACCGGATTCGGCGCAAATCCCTTGAAATCCACGCTAATCGGCTGAATTTGGCGCTCCCAATAGGTGACGATCATCGGAGCGTCTTGGATGATCAGCTTTTGAATTTTTGCGTACGCAATCTTTCGTTGTGCTTGACTATAGTGGGATAACGCATCGTTCTGCGCCGCGTCCATCGCTTTCGAACAATAACGAGAGTAATTATAGCCGTTCGGAGCGACATTTTCACACATCAACTGCGAGGAGTCGTCGGGGTCAATTCCCGCGTACCAACCGGCGTATTCGATATCGAATTTTCCGCCCTGGAGAATGCCGCCATCGCCAACGGGTGCGAAGAGGATGTCGGCGGCATAGGATTTGACGTGAACGTCGATTCCGATGGTTGCCAACATGGCTTGAATTTGCACTGCGCCCTGGCGTCGCGTGATGTTCGAGGGGTTGACCGTGAGCGTGAGCTCGAGCGGTCGGCCGTTCTTGCGCATCATGCCGTCTTTTCCGGGTTTCCATCCGGCGGATTCGAGCAGCGCGCGAGCCTTCGCCGGATCGTAGGGGTCGGATTGTAACGTTGGGTCGTAGGCCCAGAGCCACGGCGGAATATCGGCCGTTGCCGCCTGCATTTGTCCGAAGGTGAGCGTTTGCACGAGTCGCGCTTTATCGATTCCATATGAAATAGCTCGTCGCACGCGAACGTCGCGCAACGCCGGCGATTGCGTGTTCAACTGTAAATATTCGTATCCGTTGACGTCAACGCGCACAATTGAGACGTCTGGAATTGTCGAGAGCGCTTTATAGTTGTTGGCTGACGCCTCGAAAATCCAGTCGATATCGTGGGAACGCAGTGCGTTGACGGCGGTGTTCTCATCCGGAATGATGCGAATAAGTATGCTTTTAAGTTTCGGTTTGCCCATGAAAAACGCATCGTTTCGTTTGAGTTCGATGTGATCGCCATGCTGCCACGACACGAAGGTAAAGGGGCCGTCGCTGACCGTCGGAGCATCGTTGAACGGAATTTGATTGATGTTCGGATATTTCGCTAAGATATGTGCCGGGGCGACGGGGAACGGCTGATCGGATGGTGCGAAAAATGAATTAACGAAGGGTGCAAAGCGGGTTTTAAGATGAACGACGACGGTGTGGGCGTCCGGTGTATCGATGGAACGAATAAAATCATAGCCATGGCGCGAAATGACATTATTGTTCGGGTTCATAATCGCTTGCCACGACCACTTGACGTCGGTACTGCTGACCGGAACCCCGTCGCTCCATTTTGCATCGGGGCGAAGGTGGTAGGTAATCGTTAAGCCATCGGCACTGATACCGCCGTTTTCTTTGCTCGGAACCACCGCTGCCAACATCGGGATCACCGTCCCCTTTTGATTGGCGGAGACCAGCGGTTCGAACATCAACATGTCGATAAAAACATCGGTCGTGTTGGAATTGAGCAGCGGGTTTAAATTCTTAACGTCGGTCATAATTGCCATCCGCAATCGGCCGGGAACTGTCCAGCTGTGGTCGCCATTGGCTTGGAGTGCGCTTCCTCCGCCGGATTTTGCGCACCCGGCAACAAGTAGACTGACTACGGCGAACGCTAGAATGCGGATAAACACGTTAGATACTCCATTCCCAGGCATTCCACGCTTCGCCGACCGGATTCGGGGCGAGGCCGTGAAAATCACTATTGATCGGTTGTAATTGGCGATACCACCAGAAGAAAATTTGCGGGACATCGCGATGGATTAATCCCTCAATGTGCGCATACGCAATTTTTCGCGTAGCACGAGAATAATGGGTCAGTGCGTCGTTTTGCGCTGCGTCCATTTCCGGCGAGCAATAGCCTGCATAGTTGTAGCCGCCCGGTGGGCGATTGACGCAGGTGTATTGCGACGCATTGTCCGGATCGATACCGGCGTACCACGGCGAGATGGCGAGATCGAATGCACCGCGCTGCATGATGCCGCCCATCGCCGCCGGTGCGTAGAGGACGTCTTCGGGAAACGTCTTGATTTCGGCTTTGATGCCGATTGTTTGGAGCATCGATTGAATGAGGAGGGCGGCTTTGCGCCGGGTTGCGTCGCCTGAGGTAAGCACTAACGAAAGGTGCGGCGTAGGAGTGCCGGCTTCTTCGAGTAGTCGCTTTGCAGCAACCGGGTCAAAAGGGTAACTCGCAAGATGTTGTGGATAGGCCCACATCCAGCTCGGGATGTCGCCTGTTGCCGGCTGATCTTGATTAAACGTGAGCGTCTTTACGAGCTCGCTTTTGTTGATCGCCATGGCAATCGCGCGGCGGACGCGCACATCGCGCAGAACGGGCGATTGGGTATTAAAGACCATGCCTTCATAGCCGTTGACGTTATTTTCTACCACGCGAACGCCGGGAAGATGCGACAGCAATGGATACATATTCGGTGAGGCTTCGAGAATCCAGTCGATGTCATGCGTTTGCAATAAGCCGACTTCCGTATTTTCATCGGCGACAAAACGAATGTCGATTCGCCGAAGCTTCGGCTTACCCATGAAAAAGTGGTCGTTTGCCTTGAGTTCGACGGAATCACCATGATGCCACGCGACAAATGTGAACGGACCATCGCTGACGGTAGGAGCCGCGTTAAATGGAACCTGATTAATATTCGGGTAGCGAGCTAGGACATGCGAGGGAACGATTTCATACGGTTGGTCCGATTCGCCGAAAAACGTATCGACGAAGGGGGCGAAGCGCGTTTTAAGGTGGACAATAACGGTGTGTGCATCGGGCGTTTGGATGCTGGCGACATCGTCGTAGCCGTGTCGTGAGACAACGTTGTTGTTCGGATTCATAATGGCACGCCAAGAAAACAGAACGTCTTCGCTGGTAACCGGTTTGCCATCCGTCCAACGCGCATCCGGTCGGAGGTGGTAGGTGATCGTTAATCCATCGGCACTCACGCCGCCATTTGCTTTCGTCGGCACGAGTTTTGCCAACATCGGAACCGTGTCGCCGGTCGGGCTCGCCGAGACTAATGGCTCGAACATCAGATTCGTAACGAAAATTTCTTTCGTTGTCCCGGCGAGGAGCGGATTGAGCGATTTAATATCGCTCGAAATCGCAATCCGAAGTGTTCCGGGTTGCGTCCAAGCATTCGTCGTGCCGGTTTGCGTACTTGGTCGAGAGCATGAAGCTAGCGAGACGGCGGCGAGCAGAGCTGCGGCCGTTACCGTGAAGGATCGAAGCATCGCGTTACGCTGGCGTCTTGCTGGGGATTCGTCCCGGCGGTGCGGGCTCATAGCGCAAAGGCTTCCAAGAGAACGTCCCTAAGCCCATCGTCGCCGTTCGAAGTTCGGTGATGTAGCGACTGAGTTCGACTTGCGGAACGTGCGCTTCGATTTCGTCGATGCCGCTGACCGTGGACGGTTTCATTCCAAGAATTTGTCCGCGCTTTCCGGTGAGTTGCGCAATAACCGTCGATGTATAGGTCGTCGGAACGGTGACGGTGATCGTGACAATGGGTTCTAATACCACTGGTTTGCATTTTGGAAGTGCATCGCGAACGCCCATGCCTGCTGCGGTTCTAAATGCCTGTTCGCTGGAATCGACATCGTGATATTGACCGTCGTGCAAGACAACATGAATGTCCGTGACGGGATACCCACCGACGGTTCCATGGAGGAGCGCTTCTCGCACGCCTTTTTCGACTGCCGGAAAATACTGTTTCGGAACGACGCCGCCCACAATGTTCTCTTCGAAACTAATGCCTGCGCCGCGCTCCCGAGGTGCGAAGCGGAGCCATACGTCGGCGAATTGGCCATGACCGCCCGTTTGATGTTTGTAGCGTGAGTGAACATCCGTTTCGGCGGTGATTGTTTCGAGATAGGGAATGGCCGGCGGCGATGTTTCAACGTCGACTTTGTATTTGCGGGCAAGTCGCTCGATAGCGATCATCACATGCTGTTCGCCATGCCCTAAGAGCAGCAACTCATGGGTCGTATCGTCGTGGGTGATGCAAAGAGAAGGGTCTTCATCGATGATGCGGGCAAGCATTTGTGAGAGTTTGGCTTCGTCCATACGCTCTTTAGGGCGGATCGCAACGGCGAAGACCGGTGTTGCCGTATGCACGGGTGCGAGCATGATTTTGTGACCGTTACTCACGAGAACATCACCGGTGCCTGCGGCCTCTAGGCGCGCAATGGCGACAATTTCACCGGGGCCGGCGAGTTGGAGCGGTTCTTGCTTCTTGCCTTGAAGTTTATAGAGACCGGCACAACGCACCGATTGTCCCGGGCGGGACGCATTAGTAAGCTGGCTATCGGCTGCAAGCGTGCCGGTCACGATGCGCACGATGGAGAGCTTTCCCGATTGGGGATGGATACTCGTTTTGATAATGCGGGCGACGATCGGCCCATCGCTTCGTGCGGCAATCGGCTCGCCGGAGGTGATATCAATCAATGGATTGACATCGGGCGATGGCAACAAGGCAACGATGGCATCTAAAATCTGCGCAATGCCGACGCCGGTGAGGCCCGATGCGGGTACCACCGGGACGATTTGATCGTGAGAGCATTCGGCGCAGAGATCGCGATCGATTTCATCGGCGGGCGGATCGGTGCCCTCGAGCAGCTCTTCGAGAAGGTGATCATCAAAGTCGGCCATCGCTTCAAGTAACTGACTATGAGCCGTTGCGACGCGCGATGCGAGATGTTCGGGAATCTTTGCCGGTAGATGAGCGAGATCGATCGCTCCGGTAAACGCTTCTTCGTTTCCTAAGGGCCATGCGTGCGCAACAACATGTCGGCCGTACTGCGCTTGTAACGCCGCAAGCGTCGCGTCGAAATCGGCACCCGGACGATCCATTTTATTGATGACGATGAGATGCGGGAGCAGCCGGGCCTCGATGGCATCAAACAAGCCACGGGTCTGAGCAATACGCGTCGGATCGGCATCGAGCACGACGACAACGCTGTCGACGCCCTCGAGTGCATAGCGCGTCTCTTCGAAAAAATCGATAAACCCAGGGCAATCGACGAACGTGATCTCATTGCCGTCGTGCGTTGTGTGGGCAAAACCGATGGTCGTCGATTGTGCGTGATCAATGCATTCGGGCTCGAAGTCGGTAACGGTCGTGCCATCTGCAACATTGCCTTTTCGCGAAATTGCGCCGCTATGCGCGAGCATCGCCTCGAGCAACGTCGTCTTTCCCGCATGATGGTTGCCGACGATCGCGACGTTGCGAAGTCGCCCGAGCTCCGTCATCGAAATTCTCCTTTATCAGCGACGCTTTGGAGTCGCTTTTTTCTTTGTCTTAGCTGGTGCCTTGGATTTTTTCGCGGGTGCCTTTTTCACGGGGACGGCTTTCTTTGCGGGCATCGCCTTCTTTGCGGGCGCTGCCTTTTTTGCCGCTGCCGCTTTTTTTACGGGAGCTTTGGCTACGGGTTTTTTCACAGCGACCGCTTTTTTCGGTGCGGCCTTCTTGGCTGGAACGGCTTTTTTGGCTGGAGCCGTCTTCTTTGCCGGAGGTGCGGCTTTTTTTACCGGCGCCTTGGCCGCGGGTTTCTTTGCGACGACGGCTTTTTTTGCGGGGGCAACTTTTTTCACGACGACCGCTTTTTTCGCCGGAGCAGTTTTCTTTGCGACGGGCACTTTTTTTGCCGGTGCCGGCGGTGCTTTTGCCGCCGGTTTCTTTTCCGGGGCGGGTTTCTTTACGGCTGCAGCTTTTTTGGCCGGTGCTACCTTCGGCGCGCTTTCCGGTGTCGCTGGTGGTTCAGGTTTTTCGTGCGCAGGGCCGG
Source organism: bacterium (assembly GCA_021778415.1). Taxonomy (GTDB): domain Bacteria; phylum Vulcanimicrobiota; class Vulcanimicrobiia; order Vulcanimicrobiales; family Vulcanimicrobiaceae; genus JAJYCL01. Next base: position 37,938 of record JAJYCL010000001.1, on the reverse strand, counting down.
CTTTTTTTGATGTCGATGCGCGTTTGGCCGATGCTTTGGATTCCTTGGTTGCATCTTTGGCTACGCGAGTTGGGCCGGTCGTGCGCTTTTTAGCGCCGACTGCGCGGGCCGGGCGTGCCGCTGCTGCGGCTGCAAGTTCGGCTTCAGTGGGTTCGGGAAGTCCAAGTTCCGCGCGCCCGTATCCGGTGATACTACTTCCCGGCAGCGGGGCGGGTTGGTCGCGTTTTTCTTGGGCTTCAAGATGTTCTTGCGTCGCGCGCAAAGCAACGCGAGCCAATCGCCCGTTGATCGGAAAAACGATTTCGTTGATGTTCGCTTGATCGAGCATTTCAAGGGCGATGTCAAAGCCACTCCCTTGATCTTTGGGGCTGTGGGCATCGGAACCGATTGCGATGCCCACGCCTTTATCTTGCGCCTTTGCAATGAGACGCTGATAGGCGGCGCGATGTTTTTCGCGTTGTTCGGTTGGATAATCGCGATAGAATATCCGCGTATTGAGTTCGATTGCCATGCCGCGATTTGCACACGCGTCGAGCACTTGGTCTTCATAGTGTTCGAGCGTTTTTTGATCGGGCCAATGACCGAATTTTGCCGGAACGTAAAAATGCCCGACGATATTGCCTGGAAGCTTATCGATGTCGTCGAGAAGTTTCTCCATGTAGAGTTGCCACACACGCTCGGTTCCGACATGTTCGAAGAGCGTGACAAACTCCGGATTATCGAACGGCCAGGCGAAATCAGCACCTTTTTCCGGATGTTCGATGGTGACGAAATGCACCGAACGAATAATCCCATCGGGCCGCATCGCTTCGACGATATGTTGCGCATCGGGGCGCGACCGGGGGTCGTTATCGACCTCCGTACCGAAGCCGAAGCGCATGCCACGGCGTATCCCTTCGCTGACGACTGCAGCGACGGCGACATCGACGCCGGCCACCTCTGCTGCGCCATAGAGATCTCCCGCTTGCGCGAGCTTGAGCGCTCGTCGCGCCATATTGACGGCACCCGGATCTTCGAATGTCAAATAATTCACGTGGTCGCTCACCATCATGAAGCGCGGATAGCCGCGACGACATGCATGGTAAAACCACAAGAACAACATGCGAGCCGAATATGGGATCGGACGTTCCTCGGTGAAGGGCCGATGTTCACCTTTTGCGTGCCCGTGAACGTCGGGGATGGCGGCGATGCGTGGGTCGTTCAGCGTTCTGCTTCCTTTATGCCGCGGGGGATCCACATTTGCGGTTTGCCCGGATCGCGAGGTCGCGTCGGTTCCGGTGTGCGGTTATCCACCCAGGGGACAAGCGTTTCGATGAGGAGTTCGGCGGCTTTTTTCATCAGGTCGAACGACATCGACGGGTTGGCTTGAGAACCGGCCGCAATTGCTTGACTTGGCAAGTACGGAAGGTGAACGAAGCCGGCGATGACGGGCGGCGATGCGTTCTCGGTGCGTCCGAGAAGTTCGTAGAGGAATTGATTACAGATGAACGTTCCAGCCGAGTTGGAGGTATAACTTGGGACGCCGTTTGCATGCCAAGCTTCGACGATTTTGTCGAAAGGGAGGTTTGAAAGCCGCGCATCGGGGCCACCGCGGACGATCTGTTCATTGCTCCGCGTCACGCCAACATTATCCGGTTGATTGAAATCAAGGACGTTGACGGCAACTCGTTCCAATGCGATGGCCGCACATCCGGCGGCTTGTCCGAAGCCGAGGATAATGTCGGCTTGCACTTCGAGCAAAAGTTGCCCGAGACGTTCACCAAGTGAACGCGATTCAACGGGTAAAACGCTCGTTGCAATCGGGCGATCGGCAATCCTCATTCCCGACAAGGAGTTGACGAGCATCTCGCTCGGATTGACGAGAGAGCCCCCGAATGGTTCAAAACCGACGATTAAAACGTGCTTCGACACGCTTCGTTGTTTGGCTATCGTTCGAGTCGATACCCTTCCATCGTCAATAATCGAGCCTTCATTTCGAGTCCGTAGCCATAGTTGTGAAGGTCGCCGCTGGATCCAACCACCCGATGGCAGGGCATGAGCAGGGGAACGGGATTGCGGGCCATGGCCTGCCCCACGGCTCTCGCCGCTTTGGGACGTCCGATTTTTCCGGCAATCCAGGCGTACGATCGCACTTCTCCGGGCGGAATCGAGGCGGCCGCTCGCAACGCCTGCTGCTCGAATGGCGTAAGATCGGAGAGGTCGACGCTCTTGTCGTCGACTCGCCAGGTGGCAAAGAATCCGTCCAGGGTTTTTATGAGCCAGGCCGGTGTCTCGCCGAGAACAACCGGGCTACGAAGCCGCTGTTCCGCCTGAGCCCGCACGCGCTGTGGGTCGCTCGTATCCGCCATGGTGATGAAGACGATGCTATCGTTGCGGTAACCAACGAAAATGTGTCCGATTGGTGTGGCAACCGAGGTAAGGATGATCGACTCTTTGCGTTCGTGCGCAGTGATCGCTGCGATATGCTCGACAACACGACGCGCGAGATCGCATGACGGCTCAGGCGCGGGCAACGCAGAAAGACGATAGGCGACACCTTCGTATTCGGAAAAGAGATCCTGACAGGGTGGACAAAGACCCAAATGACGTTGGACCGCATCTTTGACGGTGGTCGTCGCGTCCTCGCGCACCTCGTCCCAAAGTGCTTCAACCTCACGACAACGCATCGGTATCCTCCTCATCGCGAACCATGCGGCCGATTTGCGGGCCGAGAATTCGTCGTAAAATGCGAACGGCGCGATGAACATGCGATTTCACCGTACCGATCGGCTGATCTAATATCTCAGCTATTTCCGGATGGCTACGCCCTTCGATGAAGCGTAGCGTTGCGGCGGCGCGTAGATGCATAGGAAGTTGTAAGAGCGCCTGCTCGACCAGCGCGACCTCTGCATTCTGTTCGACGATCCGCTCGGGCCGCGGAGGCTCATCGGTGACCCCGCGCAATAACGCGTCGGGATCGGCAAGTGCGTCAAGAGCGATGCTCAGCGGCCGTTTCGTGCGCAAGCGGTTCCGCGTAACATTCAAGGTGATCGTATAGAGCCAGGGCTGAAGCCGTAACTCGGCGCGTTGTTCGGCGGACATTTTTCCGAGGGCGCGATAGGCGCGAACGAACGCGTCCTGGACGATCTCCTCGGCATCCTCGCGGTTTCCCGTCATGCGAAGTGCAAAGCCATAGAGCTTGCGCTGATAGTCATCGACAATGGTGTCAAACGATTGCAGCGATGACGATACGTTCGCAGCACCCGGCCTGGCGCTCGTGATCGGTGTCGGCACAGTATACTCCCGCAGGAGTGGTGCAAGGGCGCTCATGCGCTCATCGACCCCATCCCGGTCCACTCTGGTTTCACTCATCGGTCCCGCTTTCCCGGGATGTCGCCTCACGATAGACGAGCGCGGTAAAGGCGGCCAGCGGCGCCACGGTGATCGTCTGAAGCACGACATCGGAAATCGTACTGGCAAACCCAGGCGAGAAACGATGCGCTAAGAGGCCCTCGAAGCCCACCGAAGCGGCGTAGACTGCGATCTGCAGCATGAGAATCAGGAAGGCACGGGGGTAGATTCGGCGGCTCACGATGACCCGAATCGAGCGTAAAAGGGCACTCGGAATCAGGCCGACGAGGGAGGTGTGGGAGCCGACGACGGCATCGACATCGGCGAAAATGAGAAACGCCGTCGCGCTCATGAGCAGCCCCCCGAGAAAGGCATCAAACAGGCCTCCACTCTGGACCGATGCGAGCGCCGGGACTTGAATGAAATTCATCGCAAAATCGATCAAGATGACGGCCCAAGAGCGCTCAAATGCGCGATAAAACGTGTCGCCGCGTGCGTCGCTCGGCGCAGTTGCAAAGGCGTAGACGATTGCAATTTGTATCGGTTGTACGATGAAGCCAAAAAACAGTTGCGTCTGCACATCGTTGAGCAGCGTCATGCGTGCAAGTTCGGTGATGGCTACGCCGGCGAAAAGCGTCATGGAATAGGGGATCGCGTTTCTCACACAGGCAAGCACCGCATCGGCGGCGAGCAGATGGAGGGGGCGAGGCGTCACAGAGATGCGGCGCGCTGTGATGTAAAAAAACGGACCGAGGCAACACCTTCGCAGAGTACGACTGCGAGCGGATCGCGAAATCGTCGGCCGTCAATATCGACGAAAAACTCACCGCAGGCAAGGCCGATCATCGTTCGGCGCATGGAGCGCTCGAATTTTTCCACCGGGGCTCGTTTGCCTAAAACTTCTCGAACGGCCATGGCAATAAGATCGCCGACGCGCACGGGCGTCGCGTATGCGAACGCCGGTGAACCCGTTCCGGCGACGGCGTGCAGATCGAGCGGCACACGCACGCGAATCATGCGCGCAAGTTTTCGCGTTTTCCGAGGAGCTGCCTGCTGTCGGGGAGTACCGCTACGATATGACCGAACCTGCCGAGCGCGTCGTGCCGATGAATGCCCTAACCCTTGCGACGGACATCGAAGCGATGGATGTCGAACATCGTCGAGCGCTTTCGAATGCGTTGCTTCGCGCGTTCGCTGCACGTGGCGAATCATCCGAGGATGTCCTTGAGGAAGCGGCCATTTCACTGTCATCGCTCCAGCGCGGAAATCTTGACGCCGTGCGTACCTTGGTCGCTCATGCGCAGCGTACTATGGGAATCATCGCTCAAGCATGCGAAGAGATGACCCACAATGCGCAGTAACCGACAACATTCATGAACGATTCGCCGCGTATTCGACGCTCTTCCGGTGATCCGCCGACGCCGAGTAATGGGCCATCGATTTGGATTATAGCGTTGCTCGTTGCTCTTGTGGGATTGGCAATCGGAGGTTTTGCCTCGCGTTTTGCAATGGGCGGGCATCGTGGTGTCGCGTTGGCAACCGATGCGCCTGCGGTTCGCGTCACACCCATTCCTACGGCAGAACCGACGGAGCGCCCGTTGGAAAGTCCGACGCCGAGTTCCTCGCCGAAACCATCGCCGAAGCCGTCGCAACACCCGACGTCTGTAGCAACGGCATCGGCGAAACCGTCGCCCCAATCGTCGGTCTTGCCGTCTGCCTCGCCGAAGCCGGAGCCTTCGTCGCCGGCGAAAACCCCTCGCCCGGTCGTGAGAACGCCTCGACCAGCTCCGACGCAGACGCCGCCCCCGGCAACCCCGACGCCCGTTCCGCCTGCGGCCACGCCTTTACAGCGCGCCGAATCGACCGTGCGAGCCTATATCGCAGCGCTCAAGCGCGGAGACATCGCCACCGCCGAATCGCTCCTAGGAGCAGGCGTTCCGACGGAACGAAGCTTCATTACCTCCACGACGGTGATTCAGTCGCTTTCCGGCGAAGTGCAAGCCAACGGACGAATCAAAATCGACGTGCAGCTCAATGCGGTCTCGGGATTGTACCTCGACATTTTCCAACTCGACTCCGGCCCCAACGGCTATTATATCGCCGACCACTACGCTTCGAAGACGTAGGAGCGATTATTCGGCTGCGCCGATTCCGGTGCTGGCTTGAACGGCGAGGCGATCGAACTTTTTATCGGTCTCATCGTCTTTGGTGAAGAGCGAGACGACGATCGTGGCGAGAAATGCTAACGGTACGGAGATGATCCCCGGGTTGACGAGTGGGAAAAGCGGCGTCTTTGAAAAATCGGGTCCGGCGAGAACGAGGGTAAAACACGTCAGGAGCCCGAGGCTCATGCCGACGATGAGGCCGGCTCGCGTTAGGCGGCGCCAGTAGAGCGAGAGGACGAGCGCCGGAAAGTTGGCAGATGCCGCCACCGAAAATGCGAGGCCGACGATGACCGCGATGTTGTGGCCGTGAAAATTTACCGCGACTGCAATCGCAATCGAGCCGATCAGGAGAGCTGCAATTCGTCCAACGGTCACTCTCTCGCGTTCCGAGCAGTCATTGCGGCGACAGATAAGATGCCAGAGATCGAGAGCAAACGACGATGCGCCCGAGATCGTTAACCCGGCAGTGACCGAAAGCACCGTTGCAAGCGCCGTTGCCGCGACAAAGGCAAAGACCAATCGCCCGCCGAGCAATGATGCCAAAATCGGAACGGCATAATTTGCATCGCGATGCGGAACGATGTAGCCGAGCGAACTCAATTGCGCGTTGAGCATTTGTGCATGCTGCGGATGCGCAACGATGTACCGAATGGCATCGGTATCCGAGAGATGAGCGCCGATGAGATTCCCACCGACAATCGTTGCCGCTCCTAGTCCGATGATGAGCAAAAGGACGTAGAAGATGCTCACGCAGATCATGCCCCATGCAACGGAAATGCGAGCATCGCGCCCGGTCGGCACCGTATAGAGTCGCAGGAGAAGGTGCGGCAAACCCGCCGCTCCGAGGACTAAGCCGATTCCAAGCGAGAGTCGGTCCCAAGCGCCAACGGGCCCATGAAAGTAGCTTCCGGCTGCAAAGAGATTCGTTACCGCGTGAGGGAGTGCGTGGAGCGTTCCCGCAGCTTGAATCAGTGCCCACGGCGAGAAACCAAAATGGGCCAGAACGAGCCACGCGAGAATGAGTGATGAAAGAAACAACATCGCGACTTTGACGATTTGGACCCACGTCGTCGCCAACATACCGCCGAAGACGACGAGCGCTAGCATGATCGCTCCGACGGAAACGATGGCTACTGCCGGTTGCAATCCGGGAATGAGTGAGCGGACGATAATTCCGATGCCGACCATCTGGGCGACAAGGTAGAGTACGATGATGATCAGTGACGAAACCGAACTGATGATACGGACGGCATCTCCGTGCATGCGAAATCCAACGACGTCGGCAATCGTGAAATGCCCAATGTTGCGAATCGGCTCTGCCAGCAGAAGCAGGAGGCACAAGTACGCCATGAGCCAACCGATGGCATAGTAGAATCCGTCGAATCCGAAGATCGCAATAAGCCCGGTCGCGCCTAAAAAGGACGCGGCCGAGAGATAATCTCCGGCAATCGCCAAGCCGTTTTGAAATCCGCTGATTCGGCGATGGGCCGCAAAATAGCCGCGCAGATCCTTCGTCGATGCCGATGCTGCCGCAGCAATCACGAACACGAGGGCGAGAAAAAACAGGACGAAGACGATCGTCGGGCTCATCGCAATTGCTTTCTTGCCGTTCGAACAAGTTCCGCCGTTTCGACATCGAGACGTGCGCAAATCCGAACGGAATAGGCGAGAAGAAGCCAGCTGACGAGAATTAATCCGAGGGCAAAAAGAAATGCAGCCGTCATCGGTCCGATGAGCGGCGTCGCCATGGCATGTGGAGCGAGCAGAATGCTGCACGGGAGAAAAAGAAAACTGACAATGGTGAATATCGTTGCGGGAATGAGAAACGCCGCACGTCTGCGGCGTAGAGTGATGAATTGATCCGACGCTGCGATGCGCGCCACATCATCGTCGCTCAGAGGCGTTGTTGCACTTTCGGTCATGCGTCTTCATCAGGCCAGGATGCGATGCTTCCGATTGCCGCACTTTTGAGGACGCGAAGGCCGAGCATGGCGCATTTCATTCGCGTTGGCGAAATGCCGATGCCGACGTTTTCCAGAATGACATCTTTTCCGAGACGAGCAACTTCCTCTAACGTTTTGCCGCGAATTTCGTCGGTTAACATCGACGCCGAAGCTTGGCTGATCGCACAACCCTTCCCCGAAAAACGGACGTCGGCAACCAAGCCGTCGTCGCCAACGAGTAAATCCATCCGAATGCGATCTCCGCAGAGCGGATTCGTTTGTTCCGCAGTGGCCGTCGGGGCATCGAGTTTGCCGAAATTATGCGGGTTGCGGTAATGCTCGAGAATGTAATCGCGGTAAAAATCGTCCATGAAAACCTATACTTTGAAGATCGTCGCCGCTGTCTTTAAACCGTCGATGAGCGCGTCGATGTCGTCGTGATCGTTATAGACGTAGAACGAGGCGCGGGCGGTTGCCGACCAACCCATTTTTTCCATGAGAGGCATAGTGCAGTGGTGGCCCGCCCGGATGCAAATTCCCTGCGTATCGAGGATCGATGCCAGATCATGGGCATGCACGTCGGCGAAATTAAATGAAATCGCTCCGCACATCGTAGCCGGATCCCGGGGGCCATAGATGGCAAGGCCTCGGGGTTCGAGTTCGGCAAGACGCGTGAGAGCGTACGCCGACAAGTCGCGCTCGTGGGCAGCAACGGCATCCATCCCGAGAGCCGTGAGGTAGTCGATTGCCGTTCCTAATCCGATGGCATCTGCAATGGAGGCGGTCCCGGCCTCAAATTTATAGGGGACGTCGTTGAAGGATACGCTGTGGTAACCGACCGTTCCGATCATATCCCCGCCGTAAAGAAAGGGATCCATCTCTTCAAGGATCGCATGCGTTGCAATGAGCGCGCCTATGCCCGTTGGCCCGAGCATTTTATGCCCGGAGAAGGCATAAAAATCTGCATCCAGTTCGGCGATATTGACGGCAAGATGGGGAACGGCTTGTGCGCCGTCGATGAGCACGAATGCGCCGACAGCGTGTGCGCGTCGAATAATCTCTTCAACGGGATTGATCGTCCCTAACGTATTGCTGACATGCGTCACCGCGACGAGTTTGACGCCGCGCAGACGTTCATCGAGATCGTCGAGCAGTAAGCGCCCATTCGCATCGACCGGAATGTAGCGCAGGGTTGCGCCTTTTCGTTCGCACAAGCGCAACCACGGAACGAGATTGGAATGGTGTTCAAGTTCGCTAATGAGTACGACATCGCCGCTGCCGATGTTGCGATTTCCCCAGGAGTAGGCAACGAGATTGATCGCTTCGGTTGCATTGCGCGTAAAAACGACGTCGCGCGAATGAACGCCCAGAAACGTGGCTACGGTTGCGCGCGCATGTTCGTACGCGTCGGTCGCGCGAGCGGCAATTTCGTAGACGCCGCGATGAATGTTGGCGTTATATTCACGATAATAGCGATCCAGCGTATCGATAACGGCCTGCGGTTTTTGCGACGTCGCGGCGGAATCGAGATAGACTAGGCGCTTGCCTCGCGATGTCGGTTGCGCGAGAATCGGGAAATCCTTGCGGAGCGTCGTGCCGTTAAACGTCCGAGTTTCGATCATGCGAGCTTTGCTTCGAGCGCCTCGCGCAACTGTTTGCGAAGACTATCCGTAGGGAATTTCTCGATGACCGGCTCGAAGAATCCGAGGGCAATCATTTTCTCGGCTTGATCCCGAGGAACGCCGCGAGAGGCCATGTAGAACAGCTGCTCTTCATCGATTGCACCGATGGTGGCGCCGTGGAATGCTTTGACATCGTTTGCGGCGATCTCTAAAGCCGGGACGGAATCGATATGAGCACCGCGTGAGAGCAACAGAGCATCATCGCGTAGGCTTGCATCGGAACCTTGCGCATCGGCAATGATGCGAATGATCCCGAGATAGCGGCCTTGCCCGCTTCCGTTGGCGGCTGATTTAATTGCCGTTCGGGACGTTGTGTGCCCGACGCGATGATCGACGCGGGTGAGGAGATCGACATGTTGCTTTGCCGACGGAAAGAACAGGGCATCGAGTTCTCCGTTAGCGCCCGGACCGTCAAGCGTGATGTCGATTTCGGCAACGGCTAACGCGGCGCCCAGATCGGCGTGCGAAAACGCGACGTGAGCATCACGCTGCGGGCGCGCGCTTCGTGTGACGTAGACGCGCGCGTCGGCGGGAACATGTGCGATCGCACTTGCCGTTAGCCGCGCGCTTTCGCCGACTTCTGCGTGTGAATCATAGACCAACGTCGCTCCGGGAACGGCTTCGAACTCTTCGATGACTGTCGCGCTTGCGCCGGCTTCAATAACGATGATGGTCAGTGCGAATGCGCCGTCGGCATCATTGGCCCGGGTGTGAATATGGATGGGTTCGTCGATAATCCGGCCTGCCGGAACGTGCACGAACGCTCCGGTCTGCGCGAACGCACGGGTAAGATGCGCGAACTTTCCGTTACCGCGATGTTCTTGCGCACGCGCAACGATATCGGCGAACGAATCGAGGGCTTCCTCAAGCGAACACGCCGTTACCCCATTGGGAGCGGAAATCGTGACCGTCGTCGATGCTGCATTCGGGGTGAACGCGGAGACATCGAGTGCATCGAGATCGAGCTTCCAATACCGATTGGGGCGTCCGCGTCCGGATGGGGTGGCAACGAAGGCATCGAGTGCCGCGCGGCGCTCGGTTTCATTATGCACGCGATGCTACCTCGTCGCGAATGGTGTCGTAGCCTTCGCGTTCGATGCGGTGGGCAAGATCGGCACCGCCCGTCATGACGATGCGGCCATCGATGAGCACATGGACAACATCCGGCGTGATGTGCGCGAGAATGCGCGGATAGTGCGTGATGATGAGGAAGCCGCAGTTTTTGCCTTCTTCGGTTGCGCGCAGCGCATGAACGGCTTGCCCAACGGAGCGCAATGCGTCGACATCCAACCCGGAATCCGTTTCATCGAGAATCGCATATCGCGGTGCGAGCACGGCCATTTGCAACATCTCGAGGCGTTTTTTCTCGCCGCCCGAGAACCCGTCGTTCAGGTAGCGGCCTAAGAAGGCGGCATCCATATCGAGGGTATCCATTTTTTCGAACAACATGGCGCGGAATTTCGACGGGGAAAGATCGCCTGGGCGCACGGCTTGGCGCGCGGCGTGAAGAAAATTTGCCACTTTCACGCCCGGGATGGCCGCCGGGTATTGAAACGAGAGAAAGAGCCCGGCTTTTGCCCGTTTGTCGGGCGGCATCGTAAGGATGTCCTCGCCGTCAAGGGTGGCGGTGCCGCTGGTGACCGTGTAGTGCGGATGGCCGGCAAGGGCGTTGGCCAGCGTGGACTTTCCGGAGCCGTTGGGTCCCATCAAGGCATGGACGCGCCCGGCTTCGACGGACAGATCAATCCCTTTGAGGATCTCGATCCCTTCGACGCTGACGTGAAGATCATGGATATGTAAGCCTGTTTGGGGCACGGAAGGTCTCCTCGGAAAAGCAACGGTGGCTTCGTAGTGGCCCGGCCATCGTAGGATGCCCCAAGCGGAAAGTCAAGATTGAACTTTACTATCTGCTCAAAATCATGCTAGCATGAAGGGGCATGATCGCGGACCGCTTCTTTTCATCGACCCGAGGGCGCATCGTCGCCGACCTGCGCGAGCGTGGTTCGGCCTCGGCGGCCGACCTTGCCGCAGTCTTCGGGCTCTCCCCGAACGCCATCCGCCAGCAATTGGTGCTCTTGGAGCGCGATGGGCTGGTCGAAGAGCGCTCGGTGCGCCGCGGCCCCACGAAGCCGACCATCGAATTCTCGCTCACGCCGGCAGCCGATAAACTCTTTCCGCAGCAATACGATAAGATGCTCGCAGCGGTGCTGCGCGAGGTTCGTGAGCTTCATGGCGACGATGCCGTCGATGCGGTCTTTTCGGGCATCGCCCGTCGCGCGAGCGACGCCGCGAAAGAACGGGTAACGGCAACTGTGCCGGAGGCGCGCGTCGCGCAACTTGCGGATGTGCTGCGCGAAAAAGGCGTTCGCGTTGATTACAGCTTGATCGACGGCGGTTTTTCGTTGAGCGAACACAATTGCCCATACGCCGACGTCGTGAGCGAACATCCTGAAGTCTGTTCAGTTATTCACCAGGTGATCGACGAAACGATCGGACCGCACGAACAAACGGAATCGCTTGCAACCGGCGGCAAAGAATGTCGGTTTGTTATCTCCACACCCACGTTAGAGGCACGATGAACTTTCCAAAATTTCAGCGACTGGTCGAAGAGCGCACCGGATTTAAAACGATGGATAATCCCACCGCCAGCGGTGAGTATTTTAGCGATTCGTGCGGCGACATGTATAATTTCTTCTTGAAAGTCGGCCCCGGAGCCGTCATTGAGGAGATTTCGTATTTCACGACCGGCTGCGGTTTTGGTACGGCAACGTGCTCGATCGTGACGGATCTCGTCAAGGGTTTGACGATCGATGAGGCTGCTGCCATAACGCCGGCGCAAGTCGAAGCCATTCTCGATGGCTATCCGGAGAAGAAGAAAGATTATCCCGAGCGCGCACTCGAAGCGTTGCACGTCGCCATCGCCGATTATCGTGCGAAGGTCGCCAGCGGAAGTGTTCCCGATTATGCGACGATGCCGCGCGTCGCCCACACCCCGCAACCAGCGCCCGCTGTGCCGCAAGCTACGCCAACGCAAGACGGAAAACTCCTCATCAGCCTCCGTTAGGCCCTACACAAGGTACGGATTCGAGCGGCGTTCGATGCCGATGGTTGTGGATGGGCCGTGTCCGGGGATGACATGAGTTGCATCGGCGAAATCCATGAGCTTGGTGTGAATCGAATGCACGATATCATCCATCGACGTTCCACCTAAATCCCAGCGGCCGATTGCTCCGGCAAAGAGCGTGTCGCCGGTGAGCAGCGTTGTCGGCAGTGCAGCCTCGCGCACGGCAAAACAACAACTTCCCGGCGTATGGCCGGGCGTATGCAAAACGGCGAGCTCGACATCGCCGATGCGTATGATATCGCCGTCAACGAGATCGGCATCGATGGTGGCAACGCGAGGAATGCGCGTCATTCCAACCCATTGCGCTTGCATCGGCAAAGTGGCGTAAAGCGGCAGATCGCCGGGATGCAGGAGGCTGCTGCCGCCGCTCCGTTCGGCAAGATCGCCGAGATCGCAAATATGATCGATATGCGCGTGCGTATGGATGAGGTAACGCACGTTTGCGCCATGCCGTTCGATGCGCTTCATGACTTCATCGACCCCGTCGCCACCATCGATCACGATGGCGTCCTTGGTGCGATCGTCGATGAGGATGCTGCAATTGCAGTCTAGTGCTCCGACGGAAAACGTTTCAAAGATCATCTTGTCTCCATCGTGAAATCGCGAAAATCGCCGTCGAAATATCCGAGCGGTGCGCGTGGTTGTGCATCGGCACCCAGTACGCGACCGGCAAAAATGGAATGGGATCCCTCGTGATGTTCATGGACGACCGTACATTCAAAATGTGCGACGGTGCCATCGAGAATGGGAAGACCGGTCGTTCCAAAATGAAAGGCGACATCGTCAAATTGGTTGTCTCGCACCTTACCGGAAAAGCGCACGGCGAGATCGCGTTGATCGTGCGCCAAGAGGTTCACACAGAATGTCCCGGAGTCGGCGATATTGAGATAACTGCGCGCATCGCGATTGACGCAAATGAGCACGGTCGGTGGATCCGCGGTGACGCTGGCAAACGCCGAAAGGGTCATGCCTCGCGGAATGCCCTGACGCATGCTGGTGACGACGGCAACGCCGCTAGGGAAGCGGCGCATCGCGGCGAGGAACTGATCGCGGTCCATCGAGTTAGGCGATGCGTGCGCCGATGCCGGTTCCCGTCCCGAGCGGAAGGATCGTTGCGTCGAGTTGCGGGTGGTTGAGAAAATATTCGTTGAATTCGCGAATCGCAAGGATCTCTTCATCGTCATCGCGCGCATCGGTGGTGGCTAAGCGACCGCCCAGAAGGGCATCATCGACAACGATGACGCCGGAAAGTTTGAGCATCGGTATGACGAGATCGAGTATGTCGCGGTATTCGCCTTTCTGCGCATCGAGAAAAACGATGTCAAGGTTTCGTTGCGGGAAATTTTCTAGCAGCTCAATCGCCGGCGAATTAAAAATTTCGATGTAGTCGTCTTCGCCCGCGCGCTTAAAGTAACTGCGTGCGACATCTGTTCGCGTGACATCGGGATCGATCGTCCAAATTTTTCCGACGGGCGGCTGCGCCAGTGCCATCCAGAGTGTGGAGTAGCCGTAGGCCGTTCCCACTTCGAGGATGCGGTTGGCTTGCATGGCGTGGACGAGCGTGGAAAGGAGGCGGCCCGTCTCGCGAGAGACGACGGGAATACCATCCTTGCGACCGTGCTGCTCAAGTTCCAGGAGTAGCGGATGCGGTTGCGGATGTACGGCATCAAGATACGAAAGTGTCTCGTCCATGCCGCTATCTTGGCGCAAGGGTCGAACGACCCCCGCTCGTTGCTCTCTTAACACTCGACGGGAGGTATTCCCCGACAGGATATTCGAAGGCAGGGCAGGCCATGCTTCGGCGATTACGGCTGTTTCCGCTCAATACCGTCCTCTTTCCGGGTGCGACGCTCAACCTGCATATTTTCGAGCCTCGCTATGGTGAGATGCTGCGCGAATGTTTGGATTCCGGCGAGGGATTCGGGGTAGCGTTGATCGCCGATGGTGCTGAAGCGGGCGACAGCGAAGTGACGCCCTATCAAATAGGCGCCGTCGCCGAAATTCGCGACGTGATCGCACTACCGCAGGGGCGGTACTATATTTCGACGGTTGGTTCGGAGCGCTTTCGGATTCGCGAGATTGTTTCGCGGGAACCGTACTTACTTGTGGAAGTCGAAGTAATGGACGAGCCCGCTGGGGATGTGACCGAGCAACTCGTCGGTTCCGTGCGTACGTGCTTTGATGAGTATGCCGAACTCTTGGGTGAGTATTCGGGGCAAAAAGTCGAGATCGATCGGAGTGGGGAACCACAAGCGTTTTCGTATGCCGTTGCCGATGCGCTCTTGATTGCGATGCGCATTAAGCAGCGGCTCTTAGAAGTCGATGATGTGCAAACGCGATTGCGCTCGGAATTGGATTTTCTCCAGAAACTCCTCCCGCAATTGCGTCGCGTTGTCGAAAACGCCAAGCGTGATCGCGATGGTGGCGAAAGCGGTAAACTCGGCTTTCGCGAACAGCAGACAAAGTTTTACGGAAAGTTCTTCTCGCAGAATTAGGATCTGGATTTCTTATCGCAACATCAGGCGCTCGGCGGATGCGACGACGTTGCGAAGGAGCGCGACGTTGGTGACGGGACCGACGCCGCCGGGAACGGGCGTGATCGCTCCGGCAACGGTCAAAGCAGAAGCGAAATCGACATCACCGTGCAGCGTGCCGTCGATGACGGTGGTTCCGACATCGATAATGGTTGCGCCCGGAGCGATATCGGCGCCTCCGATGAGTCGCGGAACGCCCGTTGCGACGACGACAACTTCGGCATCACGAAGATAGGGTTGCAGACTGGCGGATTCTTTGTGTAAGACCGTCACCGTTGCGTCTTGGGCGAGCATCAGGAGTGCGACGGGCGCGCCGACGACGATGGATCGCCCGATCATGACGGTGCGGCGTCCGCGCAGCGGCCAATGCGGGCTGCGCTCCAATAAAAGCATGACTGCTGCAGGTGTTGCCGGCACAAAATCGGTGCCGCTCCCAAAGGCGAGATGCCCTTGGTTGGTCGGATGCGCGCCATCGACATCTTTGTTGACCGGAATGGCATCGGCGATTTCGCGAATGTGGAGATGCACGGGGAGCGGTTGCTGAAGCATGACGCCATGCACGCTGGCATCGTCGTGCAGTCGTTCGAGCCGCTGTCGCACGGTCAGGGTGGTTGCCGTTTCCGGGAGCTCATCGACGACGACGCGAATACCGCAACGTTCGCCGGTCCGCACGAGGTTGCGAACATAGGCGCGCGAGGACTCATCGTTGCCGACGAGGACGATGACGAGTGACGGCGTGACGCCGCTCGATAGGAGTAGCGCGCTACGCGCAGTCAATTCGGCGCGTAACTCGGTGGCAAGTTCGCGCCCATCGAGGATCAATGCAGACACATCGCGCGGGTTCGCGCGGAAAGGAACAGCTCCCTGGAACTCGTGCGGCGTGAAGTCCGGTTGGTCGACGGGTTTACTCTCGACGATTTTGCGCGTGCTTTTGCTGGTTTCGTCCAGCTTTTCGGCGTCCGCCCGCTGCGGGCATTGGCCAGTATCGACGCATTTTTTGCTCTTGCAGCTCTTGCGGCACCGCAAGGAATTCCCACCGCGCTCGAACTGCGTTATGAGGGAGTTCGCATTGAAGCGGCGGTTTTAGCCCCCGGAACGTTGATTCTCGAAGGCGAGGTCGACGAAACTCGCATGGGCGATTGGTAGGGCGCGCCTATGCTTACGCCCGTGTCCAGATCCCGTCTGTTTTCGATTATTGCAGTGTGCCTCGTGCTCATTGCCGTTGGACTCTTGTACTTTCGCAGCGCATCGGGAACATCGGGACCGCGAACGTTGATCGGAAGTCCGGCCGCGTCATTCACCCTTCCGGCGACCGTTGGGCCGCCGCGCGGTCTTACCGATTTTCGGGGGCATATTGTCGTGTTGAATCTTTGGGCCTCGTGGTGCCCGCCGTGTCGAGCGGAAATGCCCGATTTACAGCGGTTTTGGCTCGCCAACCGGAAAAGCGGCATCGTCGTCGTCGGTGTCGACGAGGGTGAATCGGCAATTGCGGCTGCAACGTTTGCTCATTCTCTCGGAGTGACGTACCCAATTCTCATCGACGAAGATCAACGCTATGGGCGCGTCTATTCGGCGCTCGGACTTCCAACGACGACGATTATCGATCGAAACGGCGTTGTGCGCGCGGCATTCGACGGCCCGGTCACGCAGGCGCAATTGTCCGAAAACGTCAAGGGGCTATAAACGATGCGCAGTTGGTTTGTGCTCGTCCTCGCAATCATCGGACTTGCCGTCATCGAAATCATTCACCCCGGCGTCGCGTGGTATCGCAGCGATTGGTGTAATGTTGGCGTCGCGTTTTTTGCGTTACTCGTTATCATCGGTGTGCGCCGATTCCCGGTCCGTCCGATGGTTGGCATCGCCATGCTCACCGCAACCGTTCTGTGTGCGGTCGCCGTCATCGGCAATGGACTCTTCGCTCCAAGTCCTCGGACCATCGCCGGTGCTCCAGGTGCGGATGTCGCCATCTCCGACTTTGGAGCGACGGCGCATTTCCCGCTCATCGATGCGCAATCGCCGACCGTCGGCATTTCGGGAATCGGTCCCGTCGCTCGCTTTGGAAGCACATCCGTTGCAGCAACGGCAACCATCGAAGAACACTTGCGCCGGGTTGTGTTCGTTTCGGCGAGCGACGCTCGTCACGGCCATTTGACTGTGACGCAGCCCACATCGCAAACGTTTCTCTCGCCGATCTTGCTGATGAAGTTTACGCACACCATCGATGGCATGAATGCGCCCTTCGATGGCTTTACGTTGCCTGCCGTTCATCGTAACGTGAAAGTGATTCTTTTCTCCCCGGCGCAGGCGGCAACTTTGCCGTTTGAGTCGCGTGGCGGAAGTGGAATCTTTTTCATCGTGACGGATGATCTCGGCCATACCGTTCCCCATGGAATTGTCCTCGCTCGTGATGGGCAGGCGGTTACCGTTGCCGGATTGACGTTACAGGGACGAGTCGTTGCTTTTCCTGATCTGACGATCGCTGCGACTCCGTTCATTCCGGCAGTCCTCCTCGGCGTACTTGCATTTTTGTGGGGTTGTGGTGTAGCATGGCGCTCACGATGATCACCTTGCGCCGACCGCAGTTCCCGCCATGTTGGAAAGAAAGAGTCCCGCAGGGATAGCGCGCGCAACGACGTCGGTCAACGATTTTCTGCTAGCCGCCCCAAGGGGCGGTTATTTTTTTCTTTTTTTTGGAGATGCTATGGAAACGGTTGGAATTCTTGGCTGCGGTGCGTTGGGGACCGCACTCGCTCATGGCTGGCAACGTGAAAATATGCGCGTGCTTGCGACGAGAAAATCGCAGGATCGATCTGGGCACAGCATTACCTGGTGCCGCGATAATGCCGAGTTATTGGCGCAATCCTCGGTGATTGTTCTGGCTACGAAGCCGAAGGATGCGATCGAGGTGCTCGCGTCGTTGCGAGGGCACGTGCGCGATGAGCATGTTTTCGCCAGCGTTGCTGCCGGAGTCGATCTTGGACAGTTGCGCACCGCTCTTGGGGCGCGAGCGACCCTGATCCGGGCGATGCCGAATGTCGCGGCTCGCGCCGGTCGTGCGATGACCGCGCTAAGTTTTGAGGCGGATGCGACTGAGCGTTGTAAGACTCAGTGCCATACGCTCTTCGCTCGATTAGGCCGCGTTCGCGAAGTCGATGAATCCGCACTCGATCTGTATACGGCACTCGCGGGAAGCGGTCCGGCCTTCGTAAGCATTGCTATCGAGGGCTTTGCCGATGGAGCCGTACGAGCCGGCTTGCATCGCAATGCCGCCCTCGAAGTCGCGACGCAAGCGTTTCTGGGGGCTGCGCAACTCATGGCCGATGGGATGCTCGCGTCGGAGTTGCGCGACATGATTGCAACTCCCGCCGGCTGTACGGTTGAAGGGCTTGCGGTGCTCGAATCGGGCGCAGTGCGAGCCACGTATGCGAGCGCAATTTGGGCAACCGTGGAAAAACTTAAAAGTCGGTTCCGCTCGTGAACGTAAAGCCGTCGATCCGCACGGTTGGAACGACGAGCGAATAGGCATATCCACCCGTTCTCGCTTGTTCGCGTGCCGGCTCGCAGTGAGCCAGAGCATCCACAATAGAGACGTTAAAGCGCATGTTCTTGACGCCGCGGACGATGCTCCCGTTTTCAATGAGAAAGGTTCCATCGCGCGTCATTCCGGTGACGATGGCTCGGCGACGATCGACGACGCGAATATACCAAAAACGCGTAATGAACAATCCTCGCTCAACGGAATGAACGAGATCATCACGTGTGTGCTTCCCCGGTGCGACGACTAAATTGAGTGGTTGAGGGCCGACCGCATTGGGAGCCGGAAGCGCATGGCCGGTATTTGTTCGACCCAGTTTGCGCGCATAGTACGAATCGGTCACGATATCGTTAACGATGCCGGAACGTACCAAGTCAACCCGGGATTTGCGCTGCCCTTCAAAATCGAAGGGCATCGAGGGTGCAAGGGGATGCGAAAAATCATCGCTGATGCTGAGATTCGGCGAAAAATATGGGCGTCCGAGATCGCGACCGAAAAACGAAGAACCCTCATCGAACGCTTGCGCCGAGAAATGATCGCCGATGTAGGTGAGCAGTTCACCGAACGCAGCAGGGGCAAGAACGACGGTCCATTCTCCGGGGGCGACACCGACGGGCTGCGCCGAATCGACGGCAATGCGCGCCGCGCGGCGTCCCACCGCATCGGCATCAAGTGAGGCGATGTTCGTTGCATGCGCTTCGGCAAAACCGGTGGAATCGGGGGCTGTCATTTTTGTGTTGATCGCAGCATCGGTGCCGTCGAATGATTGCAGAGCTCCACGAGAATTGGCGATAGTCACACCGTAGCTTGCCGTGCTGACGTATCCGGCGCACCAGGCGTTTGCCGCTTGTGCGTGCTTAAAAATCGTCGCGACGGCATCGGCACGATACATCGGCGTGGCATCGGTTGTCGCCTGATCGAAGGCGCCGGGCGTTGGTTCAACCGTCGGAGAGACGGGAAGCTGTCCGAGAAGCGGATCGGGAGGAGAAAACGCAGTAAGAGCGCTCGCGTGTGCGACGCACGCTTCGAGCCCCTCGTCATTGAGGATATTTGTACGCGCAACGCCCATCTTGCCGTCGCGAAGAATGCGCAGCGAGATCGATGTTTCGTGTTTGGCGACATTCTGATGGATCGTGTCGCGCGTAAACCGCGTCAGTGCCGACTCATCCGCGCTCACCAGCACCTCGGCATCACCAGAGGCGACCATGCCCAAAACACGGGTAGCCAGCGCTTCGCGTTGTTGATTATTCATTGAAGCCGACACCGACGGCAACATTGCGGAATCGAGCCGGCGCTGCGGCCTGCGTCGTGCGTCCCGTTTGCATGGGTTCCCCTTTGCCGCAATTGGGCGTACCCCAGGCAACCCAGGATGCGTGATCGCCGATTGCATCGCAGCTATTCCAGAACTGCGGAGTTACGCCGCCGTAGGTTGGGTTTTTCAACATGCGACCGCGTTTTCCATTATGAATTTCCCACGCAATTTCGCAACCGAATTGGAAATTGAGACGGCGATCATCAATCGACCATGATCGATTCGACTCCATATAGATGCCGTCTTTAATATCGGTAAACAGTTCTTCAAACGGCGTATTGCCCGGGGCAAGGACAAGATTGCACATGCGAATCATCGGCACAAATTCCCACGATTCGGCACGGACGCAGGCATTCGATTCGCGGCCGATTGAACGCGCCGTATCGTTGCTCATTTCATATCCCGTGAGCAATCCGTTACGGACAATATCGGAATGGACCGATTTCGTTCCCTCATCGTCGTATCCGCACGTCGCCATGCCAAGAGGTAGGGTATTATCGACGGAGATGCTGACGAGGTCGGAGCCATAGCGCAAATTGCCGAGTTGATTGACTTCAAGGAAACTTGTCCCGGAGAAATTCGCTTCCCATCCGAGAACGCGATCGAGTTCTGCCGGGTGACCGCATGATTCATGAATCTGCAACGAGACTTGTGAGCCGCCTAAAACGACGTCGGTGATGCCGCTCGGAGTCTGCGGTGCACGCAGAAGTTCGAGGGCTTCTTGCGCAATGCGCGGTGCGTTTTCGAGCAACTGGGCGCGCTCGATAATTTCCCAGCCGCCGGATTGATAGAGGCCATTGTCGCCGGGAAAATTCCGCGTTTGCACGTCACCGTCGCCAATCGCCATGGCCGCGATGCCGCTCCCCGATTGTAAAATGGTCTGCTCGATTTTCGATCCGATGCTGGAGTAAAAATGTTTTTCGCTGCGCCAAAGATCGATCCACGCGCGTCCTACTCCGATGCTGTCCTCGATGTGCAGCGCGCGCTCCGCATCGAGAAGAAGCGCAACGCGCTTGCCGAGCGGAATGAGGCGCGGATCGATGATATGCGGGGTTTCGTAGTGATCGACGTAGCGGGTTTGCGGCGCTGCTCCAAATTTCGTGTGAGCGACGGACGAACATGCTCGAGCAATCTCAACGGCGCGTTTTGCGGCCAGATCCAGGCCTGCGTCGGAGAGATCATTCGACGCGCAAAATCCCCATGCGCCATCGATTAAGGCGCGGATGCCATAGCCGATTGATGTCGTGTCGACAAATGCGGCGACAACGCCGTTGCGGACTTCTATGCGTTCGGTTCGATTGTTCTCAAAGCGCACGTCGGCATAGTGGGCGCCGCGCGAACATGCCGCATCGA
Source organism: bacterium (assembly GCA_021778415.1). GTDB lineage: Bacteria > Vulcanimicrobiota > Vulcanimicrobiia > Vulcanimicrobiales > Vulcanimicrobiaceae > JAJYCL01. Next base: position 16,960 of record JAJYCL010000001.1, on the reverse strand, counting down.
GCGCACGATGGGCGGCGCTACTAAAGGTCATGGCGTCGATTATTGTCGCTACGGGGCTGTGGGCCCTGTACCCGCGACATCGACAATCACGCGGTCGATGCCTATGCGACACGCACCCGTCATCGCAATCGCGCCAAATCTGCGAACGAGATAGATGGCGTGCAGCGTTAATGCCGGTCGCTTAGGAAGCGCGAAGTTCACTTCACGGCGACCGGCCCAGGAGATGGGTGTCGTACCGATCGCGTAGTCCGCCCCGGCGGAGTCTTGAAGTGAAACGCGGAGAACCGCGCCGCACCCATCTCCATCGACAAAGAGATGGAGGCTCGTGGCCGAGTGTGGGAGTGGCGTATCGAACACGGCATACGCCGCCCGTTCAGTCGACAGCAATGAGGCATCGAGGATGAATCCGCGTTTGCTCGCCCGCACCGAGCCGTCTCCGCCGCGTGGGTAGGTTTGGAAGACCGGAGTTGGGAGCGCTAGGTCAACGCTGTGGCGACCGATGAGAACGTCTGCGATTTCGGTTCGTTCTCCGATGCGGAGTTGTATGTGAGCGTTACTCTTGCCGGCGCGGTAGCTGCCATCGCTCGAAATTTGGCCGTCGGAGGCAGTCCACGATAACGACGCGGGAAGGGCGAGACGGTACCCATGGTCGTCGTAGGCCAGCGCTTGAAAGGCGATGCGCTCGTTCGCTTCGAGGTTTGCTTGCGCTGGAAAAACGACGAGCCTACTCGGTGTTGAGGTCACCTCAATCGGCACCCGGGTGAGCAGGCCGTTCGTCGTTACGAAGAGATCCCCGCGCCCGGCCGACGATGCAACGAAGGCGCCAGTGTCGATCTTTCCGAGCTTTGCCGGCGAGACGCGAATACTGGTGATTCTGGCGAGCGAGAGCGTGTGAAAGTTGGCGTCGAGTAAGGCGATATGGAGCGGAACCGATGCCCCGACGACGGCCCGGAGGCTCGTCGGTTGCACGGCGATTTGCGCCGGCCCTCCGACGGGGGCGCTGGACGTGACGACGAGTGCGTCGCCGACCGGGCGTTCGACGCCATCCGACGGAGCATTGCGAACCGTGGGCACGCCGATGCCCGGTATCGCGGCAACGAGGGTAGAGGAGCCTCCGCCATCGAGTGCCATCGCGTCGCTGGCTCCAAATGCTAGGAACAGTGCGGCAAGTTGTGGGCGGGTGAGGCCAACGCTGTGCGTTGGCTGTCGCCCGTCGACTTCGAGGAACATGATATCGCCGGCCGGGTTCACACCAACGGCTGTGGCCGGAACGGGGCCGGCAAAATTGGGACCGTCCGGATCGATGACGGCTTGGCCTGCGCGCAACAAGAGTGGGCCTCCGCCGATGGCGCTACGTATGTGAGACAAGGCGATGGGCATGAGGTCGCCGGTTATCGCGACCGATGTGCCCGGAGGGGGAATCGTTGCTGCGGAATACGCCGACGGGCCAATAACGAGATAGGTTCCGGCTGCAAGGGTCGTTGTATTATCGGCCGGTGCGCCGGCAATGAATTGCCCAAAGCCGCCATCGCCCCCGTCGGTTAACGGAATGGTGGTAACATCGGGATTCGGCGGAACGGGGCCGAAGGCCGACGTGAGAATGCCGAGATCGTCGGGCGGATAGTGATTGAAACTCGAAAGCGGATAGGTTGCGCTCCCAATGGCAATCGTCGCATGAAATGTTTCTTCGGCAAAGGATGCGCGCCCGTCGTTGCCGAGGATCAACGCATAGCGTTTGCGCGGTACTCGAGCTAAGGCACCATCGATAACCGTGAATCCAAGCGGTTGATTCGTATGCCCGATATCGAAATAATCGCCGTTAATTGCGGCAATTGCATCGGTGCGCCGGGCAATAGAACTAACCGTTTCTCCCGGAGAGTTCAATGCATTCGCAGCGAGGACGCTTTGCACGTGGACCGTCGGATTATGCGGATCGATCATGACGAGTCGAATTTCCAGTGGGCCGGACGACGTCAAAAGCGAAAGATGCTCGTACTCCACGCCTGGGGCAAGCATCGTCGTCATTGGCGCCGAGCTGAGGATGGTTGGAAACGGCGGTCTTGGCGTAATCTGCGCGGGAAGCAGGGTCAGGGCAAGAATGAGGCTACCGAGCATGCGACCAGAGATGGACGGCTAGCGGATATCCGGCGGTAGCAAACGGCGCACCATGAACGCGGCGCAACGAGGATAGCGCAATGACATCGATGGCGTTGGACCGTGCGCATGGGATAAACAGGCGACGATCCGCAATGCTCGGTTTCCAGGGCGTTTTGCAGGTGGCAATCGGTGGGCGTACTGCGCGAAGTGACTTCGCATCAAGGACATCGATGCTGTTGTGTTCTTCGTCGGTCACGAAAATTCGTCCGTGGCGGCTATCGGCGACAACGCCGATCGGAAACATGAGCGGACGACTTCTCGCCAGCAGGTGCGGCGACGACCCGGAGACGTCGAATGAGGCAACATAGCCGCTTGCAGAAAATGGTGACGATTGGCTTTGATTTGCGACGGCATAAAGCGTCTTGCCATTTGATGAAAGTGCGATTCCGAAAACGCGAGGCACTGCCGCGAAGGTTTTTTGTACCGTAAGCGACGTAGTATCGACGACGCTGATCGTGCCATCGTTGGTGTTGGCAACGTAGACACGATGTCGAAGCTGGTCGATCGCGATGCCTTCGGGTGTATCGCCAACACGAACCGATTTCGCCTGCGACATCGCCGTAACGCGCGTCAGGACTCCGCCATCTCCATCGAAACGACCGGTGATATAGTAGGCGTGCCCGATCGGGTCGTAGGCGATCTCATCGCCAAAGGGGACCTGCGAAATGCGTGACGCCTTCCACGGTGAGCGCGCGAGAAGAAGCGCTGTTGTCCCATCGGTATCGGTAGCCATGAGATCGCCGCTCGACCCAAACGCAAGATCACTTGGATGACCGTCGGTTGCTAGAACGCCAAGCATCGCAAAATTTCGCGCATTGTGCAAAGCAATGCCGTTATCATACGATGCGACGGCAATGATCGGCCCAGGCGATGGAATTGCTGCAAGATGGATGTTTGCGGCTGCGATGGCCCGTCCATCCGATGCGACGACCGTCGATGTTGCATCGGATGCGAGGTTTGGTACGATGAACGTCCCGCCGATCACCGATCCGCTGCCGATGACAATCGTTTGGTACGGTGATCCTAAGCCCTGTGGTTGCAGCGGAATGCGGCTTCCTGGAAGCCAGGGCATTGCCGGTACGCGCAACCGAGCGATGCGCAAGGGATGTGTTGGTGATTGTTGGCGCGCAGCGACGACGACAGCCGCGCACAAGAAGGCGAGTAGGACGCGCGAAACACTGTTCATACTAGCGTGCATGGTGCCCGGAGACGGCCATGGCTCGCGTAAGTTCTTCGAGGACATCGGTGTGCGGGGCCACGATTCCTGAACACAAGATTTCCGGTGTCACCGTCGCGACGGCAACATGATAGTCGGAATCAGCGGAGCAAAGCAGCGCACCGTTCGGATCGATGATCCAGGCCCGTTCATGTGCCGAAAAAAGCGCGAAATAACAGCGCAGCTCGGCCGCTCTCGTTCGCGCAATGCGCAGCGCAGCGGATTCCTCGAGTGAGCGAAGGTGCCAGACGAAAAGGTGTACGCCTGCGAGGCGGGCCTCCACGCAGCCTATTGGATCGCGTGCGCGCGCATCGTCAATGTCGATGCTAGAAATATGACGATGCTGAGAGTACTCGCTAGGAACGGTCGATGTGCTCAATAACGCATCGATGTCGAGCATGGTGCAGGTCTCGTGCACGGGGATGGGGGCGCCGACGTGTACCGCCAATCGGAAGGTCTGTACTTCGAGATTGCTCCGCGAATGGACGAATGAAGCTGAGGCAAACGGGAACGGTTGAACGTGTTCCAGCGCGATCTCGGCATAGAGTATTTCGGGAGTCGTTTGCGACGCCAGAGCGAGGCACGATCCGCCGGCATCGACGATTTGGCTCTTTCCGCAGTATTTAACCGTGCCACGTTCAACGCCGCATTTGTTGGCCGCGATGAGAGGGATGTTGTTCTCCAGAGCTCGCGTCTGCGCGAGAAGATCCGCCTGAAGGTTTTCAAGATCGTCGTCACGACGATTCGACGTTACCCACGCAGTCGGCATCACGAGAGCGTTTGCGCCTTGGGCTCGTAATGAGCGCGCAATCGCGGGTATCCGCCCATCGGCACAAATGAGAACGCCAAGAAGACCAAGCGACGTAGAAATCGGGGCGATGCGTTCGCCGCGCCTATACCAGCGTTCATCAAAATGCCAAAGGCAGAATTTATCGGCATACCCCGCGACAGAACCATCGTTATCGACAACGAATGCGCTGTTATAGAGGTGCCCTTGATCCGTCCGAGCGGCGCCGATCACGAATGTGGTATCGGTTTCTCGCGCAATCGTTGCGAGATCATCGAGAGCGTGCGCGGTGGCGCGACCGTTGTCGCCTGCCGTTGTGAGCACGTACGCAGGTGCCGTTCCCTCGGGCAGGACGACCAGGCGCGCATGTTTGGCTGCGGTGCGTATGAGCGGGAGAAACGTCGCCCAAGCCTCATCGAACTGTTCGTAGTCATGGGCTGGGAGCTGGAGTGCGGCAGCGCAGATCATCGGCATTGAGCGGCTATTCGCCTCGGTATGCCCCCACGCTTGCGCAGTAATTGTGAGGTTTTTCGCGGAATTGCGTTATACCGTTATTCTTGGACGAAAGGACCTTCGTGAATCGACATACCGTTCCACTCTCGCTCGGAGCCCTGGTGATGCTGGCATCATCGGCGATCGTTACTCCGGTCGTTGCACAGGCTGCAAATCATCCATGCCGCGCGCTTCCGAGCCACTATCAGCGCCTGGAGTGCCGCGAAAGCCGCGTTTCAGCTCCCGGTGATGAGTATTTCGGCCGCATGAAGCTCAGTTATCTCGGCATCGAGAACACGTTTCATGATACGGCAATTCAGGCTGGTGCATTTACGACGAACCCTGGGATCATCGGGCGTCTTAATTTTGCCAACGAGTCGTTGCAAGATTGGACGAAAAAATATCCGAAAGATCCGGAGCTTGCCAGAGCATATTTTCTGGCCGTTCGTGTCTACTCAAAAATATTCACGCAAACGTATCAGCAAATGGCGTATGCCTACATGAACAAACTTGCGACGGTGTTTCCGACGTCGTATTTTGGAAAACTCGCAAAACGCGATCTCAAAATTGGATTCACCGAGCATTGGTTTGCGCCGCCGGTCGCTTGCGGTGCGCCGCAGGTTGCCCTCGGGGCGCCGACTGCTCGCCCAGGCAGCACGTTGAAATTCGACGTTATGGCATCGCCGTGTGTGCCGACACCCTCTCCGTCGCCGACGGCTTCACCAGGCGGGCCGGGTCTCTAGCCTCAAACGGATGACGCAATATGAAAAGCCCCTCGATTGCTCGAGGGGCTTTTCGTTGTTCGTTCGCTTGCGCGAATTAGAACTTGATGCCGAGGCCGATGTAGGGTCCGAAGACCGAGTAATCAGACGGGGCATTGGTCTTGTTACGACCCGATTCGCCATTGACACCGAAGTCAATGAGGAGTGGGCTGTTTCCGGTGAACGAATACATTCCGCCGAGTTGGAACTTCGTGATGTTATACGCGAGGACCAATCCGTTCGAAACGGATCCCGGGTTGTTGTATGTACCCTTGACGTTGCCGTAATACCAAACGCTACCATAAATCGAAAGCGGTTGGTTGAGGTCGGGCAACTTCGAAACACCGAAGCCGATGTTCTTGATCGACGGATAACCGGCGTTGTTCGAATGGAACAGATAGCCGATGCCGACGTAGAGGTGCGGATTAGCAACCTTGATGCCGAAACGGCCATCGAAGTCGTAGTCGCGAACGACGAACGCTGGGACGTACGTATTGTACACGCCACCAATGGTGGTGACGAGGCACTGCGGATCGCCTGGTGTCGCACAGTTATGCGGGTAGTTGATCTGACGATAGTCGCCTTCAAGCATCCAGGGCAGATTGAAGAGATTGAACTCATACGCGCCATGGATACCGTAGGAGAAGCCACCGCTGTTGTTTCCGGTGTTGCCCGGGCTGAACTCGTTGTACACCTTCGGCGAGATAAGGAAGTCGCCGGCGACGTAATGATCCTGGTACGGCGTTGCGGCCGGAACCGGGGTCGGAGTTGCCGTTGGGACGGCGGTTGGTTCCGGGGTCACTGCCGGCGGCGGAGCCGTTGGCGGTGCCGTTGCTACGACGTAGCGAACGACGACGACCTTCTGGTCGGGAACCCATTGAACGTACGCATTCATGGTTTCAGCCAGAACGCGGATCGGCACCATGAGGACGCCTTTGTACATCATCGGGGGCACGTCGAGCGTGCGGGTTTGCCCGTTGATGACGGCCGTCTTCTTGCCGACAGTAACCGTCGCCGAAGCGCCGGCCTTGGAAACCGTGACGGATTTGCCCTTCACGGAAACAGTTGCGCCCATTTGCTCGAACATCGAGCGAAGTGGGATCAGAACGGTGCCATTTTTCACCAAAGCCGCGAGAACGCGACCTTGCTTCAACGTCGACGGCTTCGCGTAGACGTGATGGTCGTTATACAGGATCGGGATCTGCCCCGACGGCGGGGAACCGAAGTTCATCGCCGGAGCTGCCATCGCACCACCCGTCGCTGCCACTGTGTGTCCAGTGTTGCCTTGTGGGGCAGCGGGCGCCGCGAGAGCGTTGAGTCCAAGGCCGGCTGCAAATAGCACAGCGAGGACTCCGGTGCTCAGTCGCTTCAAATTAACCTCCATTATATTTACAAAACACCATGGGTTGCCTCGGGCGTGCCCGCTTACAAGCGGATTCGGACCCGTGAACAATCCAACGACTGTTCGGGCTCCCGCATGGCCGAAACCTGCAGGCACGCTGCAGGGGGTCATCCGAGGCCTCTCGTCGTTTAGGGTACTCTATTCGGCACCAAGTCATCAAGCCCGCTTGGTGTTGTGAATCAAAATGGAGTATACAAGCGTACTACCGGCGAGGTGAGGAACGTTCCGAGCCCGCACGAACTTGCAGGAGCACTATGCACACGACACGGACGATATCACTTGCGCTACTCTGCGCGACCATGCTGGCCGCCTGCGGCGGGGCAAAAGGCCCCAAGGGACCGCCGACGCTCAGTGTCGCCACGGCCACTGCGAAGCGCCAGGCGATTTCGACAACGCTCTCACTCGATGGTCAGATCGCGCCGTTGGAGTCTTCGACTCTTTCGTTTCAGCAATCCGGCCCCATTGCCGCGATCTACGCCAATGTCGGCGATCGCGTGAGTAAGGGAGAGCTGCTGGCAAAAATCGACGATTCGACGCTGCGCGCTCAGCTCGCTGCGGCCGAAGCGACCGCTTCCCAAGCCGGCTCAAACGCCCGCAGCCAGCAAATCACGTTGCCGCTCACTGCGAAAACGAACCAAGCCGCCCTGGATGGCGCAAAAGCTGCGTTAGCGAACGCGCAACTCAATTACAATCAGTCTCTCCAACTCTTCAAGCAAGGGTATCTTTCGCAGAGCGCGCTTGCCGCGGCGCGGTCGCAATTTGCAGCTGCGCAATCGGATTTTAATCGTGCGCTTGGTAGCGTTCAGGGAAATTCCGCTAATGTTGCCACCGTCGATGCCGCGCAATCTGCCGCACAGGCCGCGCAGGCGAATGCGAATTTGCTCCGCACGGAAATCGCTCAAACGTCTCTCTATGCACCGTTTGACGGTGTCGTTTCACAACGCTTTATGGATCCGGGCGCAATGGCCGGCCCAAGCACGCCGGTGTTTCAGGTCTCGCGGATTTCCGAAGTGTGGCTAAACATCAACGTTCCGGACAGCGATCTTTCGTATGTGAAATCAGGGAAATTGGTGAATTTCACGAGTTCGTCATTACCCGGACGGACGTTCTCGGGGACAATTTCTGCCGTGAATGCCGTTCCGACAACCGGAACGCTCTCGTATCTTGCTCGGATTCGTCAACCGAATCCCGATGGGGCTTTGCGCGGCGGTATGTTGGTTTCGGTGATCGTCGTTAAGGAACATCAAGATGATGCCGTCGTGGTTCCTCGCAGCGCAGTTGCGCAAACTGCCGCAGGGTCGCAAGTGTTTGTCGTCGTGGATGGCAAGGCCAAAGCAGTTCCGGTGACCGTCGGCATTCAAACCGATACGATGTCGCAAGTCATCGGCAGTGGCGTGCAGCCTGGTGCGCAGGTCATTACGACGCGTCCCGATGCTTTGCATGACGGTAGCCCGGTGAGCGTTGCCGGCCCGCTTTCGCCGTCTCCATCTTCGGCCGGAAAGGCGAAATAGCGTGTCGCTTCGGAAATTTCAGGCCACCTGTGTGGTGTTCGCTCTCGCGCTTATTGCCGCAGCGCCCGCTGCACCGCACGGCCGTATATCGTTGTCCGATGCCGTCAAAATTGCGGTCGTCAAATCTCCGGTGTTTGCAGCTCAACTCGCGCAATATCGCGCCGTACGCGCGAAGTATCAATCGGCAAAGGGCGCGCTTTTCCCGAATGTGTCGATCAACGGGACCGGAAAACGGACGTACGGACCGATTTTCACCTCCGGTTCCGGCTCGGGAAGTACGTTATCGAATGGCGTTTCATCGACGCTCGGCTTTAATGCCTCGATGTCGCAATTGATTTTCGACGGCGGACGGGCAATTGCCGGGATTCGTTCAGCGAAAGAAGGCGATATCTCAGGCTACGACTCGTTACAACGGCAGTTGCAAACGTTGGCTTTCTCGGTGGCCAATGCGTATTACAAAGCATTGCAGGCAGAGCAGTTAACGGTTCTCGATCAACAGATCGTTACGCAGTATGTGAAACAAGAAGATTTGGTTCGTGCGCAAATCAAAATAGGAGCGGCGGCACCGTCGGATCTCGCTCAGGCGCAATTCCTTACCGAGCAAAAGAAAGTTGCGCTCGTTCAGGCACAAGGGGCACAAACGCAGGCGGAGTCGTTGTTTGCGACGACCCTGGGATTGGATGCCGATTCTCAGGTATTGCCGGCAGATGATACGCCTGCAAATCCGGCGGCATCATTGTTGACCTCGACCGTGACGTCCTACGAATCGGCGCTTAAACGCGCCGAACTTTTGCGCCCCGATTATTTGAGCGCGGATCACAACGTTGAGGCGTCAAAAGAAAGTTTGCGTTATACCAAATTGGCGCGCTTTCCATTGTTGTCGGGCCAGGCATCCGATGGCTATAACTCGACGCTCGCCAATGGCTCGCAACTCAAAGAATCAAAATCGCTTGGTCTGACGCTCGCAATCCCGATCTTCGATCAAGGATTGACCAATTACAACGTTGCGGTCGCGGCCTCGCAACTCGATGTCGCCGTCGCCGGCCTTGCGTCCTCAAAACTCACCGTCGAATCCGACGTTCGATCCGCCCTTGCAGGCTATGCATCGGCCGTTGCCGCCGTTGCGCAGGCGCAGGCAGAAGTAAAGAGCGCACAGACGGCGTTTAACGCTTCGAATGCGCGCTACAAAATCGGCGCCGCGACGCTCCTCGATTTGCTCACCCAGCAAACAAACCTCAGCCAGGCGAAGACCGATCTGCTCACCACCACCTTCAATCTGCGTATTGCCGAACAGACGTACGAATATGCTCTCGGCGAGACGAAGGTGTAGCGCCTAAGACCAAAGTGGTGAACGCTTGTGGGCTTTGACCCGGAAAGTGGGAGCATCATGACGAGTGCTGCTGCAATACCTACCGCAATTTCCGATCCGGTGAACGCGTCGATCCTCGGCATCGCTGAGGATCGACTCGTCGGTTTTCTTCCCGATCCTCTGGGTGAAATTGCCCAGCGTAGCGGTTTGCCGGTAGCCACGGTGATCGAGCGGATCGGCGCCATGCTGTCCGCCGGCACGATTCGGCGCGTTCGGCAGACGTTGCTCGCGACGAATCTCGCGCACGGCGCACTCGTCGCCTGGGAAGTCTCTCTCGAAAAAGTCGATGCGGCCTTCGATTTTCTTTTTCAAGAAGATCCTTTTTCAGGCCACGTTGTGATTCGTACCACCGATACGGTGACGACGGGCTCTTCGTATCGTCTCTGGACGACACTGAAGGTGCCGCAAGGGTATTCGCTTGAGAAGCACTGCGAGTTTTTGCAAGCGCGCATCGGCGCGACGCATTTTCGCATTATGCCGGCGAAAGTATTGTTCACGTTGGGCGTCGGGCACGTCCGTCGCCGAGGCTTGGAGCCGGGCGCGCGCTCCGATGTTCCTGGCCAACCGCAAGAGACGGCAATCGTGACGTTGAGCGATGAAGAGTGGTTGGTGCTTGGAGCACTCAAGCGCGAGTTTACGATTGATGAATTGGCCTCGAACATTTTCGAGCAGCGAGCCAAGGAGATCGGGGTTCCGATCGAACGTTTTTATGAGGTTGCGCGGGATTTAGATCGTCGCCGAGTCATCGGACGCTTTTCGACGTTTCTCGAACACGTGAAGGCCACCGGCGGCAATGAGCGAGTGACGCGGTACAACGCTCTCTTTCATTGGGCAGTCCCGGAGGGGCGCGAATTCGATGCCGGGTGCGAAGTGGCGCGACATTATGTCATTACCCATGCCTATTGGCGCGAAGGCGGCCCGGAGTTCAAAAACGTCAATGTGATGGCCGTGGCCCACGGCACCGAAAAACAGACCGTGCTGGCCCACAAAGCGGCGATCGACGAGCATCTGGCCGAGGCGGGGATAGCCCCGTCGTATACGAATGTCTTTTGGGGAGGCCGCAGCGAGATCAAACCCTCGGAGATTTTGCCTGCGGAATACCGTGCTTTTTGCACGCGCAACGGCCTCGATCCCGAGGCGATGCGCGAAGTACTATCGGAGGAGCCAAGTTAAGTGAAACGTCTCATTCCTGTCGCCTTGGGCCTCGCCATGCTGGTGAGTGCCTGTAGTAAGACGACTCAAGGCCCGGCAGTTTCCGGCCAAAGCGTCAATAGTTTTACGATCCCGCATGAATTGCGCTATGCCGACGCTGAAGATATCAATACGCTCAATCCGCTGCTGTATCAAAATACGGCGCTCGGCAACATGGCATCGCTGACGATGGCCTGGCTGATCAAATGGGATGAGAACAACAAACCGTACGGGGAACTCGCGACGGAAGTTCCGAGCAAAGCCAATGGCGGCATCAGCGCCAACGGTCTAACGATCACCTATCATCTCCGCAAGGGAGTGAAGTGGTCCGACGGCGCGCCCTTTACCGCCGACGACGTGGTTTGGACGTATCACGCGATCATGAATCCGGCCAACAACATTACATCGCGTCTTGGTTGGGATGACATCGTCTCCGCCGATGAACCGGATAAATATACGGTGGTCTTTCACTTAAAGAAGCCGTTCTCGCCGTTTGTCGAAATTTTCTTTTCCTCCGAAGGTGCCAATCCGTGCATCCTCCCCAAACATCTGCTTGCCAAGTACCCGAATATTAATCAGGTCGCGTATAACGCGCTGCCGGTCGGTATCGGACCATTTAAATACCAGGAATGGGATCGCTCGCAACGTGTTGTGATGGTCGCGAATCCATTGTATTTCCGTGGCTTGCCGAAACTCAAGAAAATTATCTATGAGATTATTCCGAGCCGCAATACGATTCTCACGCAGTTGCAAGCCACGAGCTTGGATATGTGGAATTTCATGCCGGGAAATTATCTCTCTCGCGCAAAGGCGATTACGCCGTATAGAGTCGATACCGTTCAAAGTTTTTATTTCGATCATTTGGATTTCAACCTGACCAGCCCGAAGCTTAAAGACATTGCGGTGCGCGAAGCGCTCCGTTATGCCACCGATCGCGTAACGATCTTAGATAAAATTGGTCATGGAGTAGGAACGATTCAAGAGGAACCGGCTCCGGCAACGGCTGCGTATTTTGATCCGACGATTAAAACGGTTCCCTTCGATATTGCAAAAGCCAATCAACTTCTCGATGCTGCCGGCTGGAAGCGCGGTGCCGATGGTATCCGCGAGAAGAACGGGGTGAAACTCAATCTCGATTTTGCGACCGCCAGCGGTGCGCAAGATACGGATGAAGAGATCGAGCTGATTCGCAACACCTGGAAACAAATCGGCGTCTCAATCGATGTCCGCCATTATTCCACACCGGTGCTTTTCGGTCTTTATGCTGAAGGCGGAATCATCTATACCGGAAAATTCGACGTCGTTGCGTTCGCCTGGGGTAATGATGCCATCGGCGATTATTCGCAGATCTATGCCTGCAACCAAATCCCTCCGGCCGGGCAAAACGATCTCCACTGGTGTAACAAAACCGCGCAAACCGCAATGGATGATCTTTATACCCAGTACGATCAAGCCGGTCGCAACAAAGATTCAGCGATCGTGATGAACGAACTGGTCAAAGATGTTCCGACGATCGTGCTTCGCGTGCGTAAGGATCTCTATGTGGAGAACAGGGATCTCAAAAACTTCCATCCCAACGGCGTAACGCCGTTCGATAACATGATGGACGTCGATATCTAGGCGAATCTCCTAGCTAGACGGCGCTGCGATCATCAAGATACAGCGCCAGGCGCTCGATGATACCCCGGTTGGCACATGCATAGGCAACGCCACCGGGGTATCGCGCTATGTAGGTGGCATCGTAGGTGACCGCCGGCCCGCCGGCCCCAATGCTACCAAAGCGTTCGTCAAGCGTCGTTGTTGGGCTGGTGAGGACGATTTCACCGGGAACAAGGCGGTAATCTCCGAGCACACGCGGAGCAAGATTCGGCGGATTCGTCGTCTTCGGGAGATAGAATTCTGCGCTGATCAGGATACCGGCGCGATAAAACACGGAAAGAAAACGTCGATCGCGTTTGGGTCCGGCAAAGGCGTAGGTAGAATAGCCTTTGGCCGGAAAATCGTAGCCCGAACCGAGCGCCTTTTCAATGTCGCTTTGCGTCGTCGTGCCTACGGCAAGCGGAATGTTTTCGTTGAAAAGAATGATCGGTTTGTCGGTGGGCTGTGGTAAGCGCACTTCTTGATTGCGCGACCGTTCAAAAATTCCGGCGAGAATTTCGACCGCGCGAAGCATCGCAAAATCCGCGGGCGGTTTATTCTCATCCATGATCTTAGCGATGGACCACGGGGGCCAGCGAGAGGCTATATCCGAGGCCGGCGAGCGTGAGGAGATACCATGCACCGACGCGAACGCGAGCGAGGAATGTCATTGCGGCGGCGCGTTCATCGATGTGTGTTCCGCGGAGCATGCCGATCATGGTCGGGAGTCCAAGCAAGCCGATGATGAGAATAAAGAGTAGCGGGATGTGTAACGCAATTGCGACACCGATATACACGACCATGCCGCCAATCCAGAGCGGAGGCCAAATCGCCGCAATGATACGTCCACCGTCGAATGGTAACATCGGCATCATATTAAAGATGTTCAAAAACGCGCTGACGGATGCGATGGCTAACCAAAACGGATCATGCAGTTCGTTGCCGATCCATGCGCAGAAGAGCGAAAGAAGTAATCCGGTGAGCGGTCCGGCCAAGGCAATGTACGCATCGTGTTCGAGATCGTCCGGCGGCTGACCGATGGTAAACGCACCAAGGAAGGGGATGAGAATCGGAAGTTTCGCCGGCAGGCCGTAGCTGCGAAAGGCAACGTAGTGGCCGAGTTCGTGGAGCACTAAGACGAGTACGAGAATAATCGCGAACTGCCAGCCGAAAACGGCGAGGTAGAGAACGAAGCTTAGGATGAGCGACCAACTCGCCATGAGAATTTTTGCGCCGCCAAAAAGCCACGGCAGATGCACTAACGCAAGCAAAAAGACTTTAAATTTCAGCGCTGCAGCACCGAGGGCCGCAAGAAAAGCTCCGATTCCGCCACGATGTTTCTTCTTCGGGGGATCTTGCGATTCGGCTTGCGGTGGGGGCGACTGAAAAGGGCTCATGCTCACGCTGCCGCCTATTCCGCGAGACGCAAGAGGCAACCTCGAAGCGGGGGCTTGCGGAGTCGGAGGCAAACGCATGCGCGCATGAGACAACAGATCGTCATCTTAGGTGGCGGATTCGCGGGCATCGCCACGGCGATGCACCTTGAGCGAACTCTTGATCGCGACGAGGCTGAGATTACGATGCTCAGTCGAGAGAATTTTTCGCTTTTTACGCCGATGCTGCCCGAAGTCTGTTCCGGTGCTCTGGATATTCGTCATGTCGTGACGCCGATTCGAGGACAACTCAAAAAGACGCGCTTTCTTTTGGCTGAAGTTGATGCGATCGATCCCAGTCGTAACGTGGTCCGCTATACGCATATTCTCACCGGAGCGCAGTACGAGATTCGTTATGATCAGGCCGTGCTCGCTTTAGGCGCAGTCACGTCAACGTTCGGCTTACCGGGCGTTGCCGAACGCGTCTTTGCCCTCAAAACGCTCGAAGACGCCGGCATCTTGCGCAATCGTTTGGTCTGGCTTTTGGAGCGAGCCGATACCTCCGAACGCGATGACGAGCGGCAACGTCTACTGACCGTCGTTATCGTCGGCGGGGGCTTTACCGGCGTGGAAACTGCCGGCGAACTCGTCGATTTCTTTCACTCGGTGGTGAAATTGTATCCCAAGATTGAACTGCGCGATATTCGCGTCGTTCTCATCGAAGGCGGTGCTTCGTTGTTGCCCGGCCTGGCAGATGCGATGGGGCAGTATAGTTATCGCGCACTAACCTCTCGCGGTGTCGAAGTGATCCTCGGGGATGGTGTTCGAAGTGCGGATGACGAGGCAATCGAACTCCAAAGCGGCCTCCGTATTCCGACGCAATCGATAGTCTGGTCTGCGGGAGTACGTCCGTCGCCGTTTGTCGCGCAGACCGGGTTCCCGCTTTCCCCTCGCGGCACGATTCGAGTGACCGACGAAATGCGCGTTGAGGGCCTCTCCAATGTGTGGTCCCTAGGGGATTGCGCGGCGGTTCCCGACGGTGCAGGTGGCTCATGCCCGCCGACGGCGCAACATGCGATTCGGCAGGGGCCGATTCTCGCTGCGAATATTGTCGCCACCCTTCGCGGAAAGCCGCTACAACGATTCGCGTATAACTCGATGGGACTCATGGCCTCGCTTGGGGCGCGCAGGGCCGTCGCCCAACTTCCCGGCGGGAGGGTCCTGACGGGCTTCGCTGCGTGGTTCCTCTGGCGGTCCTACTACCTTTTGCGCTTGCCGGGCCTGGACCGAAAGTTGCACGTGGCATTCGACTGGGCGCTAGGACTGCTGTTCCCGCGTGATATTGCCGAACTTCGCGTCTATACTCGGCGGGCGTTTTCAAGTGCGGCCGTCGATGCCGGATTGGTCCCCCGCGATGAAGCGACGCTACGAAGGGCGAAGAGCGAACTTCCGGAGGCACCTAATGGAACTATCTGAACCGATCGAACGACTGATTCGCGATCCAAAAGAGTTTACTCGCGACGTACCGTTTCCGGACGCGAGTACGATACGTCTCTACGACGAGACACTTCGCGACGGCGAACAAATGCCGGGCGTCTGCTATACGCCGGCCCAAAAATTGGATATCGCGCGTGCACTCGCCGAGATCGGCGTGCATATTATGTCGGTCGGTTTCCCGGCCGCATCCGAAGGGGATCGGCGCACGCTGCAACTCGTTATGGAGGCGAAGCGGAAAGGCCAACTTGGCGATGTCGAGATCGTCGTCATGTGCCGGAGTAGCCGTAAGGATATCGATGTTACGGTTTCAACGCTTCGTGAAGTCGGCATCGATCCTAAGGAAGTGACGTTCTTTACGTTCTCCTCCGGAAGCGATCTTCACCTGAAATATAAAATCGGTAAAACGCTCTTGCGTTTTGAAGGCCGCGATGAGGCCGATTGGCTGAGTTTGCCGTTGGAATTTTATCGCCAAGCAAATTTGAATCTGCAATGCGATGCAATTTCCTATGCGCGGGAATGTGGCGTTCAGCGCATTGAATTCGGCGGAGAAGATGGGAGTCGCGGCGATGTCGGCTACTTTATCGAGTATTTTAAACGCGGCTTGGCCGCCGGCGGTACGCGCCCTGCATGGCCCGATACCGTTGGGTGCCTGACGCCCGAAGCGACGCGCTGGTATTGCTCACGCATCGTCGCCGCAATGCCGACCGGCATGCCGTTGGTCGCGCATTTGCACAACGATTATGGATTGGGCACGATCAATGCGATAACCGCAGCTTCGTCTGGATTCAAAGTGATCAGCGTATCAGCGAACGGGTACGGAGAACGAGCGGGAAATATCAAGTTGCATGAGTTTGTTGTCGCGATGCGTCAGCTCTATGGCATCGAGATTCCGGGATTTAAATATAACAAGTTGCGGGAATTGGCTCGCTTTATGGAGCGTATGTCGGGCGTTCCGATGCAACCGCACGAGCCGATCATCGGAGCTAAGGTGTTTGCTCACGAATCTGGCATTCACACCCAAGCAATGCTTATCGATCCGCGGATGTATGAAGCCGTTCCAAGCGAACTCGTCGGCGCGAAAATGTCATTCACGTATGGCAAACATTCAGGTGTAACGCTTGTCGAGCAGACGTTGCGTAAGCACGGAGAACGTTTCGCCAATGCGGGAATCGATGTCACAACGACGTTCGCGCATGAAGTCACCGAGGAAGTGAAGCGCGTTCGCGAAGAGCGTGCTGCGCAACGCGGCGCAATGGAAGCAATTCGTGCGTATGAAGCCGCAATGCGTCGCTTGGCACTCACCGAAGAAGATGTCGTCGAAATCGCACTCGGACTCGGAGCCAAACACCCCGCCGTCGCATCCTAGTACGTCCTGTCGTCACCCTCCAGGAGCGATGCGAAGCATCGCGTCTCGAAGGCCCCTCTGTCACCCTGAGGAGCGATGCGAAGCATCGCGTCTCGAAGGGCCCCCTGTCACCCTGAGGAGCGATGCGAAGCATCGCGTCTCGAAGGGGCGCATGAAAATGTTGCACGCTTCGCGTGCTCCGTTGTGATGATGCTTCGAGA